>JAIBBM010000002.1 GCA_019694685.1 Leptospirales bacterium
CCTATATGATCCATACTCTACATATTCTCGGAGACGCATTCCGGAATATTTCGCATGAGTGGAGCACAGCTCTCATGAACAATTTTCGCATTGTGACGTTCAATGCGGGAGACGTGATCTTCAAACAGAATGAAGCGTCCAAAGGGCTGATTTACGTCATTCTCTCCGGATCCTGCAGCGTGATGGTTCATGATGGGTTCACCCTTTCAGAGCGGACTCGAAAAGAGGCCGGCGATTTTGTGGGAGAGATGGCCGTTCTAGATGAGAACAAAGTCAGATCTGCTTCTATTGTAGCCGCAACTCCGGTAACGTTATGCGCTCTCGACGAAAAGCTGTTTCATGAATTCCTCATAGACGAAGATCGAATTGATGAAATGCGCAATCTCTGGAAGGTGCGTTCGGAAATTGAACGATTCTGGCCTTTCGAAGTGTTCGCAGACAATGTGAATGACCGCATCGCGCGAAACTCGGTGCGTACCCGCGTGGCTGCCGGAGACAAAATTGTCGAGCAGGGCACAAATGAAGGGGAATTCTTTATCATTTTGTCGGGTGAGTTCAGTGTTAGGCGAAACGGTACAGAAGTTAAGATTCTTCGCGCAGGTGAAATGTTCGGGGAATATGGGTCCCTGGGGGATTCGGTGCGAAATGCTACAGTGACTGCACTCAGAGACAGTGTTGTTCTGGAAATCGCGCGCGGAGAGATTCGCAAAATTGTAGAGTCAGCCCCGATTTTCAACTTCAGCATGCGAGAAATCATGATTCGCAGATCGCGAGAGCTCAAGAAGCTCGAAAAAAGTGGGTTGACAACCTGATTGGGACGTGCGATCCTTTGCCATGGCGGAGTTTCGCATGTTCAGTCGCATGCGATCGCTGTTTAACCCAGCGTCATCCGTCTATTTTTACGGGCTCGCCGTAAACTCATCCACCATTCTATTGATTCGCTTTGTGGATCCTGTGTATGGGCCGCGCATTGAGTGGATTCCTTTCATTGCGTTCGTTTCGTATTACATCTTCATTGCTCTGTGGTTGTCCAGAAGGCTCGTGCGAGGAGCGCGCTCCCTTGAGTCCTGGTTTGATCTGGTTCTGATCACGAGTTTTCCTGTCGCGATTTATTACGGCTATTTGTCTTTTGTTCTGCCTCCTTACTCCATTGTTTTCTGGATCTGGGGAACCGCTGTAGGTATGCCAGGATTTGGTTACATTCGCAGACGATACTGGATTGTGTGGGTGCTGATTATGTTTGCGGCCACGATTCCCGGATTCGTGCTGGGTGCCTTTGAGATTCGAATCATCTTGTCCATGGCCTGGGTTGTGATCATGACTTTCTATATGACACGCGCTTCCAATCAATTGAAGAAGAGCAGGGTGGCGCTTTCCGTTCACCTGACGGAAGTTAGGCGGAACAAACGAGACCTGGAGAAGGCTCATCAAAAATTGAAAACAGCCGCGGACCGCTTTCAGGTCGAACTCGAGCTGGCAGAGCGTTTGCAGCAAGGATTATTGCCCACGCTTGGGACGCTTTCAAGCGGCTTAACCTTGCGCGGACGTTATCTGGCCATGCAGAATCTAGGTGGAGATTTTTATGATGTAGCTACAGCGGGAGACAAGACTGTGCTCCTCGTTGCGGATGTGACGGGCCATGGCGTGGCCGCATCCTTGATCACTACAATGACAAAAGCTTCTTTTCATGCGCATAAACATTTGCTTGACCCGTCTGAGATTTTGGCCGCTATCAATTCAGATTTGTGCGAATTTCTAACAGGCGGGCAACATTTCGTCACTGCTGTATGCGTTCAGTTTGATGTTTCTGCGCGGCGTGTGATCCATGCGAATGCTGGCCATCCGCCCGGGTTTCATCTTTCTGACGGGCGCCTCACAACTCTCGGAGACGATAGTCTGCTTCTGGGTCTGGATCGATCTTTGAAATGGAAATCGTACACAATTGAGGCTAAGAAATCGGATCGATTCTTTTTCTACACCGACGGTTTGACGGAGACTTTTTCTGAGGATCGATCCATGTATGGAGAAAGGCTGGAATCTATGCTCATCAAACACAGTTCTCTGGATTCCGAAGCTTTTCTGGCCGCGCTTTTTGATGATTTGCTAGAGTTTCGTGGGTCCAGTCCGCAAAGCGATGACATTGCCGTCGTATGCGTGGATATGCCCTGATGTGCTGATCTGCAACATCCGCCTGCATTCTAGTGCCTTCGGGCTACCCGGAGGGGATCAAATTCTACGTGGAATAACGTTTCCCGGTTTCAAGGTTTTTTCGATTCAACCGATACTTGTTTCAGGTTATGATGGCTGCAAAAAAGACCCACGAAGCGTACAAAGACACTGAGATCCAGACTGCAGGGCAGGGGAAACTCATCGTCATGCTCTATGAAGGAGCAATCCGATTCATCAACGTAGCGATGTCTAACATGACTCCGCGAAAGTACGATGTGGTGAACAACAACATCATTCGAGCGCAGGACATTGTAACCGAACTGATGCTTTCTTTGAATATGGAAGAGGGCGGGGAAATCGCTCAGAATCTCTTCAATATTTATGCTTATATCAAGAAGAGACTTCTTGAGGGCAATGTGCAGAAGGACAACGAAGTGCTCACAGAGGTGGTCAAACTCCTCGAGCAGCTGCGCGACGCCTGGGACCAGGCTTCCAGACAGTCCCCTCCGCGAGTATCGGTGCCTGCACGTGAAGGAGCCAGCTTCTCCATTACTGGCTGATCTTCGCTTCCTCCTCTTCCGCCTTCGCAGGCAGCGAAGGATGCTGGAGGAGGGACGGGTCGATCGATTTCTGGACCTGTCGGAATCCCTCCGTTCTCAGAAACCTATCACTACATCTCCTAAAACCCAGGAGGAGGCCGAATTATTGGCGGCCTGCCAGGACGTTCTGGATGGCATGGTTCCGCTCATGGAACGGGCCCTGGCCCAGATCAGCCGAGACGAGTTCGAAACCCGCGTTTCCGGCCAGATCCAGGAATTTCTCGCAAAAAAGGAAGAACCCTGAAACACTGGCATCGTCCATTTATGCAGGGGTAACATGAACTTCAAAAAGACAGTTTTTTCTCTCTTACTCATTTCACTTTCCCTGGGTGCCGTCGAGGCGAAGCGATTCGCCATTGTGATGGGCTCAAATTACACCGGCAACTCTGCCGGTATTCCGGAACTCGAACTATGCGAGTCGGATGCGAAGCTCATGGAGCAGACTCTGAAATCGAACGGCTCCTATGATGACGCAACGGTTCTACTTGGACCAATGGTCACATCTTCGCGCGTCAAATCCACTCTAGAAGCAATCGCGCAGAAGGCAGGGAAGGAAGACGTTGTGGCGATTTACTTTTCCGGTCATGGCACATACCAGCGTGACGCCAGTGCGCCCAACGGGCTTCGCAACTACATTGTAATGTATGATCGCCCGCACGTTTCTGATAAGGAGCTGAGCGATTGGATCAAAGGCATTAAGACACAGCACGTAACTCTGATCATGGACTGCTGCTACTCAGGCGGCATTGCGAAGAAAGGTCGTCGCGGAGTCGGGGATATTCCTACTTCTCCAGGATCGGACGGAACCGTGATTCAAAACGGAGACGAAAACTTCTATTTTCAGAACAAAGCGATCATCGCTTCCAGTGATTCAAACGAAACGTCTATTGAAGTTCGCGGAAGCATCAATCATGGAGTATTCACGTACTGGTTCGCCCAGGGTCTCGATCCGCGGAACGGAGACTTGAACAAAGACGGCACCGTAACCGCACTTGAAGCATTTGAATGGTCTTCGCGCCGAGTCGCAGACATGGCAAAGAAGCAATTCAATCACGATCAGAATCCGCAGATTTCCGGAAATGCAAAGGGAATTTTCCTCGCGGGTAGAGAAGTTCCCACACCGCAGCCACCCGTTGTGACTCCTGTTGTGAACCCACCGCAGCCGGATCCAAACAAGCCACAACCGCCCCAGCCACCGCAACCACCAGTTGTGACTCCTGTGACTCCTGTGACTCCAACGCCGCCTAACGTGGAACCACCACCGGAAAATCCGAATACAAACGACACTGGCAAAGTAATCATCGCCACAACCATTCTCCGCAGCCAGCTTTCAGGAACGCAAACGCCGGATCCAGCCATGATGATGAGAAGGATGCGCGGTGTGGATTCAGATCGCACTGTGAAAGTTCGCTTCTCTGGAAAAGAACTTCCCGCAACTGTAACCTGGGTGGACCAGGCCGGTCTCAAGGCGGCCACAGGAGAAGACATTCCTCTTGGAACTTATACAGTGGGTCGCCAGGGAACTCCTACCGTTGTTCCAAACACAGTGGCACTCATTGAAGTCAACGGTGTGCCAGGCGGAGTTCATGAAGTAGAGATCATCTCCGAAGATTATCCTGTGATCAAAGAGACCATTGGCGTAGAAGGTAAGAATGTAGTGAAGAAGTTCGTGGTAGCTTCTCTGCGCGGAACTGGCTCTATCCAGGGCCGGGTCTTCCTGAAGAATTTCGAACAGCCTCTTCCTGGCCAGACTATCTGGATGCCTACAGTCGTGGGCACCAACCAGGTGCACAAGATGAAGTCGCTCACGGACGGTAGCTTCTGGTTCATGAATCTGCCTCCGGGCAACTACTATGAAATCAAGGCTTCCTTTGAGGAAAACCTGAAGCTGGACAACCAGTACATCAAGGTGAAAGATGGTGACGTGACAAAGGTGGATATCGTTTTGTCTCAGAAGAACTTCAAATAGGGCGCAAAAGCGCCCTCCAGGTGTGAATGAAGCTAATTTTTCTGGCTCTAGTCATTACGATTCTATACCAGATGAGCACCCAGGCAATGGCCCGCGTGAATTCGCGGGCTTCCGGGGAAGGCAATCAGCAGAAATCGCCGGGAGAGCGCAAACCACTCCTTTCCAGAGAAAAGAAGCCCACCGTAGAAAAAGACATCACCCACCGCGGCCGCGTCCTCAGAGACTGACCTTTTTTTTCCTGAATTCGTCTAATCAAGTTAGACCGATAATAGGAACAGCTATGAGAATGCGCGCCCTGGCCATTTTGGCCTTACTACTCGGAGCATGCGCTCCCTATCAGACCAGAAACGATTTTCAATCTGCTCGCAGAGATGTTAGTCGGGGGGGGCCCCAGGCGAGCAAGATCGCCAATGATATTCTGGCGAATCTAAACGACATACCTCCAGCCATGGTAGGAGAGGCGCTCGATACTCTCATCGCTATTCCAGATCCGGAAGGTGAGCGCGCCGTACTGGAAGCTTCCACCCGGCCGCAGTTCCAGGCGCCGGAGTATCGCGAGAAGATACTGCGCAGACTTCTGGGTTCCGATTCTCAGCAGGCGCGCGACTTCGTGCTGAAAGAAATCAAGGCAAAGCCGGATCTGATGAATGATCCAACCATCCTCTCCTGGGTGGTTGCGAAAGATCCTCCGGGTGCATCTGAACTCGTGCTGGCTCACGTACAAAAAAATCCAGCTTCCTTGAATGAACAGACCATCAACTATTTCGGAACGAAACGTTATACGCCATCTATACCGGTGTTGCTTTCCTCCATTGACAGTGGAAAGAATGCGGATCTCTGTCTGAAGACTCTGGCTCAAATGGGAGACCCAAAAGCGGACGCGGCCATTTTGTCTATCGCACAAAAAGAAAGCCCAGTGCAAATGCGCGCCATTCAGGCGTTGCCAGAAATGAAAGATCCAGATCGCAGAAAAGAGGCGGAAAGCGTTCTCGAGGGAATGTGGAAAAATAATCCGCCCGGAGAAATGAAAACCACTGCATTGACTGGACTTGCGAAGATGAGAGGCCAGGACCCACTGGAATTGGAAAGGGAAGCTGCCTTCCCTATGGCCAACGTGCAGGGTGACCTTGCAGTGAATTCTCTCGAAGATCGCGCGGCAAAGCGCGATATGATATCTCCCGAACCAGTGAAGCCGGCCGTAACACCGGTGCAACCTGTGGTCACTCAACCCACAGTCGTTCCAACAAGACCCGTTCAACCCTCGCAGCCGCAGGTCGTTCAGCCAGCTCAACCTTCAAAACCGGTGGTAACTGCTCCGCGCAATGAGCCTGCGCATACGCAGCCTGCAAAGCCGGACGCAAAGAAAGATCAGGTCGCTGTTCGCACGGAAGACAAGACAAAGCCAGCAGACAAGAAAGACGAAAAGCGAGACGATAAGAAGATCGCAGCTACAGACAACAAACCTCGCAAACCAGATCCAAAAGATGAGCCACCTCCGCTCGACCAGAGAGCATCGGATGCGTATCGTGAGAGAATCTCAAATCTCTTTGCGGATACGTTTGGAGACGGCGGCAGTCAGGTGCTGCGAAGAATTCAGGATTCATTGTTCACTTATTCAGAGTCCAATAGCACTGCAGCTGAATTTATGGTGCGATCTTACCGCAAAAGATACGGCGGAAGTGATACTGCCATTCGCAAGATGATGGCACGCGGCCTGAAACAACCAGACTGCATGGCTGCTATTCTTAACAATATCAAGACTGAATATCCTACTAAAGAAATGCAAATATATGCAATTTCTAAACTATTCGCTTTGCAGAGATGGCAATCCCAGGTGGTCCTGGAATTGAGCCAGGAAACGCAACTGTAGGTAGGAGGCTAAGCTATGCGTTCTTCTGGTTCACACAGGCTTTTTCGCTTTTTGTCCAGCGTGGCTTTTGTTCTGCCTTTAGTTGCTGGTTTTTCGCAATGTCGCCCACCGATTCGCGGTGAGTTTGGCTTTTCTCCTGTAGACAGACGAGACTCGGATGCTCTTGAGAAAACTCTTCTTACAGAAACTGAGTTTCGCCTGGGGCGTGAGAATTTGTATTTCTACGATCACGAGACCATCTGGTGGATTTACCGGATGGAGGAAGGCCCTTATTCGCAGGGCGATTTCCTTGTTTCTCTGTACGAAAATAATCTTACGCCCGAACCTGTGGAAGTGGATATGCGTCACGTGGACGTAATGAAGCAGGGTTCTATTGGAATCATTCAACAACGTTATGAGCCTCTTCGCCCAGGGGATTACATTCTGAAAATCGCACAACACGCTCGTGTTGTAGACGAAGCAAGGTTTCGCGTACTCCCAGGAGAACCAGAAGTAGAAGACGAGGATTCCGTTTCGGATGAATCCGATGACTTGCGCAAGTATGCTCGTCGCGCGGACTCCTGATGACAGCTTCTGAGATCCTCGAGCGTCTGCGCTCGCAGGACCTGGTTCCTTTAAGACTACCATCTCACTACCGTCAGGCGGCCGTGGCCGTGATTTTACGCGAAAGCCGCGACGGTCTGCGAATGCTTTTCATCCAGAGAACCGCGCATCCAGGAGATCCATGGTCTGGCCACATGGCCTTTCCAGGTGGTCGAGTGGATCCGGAAGATGAATCGCCACTGGCTGCGGCCCGGCGCGAAACCATGGAAGAAGTGGGCATTTTTCTGGAAGATCGTCACTATGTGGCTCCAGTGCAGGAGATCCAGGCATCTGCGCGAGGGAGCAGAATGGAGCTCATCGTATTTCCATTTGTCTTTTACTGGGATGGCGATTCGGAATTGATTCACGCCGCAGATGAGGTGGCAGCCACAGTCTGGGTTCCCGTGGATTTAGTACTGGATCAAACACGGCACACTACTTTTATGAATCAGTATGAAGACAAGACAGTTCAGATGAATTGTATTGAATACGAAGGATACAGAATCTGGGGAATGACGTATCGCATGATTCAAAATCTGATTTCGGCGGTGAACGCATAGATGCAGATTCATCATATCGCGATCACTGCGCGCGAAGTACCCCTGGTTGCTTCTTTTTATGAAACGGTGTTGGGCTTGCGTCGAATTCGTGAGCAATCAGATTCATCTGGCCTACGATCCGTCTGGTTAGATCTTGCGGGCGCGATTCTCATGATCGAACGCGCGGATAGAACGGCTGCACCTGTTGGAAGCTTTCACGAGCGTCCGCCGGGCTACTATCTCCTTGCATTTCGCATTGCAAAAGAAGAAAGGGAATCATACATCGCGAAGTTCGCAGAAAAGAGAGTGCCTGTTGTTTACTCGACAGACTTTACAATTTACATCCTGGATCCCGAGAGGAACCGGATTGGTCTTTCTTTTTATGAAATGGATTTGGACGGGGCTCGCTGAGTCGAGAGGCCTGGTTTTGTTAATCTTTTCCCATGCGACGAAGAACTTCGCGTACCAGGTGCGTGAAATCCTTCTTGATTTCGTTGGACCTTTCTGACTTCGCAGTATAGAGATTCTCGCGGCTGCCAAGAAGTTCCGCCACACCAATGCGATCAATGATCATGGAATCGAAGAGGGCTCCTTCATATCTTTCGCGGAGTTTCACAGAATGCTCTTCATGCTCTTTTACCAGATGAGAGCCTGCCTGCCGCACCCGATTTCTCACAATTCCCAGGAATTTCGCCTCTGTATGGCCGCCTCTCTCTCTCACTTCTTCCTGCATTGCCTTGATGTGCTCTAGAATGAAAGGAACACCGTAGCATGAGATAAAATCCGGAATTGTAGGAACGAGGAAGTAGTCACTGGCGATGATTGCATTTCGCGCAACCATGTAGATGTTGGGCGGACAGTCGCACAGGATCATGTCATATTTTTTTCTGACTTTTGCCAGCGCGTCTTTGAGAATCATGTAGCGTTTGAGCTGGTATTCTTCCGCGTTCATGTGTCCTGGCTTTTTTGCCACGAGTTTCATTTCATAGTCTGGCAAATCGAGGTGACCCGGAAGTAGATCCAGCCCCTCCAGTTTTCCGGGCATGCTATCCCAGGCGCGGTCCAGTGCGTTTTCGATGATCCAATCCGGGTTGCATTCTGGCTTTTCTGATTCGTAGAATGACTGGATCATTTCGCGTACGGAGCCCTGTTTCTCCACGCGATCTGCCCAGTAGTGTTCGTCCACGGTGGAGAGAGACAGGCTGCATTGTGGATCTAGATCCACGAGCAAAATGCGCTTCTGGAAGAGCGTGACCAGCCCCACTCCAATCTGGAGCGTCAGCGTCGTCTTACCAACTCCGCCCTTGTAATTGATTACGGAAACTATCTCGGACATCTGATGGCTATATTATCGGCCGTTCTGCCGGAAAAAGTCTGCCTTCCGCCTGTGCGACGCGGGATTTCTGCTTGAAATCCGTTTTTGCGGCGGTATAATCCAGGGCGAATGCTCAAGCCAAAGCTCTTTACACTCCTTCGCGAGATGACACCGGCCCAGTTACTGAGCGATCTAACGGCAGGCGTGATTGTCGGAGTAGTGGCTCTTCCTCTCGCCATCGCTTTCGCCATTGCGTCTGGAGTGTCGCCAGAAAGAGGCCTCTATACTGCGATCATAGGAGGGTTCATCATTTCCTTCCTGGGTGGAAGCCGGGTACAGATCGGCGGTCCCACCGGTGCCTTTGTAGTGATCGTATACGCGATCGTGGAACACTACGGATACCCGGGCCTTGCGGCCGCCACTCTGATGGCCGGGGTGATTCTGATCATCATGGGCCTCGCGCGCTTTGGCTCCGCCATCAAGTTCATTCCTCATCCAGTGATCGTAGGGTTTACAAGCGGAATCGCGGTGATCATTTTTTCCGCACAGATTCGCGACGTGCTGGGCTTGTCTGTGGAAAAAGTGCCTGCGGATTTTATCGAAAAATGGGTCGAGTACGTGCGTCACATCAGTTCCATCAATGTTCACGCCGCCGCCATTTCAGGTGGATGTCTTCTTGTTCTGATTCTTTGGCCGCTTTTGACAAAGCGCATTCCGGCATCTCTGGTCGCACTCGTTGGGTCTACAGCAATTGTATATTTTCTAAACCTTCCGGTGGAAACGATTGGAAGCAGATTCGGATCTATCCCATCCACGTTGCCCGCTCCCTCTCTGCCAGAGATTTCTTTTCAGAACGTGCGCAACTTGATTCAGCCTGCATTCACCATTGCGATGCTGGGAGGGATTGAAGCTTTGCTGTCTGCAGTCGTTGCGGATGGAATGATCGGAAGCAAACACAGATCCAACATGGAACTGGTAGCAAACGGAGTGGCCAATGTTCTTTCGCCTCTGTTTGGCGGAATCCCGGCAACAGGAGCCATCGCGCGCACCGCGACGAACATCAAGAATGGAGCGCGCACTCCCGTTGCTGGAATCATTCACGCCATTACACTTCTTCTGATCATGCTTCTTCTCGCACCTCTTGCGCGATTGATACCAATGGCGTGCCTCGGAGCGATCCTGATTGTAGTCGCTTACAACATGAGCGAATGGAGAACCTTTGTAGCACTGTTGAAAACTCCAAAGAGCGATGTCATTGTTCTTCTCATTACATTTGGATTGACCGTGATCGTGGATCTGACTGTGGCCATTGAAGTGGGTCTGGTTCTCGCGGCGTTTCTGTTCATGAATCGCATGGCGCATGTAACAAACATTGCACAGTTTGAAAAGGAATTTGAAGACTCAGATGATCTCGATGATCCTCTTTCGATTCACAAAAGGCAGGTACCGGACGACGTACGTGTTTTTGAAATCAATGGCCCTTTCTTTTTTGGAGCCGCTTATAAGTTTGAAGAAGCGCTACAAGTGATGGATCGCTATCCGCGGGTGATCATCATTCGCATGAGGAACGTGCCGGCCATTGACTCTACGGGAATGCATGTACTCAAGCAGGTGCATAGGCAGGCGCAAAGCAGAGGAACGCAGATGGTTTTGTCTGGTGTCCATACTCAGCCGTTATTCGCCATGGAAAAGGCGGGAATGTTGACGTTATTCGGCGAAGATAATATTTTCGGAAATATCGATGATGCGTTGAACCGGGCCAGAGAGGTTCTGGGACTTCCCAGGGTAGAACGACCAGGAGAATTTGTTCCTACGGTGGCCCGCGAAGGCCGGCCCTCGTAGTTCAGTTCTGGTTTTGATTTTCGCTTTCGCGTCGTTTCTCAAAAACTCCTGAAAGAATTTTCGAGCCTGCAGTTAAGAATGCGGCCGCTATCCTGGCCGCAACCAGGAGAAAGAAGGCCGCTACAAACAGCGTCAGATATCCCCCGAGCACGTAGACTTGCTCGTCTCTGATCAGGGACATCTGAGGCTTGAAGTCGAGCAGGGAAGATTTCTCTTCTTGTTTTGCAGGTGGATGGATGGAAGCGCGAAGCTCCAGCCAGCCAGAGAGTTGAGCGGGTTGATCGAGGATTGCATTTGCCTTTGTAAACGTTTTGTAGCCAAGAAAGACGCCCGCTGCGATCAATAGGCCGCCCAGGACCAGTTGAATTGTCTGTATGGGTGTTAACTTTTCCACTAAAGCAGCTCCCTTGTGGCCAGGTCTTTTCTGAACGCTTCTCCTACGGCTGAGCCTTTTTTATAGAACACCGCGGGCTTTCCGATCGGCGCGTCTACCGTCAGGCGACTTCCGTGATCTGCAGACCCTTTTATATCTCCTGTCCAGAGATGAACCCACTCTCCACGCGGCAAATACACCGAAACTGATTTCGCAGAAGGATCCAGTACAGGAGCCACCAGAATTTCAGAGCCCACCATGAATTCTTCATAGCGTATGGATCTGACAGCGGGATCATCCGGGAATTCAAGATATAAATGTCGTATAACGGGCCATCCATGCTGCGCTGCTTCTTCCATTAATTTCTTGCGGTAGTCAAACCAGGCAGCGTAAATCTTCGCGAACCGGGCAAAGTGCTGCAAAGTTTCTGCATCCGAATTGAACTGATGATTTTCTGCAGGTCGATTGCCTTCGTGAGAGCGAAAGACCGTAGTAAACGCATTCATTTCTGTCCATCTCATGAATAGTTCTTTGGAGCGATGGTAGTTCTTGATCGGGTTATTGACCGTGGTGTAACCGCCGATGTCCGAATGGTTCAGAGTGAAACCAGATATCCCACCGCTGAGCAAACCTGTTACGGAGGATTTGATTCCGTCATACTCATCCCAGCTTACCAGTTGGTCACCCAGCCAGAACAGAGTGGCTTGAGATGGGCTGCGAGTATAGCCGGAGCGACAAAAGAAGACAATGTCAGTTTTTCCTGCCTCTTGAATGGCCTCGCGGTTGATCATGGCCCATTCTTCCGGATAGCGATTGTGATACGAGGAAGCCGGTTCCCCGGAAAAGAGCTTCGCATCAAATGGAAGTGCCTCGCCAAAATCTGCCATCCATCCGGACGAACCACCTGCGATGAGTTCCGCTTTGATTACTTCTTTGATCCATTTACGCGCGTCCGGATTGGTTAAGTCCACCATGGCTGCGGAAAAATCCGTATTCAGAATCAGATAAGGCGATCCGTCTGCGTGGCGGATCAGGAATCCTTTTGCTTCTGCTTCCTTGAATAGATTGCGCCTAACGTTTCCTTTTTTATCCGCAACATTTGCGATGAAAGGATTTACGTAAGTCATCACGCGGACATCGCGTTTTCTTAGATCTGCAACCAGTCCGTCCCATCCTGGATATCGATCCCGGTCCAATTCCCAGTTCCACCAGAGCTGCTTGCCAAAGTTGGTAGTTCTCTGGCCCACCCAGTCCTGCAACCAGAGTGCTGCGATGGGCGTTCTCTGTGCATCCAGTTCTGCGATTGCTTTTTTGACTTCGTCTGTGCCGCCCTGAAGGCCAACGATGGCTCCGCGGTGAACCCAGTCTGGAAGAGGTCTCATTCTACCGGCGTACTGTGTGTACTGTTCGATCAATTCCAGTGGAGTTCCCGGAGTAGAGATTCTGCCTGTCATAACGGAAGAAAAAACTTCTACCGTTAGGCGATCAGACGGACGGAGATCGAATATGGAGTATTCGTAGTTTTCGAGAAAAAAGGATCTGCCAAGCGAGCTAATGAAATAAGGCACACCGATGTAGGTGGTATGCCAGTCTCCTCCCGCGCCTGCGGTGATGTTTGCTCCGATTGTGATGGGCTGCGCTCCACGACCAATTCCCTGTTCCTGAGTGAGCACAGGGACTTCTCTCCCTTTGAGATCGAAATATGTAAATTGTTCTCCAAAACCAAAAATGCTTTCATCTCGTTGTGAATTTAGAGTGAGGAAAGTTCTGTTCATTTCGATTTCATGACTGTCCACGCGAATTTCAAATCGCAGTTGTGTGCCCGCGGCTGAAAAAGAGATTTGGAAAGGAACGCGTGCTTCCGGTCCCGTGCACGCGAGTTCTCCGCGCAGCACGAGTCGGTCCGGCTTTGATTCCGTGGACTTTACAAATTGATCCGTGCAAAATGCGGTGAGCGTATCGTTGATCGTGAAAGATCCTCTGGATTCCTTTACTTTCTCCTGCCCGTGACCTGCATTCAGGAAGCTCTTGCCGGCAGGCGTAGACCAGAATTGTTTTGAGCCCGAGGAAAGAATCAGCTGATTTCCAGTGAGTTCTATCTCGAAAGAGCCTACCTTCTGTCGTACTGGAGATGCCTCCACGATCAACCTTCCGGCCGGCGAGCGAGAGCACGCAGAACCCAGAATCGCAAATGAAAAGAGCACAAAAAGATGGATGGACCGTAATTGCATGAAGCCCCCGAAAGCGCCTAATGAGCGTTCGGCAAGCGGTAGACGTCAAATAGTTTTTGCATTGCTTCTTGAGCTGTAAGTGCACCCGAAGCGACTTGTTTCTCTACTTCCGGCAGCGCCTTTTGAACATCAGGATGACCGTAGAAGCTGCGGATCATTTTGTCTTTGATGCGATCGTGCATCCATTCTTTCAGTTGAGCGGATCTTCTAGAATGAAATGCACTTCCTGGTCCGGTGTCTCTCCCAGTATGGGCGCAGAATTGCTCAATCACCTGCATCAGCTCCACCAGTCCCGCGCCTGTGGCAGCGCTTCCCACAAGCACTGGAATTTGCCAGCCCGATGTGCGCGCACGCTGGTAATGGAGCGCAGAGGAGAGTTCTCCACGCGCTTTTTCTGCAAGTGTTTTGTCTATGTCTGCCTTGTTCACGAAAACGCAATCGGCGAGTTCCAGAATTCCTTTCTTGATTCCCTGCAGTTCATCTCCTGCGTTTGGCAGCTGGATGAGCAGATAGAAGTCCGTCATATTGGCCGCGTCAATTTCCGATTGTCCTACTCCGACTGTTTCGAGTAGAATCCTGTCAAACCCTGCCGCTTCCACAAGCCAGATCACTTCGCGTGTCCGGCGATTCACTCCGCCCAGGGATCCACCCGATGGGCTGGGTCGAATGAAGGCGCTCTCATGGCTGCCGAGTTTTGACATTCGTGTTTTGTCTCCAAGTATGGATCCACCTGTGATGCTTGAACTTGGATCTACGGCGAGCACAGCGACTTTGCTTCCTGCCTCAATGCACTTCATTCCGAACGATTCGATGAATGTAGATTTTCCGGCTCCTGGAGAGCCGCTGATTCCAATGCGAACAGAGGAACCGATTCGCGGTAGCACGCGGTGCAGAAGCTCTTCGGCTGCCATTTCATCTTCTGGTCGCGTGCTTTCTATTAGCGTGATGGCGCGGGCCAGCATTCGCCGATCACCTGCGAAGAGTGCATTCGTGTCGATGTCCATTGCCAGCCCGCTTCAGGCTCGGGGATTGCCTTTGCCAGGCAACCGAAAAACCTTTTGAGGTTGACTCTGTCGACGCCCGCAAATTCAATCTGGCATGATTCTGATTACGGGAGCTGCGGGCCTGATTGGGAGTGCCGTGGCCCGCGAACTAAACCGTCGTGGTAGAAGAGACCTCCTCCTCGTGGATCATCTGGGCACTTCGGAAAAATGGATGAATCTGAGATCCATTCAATATGCGAGCTACATTGAGAAAGACCAGCTTCTCACCGCGCTTCAAACGGGGTCACATAGTTTGTTTGGAATCAATCTGATCTTCCACCTGGGTGCTTGCAGTTCCACCACGGAGCGCGATGCCAGTTATTTAATAAACAATAACTATCAATATTCTATAAGACTTGCGGATTTCGCGGCCCAGAAAGGCATTCGGATGGTCTATGCGTCGAGTGCAGCCACATATGGGGAAGGGGAAAATGGATTCGAGGATGACCTGACGCGCGTAGATCGTCTTCGCCCTTTGAACCCGTATGGCTACTCCAAGCATATGTTCGACCTGTGGTTGCGGGATCGTCGTTTTGAGCCTTCTTTTGCGGGCATCAAGTACTTCAATGTATACGGACCCAATGAATACCACAAAGGAGAGATGATGTCTGTGGTGCTGAAAGCTTACAGACAGATTCTGGCGGACGGCAAGATCAAGCTCTTCAAGAGCTATAGATCGGACTACAAGGATGGGGAGCAAAAGCGTGATTTCCTCTACGTGGAGGATGCGGCCAGGATGACTGTTTATCTGGGGCTTGAATCTCAGGCACTGGGATTGTTCAACGCTGGAAGTGGTGGCGCGAACACCTGGGTGGACCTTGCGAATGCTATCTTCCAAGCGATGAACAGGCAGCCACAAATAGAGTTTGTTGAAATGCCGGAGCACCTCAGAGCAAAGTATCAGTACTATACCTGCGCGCCCATGGACACTCTTCGATCCGCCGGTTATAGTGCTCCAGTGACTCCTCTTGCGGATGCAGTGAAGGACTATGTTCAGAATTATTTGATGAAGGATGAATCGCGCGCCTGAATCGAGATTCTTCTTCGCCACAGATCTAAGTACGCTTGCGCGCAAACTTACAGATCAAATCGCGAAGGATAAGAAGCGCGATCCATTGCAGCCCAGGCGCATCATCGTTCCAAACAGGAACGTCGCGCGCTGGCTGGAGATGCGCCTTGCAGACTGGAGTGGTGTCTGTGGAAATGTCGATTTCCAGTTTCTCGAACCAGGCATTGGCAATAGAATCGAAGAAATCACAGGGAAGAAGAGGGCTCTAGCCAGTAGAGAAGATCTGACCCTTGGAATTCTGGAATGCTTTTTTGAAGGTCAGGTTTCCGGTGCCCTGGCCAGGTACATAGAATCCAGAAATAGCACGGATCTTTATCATCTAGCAGCAAAACTGGCGTCTCTCTTTCAGGACTATGAATACCACAGAGCGGAATGGGCCGATCGGTGGCTGAAGGGGGATTTTGCAGCTCCGGCCGGTGCACATGATCAGGCAGAATTGTATTTTAACGTTATGCGGCGAATGAATGCAAGGGGTTTGTCCAATTTGCGAGGATTCGCATCCTTCATTCAGGAAGGAAGCGCGCAATCTGAGCCTTTGATTCTTTTTGGAGTTTCTCAAATTTCAAAGCTGCATGTGGACATTCTTTTTCAGCTGAGCCAGCTTTTACCTCTTGAATATTACATGCTCGACTTCCTTCAGCCTCAAAAACAAAAATGGTATCCGTGTAACGGGTTGTTTGATGAGCCGGTTGGGCCGGTTCGTTCCTGGCTCTCTGTTCAGTCTCAGCAGATCAAGATTCTGCTGGACCAAAAAAAGGAAAACCATGTCTGGCAAGCGAGTCTTTCAGTGCCAGAAGAAGCAAGTATTCTTTCCACTCTGCAAAGAGTGTTCACAGGGGCTCCCATTAAGAAGGGGAAGGAAGCTCATTCAGCGAATGCAGGTCGTTCTCCAGATTCGAGTGTCGTGATCGTTGGCTGTCCGGGAGTTGTGCGCGAAGCGGAAACCATTCTCTTTGATATCGTGGACAGAATGAAAGAAGATCCAACGTTACAGCTGACGGATATAGCGATTCTGGTTCCTGACATGAAGAAGTATCGTCCTGCGCTCGAAGCCGTGTTCGAGCGTGACGTCGACGCGCAGGGTCGCCCTGGAATTCCTTTTAGCATCACCGACTTTCGTTCTGGAGATGCCAGCCTGTACGCTGCCGGTGCGCATGCCCTACTCGATCTAATGGATGGAGAGTTTCGACGCAGCCAGGTATTTGCTCTTCTTCGCAATCCTTGCTTCCAGCATGCGCGCGGTATCAGTGAGAAGACTGTGGCAGACTGGTCCGACTACATTGATCGCCTCGCAGTGTATCATGGCATGGATCCGGAGGATCCTTACAGTTTCATGCAAGGTCTTCGCAGGCTTCGTCTCGGGTACGTGATGAATCTGGAGGAAGGCGACTTTGCAGGGATTGTTCCGTTTCATGATATCTTCATAGATGAGCGCGAAGCGGGACTGTTATCGCGGACGATTCATGATCTGGCACTTGAGATTGAAGCGCTTCGCGCGAAAGCCGCGTTTGAGATGCCGGAAGCTCTGCGAAAATTTTTGGAAGCGCACCTTGCTGTTCCTCCATCTAGAAAGCATGAGAGAAGAGTGCAGAGTTCTGTTATGGGAATGCTGGTTCGTCTCTCGCACACGAAAGTGCAGCTCCCCGTTGAAATCATGCGAGAGATCATTCTTGCCTCTGCGTCTGGTCTGAGCGCGAATCGCGGCGACTATCTGTCAGAAGGTGTGACCATCTCTTCGCTACAACCCATGCGACCGATTCCGTTTCGGATTACTTATATTGCGGGAATGGAAGAGGGCAGTTTTCCGGGTAGAGCGGATGAGTCTGCGATCAACTTACGAAATGCGCATCCTGCAGCCGGTGATGTTTCTCTTCCGGAAGCAAACAGGATGCTGTTTCTGGAGTCGTTTCTGGCAGCCAGAGATCGAGTTTTTATTACTTACAATGCTCGGGATACGCAAAAGGACGCGCACTTTGCTCCTTGTTCCGTGGTCCAGGAATTGATAGAAGCCGCTGCTGCGATCGGGATTCAACTGGTTCCTCGGATGGTGCCGATTCATGCGGCCGTTGTTCGTGAAGGGTTCATTCCCGAGCCTGAGAGTGTCACCGCACTTCTGGAAAGCGTTTCTGCGGGCAAGTCCGCCGCGCCAGATCAGATTGAGATTGTTAAAGAATATTTATCATCCAGGAATGTATCCGTAAAACACAGAAAGAACGCATCCCGACGAATTGTAAGCGTCACCAGATTGAAGGCATATCTGGAGGATCCTGTGGCATCTGTTCTCAGAGACGCAGCCGGTATGCGGGAAGAACTCGAGGTTGATTCAACGTTAGACGACGTAGAGCCTTTCTATATGAGAAGCTTTCAGTACCCGATGATGTGGAGGGAAGCAATCCAGGCTTACTTTCAGGCAAACGGTCAGATCCCGGTGAATCAAATCGTTGAAAATCTCTACGGGAATCTGGAGAGACGTCTGCGGGTTCCGGCAGGGGCTTTTGGAAAAGTTCAGAAAATGCAGATCCTGGCCAGGCTCGATCCATCCAAATGGCAGAGTTTCACAGAAAAGAAGTTTGCGCCTGCTTCCCTTTCAGACGTATCTGCGACCAGTGGCGACGTTTCCATTGTAGGCGAGATTCCATTTCTGCGCGAAACTCCCGGATTAATTGAAATTCTAGCGCCCGCGAGTAATTCGAGAGCCCGCACACTCTTGCCATCGTACGTATTCTTTCTGGCATGGCTTTCCGCGCGCAGGATCGACGCATCCCTGACTGTTCACGTGGTGACTGTCTCGGATGGTAAGAACCCTGCTTCCAAAAGTTATCCATTCGCACCACTCCAGGCCCAACAGGCTCAGAAGATTCTAGATGCAATTGTTTTCGGGTACCTTTCTGGAGATGTGGAATTCGTTCCTTTCTCTCTCGTCGAGAGGGCGGAACCTCAAAAGAGAAATGAGGGTCTTGATCCAGAAGGTTATGCGGCATTGCTCACGGCCATTCTGGACGATCCTGACCAGGGGCCATTTACGTACTCGCGGCTTGCTGCATTGTCAGAGGCTCGGATCACAACGCGCGCCTACGATCTTGTAAGAGATAGGCTCGGGTATCTTCTGGATGGCGTGCTGTGAATCGACTGAAAATTCGAGAAGCCTCCGCTGGAACGGGAAAAACGTACCGGATTCAGCACGACGTCGCTGACTTCATTCGAATGGGGATTCGTCCCGAGAAGATTCTGGTCGTAACTTTCACGGAAAAGGCAACCGCAGAACTCCGGACAAAAGTGCGGGACACACTTGCGAAAGCGCCAGATCATCCAGCTATTCGCGTTGCTCTTTCTCAATTCGATCGCATCACTGTTCAAACAATTCATGGTTTCTGCAATCAGTTGCTTGGTTCGTTTGCTTTTGAAATGGGAGTGAGCATTCAGCCAGAGCTTACGAATGATCGCTCGATTCGCACGGAAGTTCTTTCTTCTATTGTTCGCGCATGGCCGCAGAGATTTGGAATCGATCTGTCGGATGTTCTGTCCATTTCTGATTATCCACATTTCAATCGGGCGGACGAAACCAGCACCTGGGAACAAACAGTGCTGAGCGTGAGCGCTCTTTATGGCCACGGCGATATCATTCTGCCTTCATCTACGGTTTCTCTCGATGCATCCACCATTGCAGAAGTTCGATTAAAGTTGGCCTCCCTGCGCCAGACCGCGTCAAAACTGGTCGAAGGCTCTTTGCCAGGCAGAACAGAAGAAACGGCGCTGCGGACTCTCATCGCGATGCCGGATGATCTGGGGTCTCTGGAAACGGTTCTGACCGGTGCCGCAAAGAAACTCAGCAAGTCCAGCTTGAAAGGAGCGCAGATCCTGGCAGAGCAAGCAGAGGAAATTGCGCGGACTCTGCTTAATATGGGCTATTATCTTCAGAAGCAGACGATCCTGGAACTGATTGAAAAGACAAATCAGCGAAAAGCACAGCGCTCCCTCATCAGCTACAACGATATGCTCGAAAAGGTGCGGGACTCTCTGTCTGATTCTGTAGTCGAGCAGATGCGCAACAGATACGATGTTGCAGTCGTAGACGAATTTCAGGATACAGATCCGATCCAGTGGGCGGTATTTCGCCGCGTGTTCCTGGAAAGCAAAGACAAATTCCTGTACGTTGTAGGTGATCCAAAACAGGCGATCTACGGTTTTCGCGGAGCAAACGTGCACACGTATTACGCAGCCGCGCGCGACATGGAAGAGAAAGGTGGTCCTGACAGCAAAGGAAGCCTTATAGAATGCAGACGCAGTACACCGGAGCTGATCGCATCGCTCAACTGTTTGTTTTCGCATAACAAATGGTTTGGCGATCGATACAAGAACGTAGTGTCTATGGATAGGCCTTCTGTTCCAGACCCGATGATCTTCGTGGATGTTTCCGGAAAGTTAGCCTCCGTTGCCGCGGCCAAATACGCTTCTCATGTGGCCTACGAGATCCAGACCAGGGTGCGCGAAGGAGCATACTACAGAGATTTTTGCGTCCTTGTGAAAGGGAAAGCGGACTCGAATGCGATCGAGAGAGCTTTGCGCCGGGCGGGGATTCCGCACGCATACTACAAGAAGCAGGGAGTGTACCAATCGAACGAGGCATTTGAATGGCTCCTGATGCTGGTCGCATGTTTCACTCTTCGCATGGATGACATCAAAGAAGCAATGCTCACCAATTTCTTTCGCGTCCAGCCAATTGATCTTGTGAATTCGGACGTTCCGGAGCGCGTACTCTCTCAATTTCGTCAATGGAATACTCTGGCTCTCGAAGGGAAGATCGCACGTCTTCTGCGAAGCATGATGGTGGACACTCTCGCTCTTCTTCCTGGAAATGCAGAGAACGTATTAGCTGGTGAGCAGCTCGACCCTGTGGATGACTACCCGCGTCGGCGCGCGAATCTGGAACACATTGCCAGGGACATTGAAATTCTCTGCAGAGGCACCACTCTGTCTGAGGCGCTGGCAACATTACGCGCAAGGATCAACGATCAAACAACCGCGGACGAAGAATCGGATCTGCATCACGAGGAATCAGATCTGGATCGTGTGCGAATCATGACGATTCATGCGAGCAAAGGCCTCGACTTCGACTGTGTTTTCATTGCAGGTGGATTTGGCGAATTCAACGGACAGGCGTATCTGGATTACTTTGACCCTGGCGGAAGCGGTGCGAGAATCTTTGATCTGGCGGCCTCCACAAGAGACGTCTTCAAAATCCAGAGGTTTGAAGAATATAAAAGATTGTACTACGTAGCTTTTACAAGAGCGCGAGACAGGGTGTTTGCCCCCTTCTTTCCCAGTGGAAGAGGCGGTCCATTGTCTCACCTTGTAGCGCCTGCCGCGGATCAGGTTCTTGCGCAAAACCTGGCGCGATTGGTTCAGCCCATGCACGCAGGTCCTCCTGAACCACTGACCCGAACCGCCAAAGCACCGGGAAGAACAGAATTGAGCCGCTTTCCTACCAACCTATCTGTGCGTGCAGCGGGGCTCACGTCTTACTCTGGGATTCTCAGGCGAGCTGTTGCTCTGGATGCGCTTCGTGCTGAGTTTGGAGATACAAACCCGGCGGAAGATGAACCTCTTCCTCTTCCGGAGACGCGCGATCCAACGCTCGATCAAAAAGGTAATTTCCTGATCGTGGATCATCCGGAGCTTCCGCGGGGAGAAGCGACGGGCAATGCGATCCACGAGGCACTTGAGGGTCTGGATTTTTCTGAATTTGACAGGAAGCAAGTACCAAAACCGGGCACCCTTGAGCCAGCAACACGCGATCACATTCAGGCGTGCCTGAACGAATACGGACTCGTAGGAGAAGACATGTTTCGCGCGGCGCTCGCCATGATTCATTCAGCACTCAACGCGGATTTAAAGGGAATTGGCCGATTATGCAAAGTGAAGCACAAAGTCCCCGAATTTCGATTTCTCGCACGCGCTCAAGGTTTTTCCGGAGATAAGAATCTTCTGGTTCGCGATGGATACATTCATGGTGCGATAGACCTTGTCTTCCGGGTGAAAGATACGTACTACATATTGGATTGGAAAACAAATACTCTTCCCGACTACAGCGAATCGTCTTTGCAGACGTCCATAGCAGAAGAGCGATATGATCTACAGTATTCTATTTACGGTCATGCATTGATTTCGTGGCTGAACTCCAGCGGAAAATTCGAACCCTCGCGGTTTGGCGGTGTGTTCTATCTCTACTTGCGTGGCATGAAGCCTGGGGAAACAGATGGGGTTTATTTTGTGCGCCCAGATCCGGCCGCTCTAGAGGATCTTGCCGGCATCATTCGTCGTTTCTCTGCAGGGGAGCCCCTGGTATGAGTAGAACCGTTCGCGAAGCGGCCAGAGAAAATCCGGAGCTCTACCTCTGGGTTTCTCTTGTGGATGATCTGCTCGAGTTCTCCCATTTTCCAGGGGATGAATCAATTCGAGCCTTGCTTCTTCTTCTCGCGGACACATGCATGCACGGAGATCTGTGTATGCGATTGGATGATCTTTCGCTCACTTCAACGCGGGATCGTTTTGTTCAAAGACATGACACGACGGAGCCAAATCTGGAAGATGCGATTGTGGCTGCGAAATCGATAAACCGTTATTCGCCATTGATCGGACAAGACGAAAAAAGCCCGGTGGTCCTCTCTGATACATTTCTATTTTTTCAAAAGTATTTCTTACTTCGTAGAAACATCGAGAGAGATTTCGCACGCATGGCGGCGCAGCCTCCGCGCCCTCTCGAGAAAGCGAAAGAGGCGTATGGCACTGCCCTGTCGGTGTCTGGCCTGACTCTGAGTGCTGAACAGAAGCTGGCGGTGGCCCTGTCGCTCTTTAGTAGTTTTGTAATCATTACGGGCGGGCCGGGCACAGGAAAAACAACCGTGATTCGTGCAGTCCTCGATTCATTCCTTCGCGCGGGCATTCCAGCGGATCGTGTGATTCTTTGCGCACCCACCGGTCGTGCTGCGCGCCGAATGGCTGAGACACTGGGGGACCAGTACACGGCCAGCACGATTCACACTGCGTTGTCTTACAGGAGGGATTCTCAAGATTTCTATTTTGGACCGAATCGCAAATTGATCGGAGATGTTCTGGTAGTGGATGAAGTCTCCATGGTGGACGTGGACCTCATGTCGCGATTGCTTGCAGCGGTGGATCCAACGCGAACGCGCGTGATTCTGATCGGGGATCGCAATCAACTTCCGTCTGTGGACGCGGGCGCTGTGCTCGGTGATCTTGTGGAACTCTTCGCACTGAGCGGCAACCCCCAATACAGTCCAGACTTCGCGTCGTGGCTGCGTACCCTGGATCCTGAGTTGGATTTGCCGCAAATGCCAGGAAAAAGTCGCGCGGTGGACCGGATGGTTCACCTGACGGCCAGTCACCGCTCGGCTGACGTTGTAATTCGCGCCTCGGATGCTGTGCGAAAAGCGGAGGAGAGTTTACCGTGGTCAATTGTTCCTCTCCGTGAATTGCCCGAGAATCACGGGGTAGTTCAGATTGCATTTCGGGACGGCGGCCAGAATGAAGTGCTGGGCGCCTGGCTCAAGCTTTCGTATGGACCTGAGTTTGTAGATCTCTTGAGAGAGGCTTCTGCTCTGGATGCGGATGATCCTGCAGCCGTAGACGTTATGCGGCATTTGACTGAAGTAACAGGTCGCGCGCGCATCCTCAGTGCACTACGACAGAGTGAAGACGGGTCTGTGCGGCTCAATCGGAGGATGATGAAACTTTTCCTCAAGCAAAACAGAAGCGTAATGTTCGGAGAGTGGTTTTCCGGACTTCCTCTGATGATCACTCGAAACGACTATTCGCGCGAACTATTCAATGGAGAGACTGGACTCCTCGTGCGATTTCGCACCGGTTTTCGCTGGATTGCCGCCCGTGGAGAGGAAATCAGACTACTACCTCCCGAATCCCTTCCTGAATGTGAACCTGCTTTTGTTACAACGGTCCACAAATCTCAGGGTTCTGAATACAACAGGGTGTTGCTATGGCTTCCGGAATCAGACCATCCCATGGTCAGCAGGCAAATCCTCTACACCGCACTCACTCGCGCCAAAGAGCTTGTGTGGATTTATGGAAAGGAAAGCGTTCTTCGCGCGGGCATCCAGCGCAATCCACGTCGGGAAACAGGCGGACTCAGCCTGGATTCTATGAACGACCCTTATCCTTGAGACGCGCTCGAATCATTTTCGCAAGAGTTTTTTCGTTTTGCTTTTTCTTCTGACGCCCTCGCTCACTTTTCATAGACTCTATAGTGCGAGATTCGTGAAGAAGTCTCATATAGGAGGCGAATCGTTCTGCAGTGATTCTGCCCTCCTGTACCGCGAGTTCCACAGCGCATCCAGGTTCGTTTTCGTGCGTGCAGTCCTGGAATTTGCATTCTGCGGCGGCCTGAGTGATTTCCGGAAAAGCATCCGATAATCCCTCTTCAGAGGTGAGTCCAATTTCGCGCATGCCAGGGTTGTCTATCAAGTCGATTCCATTTCCAAGCGAAATGAGAGTTCGCACCGTGGTTGTGTGTTTGCCTTTTTCGTCAGATGTGCGGACAGCTCCGGTTCTTGCGATGGGTTTGCCTGCGATTGCATTGATGAGTGTAGACTTGCCTGCGCCACTTGAGCCAAGGAGGCAGAAAGTTGCGGGCCCACGCAGAATTGCCATCAGTTCTTCCAGGCCGCGTTTGTCTGCATCGCTCCATACGATGACGGGCAATCCGGGTGCGCATGCAATGGTGTGGTCGACTTTCAGTTTGATTTCCTCTGGATCTGCGAGATCTGCCTTGCTCAGAACTATGATTCCCTTCGCGCCTGAGGCGGCAATGATGGTCGTATAACGTTCCAGTCTTCGCAGATTGAAGTTTGAGTCCAGGCCCATCACCACGACGGCGTAGTCCAGATTGGCCGCAATCACCTGGTCAGCGGAGGATTTCCCAACAGATTTTCGCATAATCACGGTTTTGCGAGGAACTATATCATGAATGATGGCTCCTCCCTCGTAAACCTGTAGCGCCACCCAGTCGCCCACTGCTGGAAGCATTCCTGAAAAGAGGAGTTTTCCTGCGGGTTGCGCTGTGTAATCACCCGATTCTGTTGCTACTTCGTAGGTGACCGTTTGAGAAACCACCCGGCCTGGTTCAAAACCGGAGTCGCGAATTTTTTTGAAATCTTCTTCGAAGCGTGGATCAAGAGAAATCATGAAAAACGCTCAACTACGCTGTTTTTCTTCGCGAGAAATTCTCTCCCCCTTGCCTGGTTGACGCGAAAATCGTCTGGTACGGCCGGCCATAGAAACAGGAAGGTTCGCGCATAACGTTCATCGAGGAATACAGATGGTAGCTTCGCAAACAAATCAGCAAGAATCTTGTCCTGTACCAGGTGGTGTTCGAGGACCAGATAGTCAGACATGGGCTCCGACCTGCCAAATTGAATGGAATGGCCCGGACCAACCCAGCCACCTGTTCTCCAGGGAAGGAGTGCAACGCGAGACATGCTATCTATGAACCAGGGATGGGGCGCATCGCGAACGGTCAGTAGTTCCACACGAAACAGCGGCTCTGGATTTTTGACATGCAATTCTACACCAGGCATATTTTGCGCGGACATTCCAATCGTGGCAAAGAGGCGAAGGGTTGTGTCTGGAATGATAAACTCAGCCAGACCCATGGCTGGAAACTTGCCGTTGTCTAGCACGTAATAGTTGTTATGCGGTCCGAATGCAGACTCATAGGTTCTGAGTAGATTCCCCTGAAACTGTGCCCAGAAACCTTTCTGCGTGCGACGGTTCCAGAAATCCAGGTTCTCCTTTGCCCTCGCTTTCATTCCATCCGGAAGCGGGAACGTGCCGTGCTCGGGCAGAGTTGCTTCGCGACAAAATCCGTAGAATCCATCTGAACCGGAAAAGGGCGGAATGACTGCCCAGATTTCACCTTCGACACAGAGAGTGACGCCCGTGCCTTCCTGAAACCAGACGAAGTCTATTTCGTTTTCATGCGGAGCTTTCATTCCATTCGGATGCGCGCACGCAGCACGACTTCTGACAGGTGCCTGGCCGCGGATCATTCCGTCCGCGTCTTCTGCAGGAGCGGGCACCAGGTTCATCACCCACACGGCGCGCGGGACCAGGTCCACACCTTCCACGGGATTTAGATAGAGGTAGACCGTTCTGCCGTCTGATTCCAGGCTTGCGCTCTGTGTGCGGTATGGATTTTCTTCCGACTTGAGGACTTCTGACATGAGTGAACCTATTCAATTGATTCGCGAAGAGATGTTCGATTCGCTGGCAGCCGAGGCCAGAGCAAAGCCGCGCCTTCGCATCAACCATAATTTCCATGACTCCATGGACGACAACCCGCATCGTTTTCTCAACGTGCTATTGAAGGGAACCTATTTGTGCCCGCATCGCCACCAATTTCCTCCGAAAGCGGAGAGCTTTTTGATTCTGCAAGGGAGCATTGCGTTCTTCATTTTTGATGACTCAGGAGTGGTCCAACAAATCCACACCTTGAGCGCGGATGGTCCTGTTCGCGGAATTGACATTGCTCCGGGCATCTGGCATGGTCTTCTTGTCTTGTCGGAAAGGTGCGTTTGCTTTGAAGTCAAGCCCGGACCGTACCGTCCAAGTGACGATAAAGAGTTTGCTTCGTGGGCTCCGCGCGAAGGCGATCCGCGTGTTGGGGAAATGCTTGCGCGGCTCGAGCGCGAATACGCCCTTAGAAAATAAGTCGACAGATCACCGGCGCGAACCAGGTTTCTGAATGCATTCCGAATTCTATCAAATTGGAATCGTAGTGGCCATACTGATTGCCGGATATTTTTACTGGCGCAACGAGAAATTAAAAGAAAAGATCAAGGACTTGAGTGGAACGTCAGGCGGCGTTCCTTCTACTGTGAGTCAGTTTCGCTCTCAGCAGAATGCAGAAGAGCCGCAGCTCTCTATTCCAGAAGATGAGTCTGCTAAGCCGGAAGCCAATCCAGAAGAGGAAAAGAAAGAATACAACTATCGCGATCCAAAGTTCGGCATGCCGCCGATTGCCTCAACAAAGAGAATCCTTGGTCGCGAGGAAAACAAATTCGGAGACGCGGTTTATGGGCGAGATTCTGGCTATGATTCGAATGCGTACATTGGTCGTGTTTCTCGCGGGGCGGAGCTTGAGCTTCTGGATCGAAGAATTTATAAGAATGAATTCGAAATAGACATCATCAAAGTGAAAGTGCTTTCCAACGAGTGGGCAACGGAGGTTGGCCAGACCGTCTGGCTTGGTTTAAATGACACAAGTTTTCGCTCTATGGTTTCGCAGGACGGCAGTGAGATCCAGGAGCCGCGCGAATAAATGGGTCATTGAGAATAACGTTACACGGCAAGTCTGTAACCAACTCCTGGTTCGTTTAGAATTAGCTCGGGCATGGCTGCACTGGTTTCGATCTTCTTGCGAAGCTGGTTGATATGAACGCGCAGACTTCCTGTTTCGTTTTCGTTGCTTCCCCAGATTGTTTGGATTAGGATTTCACGCGTCACCGTTTTTCCAGCGTATTGAAGCAGAAGTGCCAGGATTGCAAATTCCGTTGGAGTAAGATGAATCTGGTTTCCGCGTATCTGAACGGTGCGATCAGACGGATCGAGACGAATTGGACCAGCTTCCAGGACAGATTCTGTCTTGCTGGACTGCGCATGTCTTAGCCCAACGCGGACGCGAGCCAGGAGTTCTCCCGGGCTGAAAGGTTTTGTGAGATAATCGTCAGCGCCCCGATCGAGTAGTTCGATCTTGCTTTTTTCAGATGAGACTGCAGAAAGTACGATCACAGGGACAACAGTGAATTCTCTTAACATGCGAAGAACTTCCTGCCCTTGCATGTCCGGAAGCATCAGATCGAGCAACACAAGATCAGGTAGATTTCTTGCGCAAACCTGCACACCTTCCTTTCCTGAGTCCGCTTCGAGTACTGTATACCCTTCTGATTCAAGATTGATCGAAAGCATTTTGCGGATTGGCTTTTCGTCTTCGATCAAAAGAATTTTCTCTTTCATGATTTTTCCAGCGGCAGTTCGATGCGAAAGCGACTCCCCGTGTCTGTTCTGGTTGCTACAATGCTTCCTCCATGTAGCTCGACCACTGATTTCGCAATGGAAAGGCCAAGACCGAGTCCACCGGGCTTAGCCGCCGCACCTCGGAAAAATGGCTCAAATAGCTTTCCTGGATCTCCTGGGATTCCAGGTCCATTGTCTTCTATGATGATCACTGCAGATGCTCGTTCTCTGAAAATCCAGATCTGGACGATTGTGTGGATCGGTGTGTGGAGAGCCGCATTGTGGAGTACTCCAATCAAAGCCTGTCGCATCATCGGAAAATCAAACCTGGCCTCCACCTTTTCGCTCGCATCGATTTTGACTGTGTGACCTGCGAACTCTTTGCCCAATTGAGCCATGCATTCTTGAAGGAGGTCACGCAGATCGTGGTTTTCCAATTGCAACGTCAGGCGACCACTCTCGATTCTGCTCATCGCGAGCAACTGATCCACCACGCGGGCAAGCCTCTGTGAAGAATCTGAAATTTCCTGACGGACTTCATTTCGCAAGAGATCGTCCATCATGACCCGGTCTCTCGAGAGATTTTCCGCTGCAGCAAGCATAGCAGTCACTGGAGAACGAAGTTCATGCGAAATCGATCTCAGGATGGCATGAAACAATTTCTCGGATTCTTCATTGACCGCCGCCTGGCGAGCGCTTGAGGCCAGGAGTTCGCGTTCTAGCGCAAGAGACGCCTGTGCTGCTATTGCACCGACAAGATTCAGCTCATTGATGTCCGGATTTTCCACAGGCAGACGAAGTGCTCCCATGGTGCCTCTCGAAGGAGTCTTCAGAGGAATCCAGAGTGCGGCGGAAAGCGGTAAAGTATCCGTGCCTTTTCCAGCTGGTTTGCCATTCTCCACTACCCAGTCCGCGACTGCCTGCTCTTTGGCATCGATGCTTGCAGTCGCAGGCAACATGGTAGATATCTTGCCTTGTTTGAGCAATATCATGCAGTCCGGGATATCAAAAATGGCGCTCAGTTTATTGCAAACAAGACCCGTGATTTCCTCAACGCCGGTTGCGCCTGCGAGTGCCTGCGATATTTCCTGGATTTGCACCAGGTCCCTCTGTCTTCGCAGCAGGTCCGCCTTACTCCTGCGAAGGCGACTGGTTAGAATGCCCGTCACAATGGCAACTGCGAAGAACAATCCGAACATGAGTCGATCTTCGAGTTTTCCGATCGTGAGCGTATAACGGGGAGGAATAAAGAGAAAATCCCAGGCGAACGCAGACTGAACGGCGGCTGACAGCACGGGTCCACGACCAAACACCAGCCCCAGGGCTGCGATGGCCGCTATAAAGATGATCGATGGAGTGGAATACTGTCCATCAGGGAAGGCAACCAGGCATCCGACTGTCAAAGTCCATATGACCCCACTTGCAACTGCGTATTCCTTGAAGGGAGAGCGGAGTTCAGGGAGTCTGTAGGATCTTCTTTTGCGAGCGTTGATTTCTCTTTTTATCGGAACAATGTGAATGTCTGCATTGCGAACGCGATCAATCAGTCTATGCGTGATGGGTCGCGAAAAGGAAAAGCGATGTTCTGTTCTTCCCACGAGCATTTGCGTAATGCTGCGTTCGGCGATCACCTGTTCCACGGCGTCTACCAGATCTCCATCCATGAGAAGTACTTCCGCGCCCAGCGAGCGCGCTAGATTGAATTCCGATTCGATCCTGGAATTGTCTTCTCCCCGACTATGAGAGGAGCGAACATGCATTACGAACCACGGCGCCTTCAAATCTGCGGCCATTCTGCGTCCAATTCGAATCAGACGCGCCGCGAAGCGATCCGTGCCAACCAGGACCAGAATTCGTTCGCGCGTTCGTAGCACTTCTCCGGATGTTCTTCGCTTGAGCGATTCTGTATCCACTACGCGCGCGGTGGTCTGCAACGCCATCTCGCGCAAAGCGAGCAGATTCTCCGGTTTAAAGAAATTTCGCGCGGCAACTTCCGCGCGATCACTTCTGTAAACTTTGCCTTCGTGGAGCCGTTTTCGAAGTTCGTCAGGACTTATATCAATCAGTTCAATTTCGTTTGCCAGATCCAGAATGCGATCGGGCACTCTCTCCTGCACGGCGGCTCCAGTGATCTGTTCCACAAAATCGGCTACACTTTCCAGGTGTTGGACATTGAGCGTCGTGTAGACATGAATTCCGCCCTCGAGCAAATCTTCCACATCCATGTATCGCTTGGGGTGATAAGAGCCAGGTGCATTCGTATGTGCAAGTTCATCGACGAGAACAATCGCGGGCTTTCGTCTCAAAATCGAGTCCAGATCCATTTCGTGCTGAGTGAAAGATTCGCCGTCTTCGCGCGTGCTCTGGATTTCTTTTCGAGGAATGAACGGAATTCCTTCTGCTCTCGCAATCGTCTCGATCCTTCCGTGGGTTTCGAGGATTCCGATGACTACGTCTGCGTCGTCGTCTAGAAGTTGCCGGGCTTCCGAGAGCATTGCATACGTCTTACCCACTCCGGCGGCCATGCCAAAAAAGATCTTCAGCTTGCCGCGTTGTTTGGTCGTCTCTTCCTTTCGCGCGAGCTCGAGAAGAGCTTCGGGCGTTGCTCTGAAGTCCTCGCCTGTCATTGCTGAATCGGGTATCGCTCGTCCAGCGCCAGGTTCAACCTCAATACATTCACCCTGGATTCCCCGAGAAACCCAAATGTGGGTTCAAGAACCGATTGCTCCACGAGGGTCCGCAGCTCTTCTTTCTGGCTTTCGTTGAGCCGTCTGGCTCTTGCTACTCTGTCCAGCTGATACCGCGCTGCCTCAGGCGAGATTTCGGGATCGAGGCCGCTTGCGGAAGTTGTGACCATGTCTGCCGGAGGAATGCCGTTATGCGCCTTTGCGAGTGAGTCTTTTCTTCCTTGAATTGCCTTTGCGAGGGCAGCGCTCGAAGGGCCAAGGTTCGATGCAGAGGATGGTACTGTCGCGTAGTCTCCGGCGGATGGCCTGGGCCAGAAATAGCGATCACCTGAGAATTTCTGAGCAATCAGTTCGGATCCGCGAATCTCACCGCCAATCCGCACCAGGCTGCCTTCCGCTCGATCCGGAAACGCAGATCTGGCGATTGTTGTTACAAGCCAGGGATAGAACCATCCCGTGAAAACTGTGAGCACGATCAGAGAAGCCAGACTTAAAAATGCATGTTTGATGATTCTCATACAATCCTCCTTACAATGATGTCCAGTGCGAAGATTCCTATGAAAGGAGCGATGAGACCGCCGAGCCCGTAGATCAACAGGTTTCTGGACAAAAGTGCACTTGCATTCATTGGCCTGAATTGCACACCTTTCATGGCGATAGGAATCATTGCAATGATGATCAAGGCGTTGAAGATCACTGCACTGAGGATTGCACTCTCAGGTGAAGAAAGTCGCATAACGTTCAAAGAAGCAATCGGGGAGACTCCTGCGACTGCGTAGAGCGATCCTAAAATCGCGGGCAGAATCGCAAAGTATTTTGCGACATCGTTTGCAATGCTGAACGTAGTGAGCGCCTCACGAGTCATGAGTATCTTTTTTCCAATTTCTACGATCTCAAGGAGCTTGGTTGGATTGGAGTCCAGATCTACCATATTGCCAGCTTCCCGTGCTACCTGCGTTCCGGTTTGCATGGCCACTCCGATGTCTGCCTGTGCGAGTGCAGGTGCGTCATTCGTTCCATCTCCGATCATGGCAACCATATGCCCTCTGGATTGTTCCGTTCGGATCCGCGCCAGTTTTGTTTCCGGTTTGGCTTCTGCAATGTAGTCGTCTACGCCCGCTTCTGCAGCGATGGAAGCTGCAGTCAGCGCGTTGTCCCCCGTGATCATCACAGTGCGAATTCCAATTTTTCGCAGCTCAACAAATCGTTCGCGGATTCCTCCCTTCACAATATCTTTCAAGTAGATACAGCCCATTACAGTGGCATCGCGCGCCACCACTAGAGGTGTGCCTCCTTTCTTTGCGATTTCGTCTACACGAGTTTTTACCGCATCCGGAATGCTTCCATTCATGCTCTGGACTCGTGCGGCGATGGCATCAAATGCGCCTTTGCGCACAGCGACTTGCTTGCCATCCATATTCAGGTCGCTGCCGCTCATGCGAGTCGTTGCGGAAAAAGGAACCGCGATTGCGGAAATATCCGAAAGAGATCGTTCGCGCAGAGAGAACTTATTCTTGGCGAGAACGACAATCGACCTGCCTTCCGGTGTTTCATCCGCGAGAGATGCGAGTTGCGCCCAGGATGCAAGATCGTACTCTTCTACGCCTGGTGCTGGAAAAAACTCGGATGCCTGGCGATTGCCCAGTGTGATGGTTCCCGTTTTGTCCAACAGTAGCACGTCTACGTCCCCCGCCGCTTCTACCGCACGACCACTCATGGCGAGGACGTTATGCGCTAGAAGTTGATTCATCCCACTGATTCGCACTGCGGAGAGCAACCCTGCGATTGTGGTTGGAATCAGGCAGACAAGAAGAGCGATGAGAGAGGGCAGTGGAATGCTGGACTTGCCACCTGCTGCGAATTCATAGAATACAGGCAGAGACATCACGGCTACCAGGAAAACGATGGAGAAGACGGACAGTACAATCGTAAGTGCGATTTCCGCCGGAGTTTTGGAACGTTTTGCGCCTTCTATCAACGTGATCATGCGATCGAGAAACGAATCACCTGGATTTTGAGTCACACGAATCACAATGCGATCACTGAGCACACGCGTCCCCGCGGTTACCGCAGATCTGTCTCCTCCGCTTTCTCGAATGACAGGGGCGGATTCTCCTGTGATCGCAGATTCATCCACTGTGGCCGCGCCTGCGATGATTTCTCCGTCAGCGGCAATGTCATCTCCGGCTTCGCAAACAAACAGATCGCCCTTGCGAAGGAGCTGTCCGTTCACGACAGAGAACTTCTTCTCCTCAATGGACGAGGTCTTTTTTGCGAGCACGCTTCCACGGGTTGTGCGAAGAGCGTCCGTTCTAGCTTTCGTCTGTCCTTCCGCCAGAGCCCCTGCGAAATTCGCAAATAATATGGTCAGCCACAGCCAGGAAACCAGCTGAATCTTAAAGCTGAGAGAAGCAGCGCTTCCTTGCCAGAAGGCAGGGATGCTTGTCATGATGGCGCCAACATACACCATGAACATGACTGGATTTCGTATTTGAGCGCGCGGATCTAGCTTGCGAAGCGCTGCGATGAATGCCGCGCCGACTATATTCTTGTCGAGTGAGAATACGCTGAATTTTTTCATATCATTGCTCCAGCTAAAAAAGTGAGCCTGCTTTCAGGACGAAGTGCTCTACAATTGGTCCCATAGTAAGCGCGGGCAAAAAGGTGAGACCACCGATGAGCAGGATAAAGAACACTAACAGAATCACGAATACAGGAGTGTCTGTGCGAAACGATCCAGTGGATTCCGGAACGGATTTCTTAAGCGCAAGAGAACCACCAATGAGAATGGCGGGAATCAGACAAACAAAGCGGCCAATGAGCATGCACGCGCCAAGGGCATAGTTATAGAAATCATTGTTTACTCCCAGTCCTGCGAATGCGCTGCCGTTGTTTGCGGATGCGGAAGTAAATGCGTAGAGCACTTCTGAAAAGCCATGTGGCCCGGAGTTGTTCAATGTCGCTGTTCCTGCTTTGACAAGCAGTGCTGTTGCAGTAAAAAATAAGATGGCAACGCCCGGTCCAAGAATTGCCAGACCAGCCATCTGCACTTCGAATTTCTCGATCTTCTTGTTTGAGAACTCCGGCGTGCGGCCAACCATCAGACCAGCGAGGAATACCGTAAGTATTACGTAGAATAGCATTCCGTACATTCCGGACCCGACACCGCCGAACACGATTTCTCCTAGATGCATGTTAAACAATTCCACAGCACCTGTAAGAGGCATCATGCTGTCGTGCATCGCGTTTACGGAGCCGTTGGACGCAGCTGTGGTCGCGATGGCCCAGAGCACTGAATCACCAATTCCGAATCTCACTTCTTTTCCTTCCATCGCGGTGGATCCAAACGAGTATGCAGATTCTGCATATGCCGCGATGATCAAACCACTCACGAGTAGAACGCTCATGGCGATGTAGATGGTCCAGGCGCGACCCATGGATCCGGTCATCTTGCCATAGAGAAAGACGCAAGCGGCCGCGAGCCACAGGATAGAGTAAACCTCTACGAAATTGGAGAGAGGTGTAGGGTTTTCCAGCGGGTGAGAGCTATTGACTCCGAAGAAACCGCCACCATTTGTCCCTATCTGCTTGATTGCAATTTGAGAAGCAGCCGGTCCGAGCGGGACGATTTGTTCTGCACCTTCGAGCGTGTGCGCTTTCGCGTAGGCGCCAAAGCTCTGGACTACACCCTGCGAAGACAGAAAGACTGCCACTAGAATGGATGCAGGAAGTAAAACATAGAACGTTATGCGAAATAGATCCGCATAAAAATTACCAATATCTTTTGTTTCGCTTCTCGTGAAACCGCGAAACATCACGAGCATCACAGCCATGCCAACAGCAGCGCTTGCGAAGTTTTGTACCGTGAGGCCCGTCATCTGAACAAAATAAGACAGCGTCGATTCCCCGGAGTAGGCCTGCCAGTTTGTGTTGGTCATAAAGCTCATGGCCGTATTGAATGCCAGGCCAACACTCACAGGGTCAGAAGAAGCAGTCAGTCTTGCCTTCTCTGGAAAAAGAGGCAGTTGATTTTGCGCGAGCATCAGTAGAAAAACTGACAAGAACGAAAACAGGCTGAACCAGAGCACTGCGATGAGATACTCTCTGGCATCCATTCCTTTCTTCTGGATTCGCAGAAGACGCAGGATGTTTGATTCTACAGTGGCCAGAACGCTCTGTGCGTCAGGCGCAAGCACGCGGGCCATATACAATCCGCCCGCAAGTCCACCGGCGGTGAGCAATAGAAAATAGATGACGATTTCTACAAAATCGTTGCCTTTCATTTAGAACTTCTCCGGCAGCGCGATGGTAAACACCAGGTAGATGAGTATTAGACCGCCCACGATGGCGGAGATTGCGAAAATCATTTTGCACCTCGCCATGAGCAAAGTGACGCTCGCGTGCCTGGCAACGCCTTTCAAAGGCGATGCATCAAATCCATATTAGGACGGGATTGTTTACTGTTAAGAAAGTGTAAAGGTCAGTACACCGGCCGCGGAAGCGCGCTCACTGCCTGCTCGTATTCTTTGAGCATTGCATCTACGACTTCTTTCGCGGACAATACACCATGAATCTGTGCTACACCCTGGCCTGCAGACCAGATGTCTCTCCAGCGCTTGTATTCATCCAGACTCTTGGTTTCTGTTTCTCCTGATGCTTGCGCTTTTTCGACACTCTGTTTGAGCCAGTTGGCGGGGATTCCTGAGATTTTTTCTGTGTACACGATGTCCTCGGGAAAGGCCTCTACAAGTTGCTTTTTATAATCCTCTCCCGCAGCTGCTTCCTTCGTGGCGATCAATCGCGTTCCAATATAGACAGCATCCGCGCCCAGAGACAAGGCAGCCGCCATTTGCTGACCGCCGCTGATGGCACCTGCGCCAACCACAGGAAGGCCTGTCTTTTCTTTCAGGTAAGGATACAATGCGAAAGGAGTGATGGCTCCTGCATGCCCGCCTGCGCCAGCCGCTACTGCGATGAGTGCGTCCGCCCCGGACTTTGCAACGATTTCAGCGTGCTTGAGCGTGGTCACATCGCAGAAGAGATGCGCCCCTGATTCTTTAATTTCTTTAGCAATAGTGCGCGGTGTTCCAAGGCTGGTAATGACCAGTTCTACTTTGTTTTGCATCAATACTTCGTACTGCTTTTGCCAGTTTGGATTGTGTTCCTTGTGCAGGATCAGGTTTACGCCGATTGGTTTCTTAGTGCGAGAGCGAATCTCTGCGAGGCCATCTTTCAATTGTTCTGGTGTGCGATAGTTGAGAGATGGGAAGCATCCAATTCCTCCGGCTTCTGAAACAGCAACCACCAGGTCGGGGTACGAAACAAGGAACATGGGCGCGCCAATGATGGGAACATTTATCCCGAGCATGTCTGTGATTGCTGTGCGAATCTTCATGGTCCCTTTTTGCGATGAGCTGTCGGGTGCGCAAGCCTAGAAATGATCCTGCATTTGCTGCGATTTCTTTCTGGATTCAGTCAATTTTAGAAATTCCTTCCAGGGATGCGATTGCCAGTTGTCATGCCCTGATTTCTCCGCTTCCCATGGCGGAAGTTGAATCAGAAACAGGCAGGCCAGGGAATGGGCGTATGGTTCGTAGAGGAGGCGCAAGTCGTCGAGTGCAGAGCGCGTCGCGGCCGTTGCCTGGATTTTGTATCCGGCTTTTTTCAGGGATTGAATCGTCCGCGAAAATTGTTCCTCCGAAAGTCGATCCGGCTCAAGAATGCGCGGCGGAGTGCCATAGATTTGTGCCAGATCGATCAGCGCATGCCTTGCCATAGCGAACGTTAGGCGTGCTTGTTTGACGCTGGATCCTTTCGTATGCGTCATGAGCATTGTGCACGTGTCCAGAATGGTGGTGAGCGCGGCAAGCCAGGACTGATTGGAATGTTGGGATCTGTAGTAACCAAGTACGGGATAGGAGAGGTGCGATTCCAGTAGCTGCGCGGACCACCGCTCCCATTCTGCCAGAAAGTGAGTGAGGCCCGCGTCGTCCGCCTGCGCCCGAATCAACAATTCAGTGCCGTTAGGCGGCGATCCGGCCCTTGCATCCAGAAGCGAAATGTTGATTTCTCTTTCAGAAAATGCACCATAAAGCACAGGCAGGTAACTGATAATAAGAGCAAGAAACGCGATTCCCGTCCCCGATTCTAATACCGTCAGCATTTTGGATGTGCCGGATTCCGGTGTTACATCCCCGATGCCAAGAGTGAACAGAGTCGTTCCGCTCATGTAAAGTGTGCTTATGAAATCGGAGGCGTCCGGTCTGAGCTTTCCTATTCCAAAATGGAGAAGTGCAAACCCGAGGAGGAGACCGGTGGCCCAGATTCCAATGAGAATGAGCAAAGAGAGCGGACCAAAGAAACTCAGGTAGTTTTCGCGCCTGCCAGGCTTCTTCACGTGTCGGGCCAGTGCGGCCCAGGGGCGCCAGGCAATTGCGTAGAACAGACGCGTTAGGCGAATCTTCTGAGTCACGCGCCGTGGCAGTACCATTGCCTCGAATGCATCCCAGAGTATAATAAAAACAAGTGCCAGGCCTGCAGCCGCTGAGATCCATCCCATAGACTGAAGACGCGACTACTGCGTCTCGCGTAAAGCGCACTTCGCAAGTGCGTTCAAAAGCTGGTCGCGTGTTACAGGTTTGGCGATGTGAGCGTCGAATCCTGCGTCGCGAGCATTTTGAACATCTTCCGGCATGGCAGATGCGGAGAGCGCCAGAAGAGGCATTCTGCGTTTACCCTGCGCTTTTTCAAGAGCTCGAATGGAGCGTGCTGCTTCAAATCCATCCATCACAGGCATCTGGATGTCAAAGATCCCTGCGTCGAATGCGTTCGTATTATAGAGTTGCACTGCTTCCTGTCCATTTTCGGCGAGCGTTGGTTTCATACCAAGACCGGTCAGGTGCTTTTCAAGAATCAGACGGATGACTTCATTGTCTTCCGCAACCAGGATCGATCCAGTCCAGCTGGGAGTGTCCTTCTTCTCCGCTTTCTTTTCTCCCTCTACTACTTCTACTGGAAGTGTAACGGAGAACACGCTCCCCTGGCCCGGAACGCTGTGCACGGAGATCATTCCCTGCATCAGTCGCACCAGCTCGCGGACAATGGCAAGGCCCAGGCCCGTTCCGCCAAAGGAGCGCGTCGTGGATACATCGCCCTGTTCAAATGGTTTAAAAATATTATCAATCTTCTTCTTCGGAATCCCGATGCCGGTATCCTGCACTACAATTTGCAGTATCCCTTGATGGAACACAGCGCGGACGTCAATTTTCCCGACGCGAGTAAATTTCACCGCATTGCCAATGATGTTGGTGAGGATCTGCCCCAGGCGAAGATCGTCTGCCTTTATGTTCTCAGGTACACCCGGAGCGATCGTCAACTTCAGTTCTACTCTTGCGTCCTCTTCGCGGGATTCTATCTGGAGGCGAAACATTCTGCATGTGTTTTCGAGCATTTCATGAAGGCTGAATACGCGAGCCTCCATTTGCATTTTGCCCGCTTCAATTCTGGACAAATCTAGAAGGCCGTTGATCGTCTCGAGCAGACTCGTTCCTGCCGAGCGAAAAGAGCTAACCATACGTTTCTGCTCTTCGTCCAGTTTCGTGCCTTCCAGGATCTCAGCAATTCCCAGAATCGCTGTGAGGGGCGTGCGAATTTCATGACTTACGTTGGCCAGAAAAATGCTCTTCGCCTTATTTGCATTCTGTGCCTGTGTGGTAGCATCCTGGAGCGCTCTCCTTGCCTGGCGATGCTGCGTTACATCTTGCAGGGTATAGATCTTTCCGATTTCGGTTCCGCTGGAGTCCAGAAGAGAATTTCTGCGAACCTGGAGCCATGACGAGTCGGACACGGAGTATTCTGAAGGAGCTCTTGCCAGTTCATCTGCGATCCTCTGGCCTATTTCCAGACTGTATTTATCGCCTAGCAGGCGTTTGGCGGAGGAGTTGAAATCTACAATAACTCCATGTTGATCGCACACCAGCACGCCTTCTTCTATCATTTCAAATGTGCGCTCTCGCGCAAGGGGGCTAATTCGCAGAGTCCCGAAGGAAAAAAGGGCCGCGGTGAGAAGTAAATTGCCTACCGTGAGGGAAGCCGGGGAAATATCGAGATTTGGAATGGGAATGGGCAGCAGTCCGAAAACTGTGAACAGGGAGGCGATCCAGGGAATGGTCGCGCTGAGGATCATCAGAACGATTTGAGTGCGAAAGATCCCGTGAACGGAAGGCAGTCTTCGCGCAAACAAGAAACTTCCTGCAAGCAGGAGCGAATAGTAGACTGCTATGTTGGCCCACATGTAGGGGCCGTAGTCGTAGACCAGGAACTGAACGCCTCCCATCTCTTTGACCTGTGTTCCATGGCGGAGCAGTCCCGTATCCGTCCACGCGATGATCTGGTTGATGACAGGAAAAGCGAGTAAGAAGAGGGGAGGACGAGTGGTCCTGGTGTAGTGCCACGCGAAGAGAAAAAATCCAATGACCACCAGGTCAGAGCCGATGAACTCCAGGTTGTCCATCGCCGTCATAAAAGGTTGAGTTTTTCCAAGTAATTCGCCGGCGTATCCAAAGGACCAGATCGCCGTGCCAAGCGGCATCAGAAAAAAATAAAGAGCACCTCGAACTGACCTGCGCCTAAATGCGTACGTTCCGTTGATGACTGAGATTACAGCCGCGATAGCGGGCAAGAGGGCCAGGGTTTCTGCATTCAATTTGAGCCGTGCCGAATTCGAGCAGCTGCCACCACAGCGAAAATGGGTGCCAGCGCCGCTCCCGCAATTGGAACAAGCAGAAACAGAATGAATCCTATCCCTACACCAAGTATTTCCGGTCGATATTTCTTTGTGATGGCGCGTCGCTCCGCGACTGAACCAGTTTCTTTTTCAAAAATGAAGTCGAACGCACTTTTTCCCAGGATGTAAGAGTTCACGAGAAACATCACCGGCGCCTGGACAGGACCAAGAGGAAGCGTAATTACGAAAATAAACAGTGCAGCGATGGATGCCTGAACACCAAGCCAGCCACCAATCATCGCGTTTTTGATTTCCCTGCTCACGGTTGTTTCAATTTCTTTTCCAAGCAAAACTTTTTCGACCTGAGCAAGGATCGGTCCAATGAAAGGAAGAACAAGCATCGAGGACAAAGGACGATAGGCGATCACCGTCAAGACTAGACCCGCAAAGATGAAGAGCAGTCTTAAAGAAGTGCGAACAAAATCAGGCAAGTCGTGAAACTGTTCCAGTCGCAGGAAAATGCTCTCTGATAGTCCACCGGAAAAGAAAATCACGCAAGCGCCTAACAGTGCAACGACGAGCAAGCCCGCAAGAGCAGGTAAAAATATGTGCGAAAGCAGATTGTTTTTTCTAAGAAAACCCAGGCTTGAGAAGTAGGCCCGAAAACCGGCCGCCAATCGAGAAAGCATCAGCGTACCTGGCCGTGCAACTCCCCGTGCTCCACACTGGTGATTCTATTTTGTGTGTCTACGTGGACCACATTCGCTTTGTAGTCGGGAGCGATTTCTCCCGGCTGGAAAAAACCATATGCCATTACAATGACAAGGTCTCCTTTCGCTGCCATGCGAGCGGCGGCTCCGTTGAGGCAGACCATGCCGCTGCCTCGCTCGCCTTCAATGATGTAGGTTTCCAGTCTCGATCCGTTGTTGATGTTCACGACGGAAACCTGTTCATATGGGTACAAGCCTGCCGCTTCAATGAGATCCAGGTCCAGGGTCAGGCTGCCTGGATATTGTAGCTCCGTCTGGGTCACGGTGGCCCGGTGGATCTTCGCTCTGCACAGTGATACTAACATATCATTTCCTCTGGTTTCATCTGCCTATCTGCGACCGCTTGCTTACATATTCAGCGTTGAATGGAATCTCAACTCTTGCAATGGTGCGGTCCTCCAGCGTGCCGATTCGAAACAATGCCGGATCCAGTCCTTCGCTCTTCATCATGATCATGATGAGTGCGATTCCGAGGCCGGCGCCCTCGGTATTGTCCATATTATCCATATAAAACTCAGCAATGTCGTTATAGCTCATGCTTTTTTTCATCTTTTCGCGCAGCCTGAGCTCTTCTGCGGGCGCAATTGCCGTGTTGTTTTCGACCTCAATGCATAACCCGTTTGGCTGATGGGAAAGGTAGATTTTCACATACACGCCTTTCTCTCTGGACTTGATTCCGTAGACTTCGTTCATCTCATCAGAGAATGCCTGGCGAAACTCCAGCATTCCCCTGGCATAATCCCGTTCATTGGTAATATCGAGACCGTGTTCGTCAAAAAATAGTCTCTTCTGATTAGCCTTCGCACCGTTAATGGCCAGTTCCTTTGTGATTGTGTATACTAATTCGAGCAGTGACTCACGGTCGTACCGCGTGAGTATCATCTTCAAGATATGAAGAATATATTTTTCGACTTTTTCATTGACTTTGCTGGACTGCAAAGTCAGTTCTTGACTCTGGTTCAGGATTAGCCGTATGTTCTGCTCAAGCTCAAAAAAGCTTCTGCTCATAAAAAGGGCGCCCGGGGCCAGAAGTCCTTCTATGTGGCTTGCGAGCAAGTCTGATTCCTGGAGCTAATCATGTTACCCACCGCTCAGGCATCCGAACGCGCCGCTCTGAAGCGGGCGATTTTCCTGGACCCGGCTGTATCGCTGGGAAAAGACCTTGCTATGGAAATTCACCCCCTGGATGAGCTCTACGGCTCAGATGGTATGGGTGCAGGCCTCTCTCTGGGGGTGGCCATCGCACAGCTGGCAACGTTCGAAAGTCACAGGGACCAGTTGTGGAACTGGATTCTGTCCCATCCGGAAACAGAATTACGTCTCATCGTCATTTCGCCGCAAGATCATCCCAAGAGTTACTTTCGTCCCATCCCGGAGGAAATTATCCACCTGGTTTTGCCATCTAACGTTTCGCAGCAGGTGCTCACTGACGTCATCGAAGGCGCGTTTCACGTTCTTAAACTCCACAATGACAAAGTTCAACTACAATCACGCCTGGCACTCAGCTATCAGGACATTCGTCGCCTAACGCGTGTGGGTCAGGCACTTGCAACAGAAAGAAATTTTGAAACTCTCATTGGCCTGATTCTGCAACTGGCGCGAGAGATTGTTGCTGCGGATGCAGGATCCATCTACGTTGTGGAGCGGCCCAGACATAACGAAAAGCCAACTCACATTCGCTTTAAGAAATCTGCAATGAATCTCGCGGCGGATGAATTTCTTCTGCCAATTGACCGCAATTCAATCGCCGGTTACGTGGCGCTCACCGGTCAACCTCTCATGATCGAAAATGTGTACGCGCTGAGCGGTCAGGAAGGTTACAGCTTCAATTACGAGTTCGATCGTCTTCACAACTATTATACAAAGTCCATGATGGTGATTCCAATGAAGAACCATCGGGATGAAGTGATCGGGGTCATTCAGCTCATCAACAAGAAGAGAAGTTCCGCGCGAAAGCTCACGCTCGAAGATATGAAAGGGCGCGAAGTGGTTCCCTTCACGGACAATTGCAGAGAGCTCGTCAGCGCTCTGGCAGGGCAAGCTGCTGTGGCCATCCAGAATACAATTCTCGTTCAAGATATCAACAACCTCTTTGAAGGATTCGTAAAAGCTTCCGTATTTGCAATTGAACAGAGAGATCCAACCACTTCCGGTCACTCGTTCCGCGTCGCAGAGTTTACCGTTGGACTTGCTCAGGCAGTAGACAGACTTTCCTCGGGTAAGTTCGCAGATCTTAAATTTTCTCCCGATCAAATTCGCGAACTACGTTATGCGTCATTGTTGCACGACTTCGGGAAAGTTGGCGTGCGTGAGAATGTTCTTGTGAAGGCCAAGAAGCTGTATGAGCCGGACATGGAACTGATTCGCTGGAGATTTCACTACATCCGGAAGGCTCTAGAGAAAGACGTACTGGAAAAGAAGTTAAAGTACTACAAAGAAAACGGTGCAGTCGGCTTTGCTCAGTATGAGAAATACGTGGACCTGGAATTTCGCGAGACCATGGAAGAGGTAAATGAGTTCTTCCGCATCATCAACGAGTCTAACGAGCCTTCTGTGCTGGAAGCAGGCAACTTTGCGCGGTTGGAAGAAATTTCTCAGCGCAAGTTCAGAGTAGACGATGGCTCGGACGTTCCCTTCCTCAAGCAAAATGAACTGGTGAGTCTATCTGTTAGAAAGGGAAACCTGGATCGCCAGGAAAGACTGGAGATTGAGTCCCATGTCAGTCACACCTATAAGTTTCTCGTGCAGATTCCGTGGACCTCAGAGCTCAGGAGAATTCCAGACATTGCGCATGGCCATCATGAGAAGCTGGATGGTTCCGGTTATCCATTAGGCCTCAAGTCGCAGGAAATTTCTCCTCAGACCAGGATGATGACCATTTCAGATATTTACGATGCGCTCACTGCAAGTGACAGGCCTTACAAAAAGTCCGTTTCGCAGGAGCGTGCCATTGATATTCTCAAGCTGGAAGTGAAGGACGGTCACGTGGATTCAGATCTGCTCGACATATTCATTGAAGCGGAGATTTTCAAAGTCCAATACAGATCCTGATCTTCAGTCAGACAGGCGTTCCAGCGTTGCTTCGTAGAACGGCATAGTCAGGCGAAACTGTTGTTCGCTTTGCACCTTGAATTTTCTATTCTTCACAAGTAGATCCGTTGGTCTGTTCAGAGAACATCCACCCGCGAATACCTTCCACACTGGATTGATCGCAGTTTGAAAGGCACCCGTGATCTTGCCATGCGATCGAACGTGTTCGAGCAGAACCAGCTTTCCGCCAGGCTTTAGCCAGGACTCAATGCGCGAAAGCGCGCCAGACAAATCTGGAACAGTGCAAAGAACCAGGGCGCATACAATCGCATCGAGGCTTCCTGGTTTGATTCTTTCATCGAGGATTGGATCTCCGATTCCCGCTTCCACGAGTTCAATGTCTTTCCCGTTGATTCTTGCCCGTGCTCGACTTGCCATAGGCAGAGATGGTTCCACTGCCAGAACGTGCGCCGCCGGACCGTACCACTGAAAGCTTGCACCGGTCCCCGCGCCGATTTCCAGTATGTTCCCTTTCAGATCGCGCAGAAGTCTGCGTCGCCGCCGCGCCAATTCGACTTTTTCGGGCTTCTCCATGAAAGTATCATAGAACCGCGCAAAAATTCGATCGTAGACGTTATTCGACATAGACCCTAGAACTCCGGGGCGAATTTTTTCAGGAAGTCATCCATCCACGCTGCATAGAGAGTTGGATTTGTTTTGATGAGACCGCAATGACCGCCCTTGTCCACAAGATGAAGCGTTTTGCGATTGTGCCCGATGGCGGCGAAAACTTCTTCTGAATGGGTGAAAGGAATTGCATCGTCGTCTTTTACGTGTGTCATGAAAACCGGGATTTCAATGTGGGGCGCCGCAGAAAGGGGGCTTGCGTCCTCTGTGCGAAAATTGCCGCGAAGCCCTGCGATCCAGGATGCTGCGGGATAGAGTGCCAGAATGGGAGCCTTTCCATACAGAGTACTTCCTCTGTATTTCAAAATAGAGTCCAGGTCGCGGAAAGGAGAATCCGCTGCTACAAATGCGAAATCAGGTGTGAGTGGTGCGGCCTGCAGTACGATCGCCGCTCCCATGGAAGCACCAAAGAGGCCAATCTTCTCGTGCGGAAGTCCAGTACGCTTTGCAAACCAGTCTGCCACAATCACAAGATCATCGCGTTCGCGTACTCCCCAGGTGGCAAATGTTCCGGCACTCTGGCCATGGTGGCGCGCATCGAACATAAGCAAATGGCAGCCGCGTGGCCAGAATAGCTTCGCATACTTGAGCATGCCGTTGCGATTGGCGGCATGACCGTGGTGGAGGATGACGCCGCATCTGCGATTCTTACGGTTCACAAACAACCATCCGTTCAGCTCAACCTGACCGCCTGTTACGGATACGTCCTCTGGTCTGGGCAGGTCCACGTCTGCGTAACCGCGAAGATTGTCCTCTGCGAGAACAGTTTCCTTTGATTTTACTTTGAAAGTTGTGATCTCTCCTGAAAAATAGAACGCAGCTGTGGCGTACGCAACAAACAACACCATAGCAATGGTCAGCGTTTTTTTCATTTTCTTGATCTAACCCGAACGGTTGTCCAGCCTGCAACACCCACGGCAAGAATCAGAATCCAGAGATTCCCAAATCTTACGTAAAACGTAGGATCTACCCAGTTCACCGGAACGTCCCATACCTGGACTTCTTCTACTTCCTGGCCGGAGAGTCTGGGTCCGAGTAATGGTTCTACATAGTCTCCGGACAGATTTACGAATCCCGAGCTGCCGCTGTTGGTAGATCTTACGATCGCACGTCTCAGTTCAATCGCTCGAATGCGTCCCAGTCCAAAATGCTGGTAGGTTTCCACAGTTTTGCCATACCAACCGTCTTGCGTTATGTTCACAATGAATCCAGGATTTGAATCATCAAAGTAGCTTCTTACGTATTCCGGAATCAAAACTTCGTAGCAGATAAGAGGAAGGAACGTCCCTGCGGGTTGCGCGCCTTCTTTTTTTACGTAGTACGTAAGATTGTGTGCGCTTTCACCTCTTTCAAAACGGCTGTATCGCACTGCTTCGGGCACAAGTGCGATGAGACCGGAACTATCCAGGAATTCTGCGCCCGGGATGTATTCGCCAAAAGCAAGTAGAGTCCTTTTGTGGTAGTACTCTCGTCTTCCTCCGTCAGGCGAATAAACGATAGAAGAATTGAATTCAATAGGGCGAGGTCTGCCTGTCACACGATCCAGTTTGACGTCTGCTGCCACTTCGTTTGCATACACAGTTGCTTTGTATTTCGTCGCCAGTTTTTGCATCATGGACGCGAACTCCGGGCTGTAAATGCCCTCAATGCGCGTGACCATGTTGTCCTGGGTCGTCAAATTGTTGGGAACAGCTGACTCAGGCAGCACAATCATGTCTAGAGGTCCGGCCGCGGCCGCTTTTCCCACGAGCGACGGGATTCTATTTTCAAGGATGTCGCGCACTTCATCGCGCGGAATCAGACCTTCTCCGGCGCGCGGAAGTCGTGTGTTTGGTTGTATCATGGCCACGCGAACATGAGGAGATTGTTTTTCGACGTTCGCCATCTGGTAGAGACGCACATAACCCCACACCAACACAATGGCGAATAACGTGGGAACGGCCCACTTTCCGCGGTTGTCGCTCCAGGCGCCGCTCTTCAGTGCACTCATCACTGCTTCCGATGCTTTCTCTTGGCCCTGGGCGATTGAATGCAGGATCGTCTTGAACAGTGCATAGAGAGCGTAGCTGCCTGCGAAATGCAGAAAAGATATCCCGTATACTCCTGCGAATTCCGCTACCTGGGACAAAGGTCTGTTCTTACCGGCCAGATTTCCCCAGTACCAGGGGAATACCTGAGGTGCCAGGTAATCCGTGAGCACGCAGAGAGTGGCCGCGACCAGCCACATGGGAGGTAGCTTTGTTTCGAATCTCTTGGCGAAACCAAATGCTACCAGAAACATTGGAATCTTCAAATTGAGAAGGATCGTGTATGGGATGAATATCAAGAGTCCTAGAGCAATGTTGAGTCCGCCGTACGTGCTAAAGAGGTGGAGCATCCAGTAAAAGGAAAACAGGCAAAGAAACATCGCGCCGAGTGCTCCAATTCCCAGAAGCTTCCACGCATGATTCTGATATCGATCGGCGAAATGAAACAGCGGCCATGAACAAATCCAAACAATGCCTGGAATAAGGAATGGATCGAGCGAAAGCGTACAGAGGCCTCCGAAGACAATGCAGCCTGCGATGACCTCGATCCATGGATTTGCAAAAAAGCCTGGCAAAGGCAGGCCTTCGTTTTTCTTCGTATTACCGGCCGATCGAGGAGATGCCATGGGACCCCTTGCTAAAGAATTGTTTGAAGCGACACGCAATCATATTTATCAATTTAGAGAGGAGCCGTTCACTCTGGCATCAGGCCGGAAGTCGAGGCATTACTTCAACTGCAAAAAAATCACTCTTGTCCCGGGTCGCCTCCACATGCTTGCTCGAGTTTTACGAGACGAAGTCATTCCTGCGGCAGGCCTGTCTCCGGAAGCAGTGGGTGGTCTAACACTGGGCGCGGACCCAATCGGTTGCGCTCTCTCTCTAGCGTATCATGAAGCTGGGAAGCAGGTGGTTCCTTTGATCGTTCGCAAAGAGGCCAAGTCGCACGGCACAGGTCAGAAGATCGAAGGTGAATGGAAGGGCGTACACGAAGTGCTGGTGCTGGACGATGTCATCACTACAGCTGGCTCCACTCTTCAGGCGGTGAGCGCGTTTCGCGAAGCGGGCCTGGTGGTGCGTCATGCGGTGTGCATTGTAAATCGCGAGGAAGGCGGAGAACAAGCACTGCGCGAACAGGGCATCACTCTTTTTCAGGTCTTCAAAAAGAGTGATTTCTCCCTGGTAAAGGATCCGGATTAAAGTCTCGCTCAGCGCTTCTCGAAGATCGCTTTTGCAACTCCCTGCAGTGCGCTTAGGATGGAGTCTGGCTTTTCACCATCCGGCTGCTTTGGCTGCAGGTACTTCACCGCAAACTGATTGTACTGTTGCTCTATCTGGATGATGCGACCTTCGAGATCGTCCACGAGTTTTTTTGCGGATTGTTTGTCCCCTTCATTGAAGGCACCGAATTCATACTCTACAATGTCTTCTGTGACTTTGCCCTTTAACAGAAGATGCAACTCCACCTGCATGTATTTTCCAATCAGAGAAAGTCGTCCTTCTTTCTTGAGCCTGCGAACACTTACTTTCAGTTCTACGTTGTTGAGAACTCTAAGAGGGCGAAACACAGAAGCTCTTTGCACTATGTCGTGATCTTCTGCGAGTTTGAGAGTTTCGTCAAAACCACCCACTCGTTCGAAGAGCCTCTTGGTCATAAAAATGCAGAATCCGGCTGCGCGTGGATTGAACGATTGATTTACTTTTACGGAAAGATTGGCCAGATGAAAGAGCAGTTGATCGAGTCTTAGATCGGAATCCGGTTTGAATTCGCAGGTTGCTAGATCGAGGAAACGATCCTGCATTTCTGCAAGTGCTCCCTGTAGAAAATCGTGCGGAAGAATTACATCTGAATCAAAGAAAAAAAGAAATTCCCCTTTTGCGGCGGCCGCTCCGCGATTTCGACCTGGTCCAGGCATGCCGCCTGGCACAACATGAGCACCATAGCTCTTCGCAATTTCAATGGTCTTGTCTTTAGATCCCGCGTCCGCGACAATTACTTCGTAATCAGTGAAAGTCTGGTTTTTTATACTTTCTAGAAGGTGGGGCAGGTCCTGTTCTTCGTTCAGTGCTGGAATGACGATGCTGATTTTGGGCATAGGCATTCAGGGGCCGGGCCCTGCCGGGATACAAGGAAAAAAAGAAAGCCTTGGTACCCGGCCGGCGGTAGTTTAGCGGCAGTAGCCGTCGTTGTTTCGCAGAAAGGCCTTGCAATTGTCTGTCTGGCAGTATCCGTCATTTTTTCTGAGGAATGCTTTGCAATCGTCTGTTTCGCAATAGCCATCGTTCTTGCGCAAGATCGCCTTACAGTCACCTGACTGGCAGTAACCGTCATTTCCACGAATCACAGCTTTACAGTCGTTTGTGTCGCAGTAACCGTCGTTCGCGCGCAGTAGAGCCTTGCAATCTCCGGACGTGCAGTAGCCGTCGTTCTTTCTAAGGAATGCTTTGCAATCATCTCCGGACCACTTGCGATAGCCTACATCTTTGATTTCAAAAGAATATGCGAAGAGCGCACTTGCGCCTATCAGCAAGATGGATAGAATGGGAATCAACTTTTTCATAACGTTATTTGACGACCGGTTTGCCAGTTCGTCCATGAAAAAATCACGCGGTGACGTTACGTCGCGACGTTTTCTATGGATTGGGCGCGGTTCACATCTCGTACGTAGTACTTGCTTGCTGCAAAGAAGAACAGAGCCGATACCAGAGAAAACGCAGGCAATACAGAAAGAGCGGTGGCAATGTCCGTGTGATCCGAAATGCTTCCAATGAGCAAAGGCCCGACCGATGCTCCCAGCATGTTCATGGAAACCACGCAAAGGCTGTAAGAAACAGCGCGAAGGCCAGGGTGGACTACGTCCTGAGTCAGCGCCGCTCCCGCAGGTACATAGGACACTGCGACCAGTCCTCCCACTAAGATCATACCGTACTGAGCGGAGCTACCGTGCGAAAACAAACTGAACGCGACCCAGAAAACCGCAGTGGTGACGAGAGCGGAAAGTCCAGCGAATACAGGTCTCGCGTTTGGTTTCTTTTTGTGCCAGAGATCCGCCAGAAATCCACCGAGAGGCGCGCCCACGATGGCAAGGAGCATCACAGCTCCTCCTTTTGGCCCCGCTTGATCCATGGGAATTCCCTGAGTGCGATGCAGGAATGTGGGAAGCCAGACGAGCAGAGCACTGGTCACAACGTTGTTTGCCGCAAATGCAATGTAGGTCAGAATGAGACTTGGAGTTGCGAGGAATTTTTTCGCAATGGGTAGCATGCCCATGTGTTTTTGATTTTCGCTTAGCTTTACGGTCTTGTAATCCTTCACGAAAAAGAACAAAAGTGAAACAACGAGGCCCGGCAGAGCCACCAGTCCAAACGCCCGTTGCCATCCGTAATGTTGCGCCACATATCCACCTACGGCGACTCCAGTGGCGGCTCCCAGTGGAATGGATGCATTCCAGATTCCCATAAAGAGGGATCTTCGCTTGTCTGAAAAAAGACCTGCGATCATGGCAGTGCCACCTGGGGCGTAACCTGCTTCTCCCAGTCCAATTCCAATTCGCGCAGCAAAGAGTTGAGCAAAGCTTCCCGCAAATCCGCATGCTGCAGTGAATAGACTCCAGATCACAGCCATCGTGCCAATCACTCTGGTTCTACTCCAGCGATCAATGAGCACGGAAATGGGAAGTGTGCCTGCGGCGATTGTGAAAGTTACAATAGAAGTGAGTGACCCGCATTCCGCGTCTGTGAGCCCCCAGTCTTTTTTCAAGAAAGGGAAAAGAGAATTCACTACGGTTCTATCTGCGTAGTCAAAGAAATACAATAGAAACAAAAGAACAAATGTGAAAACTGCCTGACCGCGACTGCGTTTGCCCTCGTTCTCCATATCATTTCCTCAGGTGTGGACTATTTTCTATGTAGTACTGAAAGACTTCGCGTGAAGTTTTTCTGGGAATAAAACCGAACTTCTCTTTTAGCATTTTGTTTGAGAGCACGGGTCTGTAGCGCAAGAAGTCCACCTGTTCGGGGCCGTATCGCACGAGGCCAAGTGGTTTGCAGATGGCGAAAACTGTTTGTAGCAATGCGGCAGGAATCGGGATGAATTTTTTTCCTAGAATGCGCGCGATTTCTGGCAGATCTACCTTTCCGTCTCCCGCTAGATTGTAGATTCCCGTTTTGCTCGTGGTTGCTCCCCGGATCAAACATTCCACAACATCCTGGTCCCAGATGAAAACGAAAGGAGAGTCAGAACCGGCCACTCCAGGCACAAAAGATCTTTCAAATAGATTTGTGATCTGGTTTCGCGTTCCTGCACCAAGTACAGTTCCAGGACGGAAGATGAGTTGAGTCAGCGAAGGATGCTTTTTGCGGTACTCCGAGAGCATTTCCTCAACGAGTCGTTTGTGTCTGGAATAAGGAAACGAATCATTGCCGCGAAGTTGATCTGTTTCCTTTAACCATTCTGGATTGTCCGAGTGATATCCGTAGGCAGCCCCGCTAGACGTAACAATGATCTTTTTTGTCTTTGTCTCTGCGCATCCCTCCAGTACATTTTTGGTTCCCAGCACATCCACTCGGTACTCAAGTTGTGGATCGCTGTTCTTTGGCGGACTGACAATGGATGCAAGATGAACCACAGTATCTGGTTTGAACTTCTTAAATACTGCCCGGAGCTCCGTTGAACTCACATCGCACTTTTCAAAGTTCGTGCCGCGTACCGGGTGGAGTGGTTCCCGAACGTCCACGCCAAGTATTTTTGCTCCGCTCTTTTTTGCCGCGAGGCCTGCGATGAAGAGCGAACCAATGTAGCCTGCGGCACCTGTTACTAGAATGCGTTTCATTTGCCCTTTGGTTCTTTGTGCATGTCTTTGAAGTAGATCAGACCGGGCACCCACATGTGTTTGACCGGATTCACATCCACGTGAATCACCGCGCATTTGTCTGCCGCCAGCGAACGTTCGAGTGCTTTCTTGAACTCAGCCGGGGTCGAAACTCTTTCTCCGTGAGCACCCATGCTCTGTGCCAGAAGATCAAATCGAATTTCGCCAAGGTCAGCGTTGATGGTTTCGTGAGGTCCAAGCGATTTCTTGATCAGAGTTTTGATAGGCTTCAGAGCGAATTGTTGATTCATCTTAACCATTCCCCACTGGCGATCGCAGGCCACCACGTAGATTGGCTTTAGTTTGTTTCGAATTGCTGTTTCTATCTCCTGCGGATGAAATCCCATGGCGCCATCCCCGATGATGCAGAGAACTTTTGATTTTGGTCGCGCGACGCATGCGCCCAGTGCCTGGGCAACACCCGCTCCGAGCATCCCCATTTTAAACGTCGAGAGAATCGTATTAGGTTTTCGCACGTCCCAGAAAAAGTTGGCCCAGATGGTTGTGTTTCCTCCATCTGCAACGAGGATTGTATCATCCGGGAAGACTTTGCGCGCGATGGCCGCCATGTGTCCGGGATACATGGGAGACGAATCGTCCTTGAGGTTTTCTGCCAGTTTTGCTCTTTCCCGATTGCGTTCCGCATTGTAGCGATCAATTGCAGTCTTGCGCGAAGGTACACGTGCCCTCGCAATCTTCGCGTTGAGCATTTGTAAAAATACTTTAACATCTGCCTGAATACCAAGATCGATAGGTTTGTTTGCGCCCATCCAGCGGCCTTCTATGTCCACTTGAATCATCTTTTGTTTGGAAGGGTGTCTCCAGTAAGGAGCTTTTCCCCACCAGTCCGTTTCCCCGAGACGCGAACCCAGAGTCAAAACCACGTCTGCGTCGTTTCTGAGTTTATTGTTCATGGCAACGTCGATCATAGGAAATACGCGTGTTGTTTCCACAGCCGCGCCTCTCGCGCACCAGCTCATGGTCACAGGCGCATCCAGGAGTTCTGCTGTGCGCGCAAGTTCATCGAATGCGAGAGCATGAATCACACCGCTCCCTGCGTGGATGAGAGGCATACCCGCGGACAGAAGCATTTTCGCTGCGCGCTCAACCTGGTCTTCCGATGGATGCAATGGTTCTGTTTGTCTAAACTTGTTTTTGGATAGCAGAGAAGGGCTTGCTTTTACTTTCGTATTGATGATGTCTTCCGGCACATCCAGATGAACGACTCCCGGTCTTCCAGTCCAGGACATGCGAAGAGCGGTGTGTGTCATTTCAGTGATTCTACCAAAGTTTGGAACATGCTCGCTCCACTTGGACATAGGTCGAATCACGCCTGTCTGATCAAAGCACTGGTAAGTTCCACCGCGGTCCGGATACATGATGCCAACTCTCCTGGCGCTTGTAATCAGTAGCACGCGGTTGCCTTCTACGTTTTCAACCGCTACCCCGGGAAGCGCATTGGCCACTCCAGGACCGTTAGACGCCATACATACACCCAGTTCCCCCGTCAGACGAGCGTAGGCTGCCGCCATATGAAGTGCGCTCGTTTCATGCCTGGGCCCAATAAGTTGGATTCCGTTTTTGCGAAGGCTGGAATAGAATCCAAAATAGGTTCCGTCAATGATTCCGAAAACAACCTTCACGCCTTCCTGTTTCAAGATTCTTGCAATGAGTTCCCCGCCGCTCAGTTCTGCCATTTTGATCCCCCGCTTTTTGTTTCAAATCTGTAGTATATGTTTCTTAACTAATTTTGGGTGTCTGTTCACTTGTCATTTTCAACTATTCCTACACTAAAAAAGACACCCCGGATACCAGGAGCACCGACTGCACTACAAACCAGAACGTGCGAACTGAAATCCTGTGATGAAGAAACTCTCCCAAATAAATACCAATCGGAATGAGAGGTAAAAGCAAGAAGATCGCTTCCACCAGTTGGCTGGACCATCTCCCTTCGTATGCGTAAAAACCAATTAGAAAGAAATTGAAGAACAACCAGATGGTCATCATGGTGCTTCGAAATACAGAAGCGCCCAGGTTCTTTCTGCTCACGGCATACACAAGAAGCGGACCTCCAGATGCATAAATCCCATGCGTGATTCCAGAGGCAAATGTCCAGAATCGAAACTGGGCGTTGCTCATGGCAGGCATGGATCCAGTTCGGCGCATGAGCCGAATTCCTTCTCGCACTGCGAAAATGACAATGAGAATCCCGAGCATGGGTTTGAGCGCCGGAACTGGTATCGACGCAAGTAGAATCAAGCCGACGCCCACTCCCGCGCTCATCCAGGGTAAAATCTCTTTAAAGACCAGAGTGGATTCAATGGACTTTCTATGTTGGATCACGAAATAAAGGCAGAGTGGGAGATTGAGTCCAACGAGTACTGGCAGAAGTTGAGGGATGGAGTAGATGTGAGCACTCAGAGCAAGCGCAATGACTGTGCTTCCAAATCCAGTGATCGCCTGCGTTGTGTAGGAAAATAGAACGATGCAGCCCAGAAGCAGGAATGCTGGATTTAGCCCGGCTTGAATGCTTTCAGCGGCTGCCATCTGGTTCATTCTACCATTTGCATGCCAGTCGCGCAACTGTTGAAAACCACAGTTGCTTGACCACTCTGTGCACGCCGTAAGATTCAGGGTCCGTGCGAATTGTACTGGCCCATTCTTACGATATAGTGACTCAGGGGTTGCGCGCAGAGCTCGCTGCTTTCTCTTCTCTCAAACTCGCATTCCTGAAGCCGCTTTACCCTCGCGTGTATGCAATGGGAACATCTGTGGGAGCAACTTCTATTCTGATCGCGCTTCCCGGAATGGCGGAGCTGAGTGCTGTGATCGCAGAAAATCCAATGTTCAGTTTTCAGAGATTCGTGGATGAGACGCCCGCGGCTCCTTCATTTCTACCAGGATGGTTCAAATTCCTGGTTGTAAGCATTGCAAAAAAGCGCGGGCTATTTGATGGGCTGTCGAGCGCACAAAACAGTCTTCGCATCGCAAGCACGGTGCCTATCTTCTTCATTCACAGCAAAGCGGATGGACTCATTCCGTGGAAACATTCAGAGGAATTGCATGCTCTGTACAATGGACCAAAAAAACTCTGGATCACGGAAACGGGAGAGCATGCAGCTGTATGGAACACTCACAAAGAAGAGTACGAACGAGCATTGACTGATTTCTTGAATCAGCCACCCATCATTGCTCCACGCAGATGAGTGGCTTGAGCGTATCGCACGTGTTGGTGGTAATGGAAATCGCATTGGAACCCGTCGAGGATCCATCTCCGACGCTTCCACTCACTGCGATTCCATTGTCCGTCCAACTCGTACAGTGCGATCCAGTGGTCCAGTCTCCATTGAGGCCTGTCCAGTAAGTGCTTCCTGCTCCAAAATTGTTTGTAAGACTACCAAAAACAAAAATGGAATTCGCATCTGATGTGAACAATGTCGCCCCACCTGGATATCGAATGTAGTCGTAAAGAGGAGAAAGCACCCAGGATATTTGGGAGTCTCCTAGATTTGCAGTCAGAGACGCACGCCTGTGACTTGCGTCTACTGCGAGAGCTCTGAATGTTCCACTCGCTGGTTTGTTCGCGTCAGTCTGACATGCATTGTCCATTTCCTGTCTTGGATTGCCGTCTCCGTTCACTGCCGAATTCGCCCCGCCGGCAAGAGATGCATTGAAATCAAATGCACCATCATACGTACTGGCGGTGATGAAGATGTACTTCTCATTGTCCACATTTGTAACTGCAACATCTGCTGGATTGATCAATGAGTACACAGGATCCGCTGTGGACTGAGCTGTGATGATAGAGTAACCGATGTTTCCGTCCTTCGCGGTATCGTTTACGCCGGTCACAGTCACAGTCTGATTCGTGCACCAATCGCCTCCGCCCATGCACGCTCCCACGGTTGCATCGAATGTGACGCTTGCTGGAGACACTGTGCCTTCGGCGACATTCGAACTGGAAAGGTTGACTGTAACATTGTTTGTAGGTTTAGAATTCAAACGTATCGTGAAAGTAGCCGTGCCACCCGCTTCTGTTGTGTTTCCGCTGATCGCAGATACTGTGTAGCCCGCAGTGTCATTGTCATTGTTCGTAACATTCGGATCCGCCAGATCAATTCCATTGAAAGCAGCGTCCCCACTCGTGGCTGCACCAATCGTCAAAGTTCGCGTCTGGTTGCCATCATCCACAGCATCGTCTACGCCTGTGAGAGTGACCTGTCTGCAAGTGTTCCAGTTTGCAGGCGTGAAAGTAAGTGTAGCTGGAGAAACTGTGAATTCTGTTGTATCTGTGCTTGAGAAAGGAATATCCACATTCGCCGAAGGCGCCTGCGTGAGAGTGTAGAACATCAGCGCCGTTCCGCCCGCTTCCGTTGTTGTGAGGGAGTTGGAATCACATCGCACGATTTTTGTAGCACCGTTTATGTCCGCATTGCGAATGGTGACCTGTCCCGCAGCCCCGCCGTTATAATCCGTAGGCGTAATTCCATTGTAGTTCAAATCAGTGCTCGTTGTGGTTCCCAGATCCACATGGTAGATGATGGTGCCATCCACCACTGCATCCGGGAGGCCGGTCACTGTTACATCCTGAGCAACATTCCAGTTGGCGCTGGTGAAAGTTAAGGTACCTGGAGAAACAGAAGCTTCCGTTCCATCATCCACTGTGATCGGGCCAACGTCCACATCCTGGAGTGGCTGAGCGGATAGAACTACTTTCAAGATTACCTGACCGCCGCCCTCTGTCGTATACAGATTGTTTGTACTGGAAGAAATATTCACCAGGTTTTGATCGTTGTCATTGTTTGTGACGCTCACATCCGGAGGGTTGAGTCCACTGTAATTTGGATCTGCACTGACTGCGGGGGCCGTCACAATCGTATAAGCAATGTTCCCGTCCAGGATCGCGTCGTTGACGCCGAATACTGTGACAGTCTGCGGAGTTGCGAAATTCGCGTTGGTGAAAGTCAAAGTCGCGGGAGCAACTGTGCCTTCTGTTGTGTCTGAACTGGAAATCCCTACTACAACGTTAGACGATGGCTGCTGCGTGAGAACGACCGTGAAGGTAGCGTTGACTCCACCTTCTCCAGTGACCAGACCGCTGGTCGGACTGACAACAATGTCCGGAATCCCTGCGTCCGCGTTGGCTACACTCACCGGAGACACGATCATGCCGCTGTAATTCGCATCGGCACTCACCACTGGTCCCAGAGTTACATTGTAAGTGATGGTTCCATCCAGAATCGCATCTGCTTGCGGCGTGACTGTAAAGGACTGCGGCACGTTCCAATTTCCGGCAGTGAATGTCCGACTCGGAGGTGCAACGGTTCCTTCTGTAGTATCCGCACTGGCAGCAGAAATCGTAACACTGGAAGTTGGCTGCGAAGTGAGCACGACAGAAAAAGTTTTTGCGACACCGCTTTCGACGGTAGACAAACTTGTTGGAGTCACAGTCACCCCTGCAGTGTCATCATCCGTAGTGGTAACGGCCACAGTGTCCGTGGTCCCGGTAGCCACCCAGGCCGCGTTAGACGCTGCATTGATGCCAAGAGCAACGTTATACGCTATTGATCCATCTTGTAAGAAATCGTTCACACCTGTGACAGTCACCGTTTGCGCGGTGGACCAGTTTGCGGGAGTGAATGTAAGACTCGCGGGACTGACTGTTCCTTCTGTAGTATCAAGCGAAGTAACGTCCACAATCACGTTAGAGGCAGGAGCGGAACTGAGTAGAACGGAAAAAGTGGCAGTGGTTCCGCTTTCAGCTACAGTCAATCCAGTCAAAGGCCATGCGGACACTCTTCTTTGCTCGTCGTCGAGATTGACGCAGCTCACAGAACCGACAGACAAATTGTTATAGGAAGGATCATAACTCGATGCATTGCCCAGCGCAATTGTGTAGCTCTGGTTTCCATCTACCGATCCATCATCCACACCAGAAACGGTAATCGTTTGCGTTCCGCCGGCAACAGATAGACTCACGCTGCTCGGCGAAACCACACCTTCCGTGGTCAGAAGAGAACTTACAGGAACGGTGACCAGGGCACCGGGAGTTGTATTTGTCTCCACGGTGAAAGTGTGATTCAATCCTCCTTCGGATGTGATACAAGGCGTGGATTGGCGAATCGTAAACCCTGGAGTTCCGCCGCTGCGAAAGAAAGCAGGGTTCAGGAAAGTAACAGCAAAGTAGCCGGTCACGGCATCATACTGGCCGCAAGAAGAAAAGAGACATAAGCAAACCAGACCGCAGCTCTTTGCAAACTTTCCCATGGTTCTAATTGAAAGATCGGCATGGAACCTGGGGCTTGACAAGCCATTTTTCAGGAGAATTCTACATGCAGTCGAGACAGATAATCATTCAGCTTCTGCAAAGCTTCCTTTACCGCAGAAGCATCGCTTGCATGTGCTTTCTCTTCAATCAATTTGCCAATGGCAGAAATCTCATCCAGACCATATCCGCCACCGGAACCCTTCAGATTGTGACCGATTCGTCCAGCCGCCGCCAAATCCCCCGCCGAGATTAGCTCTTTGAGCTGGTCAGCATATTTGCTGAGATTCTTGAGATACCCGGGTATCAGCTCAGAAAGATCTGAAGGCACTTGAACTACGATCTTATCCATGGCTTCCCTCTCTCATTTCAACGAGTGGTCGGAATATTCCAGATTTTTTCCGCGTACTCTCTCACGGATCGGTCACTGGAGAATTTTCCCATTTTTGCGACGTTGAGAACCGACTTGCGACCCCAGGCATCCAGATCGCGATACAGCATCCCCACACTCTCCTGAGCTGTGATGTAAGAACGATAGTCTGCCAGCACGAAGAAACGATCCCCGCGATCCAACAGGCCCTGAACGATAGGCAAGAATAGATCTCTTTGCTCAGGCGAAAATGCGCCTGAACCAATCATATCCAGTGCCGCTTTGAGTTCAGGATCTCTTTCGTAGTAGTCACGTGATCGATAGCCCGTCGCACGCATGTGATCCACTTCCTCTGATTTGAGTCCAAACACAAAAAAGTTTTCCGGTCCCACTTCTTCCATGATTTCAATATTCGCGCCGTCCAGTGTTCCAATGGTCAGAGCACCGTTCAGCGAAAATTTCATGTTCCCTGTTCCGGATGCTTCCATCCCGGCTGTAGAAATCTGTTCCGATAGGTCCGCCGCCGGCATTACTTTCTCCGCCTGCGAAACACAATAGTTCGGAAGAAACACGAGCTGAAGTTTACCGTGCATCGCGGGATCATGATTGATGACGTTTGCGACTGAATTCACGAGCTTGATCGTCAGCTTGGCCATGTAATAGGCAGGTGCAGATTTTCCACCAATGAACACAGCGCGCGGTGCGATTGTTTTTCCTTCGCGAATCCTATTGTAAAGAGTGATGACGTGCAGCACTTTCAGAACCTGCCGTTTGTATTCGTGGATTCTTTTTGTCTGCATATCGAACATGGCATCCGGATCTGGACGCACTCCTGTCTGCTCGTACACATACGTGCTAAATCTTTCCTTGTTTGCTCTTTTGACCTTCATCCACTCAGTGCGAAACGCTTTGTCTTCCGCGTGGGGGAGAAGTTTTTCCAGTTTGTACAGGTCCACGATCCAATCCGGCCCAATGGTTTTTGTGATCAGGTCTGACAGAAGTGGATTTGCTTGAAGCAGCCAGCGGCGCTGCGTAATTCCATTTGTAATATTCTTAAACTTTCCCGGATACAGCTCATGAAAGTCTCGAAACAGACTCTTTTTCAAGATTTCAGAATGAAGTGCCGCGACTCCATTTACTGAGTGACTTCCAACAATTGCAAGATTGGCCATCCGCACTTTCTTTACAGGACCTTCTTCAATGATAGACACGCGCGAAAGCAGCCCTTCATCCCCCGGTCTTTCTTTGCGAACCCAGTCCAGAAATCTGTGATTGATCTCGAAAATGATTTCAAGATGCCTTGGGAGCACTCGCCCGAGCAAGCCAACCGGCCAGGTCTCAAGTGCTTCCGGGAGAACAGTGTGATTGGTGTATGCGAAAACTTTCGTACTGATGGCCCAGGCTTCATCCCAGGGAATTCCCTCTTCATCCACCAGTATGCGCATCAACTCTGCAACGCCAATGGTGGGATGAGTGTCATTCAATTGAACGGCAACTCGATCCGGGAGAGCCTGGAAAGATTTGTGGTCCTTCTTGAATCTTCTAATTAAATCTTCAAAAGTAGCCGCCACAAAGAAGTACTGCTGCTTGAGGCGAAGCTCTCGGCCCTGTTCCTTTTCATCGCTTGGATACAGCACCTTCGAGATGTTCTCCGAAAGAACTTTCTCTTCCATCGCGCGAACGTAGTCCCCGTGATTAAAGAAATCCAGATTGAAATCACGACTGGATACGGCGGCCCACAAACGCATGTTGTTTACGGTTTCGTTGTTGTATCCTGGAATGGGAATGTCGCAGGCCATCGCATCCACGGTATCGGTGTCCACCCAGCGATAGCGAAGATTTCCTCTTTCATCATGATATGGTTCTGACCTGCCAAATAGTTTCACAGTATACAGAAAGTGTCTGCGCGTGATTTCCCACGGATTTCCAAACTGAAGCCAGTTGTCGCATTGCTCCACCTGCCAGCCGTTCACAATCTTCTGATGAAAAATCCCGTAGTCGTATCGAATTCCATATCCATGCGCTGCAATGTTCAAGCAGGCCATGGAATCCAGATAGCAGGATGCGAGACGACCCAGACCACCGTTGCCCAGACCAGGATCCGGCTCCTGCTCTTCCAGTTCTTCAAGTGCGAAACCTGATTCCTTCAGCGCTTCGCGCGATTCAGCCTCCATGCCAAGGTTGATAATAAAGTTTTTCAAGAATCTGCCTGGAAGAAACTCCATGGACATATAGTAAACGCGCTTGGGATGTGTTTCGTAAGCGAGTCTTTGTCCAGAAAGCCAGCGCTCAATGAGTCTATCACGCACGCAGTAGGCAAGACCACTGTAGTAGGTGTCTTTGCGAGGAGGCTGAAAGTCATTTCCAAGTACAAAAACAATATGACGTTTGATGCTATTGCCTAGATCTTCCCAGTGCGATTGCGATACAGGTTCCATAACTCATGATGCGCCAGGTTTGCAAAAGGAAGCAACCGTAAAACCAGGAGGCGTCAGACGAAAAATGTCATGGTTCTTCTGTCGAAAGTTACTTCAGGTGCTCCTTATCATTTCAACGAAATCAGCTTCGATTGCATCCAGATAACCAGCGTCTCCTGAAATCAAGTAGAGCTGCACATTGCCTTCATAAATAGCAAGAGTCCGCCTGGCAAGTTGAGCGGGCGAAACTCGACCAGAGCGAGATTGAGAGGCCTGCCACTTCGCGAAATAATCAGAAAACATTTGCTGCCATTCCAACAGTACCCCGCCGAGTTGATCTCGAAATTCAGGTTTCTTTTCCAGAGTCTGAGCCGCAAAATTGGCGAATGGACAACCAAAGAACTCCTTTTTCCTGGCCTGCCTTTTGATCACCTGCACCCAGCTCTTGATGAAATCACGTGGGTCCGGACGTTCCTGGATGAGCTTCGCAAGAAAACCGAGTATCTGCTCTTTCTGCCTTTCTACATACTCACGACCCAGGTCATCCTTGGACGGAAAGTACTGATACAGGCTGAGCTTGTGTGCGCCAGATTCTCCCAGAATCTCGTTGATACCCGTTCCAAACCCGCGCCTGTAAAAAAGGGAACCGGCCGCGCTGACGATGCGTTCCCGGGGGCCTTGCTTCTCCTTCATAGCCTCCGACAAAAAGAAGGCTGGACCGATCTGTCTAGTCCAATTCGGCTCGAATCGCCAAAAACCGCGATGCATTTTTGCTCGACGCGCTCGAATGCACACTCCCACCATCAACTCAATGCGCAAGATTTCTATTCTTCTGTTCCTGGCCGCAACTTCCTGTGCACACCAGGGTTTTGTGTTTCGCAGCGTCCACGGGTTCAGTCCCGCAACAAATGCAGCGCTTGAAAAATTTCTGGAAGAGAACAAATCGCATAAGGGTCGTAAGGTGGCCGTATTTGACGGAGATGGAACGGTGCTCGGACAGGTCCCTCATTACCTGGCGGACGAATGTCTGTATCGCTATGCGAAAGCGCATCCAGATAGAAGACCTGAAATCATCGCACGCATGAAACACAAATCGAACGTTTCTATTCCGTATGTGCAGGACCGCGTTTTTTATCTGGCAGGGATGACTCTGGACGAAGTAAGACAAATGGGCACGCAATGCTACGAGAGTGATTATCGCGGCAAAATATATACTCCCATGAAAGATCTGATTGAACTATTAAAGGATAACGACTTTGAAATCTGGATTATCACAGCAAGTCCAGAAGGATTGTATCAGGAATTCTTAAGTCACGAACTGCAGATTTCGCCAACTCACATCGTTGGTGTGAAGTCTGTCATTCGAGGCGGAATCATTACAGATCGAATCGTGGAACCCATTCCGCAAGATGCGGGGAAAAAAGAAGCTGTAGAAACTTTTGTCCAGACCACCCCTCTCCTGGCCGCCGGTAACAGTCGAGGGGATCGCGAAATGATCGAGTCGAGCAGCGGAATCCGTATGATCATCAATCCAGACGAGCATCTTGAGTCCGGCGAAAAAATCAGCATCGCACAGTACGCGAAGGATCACAACTGGCTAGTTGAAAAGATCAATGATGTAGAAGAAAGCGGGTTTCCTGCCGTATCTTCGAAGAGTTACGGCATCAGAAAAAACAGAGCCCACCCTGTTCCATAGCATCTAAAGATTCTTCTTGAAGAAAGCAACCGCGCGGCGTTCCGCCTCTTCGCGGTGAACGTTCCAGATGCGTTCATGTCGATTGCATGGTGGAGTCCAGATCTCTTTGGGTTCCCTGGCAGCGGCAAAAAGCCTCTGCGCATGAGACGATTCGACATAGTCGTCTTTGTCGCAATGAAAGATGGAAATTGGACGCGGACTGATGCCTCCGATCACATCCACGGGACGCACCGCTTCGAGTTCAATGTGAGCGCGATGATCTCCTACAAACAACATCACAGGAAACAGAGGATAGTACGGAAGGTGATAGTCACGGGCTGCCGCCTCTGACAGAACATCTACTGCGCTCGCATAACCGCTGCTAAAGAGCCCGGCGCGAACTCTCTGATCTGCTGCCATGGATAGGATGCTCGTGGCAGCACCCATGGAAAAACCAAAGATACCCAGCTTTTCGTTCTTCTTCTCTGTCGAAAGAAAATCGAGGGCTCGAATCACGTCTCTGGATTCAAGATATCCCATGGTGGCCGATCCACCGCTATTCCTTCGCAGATCAAGCAAGAGTAAATTGTAGCCCGCATCATGGAGCGCGCGCGAAAAGCGAAGACCTTCGTTCTTCAGTCCACCGTGGCCATGCACCATCACGATGGCTTTTGTAGAACGCTCTGCCGGGATATACCAGCTCTGCATCTTCAACCCGTCTGAGGTAGGAATCTGCACGTCCTCAAAGGCGAGGCCAATTTCAGAAGGATTGCCACAATAAACGTGATGGTCCGGATTGCAATGCACCGGAGGGTACAACACCAGAGACGAAAAATACCAGGCAACGGCGACGAGAAGTGTGGCGATGGCCGCCGGCAGACCCACGATCCATTTCAAAGCGCGTGATGAAAACATCGCCGAAAGTCATTGCGATTGAAATATTTGCAAACCGATTTTATTCCTCGGGAGGATCTACCAGTTCGCAATTCCTGATCACGTAAACCCCGCCGTCTGTACCCTGACTGATTTCACCATTTTTTTTTGTCGCGGCGAACGCATCCGTGTACTCGAGGGTTCCTCGGACCGTTATGCGCTTTCCATCCAACGTCTTTTTCCACGAGGGACGATTGAGACAGTAGACACTCAATTCCGGCGACTCCACATGGGCGGAAATTTTGGCGTTCCCGGCAATGCCAGTCAAGACGATGGGCTTCCCGAGGGACCTGTGCCTTCCCCCTGCCTGAGACGAACTGCCCGCACAGGCGGCGATCAGGCCCAGCGCCAGGGTTGGCGCAAAGAGACTTCGGATGCAAAGTCGACTCATATTCACTCCAGCGATCGAAGCTCCAGATGCACCGCTCTGAACCGATGAGCCAGAACGCGCACAAGGTTTTCGTAGAACTGTCTTCCAATCTGTGGATCTTTTGCAAGCAAAGAATCAAATACGTTACGGGAAAGACTGTACAAATCGCAATCCGTTTCAGCGATTGCATGCGCTGAACGGACTTCATGATCCACAAAAGCCATATCTCCGAAAAAGTCTCCGCGACCAAAAGAGGCCAGGTGATGTTGCCTGTGACTGTTGATGGGCAGCATGATTCGCACTACACCGCGTCGAATGAAAAACAAATTGTCGCTTGTGTCTCCGGATGAGAAGATCGTATTGCCCGCGCTAAATGATCTAGATTCCAGACATTGTTGAATCAAGGGCAAATCTTCCGCATCCACATTCTCAAAGACTTCGATTTCGCCTAATTCAAGGGGCCGCTCAAGATGAGAATGATACAAATCGTTCTCTTTCAAAATGTAGTCTTCCACCCATTCCAGTGCGTAGTAAAATTCATCAAACAATACGATGCCTGAAGCAGGCCCGAGAAGCCCGGCATCGTGCAAAAATTCTTCCGGCGCCTGTCCCTCTTCTAGAGATTCCGGCAGATCCGTGATGAAAAGTCGTCCACCGCGATCTTCCAGTAGAGTGTTGATTTGCAAAAGCATGTGAATGGCGGTAGAATCGATGGACTGAACTCGACGCATACTGATGATTACGAATTGCGATTCTTCAAGATCTGCATGAATCAGAGTGAACAATCGATCTGTATTTCCAAAAAACAGACTGCCCTGCAATTCATACAGCACCGCACGCTGCCCGCTGGCCCGAATCACTTTCTGTTCTGCGGGAAGTCTGCTTCTCTTCGAAGATATTTCGCTTCCGTATGTTTTCTTATGCACGACCGATCCGCGCATTTGTTCTCTCATGAAAAAGAGCGCGGATAACGCGACGCCCGCACCTGCCGCCGCCATCAAGCTGAACTTCAGTGCCACGCCGATGACGGTCAGGATCACGAAGAAATCCAGGGCAGTTGCTTTTCTGCGAAGAAGCGCCGCCAGCTTCCAGTCAATCATTCGCAAACCAACTACGATCAGAATTCCAGACAGAGCGGGAATCGGAACCCATGCAAAAACTGGAGAAAGAAATACAAGAGCGATGAGCGCAAAGAGTCCGGCAAGAACGCCAGAGATTCGTGTGACACCGCCGCTGGAAACATTGACCAGTGTAGCTCCCAGAGTTCCCGCACCGGCCAGGCCACCGCAGAACGCAGAAGTGATATTTCCCAGACCTTGCCCGAGCAGTTCTCTATTAGAATCGCTGCGAGATCTGGTCACCGTATCCACCACAACGCAGGACTTGAGAGTATCGATGGACAGAATGACTGCCAGAGTTCCACCGGCAAGAACCGCCTCCCGCAAATAATCTCCCTGCAATGTCGCGTAACTTCTGAACCTGGAAAAGAAGACATCGAAAGAGAACTCTCCGTGCAGTGGTCCAACCACCAGCACGTTTCCCTCCAATGATCGATACTCCGGAAAAGCCAGAGCGAACAGACCGTAGGCCACCAGACCGGCGCCAAGACCGAAGATCGGCGCCGGCATAACAGATGTTATGCGAGGAACAATGAACATAGCCGCAATGGTGGCTGTAGCAATGATTGCTGCGGCCAGATGAACCGGCGAAACACCGTGCTCGAACTCAGCAAGTGGAGTGGACCCGAGAATTCGCGGTATCTGGCCAATTACAATGATGATCCCCACACTGCTCATGTAACCCGCAACGACTGGATATGGTATGTATTTTATAACTTTCCCTCCGCCAAGAAAAGCAAAGAGGAGCTGCAACAACCCGGCTGAAAAAGTGACCAGGATCACAAGAGCAATGGCAGGCCCCGGTCCACCGGCGAAAGCGGATTTCATCCACCCCTCGGACGCGAGTCCTGCTAGAAATGCAGCCGCAGGAGCACAGGGAGAAGAAATCAAGCGGGGAGTTCCGCCAAAGATCGGAGCAACCAGGCCAACTGCGATCGCCCCAATGATTCCAGCCATCGCGCCCTGTGCCAGGAGACCAGGATCAAGCGCGGAGAATGCAGTAATACCGAATGCAATGGATTGCGGAAGCGCAACCAGCATCGCAGCCAGACCGCCCCACACATCCCCTGATTTTACATAAGCTCGCATGTCCGTGCGCTCTATGACGAATGTTTCCCTCGAAGGACGGGCTGCGAGGACAAAATTCTGTTTACTGTTCTCTGCGAAACGAAAGGCTGAGCAGAGATGAAACGGGTCTTGATCGTAGACGATTCGATGATCATGCGATTCGTCCTGACCACACATTTGAAAGGCCTCCCCATTGAAATTGTCGCGGAAGCTACGAATGGCCGCGAAGCCCTGGAATTATTCTCAAAGCACAAACCAGATATTGTCACGATGGACATCACCATGCCGGAAATGGACGGGTTGACTTCCATGAAGAAAATGATTCAGATCTTGCCGGAAACAAAAGTCATCGTGGTGACTGCGGTGTCAGACCCGGCCGTGGCCCTGGACGCGATGGAAAAAGGCGCTTACGCTGTGATTCACAAACCAGTCACCGCAGCACAGATGCAAGAAATCATGTCCACTCTGGTATAAGGAAATGATGGAGTCTCTTTCTTTCGCCGGCCCGGAGAATCGCGTTTTCTGGGCTGTCGTGTTGATTGCACTCATTGCGGTCGCCATCCTTGTGGGCGTCCTTTCGCGAAAACGATTCGGGATGAAACTCGGTCTTGCCTTCACCCTTCTATCTGTGACCGTCACATCTGTCAGCGTTTTCTTCTATTACAACGCGATGTACGATTCTCTCTACGCTTCCACGACGGCGCGAATCAAAGACATAGGTCGAACCGGGCTATTTTTGTTCGACGATGAAATAAAAGAAACCATCCTTCGCATCCACCGCGAGAGCGAGCAAAAATCAAAAACCAGGGACGCTGCTTTCCTGTCCAAAATAACTCGAGGCAATTCGGACAATTCTCTGTCTGATGAAGATATTGCTGCCATTTTACAGGACAAAGGATTCATTCGCCTGGTTCAGGTGCTTCGAAAAATCAAGAACGGAACCAGAGAGCACGTAGTCTTAACAGCACCCATTCCCCAGGAGCCACTCGATCCAAATGATCTTCCGGTGATTCGCTACGCCAACGTATTTGTTCCCATCCCTGAATCGCCGAGCGTTGAGCATGTGAAATGGATTGCTGATACTGATTGTGAACGATTAGACGCGAACAAGAACGGGAAGATAGACGATGATGAACAGGCATCTTCTCCAGGAATGATCTACAATTATGGAGACGCTTCCGCGGAAATCAAAGGAGCTCTCGCGGGAGAAGTCACTGCCACAAAAGGATATATATTCGATACGTATGGCGTCTGGGTCAGCGCGTTTTTCCCGATCTATCATGAGGGGAAAGTCATTGCCGTTCATTCCATGGACCTGGACGCGCGGCGCGAAGTCAATCTGGTGCGTAAGCTCTGGTTTCAATCCCTCGGAATCATTGCGCTTTCCTTTGTTCTTTCGATTGTTTTTTCCATTCTCATGAGCAAGTATCTGGCAAGGCCAATCATGCAGATGAGTCAGGCTGCCAGGAGAATTCGGGCACATGATTATTCTACCCGAATCACTATGCGAAGAAAAGACGAATTCGCCAATCTCAAAGATGCATTCAACGAGATGGCGGCAGAAGTTGGCGCATACGCCCAGACGCTCGAACAGAGAGTGGCAGAAAGAACATCAGAACTTGAGCAAGCGCGAAAGGAAACCGGGAGAATTCTCGCGACTGTATCAGACGCTCTCTTCCTTCTTACGCCGGAGGGAACCCTTCGCGGAAACTACTCTCGCGCCATGGAAGATATTTTCCCGGGCCAAAGGATCGCAGGTGCGAATCTGATGGACCTTCTTCGTCCTGTCATTGCGCCGCAAACTCTTCTCAGCGTGCAGACGTACTTGAAACTGATGTTTGACAGCTCACGTCCGGATGTAACACTCAAAGGACTCAACCCACTCGCGAGAATACAGTTTTCTGATGGATCTGGAATATGGGTGTCCTCGAACTTCCAGCGCATTCACAGTGATGGGAAAGTCACTGAACTGCTCGGGATCTTCTCGGACATCACCCCACAGATTCGCCTCCAGGAAGAACTGGGACAGGAGAAAAGACGCAGCGAAATCCAGACCAAACTGGTTCTCGATTTGTTGCGAGTCGCTCCCAAATTGCTGAGAATGTTTTTGTCAGAACTGGAAGCGGATCTTCCTGAAGTAAAGCAATCGATCTCAGATCAGAATCGCCTAACGGTTATGAGAAGGTTGCACACATTGAAAGGGAACGCAGCGTCCCTTGGTCTTGACATGTTTGCGGAAGCACTGCACGTCGCGGAAGAAGCCGCAGAAAAATCATCCAGTGATCCAACTCCGTACTCCGCGGCCATCGCGACCGTGGAACAAATCCACAAAGAATCGAGCGCTCTGTCGGAGAAGATTAGAGACGCAGCCACGATTCAAGTGGATGAAAACTTCATTGTCCAGGCAATTCGCGGAATCTTCGAACGCAGAGGGCATAAAATTGATCTGGTCACTACGAATTTTGACGCGAAGCTCATTGCTTCAAAGCATGAAAGAATGATTCGAGATGCGCTCATCCAGTTCGCCCGCAATACAATCGCGCATGGCTGGGAAAGCCCGCAGGAACGCGAAAGCAATGGCAAGCAGAGTGAAATGATCATTACTCTATCCCCCAGAGAATTAAACGGTCATATTGAAGTTACATATAGTGATGACGGAAAAGGGCTAGATGTTGAAAAAATCAGAAAACGCGGAATCTCTCTAGGGCTCCTGTCAGAGACCGATCCCGTGGATGGAGCTCGCGCTGTTGAGCTGATTTTTCACCCCGGGTTTTCCACGCGGACAAGCTCCGAAATTTCAATAGATGCAGGGCGAGGAGTCGGCCTGGACCTGGTTCGAGCAGCAGTCGAGGAGGCGGGAGGGCACATCCGAACTGCATCAAACAATCAGCGTACGGAGTTTACAATCGAGCTTCCAGTATAAAACTGCGCACAGATGAAGTTGGCCTTCCTGCTGCTCTCCGCTGCATGGCTTGCACTTGTTGTGGCCGCCGCTGCTGCGTTCTATCGTTTTCGTTCCAGCCTGGGCAAGCTTCGCAAATCTGCGGAAGCGATTGGCCGGGGTGATTTCAGCATTTCGGTACTCACGGACGAAAGAGGTCACCTCGGAGATTTCGCCCGTGTGTTTGACGGAATGCGCGTGGATCTTGCGCAAGCGGCTCTTGCCATTCGAGAAGTGGCGGGCGATCGCGATGCAACACAGGAACGCTACAAGATCATTTACGAAAGAACGGGGGATCCTATTTTCACGATTCTCCCGAATCTTCAAATTACAGCGGCGAACCCGGCAGCAGCTCGGCTCATCGGAACGCAGAAAGGCGCACTGAAAGGAAAAAATTTTTTTGATCTGGTGAGCACAGAGAACCAGGGATCGCTGGCACCGGTCATACTCATGAAAGAATTCGCGGAGTTCATAGAAAATCGCGGTTCGATGGCTCGTCGTATGGTCTTTCGTCGTTTAGACGGAAAAGAAACTCCGGAGTACGACGTGCGTCTGGAATTCTTGAATGTAGAAGGAGTAGATGAAATCATCGCGCGCGCGGTCCCCGTAAGAACAGACGCGCTTCTGCACGGCCTCGTGAAAGAAAGTCTCTCCTTTGAGATGAAGAGCGATCTTCTATTCGTGGACACTCTTGCGCAGAGGCTCTCGCGTAACGTTCCCCGCTATTGCGCGGAAGAAGAAAGCTTCAATGTTACACTGGGTGTGCGCGAAATGCTCATCAATGCAATTGAACATGGAAATCTTGGAATCACGCACTCAGAAAAGAGTGCGGCCATGTCTCAGGACACGTACCTCGATCTACTTCAAGAACGCGCAAGGAATCCTGCGTACGGGAGTAAGGTCGTCTGGGTGGAATACGAACTGGACGCACAGAAAGTCAGATATCGCATCACGGATCAGGGCCGCGGCTTTGACCACAAATCATTTACAAAACAACAGATGCCTGATGTGCGCAGACCGCACGGTCGCGGGATTCTAATTACAAGCGAATGCTTTGATAGTGTGACTTACAATGAAACTGGAAACTCCGTTGAGTTGATTCGCTTTTTTCCAACTGCATAGAAAGACTCGCTTCGCCCACGGACCATCCGCGGGCAAAGCAAAACATCAGGAATCAGTGATGCTCAGAATGATCTGGTGCCGGGCGATCTTGACCCGGACCCGAACGATGATCCATCATAGGATGACCGGGGCCCATCATCTCACATCCGTTTCCATTCTTGCGCATTTCCATCATCTGTTGCATATGCGCTTGCATTTCTTTACGCTCAGTCAGAAGTTCAGTGAGTATGTCCGACATTACATCTACTTTCTTTTGACCGGTTGCAGTCTTCAGAGTTGCGAGCATCTTTTCAAGCTTCGCATCCCGAGCCTTGCGACCTTCCATCATCTTTTCATGCATTGCCTTGCATTCAGGACTCGGCTTTCTTTCAGGGGGTGGAGTCTGCGCAAATAAAGGCAACGAAAGTGTAAGAGAAACCAGGGCCAGAGATACCAATAGATTCTTTTTCATACACCCAGTTAGACGATCAGCAATGGATCGCACCTACATTCCTGCCTCACGTCTTGCTTCTAAAAGATGATTTTTGTCAGCAAAAGCCATTGGATGTAAAGCGAAAGTAGCGCAAACTTTTCTGCTATTGAATGGCTTCGAGGTAGTAGACCCGGATTGCCTCTGATTTACCCTTCGCTTTGAGTAAGTACGGTCGGGAAACTGTGACTTTACCCCTCACTCTTTCATAGAGTACGGCAGAAATCATGACTCTCCCCGGTTCACATGCATGTTCCAGTCTGCTCGCTACATTCACGGCATCTCCAATCAAAGTGTTTTCCTTCCGAATGGTGCTGCCCACATTTCCGCGGATGGCTCTCCCGGAATTCATACCAATTCGCGCGCCCAGTTCCGCTTTTCCGGAAGCGCGTCTGTTCGCATTGATCTTCGCGATCGCATCCCTGGAGCGAATCGCAGCGCGAGCGGCTGACAGTGGATCTGAAAATGTGCCAAAGATAGAATCTCCGATAAACTTATCCACATCTCCGCCTTCTTCGTAGATGATGTCCGTGACTGGAGCAAGAATTTCATTCAAAGAATGGATCACCTCTTGCGCTGGATGAGTATCACTGAAGCGTGTAAACGAACGAATATCGAGAAAGAAATACGTCATGTCGATTTCTTCATCTGCAATTCCGATCATTCCTTCTCCTGCAGCAAGGTCCGCTTTTTCCCAGGTGCTCCGTGGAGTAAACTGGCGGATGACCTCTTGCAACATCAAGGACCTTGTATTGAGTATGATGTTTTCTTCGTTGCGACGCTCCAGCAGTCGCCGTTGCTCCAGCATTCTTTGCTTCTGTAAATACAGCTCAATGTGCGTTTCAATTCGAACGATGAGTTCTTGCTCATGCACCGGTTTTGTGATGTAATCGTTTGCGCCTGCAGTGAGTGCCTGGACCACTCTCTTCTTGTCTTCGTCCGCGGATAAAAAGATAATGGGAGTCTCTCTCATAGATGCATGCTCACGAATCTTCATGCATGTCTGGATTCCGGACATACCTGGAAGACTGAAGTCGAGCAGAATGCAGTCAGGATGGAGATCTGGTAGATGCTGCAAGGCTTCTTCTGCGTTGTTGAATGTTACTGGTTGAATCCCTGCATGTCCAAGGTAGTGTCGGATCAGATCCAGTATGGCAGGATCATCATCCACAGTCACAACAATCGATTCGCGGCGAGTCAGGATGTCATTTTCAGATTCTGCCATGGCGCACGAATGGAACAGCAATGCGCCGCCGCTAGCATTTTATCGTCAGGTGAAGTGAGTCAAAGTCAGCAAGAAAGGCCAGTGCCCAGGGTGGCCCTGAATTTCCTGGAGCGCAGCTTTGAGAATACTCTGCCTTGATAAGGTGCAGTCATGCAGCGTTCTAGCTCAGCCGTTGGAGGGGCCCCGCATACATTCTCTTTGTACTTTTCCATAGAAATGATTCGCCCGTCTTCATTCGTAGTGAACACAAACTTGATGTAGATGCTGGCACATCCGCCGCAGGACATACGCAAACCGGCGCTTTTCATACATGGACCATACGTTTCTTTGAACCACCGGTCCCGTGCCAGGGACCATTCGCGATCTCCCGAATATTCACCGGGAAGAGTGTCGGGGTTTGCCTGAACAACCGGCGAATCCACAGGCGCGCTTTCGCGCGCTCGATGGCATGCTTCCAGGCCAAATAGAACCACGACCAGTAGAACTAACCCTGAAAGACGACGCATTCTTCTATTGAAAGCCGGGATTCCCACGATCAAGCAGAATAAGCGATTACAACGCGATCGACAAGCACTGAGAACACGGCCCCTGCCAGATAGGCGGCTATGTCCGCGAAATCAAATGTAGATCCAAGCATAGTCCTGAGCAGTCCACGCTCAAGCCCGAGCCAGTCTGCGAAATGAAAGTACTGGAGGCTCTCTACAAAGCAGGCGAAAAGAAACAAGAGCGCTGCGAGTTTCTTTGATTCAAAATCGCGCAAGATCTTGAACAGAAAGAACATGAGACAAACCACGAGGATATCGCCTGCGGTGCCTCTGACCAGAGTGTATTGCGGATTCTTCAAGATCCAGACTCCTGCCAGAAGAGTCAAAATGGATAAGCAAAAATATAGAATTCGCCTCATCGGGTCACCAGCATCATGACGCGAAGACGAACTGCAATGCGAAAACAAAGGTTGCGGCGCAATCGCCCAGGTTTACGATGAGCCGTGATCGGGCGCCTGCTCATCGTTCTACTCTTGTTCACTTCTTACGGCTCCGTTTTCGCGGAGATGCTGCCTCCGGAAAAATGGTCCTACATACAAACGGGAAGGCCTTCTCTCTGGACATGGAAAGAACTTGAATCCAAAACGTGGACCAGGGCTACAAAACTCTCCTTCTCAGGCCGCCAGGGGAATATGGTATATCTAAAGACAACCATTCCTTCGCTCGAAATCGCGGACCCGTCTATTTACATCTCTCTAGTTTCCCAATCATTTGAAGTGTACTGCAATGGAAACATGATCTATCAATTTGGAAATCCCAATCGCGGCAGAGAAGGGTTCAGCGGATGGCCGGCTCACATCATTCCCATCCCAAAATCCTGCGATGCGAAGAGCACTATCATTTTCAAAATCTACTCTGACCTGATGCTACTCGGATTTTCGGGCCCGTCAGATCCAGAATACGCGAATCGCGCGGACATCGAAGCGAAAATAGTCAAACGAGACATCGATCGCTTCTCTCTTGGCTTTCTTTATATCATGACCGGAGCTTTTTCCTGTTTCATGTACGCGCGGAGAAGAAAGCAAATCTCTTACCTCACTTTTGGCGCATTCGCTCTTTGTGCGGGAATCTATTCGGTAACCAATCGCACTCTTGAAATCCAGCATTTGATCTGGCATGCACCCATGGCTCTCTACTATATAGAGTACACCACTCTCTTTCTGCTTCCCGCAACAATTGCACTCTTCTTTCGCGAGATCGCCGTGGAAGGTCGAGTCTACGCAGCGATCGCTCTGGTGCATGTGCTCTATTTCTCAGGGGCTATGATTCTTGACCTGACTCTTGTGCCTCTTTACCACGCACTTCTTCCCTTTTTCAACGTAGCCTTGATTTCAGCAATCATCGGGTTGATATTTATGGTGCGCGAAATCAAACGCGGAAACAAAGAAGCACGAACGCTCAGCTTTGGCCTAACTCTCTTTGTATTAACCGCGATCTATGACCTTCTGGGAAATCTTGGATACATTCCGTGGCCCAGACAGCTTGTTTCCTGGGGATTTTTCGCGTTCATGCTATCCATGATTTATGTTCTGGAAGTGAGATTCTCCGCCGATCAAGATCGCCTGACGTTGTACGCCGCTGAACTGGAGGGGGCAAAAGCAAACCTGGAAGAAAAAGTAGAGCTCCGAACAGACGAACTACGAAAATCTCTGGAAACAGTGCGAGAACTGAAGACTGCTCAGGACGGGGACTACTTCCTCACTTCTCTCCTTCTGCGTCCTCTCGCGCGCAACGCGGCAGACAGCGGTATCATAGAAGTAGACACGCTGACAAAACAGAAAAAGCAATTTGAATTCAAGAATCGGAAATATGAAATCGGCGGGGACATTTCAATCAGTGACACAATTGAACTTTCCGGCAAACGCTACATTGTCTTCGCTAATGCGGACGCCATGGGAAAATCCCTCCAGGGCGCCGGCGGGGCCATTGTACTTGGCTCGGTGTTTAATTCATTGATCATTCGCTCGCGCTTTCAGGGCGACTATGCAAAAAGAACGCCCGTAGAATGGATCACCCAGGCTTTTCTGGAATTGCAGCACGTATTCGAGAGCTTCGATTGTTCTATGCTTGTTTCCTGCGTGCTCGGCCTGGTAGAGGAAGAAACTGGACTGTTGACCTACGTTTCCGCAGAGCATCCGTCTGTAGTACTGTTCCGTGACGCAAAAGCTTCCTTTCTGGATACAGAAACTGCACACCTCAAACTGGGCACCCCTCATACAATCACAGACGTTCACATTAGATCCTTCCAGATGAAAAAAGGAGATCATATCATTGCTGGCTCAGATGGAAGAGATGATCTACATCTGGGAGGAGCGAATATTCGCATTATGAACGAAAACGAACTCCTCTTTCTTGAAATCGTGGAACGCGCAAAAGGAGATCTCAAAGAGATCGCCGCTCAGCTGGAAAAAGAAGGCAGCCTCACAGACGATCTCACCTTACTGCGGTTAGCTTATAACGCGAAGAATTAGCCGGCAAAGGAGACCTTGGAGATCTGCCAAAGACTCTCTTGAAAGCCTTGGAAAAAGCAAAGGCAGAGGAATACCCAACTGCCTGGGCTGCATCCTCAAGAGTCATAGATTCATCCTCAAGCAAAACGCGTCCGGCATCCAGCCTCAGTCTCGCAACATAATCCATCACAGTCATTCCCATGGCGCCTCGAAAGCGAGAAGCAAGCGAAGCCCTGGACATTCCCACCATACGCGCCAGACCATCCAGAGTCCAGGCATGAGCGGGCTTTCTGTGAACAGAATCCAATACTGATGAAATCTTTTCATCCAGCATGGCGCTGCGAAATCCAGGCTGACGCGCAGGGTGTGATCCAAGCCAGTGTCGCAGGGCATAGAATAGCATAATATCAGTTAGTCGCTCGAGGATAAGGGCGGACCCGTTTTCATTGCCCTGTTCTGCAGAAAGAAGAGAAAGTGCAGTCTGAAGAGGATGGTGAGGAGGAATTTCTGATCCTCGCACAAGAACGATAGGCGGCAATTCTCTGAAGAACGAATGCGCATCTCCGTCCGGAAATTCGTATCTCATTGAAGTGATCTGCACCACGGGGCCGTTCCTGGTGCGCATAGAAGCCTCAGAAAATTTGGATATGTCCAGAACCTTCTGGCCTGGTTCTGAAACTAGATCATGAGGAACACCGCGCATGACAAATACTAGATCCCCCTTCTCAAGCTTCACTTCCTCTTCATCGTGCACCAGATAGCAACTGCCCAGAGTGATGACATGAAAGCCACCGCTGCGATCGCAGGGAAAACGAAAGCCCCAGGAGCCTCGAATTGTCTTTCGCAAAAGCATGTGATTGGTCCAGCGTGCCTGCTGGAGAATACCGGAAAGAAGATCCATGATCCCAAAAATATACCGGGATGTTCAAACGTCCAATGATTTATACTCCTGGATATGCTTCTTTGGACGTCCGGACATTGCCAGAACGCAATCTGTGCGCTACACTTAGATCAGAACGGAGGAAAGTGTGAAAATATTTGTATATGGCGCAACCGGAATGGTTGGGCAAAACGTAGTGAATCAACTGTTGGCCGCAGGCCATGAGGTTTTTGCTGGAAGCCGCAAGCCAGAATCAGGAAAGGCGTCCAGAGGGCTCACCTGGGTGAAGGCGGACGCTGCCAATCCGCAAGCAGGCGTTGAAATCCTGGACAAAGTAGACAGAGCATTCTTCATCGCCCCGCCCGGCTTTACAGACCAGTATGCAATCCTCAGCCCCTGGCTGAATCGCGCCAAAGAAAAGAAGCTTCAAAAAGTAGTACTGATGACTGCGATGGGAGTGGAGCACGCTCCAGCAGAAGCGCCCTTTCGCAAGGTAGAACTCATGCTGGAAGGCTCCGGTTTGAACTACAACATTGTGAGACCGAACTGGTTCATGCAAAACTTCCAGACATTTTGGATCGGCGGGATCAAATCAGACGGTAAAATCTACTTTCCGGGCGGAGATGCGAAAGCAAGCTTCATAGATGCAAGAGACATCTCTTCATCCGTTGTTTCTCTGCTCACTGAAGATAAATTCAACAACCAGGCGTTCGCGCTCACTGGACCTGCCGCAGTCACTCACGATGAAGTGGCAGCTGCTCTCTCCAGCGTCAGCGGAAAAAGCATAACATACGTAAACGTAACGCCTGAGGACTTCAAGAAAGGTCTTCTCTCTGGCGGAGTTCCAAACGATTACGCGGACTTCCTGGTTTTCATTGCAGGGAACCTCAGGGAGGGACATGCATCCCCGGTCACAGCAACCGTGAAGCAAATCACGGGAAAAGAGCCGATTGCGTTCCAACAGTATGCAAACGACAACCAGGCTGCCTGGAAATAACCTGAGAAACGATGCCGTGGCACCCGCCACGGCTTGAATTTTTTTCTAGACAGAATCCACCTTCCACTCCGGATTAGACAGATCGGTCTAATCCCGGAGGCGGAACATGAAGCGACTCGTTTTCCAGAAAAAAGGAATCATTGATTGGGAAGAATGTCCGGCACCTGTCATCACAGGGCCCAACCAGGCCATTGTTCGGCCGCTGGCGATTGCTCGCTGTGACCTTGACATTCCCATTGTACTCGGGCAGACATTGTTTCGCCCTCCTTTCGCCATCGGACACGAATTCGTAGGATCTATTGAATCCGTTTCTGAGGACCTGGCTGGCCAGTTTCAAAAGGGAGATCGAGTGGCCGTTGCATTCCAGATCTCATGCGGCACGTGCCCCATGTGCACCGGAGGCCTATCCAAGAACTGCACTACTGTTACACCGGCGGCCAACTACGGAATGGCACCTGCGGCAAAAGAATTTGGAGGAGCCCTCGCTGATTTTGTAAAGGTACCTTTCGCCAGTTCGATGCTTCTGAGATTGCCGCCTAACGTTCCTGCGGCGTCTGTTGCAAGCCTGAGCGACAATATTGCAGAAGCGTGGAAGCTGGCAGGCTCAGTGCTGAGCAATCGTCCATCTTCTACAGTTCTGATTCTAGGCGGAGTGGCTTCGAGCATTGGCCTCTATACTGCTATGCTTGCGAAAATCATGACAAAAGGATCTGTTCTCTATATGGACACCGATCCGGCGCGAGTCCTTCATGCAGAGCGACTTGGAATTCAAGCAGAGCACGTCAAAGAGTTCCCAAAATCGCGCGGAAAGTTTGACCTCGTCTGCGAATGCGCTGCAAGTGAGGCAGGCTGGACTTGCGCCACAAGATCCGTAGCTCCGGCGGGTGTGCTGACAACGGCGTCCATCTTCTGGACCAACAAGCTTGAAATCCCGTTCCTCGAATTTTATAATGGTGGAGTGGAGCTACGAATCAGCCGCGTGGATTCAAGAGAGATGATGGAGAAAATGTTGACTCTGATATCTGATGGAACCTATGACCCCGGCCTGGTTACAACCAGCACAGCCTCTCTCGCGGATGCGAAAGAGGCCTGGATGGAGCCTGCGACCAAGCTGGTGATCACAAATGAATAGATCTATCCTTTGATCTCTTCCATCTTGATGATGGCGTCTCCCATCTTGATTTTGTCCACGACGTCCATACCGTTTTCGAGGACGCGCCCGAATACGGTGTACTGCATATTCAGGTGCGGCGCGTCTTTCAATACTATATAAAATTGACTATTAGCGGAATTTGGATTCTGTGTTCGAGCCATGGCCAGACTGCCACGCGTGTTCTTCTGAAGGGGGCTTACCTCTAAAGGCAGATCAGGAAGATCCGAACCACCTGCACCCACACCCGGTTGATTCAACCCATTCTTTGTTTTTGGATCTCCGGCCTGGGCTACGAAATCGGGAACAATGCGATGAAATAAAATCCCATCGTAGAAGCCCTTGCCTGCCAGAGTGAGAATGCGTTCCGCGTGCCTGGGCGCTACATCGTTGTAGAGTTCGCACTCAATGGTTCCTGCAGGTAGAGTAATTCGAATTTTTGGATACATGGACTGAAGATTTCTGAACCCTTTGTCCCGTCCGCCAGAAAAACAATTTCTCAGACTACGCGAAAAGGTCCGACAAGATCGCCTAACGCGTGCCCAGTTGCACTAGAATCGCACGTGCGATCGCCGCATGACCATCCGCATTGATATGGCCATTGCCAGGGAAATACTTTGTACCTGGGTCGCGCGATAGCGCGACCTGACCATCCACGAAAATAGCGCCTGATCTGGCTGCCGCGAGCCTTACCATGGCCCGCACTGCATTTTGCTCCTGGCTTACAAGCGAATACTGGTAGATGGTTCTGTCTGGAATATGGATGAGCACAAGCCGGGCATCTGGTGCAAGAACGCGCAAATCCTGGATCATCCGATCCATAGATGCAGCCAGCATTTCCAGGCGATTCGACCACGGGCTTTCCATCTTTGTCTTTCCGTAAAAACCAAACGAATCCGAATTCTTACTCGCGTCCGTTCCTGGAGGCAGCTCGGCCGGAGCTGTCCCCGCGCGAAAGAACCACGGACTATGGTTTTCCTTCAGCCGAATTCGCAGGGCAGAAAGAAACGAAGAGTGTTCTGTAAGATGAATGCGAAGCGATTCCTTTTCCGATAGAGGTTTGACTCGCACATCTTGACCGAGGGAGATGAATTCTGACATCGCATCCATATCTGTCGCATCGTTATCATAAATCTGAACAAAGACTGCTTCCGGTGTGAGGCGTTTCAAAAACTTCTGGTTTCTCAAGACATAGAAAGGAGGTGCCCCTCCATGCATGCCGGCGTTAAAGAAGTCTTTGCGTTTGCTCCGCGCTACTGCGGCTGCGAATGTTTTCTCGCAGTCTACGCCCAGTCCTTCCGTAAACGAATCACCTATAAAATAGAAGCCGCCCTTTGCGGGAGGCTCTCGACCCACTTCGCCGGAACCACACACCCTTAGACCCATCGAGTCCGTCCTGAACGTTATGCGGTATTCCTCTGCGGTTGAAACCAGATCGAGACCCGGTTTGTACGCGTATCTTGTTACCGGATCAAGGGCAGTAACTGGATCAACGCGAGAGGCAAACGCACCCGCTGTAGTTTCAAGAAGACCCGCGCTACAGACAACCGCCAGCGCGCCGTAGGCGATTCTAAGGATGCCACTCAAGATATTCTGACTCCAGAGCATCCGAGATCTTGGAAGCAAGGATTCTCAGCATTCTCTGCCTTGCTTGAAACTCAGGTTCTTTGTATCCCTCTTTTTCTGAAAACTGAATGGTCTGCGTGACTTCACCAGATTTGTCGAGCAAAGGTCCGCCGGTGGAACGAGCAGGATTTTCGCGCATCTTGATATGCACGGTGGTCAACATTTCGTATCGTGTTGGGTTTCTAAAGTTGTCATACATCCTGCCCTCTTTAGAAAAAACAACGACCTCCCCATAAACCCAGATACGAGCATCTTCTCGATTGCTCACAACTTTGAAATTATCCCTTCTACTGAGTTCTTTCTTGAGCCAGTCTGTGATCTCTGCCTGTACGTCCGGCTGAAATGTTTCGTTTGAGAAATTGTGTACGAATATGGTTCGCGTCGCCGGATCTCTGTCAGACAAATCAGTGTGCTGCAAAAGCCGACAGGTTCCCTGTGCAGCGATCACACATAGAATGCAGACTCGCTGCGCAATCGTCATCTGGTGGGCTCTACAGCCGGGCTTGCGTTTGGCTGATCTTTTTGCTCGTGATTTCTTTTCTCAACCTCAGCTTTTTTCTGCAGTGACTCGACGATCTGATCTATCTTGCTTGCAAGATCATGCTCCACGTTTGCGCGCACGAAATCTGTGCCTGGCTCCACAGTAGATTGCACTGTTATAAGAGAGTCTTTGCCATTCTGAATCACATAACTGGAACGAAGGCGAATGATTGTTTCATCCTGCCCTTTGACCTTAACTTTAACCACGGTTGTGTCTTTTCCAGCACGCTTCCAGGCATCTTCGGCAGACGGAAGTCCGTCCGCGTCGCGATACTCCAGAATTTGAATTTCGCGCACTGCATTCTCGAGAGCAGAAGCCTGGTTAAGCGGGATTTCTGTTCCTTGTCGATCGCGCCAGCGGGGCAGTTCGATGCCGTCTTTCTTGTATTTTTCCTGCTTCATCCAATAAGACTTGATCGGGCCTCCACCGTCAATGGTGACCTCAAGTTCTTCTGTAAATGAATCCGTGCTGTAGACCAGAAAACGCTGCTCGCGAAACTCTTTGATTGGTTTGTCAAAGCGCTCAAACAAATAAGAAGGCATCAACAGCACCTGGTCTTTAAAAGAGGGATCATCGCAGCGAACAAACGTGTTTCCGGTTTGATTCTTTTTTCCAACCGTCAAACGAAGCGGAGCAGAACCTATTTTTTCGTACAGGATGACTTGCGGCGATTCTGCAGTGAATCCAAGCTCTTCTACTCTTTCGGGAGTTAGTTTGTACTGGCCTGCGTTGCGCGGTTTGCTAAAATCGGTGAAGATATTTTTTGCATTATAGTTTCCCCGCCTGGCAGATTTGCCCGAACCCTCAACTGTAAACTCGTCCCTGATCAGGCCTGCTTTTCGAACCAGGCGCAAAGAAGTTGCACGATTTTTGCCCGCAGATACGTATTCAATTGCATCAAAATCTTTTTTCCAGAAGATCGCGTCCGGTTTGTCTTTCTGCGTGCCGGGGCCAAACAACAATAACAGCCCGAGGATCAGCAGAGATCCTACGCCCAGAATGATTCCGAGTCGTCTGTTCATTTCTTACGACGCCTCCGGTAAAGCCAAACGCCGCCTAACGTCAGAAGGACAGTAGAAAGCGGGAAAGCTACAACTCCCAGAATGAAATTTCTAAATTTGAGACCTTCCGTTACAGGAATACTCCTGGTTTTCCTCTGCTCCGGGACGAGCCCCGCAGCAATTGGATTTTCCATGAGGAAGGAGAGACTGTCCTGCGCCAGAATGATGTTTCTCTGATCGATAGGGAACCGGAGACCCAGTTCTGTCATCCAACCAATGCCCGAGTAGACAACCAGTCGCGCTCCTTTGTGATCCGGATACTCAAATGCAACACCCAGAGGGAATCGACCGGATTCTTCTCCGGGTTCCTTTCTTCCATCGCGGTTCGTATCCACTACCGTATTGAATTTTGTGTAGAGGAAGATGGTCTGCTTCATCTTCTGATTGTTTTCCTGTAGAATCTGTGGCTGCGCAGAAGGGACAGAACCTTCCGCGAAATATCCGCATTCAGGAAATGCAATGAACGCTCTACCCGCCACAGACAAGTTCTCCGTTATGCGATGAGTCTCAAGCGAATCAGTAATCGGAATCCCCGGCCATACAGCTTCGCTCGAAAGAAAAGCATTCTTGAAGCGAAGATGCGAATCTGCCGCCTCAAGCAACCAGCTCATGTCTTCCGGTCCTGCGGGATTGATGGAAGCAAGAACCTTGCCGCCTCTTTTCAGATAGTCCAGAACCGCTGTGCGCGCTTCCGGCGAAAAAGAAACAGTGGGCCCTGCAATCACGAGTGCATCCGCGTCTTTTGGAATGGGACCGGGCCAGGAGTTTTGAGAATCAAGAGGCTTCAGAGTAAAGTTCATGAATCTGAGCGCGTCTTTCATGGTTTCAATCGCACCAGGAGAGCGGACTCGCCCAGGAACATCCCAGCGCTCACCGTTGGCCGCAGTGAAGTACACATTTTTTTCAGGTGAGGAAACCTGAATGGCAGCGCGCACAATTTCACGCTCCAGCCTTTCCATATCGCTTTCATTGAATACGTAAACACGGCGCTCGATGTATGGCTTGTTGTCCCCTGTCGTAAGCCCTTGCTTCATTACGCGAAACACAAACGTTCCATTGTTCACAGATCCGAAGTCCTGAGAGGCGACTAGATCCATGTCCGCGTTTCTGTACTTCAATTTGAAATGCCCGTTGATGACTGGAAGTTGATCTGCCATCACTCGAACGTCTTCTGCAATGCGAAAGAGCTCAGGCTGCGTTTTGGATTGCGACGAGTCCTTCATTGCCTGCATTTCTGGAAGAAACACCGTGGCTTCTACATCCACCGGAACACTTTTGAGAATCGTGCGCGATGCCTCCCCGAAGGAATAGTACCCGGGACTCATGTCTATGGTTGGGTTTCGCACAGTGGTCAGATAGTTTGCCAGAACAAAAAGAGGTAGTGCGGCGAAGATCGAAATCAACGATTTCTGAAGCATCTGGCGTCTTTTGATATCTGCGCTTCCTTGAATCCTGGTAGCATTTTCACCAATGCAGATAAACAAACGATAAACGAAAAAGCCCGCATACGAGAACAGGAACAGAGCCAGAAGCAATCTGCGAAGTCTGGTGAGCCAGGCATCATCCGCGTCTGCAACGGTATCCAGAGTCAGGTTGAGCTTCGTGCGAATCGCATACGCCGCAACTGCCACAACGATCAGCACAACAGTTGCCAGATAACCGGACTGAACCCTCGCCCCTCTAGAACGTGCAGAAAGAACAAGAACCACCGGATCGGAAACAATCACGATCGCAGACAATGCGAAGAACACCCAACCGGTTGGCCCATCCAGAAAGGAAAAGGATGTAAACAAAGTCAAAGTGGCGACGGTCTGAATCCAGACTCCCGTCCGCGAATATACATCTGAAAGAATATCAATAAAATTTTTCATCCATTGCCTCCTGCTTGCAGACGCCATCTTCGCGATTCAAGAACGCGAACAGTCAGGAACAGAAAGAAGATTGTAAGGCTTATGAAAAACACGCATGCCTTGAGAGAAATCACCCCTCTTGCGAACGGAGCAAACTGACTGAGACCGTGAAAGTGCGTCGCGATTTCCTTGGCAGGGGAGGGAAGAACTCCTCCGTAATAGCCGCCAATTTCAATGAGAAGAAGAATCCCGGCGGAAACCAGAAGCGAAATCAAGTAACTGCCCGTAAGCGAAGACGCAAACAGAGCCACACTCGTCGCAAATAGACCCGCGAGAATCAGGCCCAGTGCACCCGACAGTGCAATGTAGTATGGCGCCTCTGCGATTCCCACCACATAGATGGCCGTCACAAGAATGGAGAACACACTGATAAAAAGGGCACCTGGAAGAAACTTGGCCAGAACCAGCTCAAGATCCGTGACAGGTAGAGTGTAAAGCAGCTCGAGTGTTCCCTGACGTCTCTCCTGAACAAATGCCCCAATCGAAAGCAAGAGTCCGTCTACCAGGATGAACACATAGTAGAGATAAAAAAGCGCCCGACTTACGTCTTCGTAGGTGGTGCCTGGTGTACTTGGCAAAAGCGCGCTCACTATCCCGCACAAGAGTGCAATGATTCCGAGCGATACCGGTGGATAATTCAAACCAAAAAAGGATTTCATCTCTTTGATGAAGATCCACTTGATTCGAGAGAGACCAAACGTTAGGCGATTTGATTGATTCATGTTGATGTATACTGCAAAAATAGATCTTCGATCTTGTCCAGATCCGGACCTGCGATTTCGCGCACGAGTTTGCCGCGATGCAGGATGAATACACGATCACAGGTGTGTCTGACTTCAGTCAGAATGTGACTGGAAATCAAAACAGTGTGATCTTTGCCGATCTTGCGGAGTAAACCGCGCATTTCCACAATTTGCCGCGGATCCAGACCGGAAATAGGTTCATCAAAAATCAAGAACGGCGGAGTACCCATCAGAGCTTGCGCAATGCCGACTCTTTTGCGATACCCCAGAGACAGAGTGCGAATAGGAGAGAACAGATAGTCCGAAATTTCAGTCAGACCTGCAACTCGCTCGATCTCTGCTTTCAGCGAAGACTCTTCTACGCCGCGCAACCTTCCCACAAACTGCAAATAATCAAACGTTAGAAGCTCGGGATAGAGCGGGGGTTGTTCTGGCAAATAGCCAATCTTCTTTTTGCTTTCCAGAGGATTTGAAAACACATCGACACCGTCGATGAGCACTTCTCCCGAGCTCGGAAACAAAAACCCAGTCAAGATTCTCAAGCACGTAGTTTTGCCTGCACCATTTGGGCCGAGCAATCCAACTACTTCACCTGGAGGTATTTTGATACTGACATTGTCCAGAGCAAGGAAGTCGCCGTAATAACGGCTGAGTCCTTTCACTTCAATCATCGCCGTTAAGGTCGCAGAATAGCCAGTTTGCGGTCAACGGATTTCTATGATGTCTCTCTGCTGATTTTGACGAATTTATTCTTGTCCGGGTGGAACATTGCACGTTCGTTACACGCATGGGGCAACGTCTGCCATCGCGGCCACTCTCGCTGAGCGGCTACTGCATCGGGTGCTTCGTGGCATTCATGGCATTGGTTGGATGCGCGCAGTACAATGCAACCCCCGGTGTCTACGGGCTTGCACTTCTTGCGAATTCGGGAGCCAGGTGCAGCGCACCCACAAGAGCGTCTTCTCTTTCCGCCACAACGACGAACACGACAGTCACAGCGCAATTTAGCACCGGTGCTTGCCCCGCCACTTCTTCCATTGTCCGCAGGTCGACGACGGGTTTTCCGGCTACCGTGTCTTCCGGAACGCTGGTTTCCTCTACTCTGACTGGTTTTTCGGACAGCGGGCTGACTGCAGGAACTGTGTACTACTATTCCATTTTTCTTTCGGACTCATCTGGAGTCACGTCCAGCGCAGCGAACCTGTCCGCTATTCCTGGCAAGACAGTCGTAGCGCCGGCGCAAGTGGCCAACGGAAGCATCGTCATTGATGGATCGGACTCGGACTCAGCGTGGAGTGCTTCTCCGCAGTTTTCTTTTTCGTATGCGGAGGCGTATGGCGAAAGTGCAGGCGCCGACAACCCGTCAGGATATGTTCGTCTGGCTTACGATTCTCAATACTTTTATTTTTTTATAAAATCTAATGATAAATATGTTCATGTAGACGGAAGCGTCTGCTGTGGTCAGGGACAATGGACGGACGACGGTGTAGAAGTGTTCTTTGACATGGGTTTTGAAAGAGCCACTTCCCCGGATGCGAATGACTTTCATCTCATCTTCACGCCTGGCTCGCCCGCATTCAACTGGTACGGCAAGGGACCGGGAGCGTGGGGTGCCTGGACGCCCACTGTAAATTCTGGCATTCTCATCAATGGTACGCTCAACAATGAAACAGATACAGATACAAGCTGGAGCATGGAAGTGGCGATCCCGCTCAGTGACCTGGGCGTTTCGAGCATTTCATCGGGCCAGAGCATCGGCTTCACTTTCTGGTTGAATGAAGATGACACGGTAGGTCACGCAGCACAGCACTGGTATCCGTACACGACCGGAACATCTTCTTCAAATCCGAGTACATGGGGCGTGGCTCAGTTTTAGGCCATCTCCCGCGCTCTACATTCGCCTGGAGTGAACGTTCTTCACGAGGAACACCTGATTCCCTTTCGCGTTGTATTGCATTATATCAAAGAGTCGACTTGCGATTCCGATTCCCCGGCCGTGAGTACTCTGCGTGTCGCGCAAGTTTTTCTGTGCTTGCCTGAGCGCATTCGCGTGATCGAAACCCTTCCCTTCGTCCGCGATGCGGTACCACACCCTGTCCTGATTCAGACCAAAGTCCACGCGAACACGCCTTCCCCTGAATTCCGAACGGTTCTGTCTTTCCTGTAGAAATTTTAAGTAATCGCCGTCCCTCTGCGCCGCCGTCTTCGCGTCAAAGTCCACTTCCAGGTTGCCGTGTTCAATGGCGTTCAACAACATTTCGCGCAACACAAGCTGGATATCGGCAACGGCTTGATCATCAAAGAAACGAGTCAGGTTTCGCGTAATCCGGTGACTCAGCAATTCCGATGTACTCAAATAGTTATCAATTATATAGGATCCACGTTCGATCTCGAGGAAATGCAAAAGCACATCCTCCCCGGCCGCGCTCGCTTTCCTCAGAATGAATGCATGGGATCCCTCTCCGATCTTCTCAACCCTCACCTGAAAATCGACAGGCTCGCCCGACCGAGAGCGTAAAGGAAGACGAAGCTGAAAAGGCTCTTCGCCGAGAGTGAGCAACGACTGCCTGAACAGGGCTATGCCCAATTCCAGAGAAATGCCGTCACGCTGGAAGATCAAAGACTCAAAAAGGGTTCCTTCCAGCATTGAAGGCCAGTAGCCGAGCATCTTCCTGGCAGCCTGGTTAATGGTGCCAATTCTTCCTTCTGCGTCCAAAGAAAAGATAACATCTGTCGTATCTTCTACAATAGTACGGTATTTCTTCTCCGAGTTGGCAAGAAGCGCGTGGGCCGACTCGAGTTCTTTCATCTGTCTATCTACTGTGCGATTCAATAGGCTAATTCGATCAGACAGAGCAATGGCGAATAACGTAACTTCCGCTGCGGAACCAATCTGCATACTGTGAGCCGTCAAGATGTTGTGCCCGATCACGCCCTGAATGCCTAAAATAAAAACAACTGCTCCGGCCACAAGTGTTGTGAACGCAAGAAGGTAGTAGCGAGCGGGACTATACCCGCTCTTCCAGACTACAAGTCCAGATATGACTCCCATGGCCAGGCCTGCGAGCGCAACATAGGAAATGAGCACAGCGCAAACGCCATACGGCACGGCCGGGAAAAAGGAGCACACAAGCAGAGCGGCAGACGCAACACGGATCACGTTCATGATCAAAGCCATTCTTGGAAAACCAATCTTCAGCCCCAGAAAGATAGAGGCGAAGCTGGTCATGGTTAGCGCAACCAGGCTCGATCCAATCAGGTTCAGTCTCTTCAGGGCCACTTCGCCTACAAAGGGAAAGAACTGAAGAATGAAGCCGGATTGAGCTGCAAAGTAGAGGAGCGAGGAAGTAACAAACAATACGTAAATGGAATACGATTTATCCCGCGTCACTGCGAAGAGAAAAAGATTGTAGATCGCCATGACGATCATCCCGCCAAAATAAAGGCTGATCAGAGCAATCGATGTATCGCGAAAGCGTTCAAAGTGTGCGCGAGTAAAAATCTCGAGCGGGAAACGCATGGTATCCGAACTTTCCATGCGAAAGAAGATTTGGGTTGTGCCCCTGTCAAAGACAAGAGGAAGAAAAATCCTGCGAAAGCGTTTCCCTTCTTCCGTGAGTCGAGCTTTCAGACCTGCATCATGATAGACCGTCACGCCGTCGTGAACGGTATAAATATCCAGATGGTCCGCCCATCCGTCGAGGTAGAGAATGCGTTCCGTTTGTTCATCGGAATGAATCTGTAGACGAAGCCAGATTACCTCCCGGGTAAAGCCGTAGTTGGGCGCCTTTCCGTTCAGGTCTTTCCAGGACGTAGATACGCGTGCTTCATCAAGAGTGAAGGGACCGCGCAGCTCCTCCGCTTCCCCGCCGGCCATCAAATGCTCGTCGGTGCCCAGGGCAATTTCGCGCCCGAAAACCGAGTGCGCGCAAAACAGGCAGATCGCGACGAGAATGCCTTTCATCGATCCCAGCGGGGAATCCGGGGCTCACGCATGCAAGCGATTTAACCGGCAACCTGTCCGAATGCGAGGCAGCTCAGAAATCATTGCGCGCAACAGTCAATCGTGCGTTCTGTCCTCAGGAATATGAAGAAGTTCATCCTTCTGACTCTTGTTTTCACCGTAGCACCAGTTTCTGCCCAGGATTTCTATCGCCAGGGAAAGATTGCGTACGGCCAGAAGAACTACGAAAGGGCCAGACAACTTTTCGAACAGGCCATGCAGGCCAATCCATCCAATGGCAATCCTTGCTTCTATCTGGGTTACATGCTCGACAATCAGAACCGCAGAGACCTGGCAGTGCAACAATATCGCCGGGGAGTAGATCTGCAGATGGATGCAGATCTTCGCGAAAAATCATTCTGGAAGATTGTGCTCTACTACAAGTATGTTCAGGACTGGGAAAACCTTGCCATCTACTCAGAAAAATTTCTGCACTATCGCGACATTCCTCAAGTAAAGGAATTCCTGGAAGAGGCAAAAGAGAGACGCGATCCAGCGGAAGGCAAATTGCGCGAGTTAACCGCAAGCGCAGAAAAGAAGCGAGCAGCGGGCGACAACAAAGGTGCGGCGGCGGACTACAGATCCATCCTTGCAATCAAATGGGACGAACACTCTGCATGGAACCTGGCAGCACTGCTCATGCAAATGAAAGAGTACAGTGAAGCGCTCACAATGTACAATCGATTGATTGATCAGAAGCCAGGCTGGGAATATTTCTACAAACGTGGGGCCTGCCACTACAGCCTTCGCAACTATGACGCCTCACTGCAGGATTTCAACAAGGCCAGGACATTGAATAAGAAACCGGATGCGGGCTTCAAACATTTCACCGCTCTAGGAGAGGGGTTGACTCTCATTGAACTGGCTCGCTATGAAGAGGCCCGCGAAAAGCTGAAGCAATCTCTTGCGCTCAAGAAATCCGCTACAGCAGCAGCCGCTCTGAGTAGACTTGAATGGATTCATGGCAATCGAAGTGAATCTGAACGTTATGCGGCATTGGCGTCTGAAAATGAACGGGAAAAGAATCACCTAACTGCGCTGATGCTCTTCCAGAGTGAAAAGAAACCGGAAGAGAGAAAAAATGGTGCTGCTGCTTTCTCGAAATGGTTAGCCTCTCTGTCTGATGAAAAATATCTCCACCGGACCTGGACTGCGGATCTTTTCATACTGGGCCGTCAGGGCTGCATCCAGGCAAACCAGCCACTCTGTATCCCGGCCCTGGAAAAAATTCCAGAGGCAGATCGCTTCCATCTCGGAAATCTAGTCACTAGTGCTTACCCGACCGAAAAGAGAAATGCAGCGGACGTTCAAAGGGATTTTGACTTTTATTACGGAAAAGGGCTGCTGGATGAAGGGAAAGTGGACGCAGGGTTGTCCGCACTCTCCAGAGTGAGCGATACACCTGTCGGCGCCTACTACATGGCAGTCGGTTTTGCGAAGAAGTCTCAAGAAAAAAATGCAATGGATTATTTACAAAGGGCGGCAGAGAAAAAACCTGAGTACTGGGACTATGCTGGGAAGAATGAGCATTTCAAAGCGCTGGCAGCCAGAAGCTCTGACTTCGCTTATTTTCTGGAGCACAAGGGGAAGCCACGGCCAGTGGAACCTGCGGTGATCCCTGGCAATGAGGTCAAGAATGAAAAAGCAAAGGACACTTCTCCATGACCCGGCCCTGTATGATCCCTACCGTGGTCTATACACTCGCGCAGAGCTAGAGAAAGTAAGAAGCTACCTCAAAGAAGAGCTGTCACGTTCTCTCAAGCATTTCAAAAAAAATACTTCTCCTCGCCCTCACTTCATTTCCTATCTCTTCCGCAATTTTAGATCGGAAAAGATCGCGGGACGCCTGGGCGGCATCACAGATCACACAACCGGTTCACAAAACACCACGTACTGCGACGTGCGAGTGGGCGGCCCAAAGTTCGACAACGTAATCAATGGTGGTCTAGAAGATAATTCTGACAGAGACGAATCGATCGAATACATCAACATGCCCGCGGAGATTGAGCAAGATTCGTTTCGCTTCAGCCTTTGGAAACTCACGGATGCAAAATATAGAGAAGCGGCAGAGCAGTATTACGAACGCAAATCAAAAGAACTCCACTATGTGGATCCAAACAGAGGTTTGCCATCGCGTCTGAAAAGACCGCCCGTTCGCCACTGGAAGTACAGAGAACTCCCTGAAATAGACAGAGAATTCTGGAAGTACAGAATTCGACTCGCGGGCAACCTTCTCAAAAAATATGCGAACATTAAGAACTCTCGTTTTGAATTCAATTGTCATCACAGACAGAGTGTTCTCGTAAATTCAGAAGGTTCCATGATTCTGCAGCAGCAATGCATTTTCGAGCTGCGCGGTTCACTGTGGCTTTTGAATAAGAAGGGAGAAGGGATTGTTCAAGAAATCCACTTCACAGAGGGAGACATCAAAGACCTCCCGGATGAAAAAGAATTTCTTAGAATCATTCGAGAGAAAATCGATCGCCTGCTGATTCTTGAAAAAGCCCCTCGCATGGATTCCTATTCAGGTCCGGTTCTACTTTCGCCTGTGGCCGCCGGCCTGTTCTTTCACGAAGTTGTGGGACACAGACTCGAAGGCTCTCGTCTCCTTTCTCCGGATGAAGGAGGAACTTTCAGAAGTCTCCGCGGCAAGAGAATCGCGCCAGATTATATAGATATCATTGACCATCCTTCTCTCACTGCATTTGGAAACAGACAGATGATTGGTCATTTCCTCTACGACGACGAGGGTTCCCCGGCGGAAAAATCTGTGCTCGTGGAAAAAGGAATTCTGAAGGAGTTTCTAACGACTTCCACTCCGATTCCAGGGCAGAAGAAAACCAACGGTCACGCAAGAAGCCAGAAGTTTGAGCGTCCCATTTCGCGCATGGGCAATCTAATGGTGGTCAATCGCAAGCCAGTTTCTCCGGAAGAAATGAAAGAACGTTTTATAGAAGAAATCCGCAGACAAAAGAAACCGTATGGCATTCACGTTCTGGACACTCTGGGTGGAGAAACGGGCACAAACAGCTACGACTTTCAGGCTTTCAAAGGAGAGATCCTGGATGCAACCAGAGTATTCCCGGACGGCAGAGAAGAACCTGTCCGCGGAGTGGATTTTGTGGGGACTCCCCTTTCCTCTCTGGATTCAGTCATGTGCATGGGGAACGACCCAATGCTCGACAACAGCTATTGTGGCGCAGAATCAGGAGTGGTCCCGGTTTCAACGGTGTCTCCCTCCATGTTGATGCGAAGCCTCGAGCTTCAGGGACAGGACAGAGAGCGCTACACTCAGTATGTTGTGCCGCTGCCGTATTCTACTGGAAAAAGAAAGAAAAACTGATCAGACTACATCAATGACGAATAACGTCACATCGTCGTCCTGGGCGCAGTTGCTAGTGCTTTCTCTCACGTATCCGATCAACCTGTCGCAAAACTCATCCGGAGGAAGATTTCGCAAGGAATCCATGTACGCGATCACGGACTCGTCTCCGAGCATCTCTCCAGAATTCTTCCTGGCTTCTACCAGACCGTCTGTGTAAAAAACAAATCGATCCCCGGCCTGGTAGTCGATGCATCGCGCTTCCACGGACATCTCCGGAAAAATGCCGACGATACGGCCTTTCGCTTCAAGCAAGGAAGGAGACTCACCTTTCCTGAGTAAAACCGGTGGCTGGTGTCCACCATTTGCAAAATGAAAAACTCCGCGCTTGCTTGGAGCAAGACTTTGCGGCGGCTGATCCAGAGGCTGAAAGAATCCAAGGCTAACTGTGATGAAATTTCCTGAAATGCGTTCGTAAAGACTGTCATTCATTCGCGTAAGCGCACGGGCAGGATCAGAATCTCCCGCGAAACTTCCCGGCCAGATCATCTTTGTCATCGCAGCGATGAAAGCCGCTGGCACTCCGTGACCAGAAGCGTCAGCGATAATCACACCCACGCCCGTCGATTGATCCGCGAGCGAAATCGACTGAGCGTCATAGAAATCTCCGCCAACACTGGACATGGGCAAATAACGGGCCGCGAAGCGAAGGCTGGCATCTTCTGGAAAACGAGCAGGCAACAGTGATTCCTGGATCTTCTGGGCCATGCGAAGCTCCTGTTCTGTTTGCTGCCGTTTCTTCTCCAATTCCTCACGCAGTTTTTGTTCCGCTTCGAGCGCGCCCTTCAGGCGATCGAGAAAGAGCTCGTGCATATAGTTGATCAAGATGAGAGAATGTCGATCCATCATGGATCTTGCTTCTTTGTAAATGGCCGCCTCTTCCCCCAGTTCTTTCTTAAGAGAAAGAAGTAGTTCTATTCGGACTGCGTTTTCGCGCAGATTGAATTCAGTGAAAGTCGTGTTGGCGGAATTCACGACTCGCATCATTATATCTACGGACTGGCGGATCCTTCGCTCCTCTTCTTGTTCGTCATGTGCCTGAATTGCTTCCATGCGAGAGCGGATTGCCAGTATGTAATTCTTCGCAGTGACAGTGTCGAAATCCTGGGCAGGAAGAACGCTCTTATCCACAAAACGAACGTAGATGCTTTCCAGTATGGACGGACCTGACCGGACCGGGCCTGTAATGGATTCCGTTTCCGCCAGTTGCGTTTCCAGAAATGCGCGATAGGACCGCCCGTCCCTCATGGGGCGATCCAGAGTGGACGGGTGTTTCATCAGTTCCCTCTGGAGTATTCTACCGTACTCAACCAGGAGAAGATGAAAAATGCGTTCCCTGTGATTCAATGCCATCAGCAGCTGCGATGCGAACCGTCACAAAATGGCGGTGTCTTTGTCTGTTTGCATCTGCACCATGCCACTTTCTTGTCTTCCGAAAACTCAACTTTCACAGGAGACATCCCGGTCTTTTCGCGCTTGTGACTTCCATCGCAGTAGGGCTGGTTTTGCGAAAGACCACACGCGCACCAGAACTTCGTGGTACCCTGCTTCTCTTCGCATACGAAAGGGGCTTTCTCTGCAATGACCGGCTTAAACGACATGCCTCAAAGTAAGAACTACCTGACCGGACGTCAATGGGAATCACTGTTAAAACATGACAAATATCATGTGCGAACCCGACCTGGATCGCCTATCATTGGAACATAGAGGATACTATGAAACAAAACATGGGGACAGTGGATCGAATCATTCGGATTGTAGCAGCTCTCGCCATCGCAGTTCTTGCTTACGTGAATCTGATTTCAGGGACCGTCGCAATTGTACTGGGAGTTCTGGCAGTTGTTTTCATCGCTACGAGCTTTGTTGGATTCTGCCCGCTCTACCTTCCTTTCGGACTTTCTACTCGTCCTAAGGAATAGAAACTAAACGTTAGCCGGCATTGAGCCTCTCCCAGAAGAGAGGCATTGCCTCCGCGGCTTTCGCACGAATCGAAATCTGGACCAGTGGAGTAATTCCGGAAGGCTCCGGATTCAGTTCGATTCTTTGTGCGCGAAATGCCTGCTCTGTAAGAAACCCGGGCATAGAAACCATTCCGGAAGTGCCTATCACCAGTAGAACATCGCACTGACGCAAAAAAGAAACTGCCTCTTGTATCAAAGACTCATCATACGATTCCCCGAACCAGACAATGTGCGGTCTGGCCAGAGATCCACAATCCGGACACAGGACTGGAAGTGAGGGAAGCGGAGTTTCGGAGATTTCAAATTTGGTTTTGCATGCAGTGCAGCGCGCTTTCCAGATGTTTCCGTGAATTTCCAGAATGCGTTTGCTACCAGCCCTTTGATGGAGGCCGTCCACATTCTGAGTGATCAGAAGGAAAGAAGGCATTCTGGATTCGAGAAGCGCCAGAGCCTCGTGCGCCGCATTGGGCAGAGCGCGCGCACAGATTTGACGCCTCCAATCATACCATTCCCAGACCAAATTCGGATCGCGCCTGAACGCTTCTGGAGTTGCCAGATCCTCCGCACGAAATTTTCGCCAGAGTCCACCTTCACCACGAAAAGTAGGAATGCCGCTTTCTGCAGAAATCCCGGCCCCTGTGATCACAGCAAGGCTTGACGCGCTCGCCAGCTGAGAGGCAGCCACTTTGATCTGATCCATTGCTTCGGAATCCAGCATTCTTTGATCGCCAGTCGATTTGTGAAAACAGACCACCCACCAGCAAGGCGAAATTATTTGATGGGTCTTCCGAATCCGCCTGGTTTTCCTGGCATTGTGTTCACCGATTATTATAGAAGAATGCACTTCGCGTCCATCTCCGCAGAGATCGAAAACGCGTCTTCCAGCGACGTGGAACATGCACTCTCCAAAGCAGGAACGGGCCAAATTTCAGATCGAAACATCCTGGCGCTCCTCTCTCCCGCCGCCCTTCCGTATCTTGAGGAGATGGCCCGGATGGCACAAAGCATCACACGCCAGAGACATGGAAACATCATTCAGATGTATGCTCCTTTGTATCTTTCCAATGAATGCAGATCCAGCTGCACTTACTGCGGCTTCAGCTACGAGAACAACATCAGAAGAAGAACTCTCAGCATGGAAGAAATTGAAAAGGAGGGGAGCATTCTATACGATCAGGGAATTAGACACGTGCTGCTTTTGACAGGAGAGGATTACAAACGCACACCCGTGCAATTCATTGCAGACGCAGCACGCAGACTCGCGAAGAGTTTCTCTTCGGTGAGCATTGAAGTCTATCCTCTCAAAGAAGATGACTATTCGATGATGCGAGAGGCAGGAGTCGACGGCCTGGCAGTGTATCAGGAAACGTACGATCCAGAATGCTACAGGCGTGTGCATCTGCGTGGGATGAAAAAGAATCTGGAGTTCAGACTGGAATGTCCGGATCGAGCGGCGTCTGCGGGAATCAGGAAAATTTCCATCGGCGCGCTTCTAGGACTTTCTGATTCAGCGACTGAGGTTTTCTTTTGCGCACAGCACGCGCGCTACTTGATGAAAACATACTGGCAGACTCAATTGAGTGTATCGTTGCCCAGGCTCAGGCCAGCCGAGGGACTTACAGACGTCCCTCTTGTGAAAAATCGATCCTATGTCCAATACCTTTGCGCGCTTCGCATCATTTTGCCCGATGCTGGAATCATTCTGTCCACGCGCGAAGGTGAATCCTTCCGCGACCAGATGGCAGGAATCTGCATCACTCAAATGAGCGCAGGTTCTCGCACGGAACCAGGCGGATATTCCGGGCTCGAGGCAACTGTGCAATTTGAAACGGAAGATCGCAGATCCGTACATGAATTCTGCAGTTCACTGCGTGCCAATGGACTTGAACCGGTCTTCACTGACTGGAGCCCGGTGATGAAATAGTTTCCACCCATTGTGTGGCTGATCAAACTGGTTTATGCAGTCGGATTTTGAAATCCTGATCAGCGGCAAACAGATTGCGGAGAAGGTCCGGGAAATTGGGGCACAAATCACGCGCGACTTCCAGAACCGCGAGCTTGTGATCATAGGAGTATTGCGCGGCTGCTTCGTATTTATGGCAGATCTTGCGCGGGCCATAGATCTGCCGGTGGCCATTGACTTCATGGAAGTATCTTCCTACGGAGACGATCTCGAATCATCGGGAAACGTAAAAATCATAAAAGATATCAAGGATCCAATCCACGGTAAACACGTACTCTTGATTGAGGACATCATTGATACCGGCCACACCCTTAACTTTGTGGTGGATCATCTCAAGCTGAAGAATCCGGCATCCATTGGAATTGCGGGCCTGCTGATTAAAAAGGACAAACACAACTTTCGCGGAAAGATCGACTACTCGGGCTTTGACATTGCAGACCATTTCGTAGTCGGCTACGGCATGGATGCGAAAGGACTGTATCGCAATCTTGATCATGTAGCGATTTTTCGCGCTTGATCTATTGGAATTCCAACCAACAAAGGTGCGTGAACATACCCGCATCCACGCGCGCTTTCAAGCTTCCAGCAATCGTAATCCTGAGTCTTGCTGCTCTCACATTCTTTGCCGCAGTCCGCTCCATGCCTGTAGAGACGAGTGTTTTTGCAGATGGGATTGGTAAATGGCTTCAAATCAGAGGTCTCCTCACGCGCGGTGATTTTGAGTGCGCGTACCAAGAATCTGTAGATCCGGATTTTCAATTCATTCCGGGACCGTGGTATTTCTACACAATTCAAAACGGAAAATGTAGCTACGGATATCAAGCCGCATACGCATTGTTAGCCGCTCCGTTCTTCAAGATCCACCCTCTTGGATTCTTGTTTCTGCACTTCTTTCTCTACCTGGCAATGATCCTGGGCTTTATGCTTTGTGCGCACAGGTTACTGCCGGAAAGATCCTGGGCTCCATGGTGGGCGGGAATCATTGCGGCGTGGATCATCCCGACGGTTGTGTTCGCCATGGATCTTTCAGAAGTCATTCTTTCCCTGGCCATGGGTGCGTGGGCCCTGGCTCTCCTGTGCAAACGCGAATCCTTTCAGTCTATAGAATGGAAATTACCTTCATTTTCAGAATTCAAATATTTTAATTCCGTTATCTTCGCGTCCGGGATTGTGCTGGGTCTAATTCTTTCGCTTCGCACGGAAAGTCTCATCCACGGAATTTGCTGGGCCTTCGGCTTGCTTTTGGTTCAGAGAAAGAGTTTTGTTTCCTTCGCGTCAGGATACGCAGTGGCCATTCTTGCGGTGATGGGATTTCATCTCTGGTTCTTTGGGAATCTAATGGGCAATCGAGGAAGTTCTCACGCGGCTGTGACTGCGGGGCTCACCGCCAGCACGCACATTGGAATCGCTCGAACGTTATTGCTCGGAGGCCCGCTCGGACTAATTACAAGCCTGCCTGCCATATTTCTCGGACTGTTTGCCTTTTCCAGGCATGCGCGAAAGATCCACGGACCTCAAATTCTTTTTATGGCAGTCATTTCCATTTTGCCAACTCTCGGAGTGCTGATCACTGCACCAAGCGACGGAGGATATTCCTGGGGTCCTCGCTTCCTGTCGCTTACTTTTGCGCCCTACTTCCTCCTGGTCCTTCTGGCTCTGGATCATCCTTACGCGCATAGATGGCCTGCAATGATCGTCCTGGCTGCAATAGCAGCGTATGGAATGCAATATACCTGGAAAGGCAGGAATGTGTACAGACGCGCCATGGTTCAAAATGCAGGATACGCGGCCTACATTGAATCTACTTCCTCGGAAGCAATCATTGGAGCAGACTACTCCCTTCTAGCCATTTTGTCGAGGTCCGCATTGCAGGGGCATGTATACCAGGCGCGCAGCATTCCCGAAATCACGATTCTGGCGGATAGACTCAAGAACGCAGGAGTCAGAAGAGTGATTCTTCTCCGTTATGCGACATCTGAAGTGACTCAACTGCCTGGATGGACAGTGAAATCGCGCAAATCAATGGACCTGGTTGAGTTTGTTGTTTGCGAACGCTGAGCGGCGACACCACGCAACGTGACCGGGCGCTGTGCTCTGCTGGAAGCATCTATCATCTTTGAACTGACAGCGATCATAGAATCGACATGGAGAATGGAGACTGTCATATTCAGTGGCAGGTGGAACACTCCCGGGAATCGGCACGAGCTCACCATTGCGCGCACGGGCAGGCAGAGACTGAAAGAGTGCCTGAGTGTACGGATGACAGGGTTCTGAAAATACATCTCGAACAGATCCGCTTTCCACCACCTGGCCTGCGTACAAGACGCTCATCGTATGTGCGGTCTGCGCGACGACTCCAAGATCGTGCGTAATCAAAAGAATTGCGGTGCCCATTTCTTTTTGAAGAGCATTCATCAACTCAAGAATTTGAGCCTGCACTGTGACGTCCAAAGCTGTGGTTGGTTCGTCCGCTATGAGAATGGCAGGCTTGAGCGCAAGAGCCATGGCGATCATGATTCTTTGCCGCATGCCGCCAGACAGTTGGTGCGGATATTTTTCATAGAGCACGTCCGGCTCAGCCAGCCCGGTGGATGCCATGAGTTGAACGACTCGCTTCTTGCGCTCCTCCGTGGGAGTAGAATCTTCGTGAATCTCGATTGCCTCAAGGATCTGGTTTCCTACTTTCATGACTGGATTGAGCGCAGTCATTGGCTCCTGAAAGATCATGGCGATCTCACGGCCGCGCAGTCCACGATAGTCGCGTGGATCGAGGGAAAGAAGGTCCGTTTCTCTAAACCTCAGGCTGGTTGCGGAGATGCTTGCTCTCTCCCTGGGAATGAGACCCGCAATCGCAAGAGCTGTAACAGATTTGCCGCAGCCAGATTCCCCTACAAGTGCGTGGGTTTTTCCTTCTTCCAGATCAAAAGAGACACCGTCCGCCGCTCTGGCCAGGCCTCTTCTGGTGGGAAAATGAACTTTCAGGTCTTCTACGTGGAGCAAAGGCACAGGCACAGAGCGTTTCTACTGCTTCCTCATGCAATTCAAATTAAGAGCGGGCCACACCCAACCGACAATCTAATGTATGACCACGGGCAGCGTCCGATTTGGCCTCCGATTCCGCTTTATGGCGCTGTTCATCCTTGCGCTCGCAGGCGCGATCATCGGCATAGAGATCTTCGTTGCCATTTCCCTGAGAAGCCAGATCACTTCTATGATGGAAGCAGATGTGAAGGGTCATGTCACCTTTGCTGCTTCCTATGCCGATTTCCGGTTCCCGGGGGATTACAGAATCGACCCGGACACGGGAGCACTCTGGAAGGGAAAAGAAAACCTCAGCACCAGCGACTCTCCTCTCGTTTTCGAAATCAAGGCATATACTTCATCTGACGTTACCATCTTCCGAGGCGATACCCGCGTTGCCACCACACTCAGAGATAAATCCGGGAAAAGCCTCGTGGGCACAAAAGCGTCCGCTGTGGTTGCAGACACAGTATTAAAGCAGGGCAAGATCTTCCTCGGTGAAGCGGACGTTGTAGGTGAAAAATTTCAGTCCGCCTACGCGCCGTTACGCGATCGCGACGGAAAGATCATTGGCATGCTCTTCACCGGGCTTCATGTGGACACCTACTCTGCAGAGATGCGAAAAACAAGGCTTGCGATCATTGTAGCGGGTCTCTTTATCATTGTTCTCTTTGGTGCGCTCCTATTCTGGATCGTTACTCGCACGCTTCGTCCGCTATTCAACCTGATCGATTGGACCAAGAGTGTCTCGCAGGGCGACCTCCGAGCGGAATTCAAAGACGAAAACAAGGCGCGCGATGAAGTCGGCGAACTTTCCTGGGCCCTGAGGGAAATGATCACGAACTTGAAGCAGATGATCATGCTGATTCAAAACACAGCCGGAGACACAAGACAGTCTGCGGAAAACTTGATCGCCTTCTCAGAACAGTTCTCTGCGGGCGCGCAAGACCAGGCTGCCGCCGCGGAAGAAGCTTCCGCCGCCATGGAAGAAATGGCTGCATCTGCGGAAAGCGTGAGTGAGCGAGTTTCTGATTCAGTCCAGTCTATGGAAGCGATCAATCAAAGCCTGCTTCTTCTTTCCAAATCAAATCAGGAAGTACGCGGATCCATGGGCGAATTGACTGGATTGTCCAGATCCGCCTCCGAGAAAGCACGAGTAGGCGAAGAGCAAATTCACCACGCAACAGATGCAATGGCGCGAATCCAGGACACCGCCGGAAAAATCACAGAATTTGTTGGAATCATCACTGAAATCTCAGACAGAACAAACTTGCTCTCTCTCAATGCTGCCATTGAAGCTGCACGGGCGGGCGATGCCGGACGAGGATTCGCAGTCGTTGCACAAGAAATTACCAAACTCGCAGACAGAACTCTGGAAAGCGCAAAAGAGGTAACTACTCTCATTCACGCGGCCCTTGATTCAATTAAGAAGGGAACCGTTCAGGTAGATTCTGTTGCCGGCAACCTGGGTGGAATTGTGGGCGATGTTCAAAAAATTGATCGTTTCGCAGAAGCGGTCATGGAGCGCATCAGCCTGCAGGTAATCGATACACAAAACATTTCTGACAACGCGAGCGGACTTACAGCCACAAGCACCGACATGCTGACCAGCCTGACAGAACAAAAAAGAGCAACACGCGAAATCGAAAGCACAATTGGAAACGTGGCAACTACGGCACAAACAGTCAGCTCAGGCACTCATGAACTTCGCACTCTCGCCACGCAACTTCGTGAAAAATCAGAAGAACTCCTGGGTACTGCTTCGCGCTTCCAGATCTAACGCGAACTCACAGCGCGAGGATCCAGTGCGTCGCGAAGCGCATCCCCGAGCACGTTTAGAGACAGGACCAGAGGAAGGATTCCGCAAAAAGCGCTCCCGGCAAAAACCCACCAGATGGCCGGAGATCGCATAAGCTCCTTTTCCGATTCGATGAGCATAGCGCCCCAGGAGGCCGTGCCCTGCTCCACTCCAATCCCGATGAAAGTCAGGATGCTCTCTGCAAGAATCACGGACGAACAGAACAGAGTCAGATCAATGATGATCAGATATCGCACGTTCGGGAGCAAATGGCGAAAGAGGATTCTGGGAACGGAAAGACCGGTTGCTCTGGCTGCTGTGATGTAGTCCAGACTCTTCTGCTTGAGAGTTTCCCCGCGAATCAATCGGGCCGTTCCCACCCACGAAGTCAGGCCAATCGCAAGACAAATCCAAAAAAGTCCGCGACCAAACACCATGAGAAATGCAATCACAAAGAGAAGCCAGGGAATAGACGCCACCGTAGACATGAGCCATTGAATCAGATCGTCTAACTTTCCGCCTGACCAACCAGCAAGAATTCCCAGAAGCACACCGAGCGGCATGGCAACAAGAGCTGTCCCAAAAGACAGAATCAGCGCCGTGCTTGCACCGCGAAGAACGTTGTGCATTACGTCCACACCGTTGATGTCCGTTCCTAGAATGTGAATGCCTTTGACTCGATTGAGCTCCCTGTCTGCCTCGAGCATGCGAATGCCGGTCACCTCGGATGCGAAAGGCGCGCTGTATGTGCGCTCTTTCTGAATCCACTGCAAACTTAAATCCAGCAGGCTGCGATCCGCGATTCTCTCTTTCTCTGGAACTTTGATTTGCCCAATCAAGCCAACACCAAGGTAAGCGCATACTACGTAGAAGGCGATGCGCACTCGCAAGCGGCTAGCGAGCATGTCACGCGCATCCTTCAAAGAAGGATTTCGCAAGAAACTCCTCAATGCCACGATGCCTGCCGCTGCCGCGAGAATCCAGGCAATGTCGATCAGAATCGTGATCATTCGAGCACCACCCTGGGGTCTGCCAGAATATAGGAAATGTCCGTGAGGAGTGCGCCAATCATGTAGAGGAACGCACCCAGATAGACCATCACTTTGATGACCTGGAAATCCTGACTGTAGATGGCAGTATACATCATGTCACCCATTCCAGGAATGCCAAAGAAATGTTCGAGAATCAGTGAGCCAGTGATCAAGAAAGGCAAAGACATGACCACAGAAGTCAGAATGGGAATCAAAGAATTTGGTAATACATGCTTGAACAGGATGCCGCTCTCGCTTACGCCCTTTGCTCTGGCGGTTCGAATGTAGTCCTGCTCGATTTGCTCCAGAAAGACGGTGCGATAAAAGCGCACCTGGCCACCCAGTCCTGCAAGCACCGAGACTAAGATTGGAAGCAACACGTGATTGTACACGGGAACCAGTTTTAAGTACTTACCAAAGCCCCAATTGCAGAGAAGCAGATAGACGGGCACAGGAATGCTCATCATCGCAACAGTAATGAGAACGGCGCCTACATCCAGACCTGTCTCTCTGAAGTACGCAAGAAACAGGGACATCACTACGCTGAGTGTGACTGTAATCAAGAATGCGGGCAACATCACTGACAGAGAATAAGGAGCGCGCTCTGCAATCGACTCACTGATTGGCTGGCGATTCTTATCCACTCCAAAATCAAACGTGATGATCTCACGAAAGCCAAGAAAGAACTGCGAATAAAAAATGCTCTTAGAAGCGAGCTCTGGATGTTTTTTGCCGTCCACCAGCACTGTGTCCGCATCTGCAGGAAGATTCACAAACCTTGGTAAATGCAGATTGTTGTTGCGAACCCAGGCTTTGAGAGCGGCGTCCGGCGCCTGCGGCATGTGGACTCTCGCAATCGCAATGGGATCACGCATATGAAACAACGCGAAGGTGATTCCGTATACTCCAATCCAGATGGGAAGGGTATAGATGATGCGGCGAATGATATACGTGAGCATCAGCGAAGTCTCCTCGAATACTTTCGCACGGCGATCACAACGGGCAACACAAGAACCAGAATGAGAAATGCGAACAGCAAATATCCGGCCAGCGGCATCCGGTTCCACTGCGCTACAAGAGTCTTGCGCTTCTCTGGATCAAGATCGCGAAATTTCAATTGATTTGAATTCGTAGGATGCGTTTTGAACGGAGAAAACCACGGATGAGACAACCCATAAGTGATGGGATGAAATTGCATGATTACAGGCGTGTCGTCTGCGACAATCTCCTTCATTTTACGAATGATGGCCAGGCGAGCCGGTCCAGGTGGCATGTTCTTCATTTGCAAATAGAGAGAATCATAAGTCGGATTTCTGTAGCTTCCCTCATTGTATGAACTCGCTGTGTTCGGGCCATAGAGCAATTGTAGAAAATTCTGCGGATCAGGATAGTCCGCGTGCCAGCCACCGACTATGATCTGGAATTCCTTCTTGTACTTTTTTTGCAAAACAGTGGGCCAATCCGCTTCCTCCAATTTCAGATCCACGTTGAATTTCTCAAAACTCGATCTGTAGAAAGCATAGAGACTCGTTGAGCCTGGCGAATTCGTAAGAGTAAACGAAACGCGAAGAGCGCGACCGGTGGCCGGATCGATACCACCCGGGTATCCTGCCTCCGCCAGAAGCACTCTCGCTCTGTCCGGATCGTAAGCCGCATACGGATTCTTGTATTCGTCTTCGTATCCCTCCATTCCTGGGGGAATGATGCTCATGGCCGGAACTCCTCTGCCGTTGAAAAATCTCTCCAGCATTTCGCGCCGATCGAGCATGAGGCTGAGCGCCTGACGTAGTTTTTTATTCTTCATCACGGGATCTGTAAGATTGAAAACCCAGTAGTAAGTAGCCTGATCAATCTCCGTATCCAGACGAGTTCCCCTTTCCTTGAACTCAGGAGTGAGTTCCTGATTGAGAACAACCTGATTGAACACTTCAAGCGGAATCCCGGCCCGATCCAGGTAACCTTGATCGAATAACGTCCAGACTGGAGGACCGGCTTTGATAATCTGAATCCAGATCTCATCTACAATCGGAAGCTGACGCCCGGCCGCAAGCAAAAGGCCGTTCGCCTTATCCTCTTCTGTTCCCTCACGTGGATAAAAATCGTCAGAGCGGTAGTTGGGGTTTCGTGCCAGCACAATGCGATAATTGGAATGCCATTCCTTCAAACGAAAAGCGCCTGACGTTGCCGGATGACGGTCATACGCGGGTCTTCCGTTTCTTCCGTTGTAATACTCAACGCATTCGCGAGGCTGAGGGCTGCCTGTCGTAAGAGTAAAAAAGAAAATGATCTGCGGATAGTCTTCTGTCAACAAGAGCTGGAGAGTATAATCGTCCAGCTTTCGCACGCCTGGAATTTCTGAATCAAAAACTTTTGAAACGATCGAGCTATCTCTCTTTTCTGCTTCTTCTGCGTGCGCCTTTTCGAGACGCGTGGTGTACTCATCGAATCCAAGTACTTTGCCGGAAAGAAGCGGAAGACCAAATGGATCAATCGAATTGTCGGCCGCTCTTTTGACAGCAAAGATGATATCGTCTATTTTGATTTCGCGCCCCTTTCCTCCCGCAAAGCAAGAGTCATCCGCGTACCTCATCCCTTTCTTGATCGAAAATTCAAACGTGCGATACTGCGTTCCTCCAGAAACTGCCGCCCCGGTCCTGGGCATCGATACTGCCATCGCAGGCTTGATTTCAAGAGGTCGCTTCAGGTAGTAGTATTCGAAAGGAGTGTCGTGTAGATTCGAAGCGATTGCATTGGATTGTGTATCGCCTACGCGCGCTGGATCCAGCGTTCGCGGATCATCCGGCAAATTGCTCATGATCACTTTACCGGGAGGAAACTGGCCGTACGGGTTGTTGTTGCATGCGGCCAAAAAAAGTGCGAAAAAAATTACGCCTGCGCGCATTACCCGATATCAGGCCACAGAAAATGCTGGCAACTGCTTATGCAGGATTGCGTTTCTAAAGGGGGTTCGAACTGGATTCGATCCCATTTCGTCCGATACTAAGAATATGAAGCGAGCGATTCTGATCTTCCTTCTCGTGTCTGCCCTCAAGGCCCAGACCACGGACGTGGCCGATCGCAAGGTCACTCTGTACGACGGCCAGGGAATCACAGAACTTGCGCAAAAGTATCTGGGTGTACCATATCGCTTTGGGGGACAATCGCCGGATGGCTTTGATTGTTCCGGTCTGACCGGATACGTTTATAAAAAGGCGGGCTACCAGCTCCCCAGGGATGCAGGAGATCAATTCAAAGCGCTTCGCCCCATCAAAACTCCTCGTCCGGGAGACCTCGTGTTCTTCAAGATAGACGGCAAGTCGATCGGGCACGTTGGAATCTATCTGGGCAATCTACGATTCATCCATGCACCCTCCACTGGAAAGACCGTGAGCATCGCAGACATGAGGATCTCATACTGGAAAACCAGGTACGCAGGTGCTCGCACGATCTTTGGTCAGGCGGAAGCTGCGAGATAAATTACTTTTCGCGAGGCTGTGTCTGCGCATTCTTGCTCTGTGATCACAAAGCGCATCCAGGAAGCAGGGCTGATCCTTCCGCAGGTGAACCCACCCATCGCATCGTATGTCCCGGCCGTCAGATCCGGGTCCACTATCTTTACCAGCGGCCAGCTCCCTATGAAAGAGGGACAGCTTTTGATGACTGGCATCATGACTGCATCGCGCAGTCTAGAAGAAGCACAAAGTGCAATGAAGCAATGCTTTCTCAATGCAATCGCGGCCGCACTTCTAGTCGCCAGGGAAGATGAAATCAAAGGTGTGCTCAAGCTGGGCGCTTTTGTGGCAAGCGCGCCAGATTTTACAGATCAGCACAAAGTAGCAAACGGTGCGTCGGATCTTGCAAAGCTCATCTTTGGAGATGCAGGCGTTCATGCCCGATTCGCAGTGGGAGTTGCTTCCCTCCCGGTAAACGCCACCGTGGAACTGGAAGTGATCTTTTCCGTCTGAGCGGGGAGCTGATGATTCAGACAAGAAACATCGTCACAGTCCTCAAACAGGCTGCGGAGTTTGAAAAAGACTTCGCTCGCGCTTCCTTCGTAGGGGCGTTACAAATGGCGCGGCATGTTGCTTTAGAAATCAAACACACAGTGACAAATCTGAGCGTGTTTCATCTGAGCTACTACCTTGCGTCCTGCGTTCTGATTCTAGTGGCTCTGGCACCGTGGATCGAGTATCAGATCGATTTTGGGACGCCAGAATCTGTAGACGTTGGTTCATCTGCAAAACTCATATTTCTCTTGCCTGGTCTGGTTGGATTGTTGGTGGCCACCTTTGAGCTGCCATTCCGGGTGCAGGCCTACAGAATCAGTGCGGGGCTCGCAGTTCTGGTCTGGATTGGCGGGCTCATTTTCCCGAATCCAGTCCACACAAGCATTCATGCAGGCGAATTTCACTTGAGATGGTGGTTGTATTTGTACGGGCCGCTTCTCCTGGCCCAGGGAACTCTCTCACTGCAAGGGCTGACAGAGGCCTCCATCCATCTTGATCGATTTCAAGACAGGTTGTTCCCGCCGCCCGCCGCGCCGGAGGGGAAGGCCCCCTCCCGCCGCAAAGGCGCTAAACCCGGCCGAGCTTGATCAGGTTCTCCCTCTGGAGAGGACTGATCCCGGAAGAAAACCTTTTGCCTTCCTGGACCACTTCCCCCTGAAACGCTTCTAGCAGGTACTGATCGAAACTCTTCCTGTTTGCTGCAACAGGAGCCTCATAGCCACGTCCGGGAAGCCCTTCCCGCTTTTGACGATGGTAGAGGGGACTCTCGAGCTTGCTTACGATCATACTGGCCTCCACACACATCCTTTGACGGCCTTTTCCCGACAAAGTTTATGTCTCATACAAAATTTACTACCCACGAGCCTAAAATACAAGAGTTTTTTGCCCGACAACACTATACAAAGAATACCTAAACAAAAGTCAAGCATTCTTGTGTTGGGCGCCTCTTTTTTTCTTCTCGCTTGTGTATCTTTTTACCCGCCCCCTGGGACAAAAACCTCCCCCCTTTGCAAAAAACCCAAAAAATTGGAACTGGCGGGCCGATTCTAAGAAAATGAAGCGAATCGTCATTCTGTGCCTGTTTGGTCCCGCCTGGATCCTGGCCCGAGACCTGGAAAAGCGCCCCGGGCGATTCGTACCCAGAGCAGAAGTGGTTTCCGTGCAGCCTGAGAAAAACAGACTCTGTGCGGAGACCGTGGAGATCCCATCTCTCAAGGGCAAAGACGCCTCTTCTGTCAGGTCCTTCTTTTTTGAAAAAGAAAAGAACATGATTCTGCTCACAGAAGATGGATCCGAATTCGGCACCCTCACCATTGACCGCGTGGAACCAGGGAAGCCTCACCTCATCTGCGGCGAATTCGCATTAAACGCGGAACAATCGCCCAGACCGGGAGACCTCGCCGGTGTAACACTGCAACCTGCTAACTACAGAACTCAAAATTTGCGCGGTCCCTTGCCCGTTTCGCCTCCCGAGAGAATCAGAAACCAGGCGGACAAGAAGATGATGGTTCGAGTGGAATGGGACTACGTTGTGTTTGGCCAGGGCGAAGATCCTGCCATGGACAATTTCAACCCACACTTCTTTGATCGCGATCCTTCCGTGACGCCAAAAGTGGAAACCTTCTATATGGATGAATATGAAGTAACGAATCGCGAGTATCTTTTCTTCACACGTCAAACAGGACACAGATTGCCGGAGTCCTGGGAAAAAACGGGATCGTATCCTGAAGGAATGGAGGACCATCCTTTCATACTGGCGAGTTACGAAGATGCAGCTGCTTACGCGCGATGGAGTGGAAAGAGATTGCCCACAGAAATTGAATGGGAAATGGCAGCGCGCGGTGGACTAAAACTGCTTCGAAACGGCACTGGAGTAAATGGAATCACGCGGAGCCCGCGCGTATTCCCCATGGGAGAATGGAAAAGCGAAGTCTGCAATACAAGAGAGATGTGGCAGGATGAACCGCGCACTGTATCGGTGTATACACTGAAAGACAGAAGTCCCTACGGAATCGTGGGAATGTGTGGCAGTGCTGCTGAGTGGACAGAGACGTGGTACAATCCATATCCAGGTGCTAGCAAATTTCCAATGAATCTAGCGGGTAAGCAATTCAGAGTCATTCGCGGTGGTTCGTTTCATCAAGACAGAGATGCAGCCCGCGCGGATTCTCGCGACTACGGCGGATTCGAATCTCCTGAAAACCAAAAGAGAGCGGGGATTCGGCTCGTTATCTCTGCAAAATAGTCGAGTATCATTCAATAAGGAATTGTGCGCGCCGGCATTCGCAGCGGATCGCCTCATCCATGTTTGGCCCGGCAAATCTTTCGCTCGCCTATGCAAGGGGCAGTATAATCGCTTGCGCGGCGAATAGTTGTTTGAAAAGAGTTCTCATGAAAACAATTGCAATTGCTCTTTTCGCAGTCTTCGCCGCAAGCTGCGGCCTCATTGACCGCAAGATCGCCGGATATACTGGATACTCAAAAATCTGTATTGACGGAGTTCGTTACATTCAATTCACTTCAGGTGCTTCCGTGAAATATACGAAAGACGGCCGCGTAGAAACGTGTGATTGATTGAGGCGAATGCCTAGAAAATGGATCTGTAGATCCAGCAATCGGGTCCTTCATCGAAGTAACGGCGCGCTGCTGGACTGAGCTGCGCCCAGATTGACTGGGAAATTCTAAGGCGGCCACGTCCGTCTTCTTTTGCAAGATGAGCGCTCTTATTGAGCGCCGCACTCTGCAGGATAGAGGGATCTGCTCTGTAAACAGTGTCTCCTAGATCCAGCCCGATGTTGATTCCAAAATCGCGGCTGCGATCCTGCAAAGCGCCATGCAGTACGTTCAATGTCATCAGCTCTATAGCACACATGACTACAGAAACTGCATCCTGCTTGTGAAACACAAAGAAGCCAGCGTCGTCTTTGCGAAGCCAGAGCTGCCCATTGTAGCGCTGAGCGGTTCTCGAATACATATCGAAGAGCACGCCAAGACTTGACTGAATCTCAGAACCCTGCCTGGAAACGGAAAACTTCTGATCCACAACCACCTGGCAATAGAGAAATGCGAGCGGATAAGTCTGACCTTCCACGAACGTAGAGGAGGGCTGAGACGGAGTGGGACTCCTTGAGCCAGGAAGAGAAAGATGAACCTTCATTCTGGCAATGAGGACAGGAAGATCGACAGGCTTGCCGACGAAGTCGTTTGCACCCGCTTCAAGCACAGACACGACTTGCGCGGATTCCGAATCTGATGAAATAAAGATCACAGGAAGCTCTGTGCGCGAATAACGGGCGCGAATGCGAGCAAGCACTTCCAGGCCTGAGATACCTGGCAACCCGGCGTCGAGCAGCAGCAAATCAGGCTTGGTGGAGGCGAAGAACTCAAGATAGCTTTCCCCGTTAGGAAAAATCAAAACCGACATGTCTGGTTGCGAAGCAAGGCCTCGCTGAAGAACTTCCAGGATCAGAGGATCATCGTCCACGATCACAATGGTAGAGCGTTCGTGGGTCAAAGTGGGATCTCCGTCAGGCGATACGTTTCAAGATGATCAAAGCGTGGCCCCGCTACAAAACACGGATACATTTCCGGCTTCAAAAAAGTGTACACAGATCCCGAAATCGCCATGCGATTTGGTTCGCTGACCTCGGATTCCAGCTTTTGAGCCACACGCATGTCACTGGAGAAGATCTCGTTGACTGGTTGTTTGTACGTTGCTGTTCCGTAGTGAATGCCAACGCGAATCCGAAGTTCCGGGCCCTGCGCGAGGTATTTGATATTGAAGACTGGTAGATTCATGAGAACAGCCAGCATGGAAATCACACATCGATTCACTGAATCCGCACCGTGAAAAGCGGCCATGCCTCCGTCTCCCATCCAGTTCCAGAGACGACCGTTCCACACCTCCGCATAGTTTCGCACGTACTCTCTCATCTGTGCAAATACCTGCGCGTTCTCATGACCGAACTGCGAACTGCCCACTACATCTACCGAAGCAAAAGTCAGATGGTACTCACGGCCCTCTGCCATGTGTCCCCAGTCCGCAGTGCGCTCCATTGCCTGGTCTCGCACGAACTGGCGCATCTCTCTGTCGTAGTGCCAGCTCTCTGCTTCGAGCAATTCGAGGAGAGCTGCTTTTCCTTTTAGTAATACTTGAGAACCTGCAACAAATTTCCCTTCGCGTGCGAGTACATGAGCAAGGAATGCGAGCAAATCCTTGTCCTGCGCAAAGAAATCCCCGATACAACGCACGGCGACCTGAAGGGGTACACGAATGCTCGATCCAAAACCGGAAACCACTCCCAGGTTGAACGATTCATTCACCTCATGGGCGAGTATGTCCATCTGATCTGTAGTAAGAGAATGACCTATGGCCTGTAATACGCTGGAACGAAACACGAGAGACAGAATAAAAAAGCGCCCGCAATTGCAGTCAACTTTTTTGAACAGAAGAAGGCCGAATTACAGCAAGAACTGCATCTACAATGTCTTCTGGCGAATAGGGCTTGCTAATGTATGCCTTGAAACCGGCAGTGAGCAGCTTCTCTCGAACCCCGGCCATTGCATTGGCTGTGACCGCCACAATTGGCGGGGCAGATTCTCCCAGTTTTTCCTGGATTTTTTTCAATGCACCAACACCATCGAGACCAGGCATCTCAATATCCATGAAGATGATATCGTAGCGCTTCAAGAGGCTCATATCCACTGCAGTCAAGCCGTCCTCTGCTGTATCCACAGTCATGCGCAGACGCTCTCCAATCTTCTGAAACACAATCCGATTGATTTCGTTGTCCTCCGCAGCCAGCACCTGAAGACCTTCCGGAAGCAGATCGGAAGGAGCAGCGGGAGTGTCCACTCTAGTAGTGTCCACGGTCGTTGGTCTTTCAGGCAGAATCAGTATGAATGAGCTACCCCCGCCTGGAATGGATTCTGCTGTGATTTCTCCTCCCATGAGGTGAGCCAGTTGAAGGCTGATCGCAAGGCCAAGCCCCGTTCCACCTACTCGGCGCGCAGGCGAAGAGTCGAGTTGCGTAAATGATTGGAAAAGCAAACCGAATTTGTCCGGCGGTATTCCAATGCCAGTGTCTTTCACCTGAAAGCGAATCATCCCGTTGTCGCGGTCTACCTTCAGAGTGATTGTGCCGGAATCGGTGAATTTGACAGCATTGGAAAGAAGGTTCAATAGTATTTGATACACGCGGGTGCGATCGGTCAAAATCGCCTGCGGCATGTTTAACGGAAAAATCACAAGCAACTGCAAACCTTTCCTCTGCGCTGCAGGCTCCGTCATGGCAGTGAGGCTCGTGATCAAATCCTTTATCACAACCGGCTCGTCCGTAAGAGTCATCGCACCACTTTCAATTTTGGAAATGTCCAGAATGTCATTGAGAATAGTCAGAAGCGTTTCAGAAGAAGCGCGAATAGTAGAAAGGTATCTCTGTTCGTCTTCCCCGAGCTTCGCATCATCCAACAGCCGAAGCATACCCATAATTCCATTCATAGGAGTGCGAATCTCGTGACTCATGTGAGCCAGGAACTCGGCTTTCGCCTGCGAAGAATTTTCCGCAATGGAACGAGCTGTCTCAATCTCTCTGGTTCTTTCAGCCACTCTCTCTTCGAGCCTGTTTTTCCAGCTCACAAGTTCTGCATTGGTTCGCGTCAAATTCTCTGAAAGGGATTCAGACAACGCGAAAGCGCGCGAGAATCTCTTGCTGAGCCCCACCGCCTGCACAAACATGAATACAATGATTCCATAGGGAGAAAGAAGAGCTGTGTTGATGATGTTTTTGTTATAAAGAACATCATTTGCGTATGCTGCCACCATAAGCAGCAGACCCAGACCTACGGGGCCCACACCCTGCACTTTCTTAAACAGTCCGCGCGCAATTCCAAACAATAAAAAAACAGAAGCAAGCCCGACCACAATGTAGTAATAGTCAATGAACCTGGTGAAATGAAGCGGAGTAAGAAACAAAACAGAGAACGCAAATAAGAGTGCAATGGCGACGGTCGCTCTCTGACTCCAGATCAGAATTGTATCTGAATAGATGGCGGCAATGTATGCGGCAAACGCGGGAGCTGCCAGGTAGAAAGAAAGATAAACGATCCTTGCATGAACGTTATACGGAATTGAATCCAGTCCAAGCAGAATGGGAGTTGACCCGGTAAAAGCTGCACGCGCGGCCAGATTCAAACACAGAAGGGCAAAGTAAGCGGGCGCAGGATCCTTTCGGCGAAGAAAAAAAATGATTCCGTGATACAAGGCAAGAACAAGCAAAATACCCACAAGAAATGCATCACGACCCAGCTCGCGCTCTCGCATGAGGGTGATATGTTCCATGGAGCCTATGTAGGCCCCGTAGCCAATTCCTCCGCGCGCGTGATGGAAGTTCGCAAGATGGATCACAAGAACCACCTCCGAAGAATCGGAAGGGATCTCGAAAACGCGCGGCCGCCACTCCGGTGTTGTAGTTGCTTCTGTTTCTCCAGGAGTTCCCGCCGATCCGAGCAATCTACCATCCGCGTAAATCGAGTAAGCCGTTTCAGTGTGAGCAAAAAAGAGAGCGGGCCTGCGCAGCCCGGGCGGGAGAAGGACTTTCAAACGATACGTGGCAAAGCCTGTCCCCGGTTCTCCGTGAGAGGGCCACACTCCGGGAACTGTCATGGTCCGATCTGCAGCAGCATCCTCCGTTGGAGGAAGAAAACGATTTCGAAAAAATCCCCATTCGCCCTCTAGCTCTATGGGCTCCGAGTAAGTCATTTTGCTCAGGTCCAGGACGCCGCCCGCAGCAACAGGCAAACCCGTTCGAGGAGAACAGGCGGCAGCAATGAAAACGAACAAAATCGCACACCGCATAACCGATCGTGCAGGTCCTCCGGTGGAACGCAAGAAGGATGTTGCTTGAATGGATGAGGGGGAATTCAAGAATCGCATGTGCGCATCCATAAAATCTGCCTCCTCTCTTGCTTCTTCCTACTGTGTTCCGTCATCCAGAGTCTCCACTGCGAAACCAGAGATTCATTCCTGGTCGTACAGACAGGGTGGACCACTGCGGCGGACACTATTTCGCAGGAAGAACTTCGACGCAGTTTTTGCGCTGGATCCGTCCGCTCTTCTGCATCCGCATGGCCGGCAGCGAGCGCACTGTTCGGCTGCAAAGGAGCAGAACCCGCGAAAGTAGAGGCGTTCTATCCTGCTTCGCGCGAAAAACTCATCCTCCTCGATCTTTCAGAAACAACTCCCCGTATGAAAGCACTGAAAGTGGACGGTCTTTCGCCGTTCGCTGACGGTGAAAAATATCCTCTTCGCGGTAAGTCCCTACCGCGGTTCACCCATTTTATTCTAACAGGCGTAAGCGCGCTCACTCGATACACTGGTAAGAGCGCGGATGCAAACGGAGTGTCGGTTCTCTCCGAACAGGTCAGACCATTCTTTCAAAGCGCAGATTTTGTTCACGTGAGCAACGAAGTAAGTTTTACATCTCCCTGCGTGTTTGAAAAAGGAACCAGGTTTTGCTCAAAGGAAGCTCACTTCCAGGTATACAGAGACCTGAAAGTAAACGTGGTTGAGCTTACGGGTAACCACAACCGCGACTACGGAAACGAACCATTCTTTCGCACATACGACTGGTTTCACGCTCACGGCATGAACACTTTCGGCGGCGGAAAAACAGAAGCATCCGCAAACGAACCACTGGTGTTGAACGCGAACGGAACGAGAATTGTATTGATTGGTTTTAACGAACTCTGTCCGCTGAATGAATGCGCCCAGGGATCCACTCCGGGCGCCAATCGATTCGAGGCGGAAAAAGCCCATCGCACAGTAACTGATATTCGAAAGAAGTATCCGGATGCGTTTGTCATTGCAACCGTACAGTACGGAGAAGTCAGCGCATACAAACCAACGGAATCACAAAAACGCATCAGCTACGCGCTGCTGGACTCTGGCGCAGATCTGGCATACGGTTCCCAGGCACATCAGGTCCAACAAATGGAGTTTCGAAAAGGTAAAGTCATTCTTCACGGACTCGGAAATTTCCTGTTTGACCAGACACACACGTTTGGCCTCAGACAGGGATACTTTATGAATTTATACTTTCAAGGGAACCGCCTCGCAGGAATGGAACCAGTGTTTACCTGGATTGACGAAAAATTCAGGCCTGTTCCAGCCACTCCGGCTCAAGCACGCGAAATCAAATCCGCCATCTACTCCGACGATTTACTGTACAAATAGGCTCGGTGTTTTGTGAACGGCTCTCAAGAAATCACCTGGACTCTCCATAAAGAAAATCCGCTCATTGCACCGCCCTGGCCTTCGCCTATCATCGCAGATCCTTCTCTTCTTCTTCCGGAGACATCACCCGACGGAAAGTGGCATCTGATCGCCCATTCCATTCTGGGCCTCCATTCATTCACATCCGAAGACGGAATCCATTGGAGTCGGCCCTCTTTTCTATTCGCAAATGCAATGCGGCCGTATCTGTATCAGGAGGGGGAAACGTACTATCTATTCTACGAAAGATATCGATCTTTCCAGCTTCCTTTCTCCTGGGTTCCTTTTCCAAAATGGAAATCACGCATTGAAGTGAGAAGGTCGAAAGACCTGAAGCACTGGAGCAAACCGCACACGGTCTTGCTACCCCATCTTTCATGGCATGAGTCGAAATATGGAAAATCTATCTCTAACCCATGTCTTATAAAAGTTGAAAAAATTTATAGATTGTACTACAGTGCATCCCTGGAAAGAATCGAAGACTGTGGGTTCTGCGAACCGCGATACATTGGATATGCAGAAAGCGAACAGATCACAGGACCATACACCTCCGCCACAGAGCCAATGATCACTCCGGAAGTATCCGATCCACATTGCAATCTCGCGGCTGGAGCCATGAAAGTAGTGGAGCACAACGGGCAGTATCTGGGTTTTCAAAACGGCATTTATGTGGATGAGCGCAGTGTCTCTGGATCCGCCATTCTACTCCTGAAATCGGCAGACGGAATCACATGGTCCAGGCCCACCGAGCCGATCCTCAAACCAACCAGTGGCTGGATGCGAAGCCACGTGTATGCCCTGGACGTAAAGCGTCGCAGCAAGACATGGTACCTCTACTTCAACGCACGAGACGACTGGCACTGGACCAGGGGCAAAGAAAAAATAGGCCTCCTGCTGGGCGAAGAGGCGGTCCCGTAACCCGCCAGAAGCCATTTCTCCTCATATAAATGCCGTTCCTGCCGACCTTTATAAGAGACCCGGAGGACCATTTCATGGCAAGAAACCTCATCATCATTGGCGGTGGCACGCTTCAAATGCCTCTCATCGAAACCGCAAAGGCTATGGGGCTTTTTACAATTGTCTTTGATATGACCCTGGAAGCCCCTGGAATGAAAGCGGCGCATCTCCCGGTGACTATGAGCACACGCGACATAGATGGATGCGTGCGCGAAGCCAAACGCCTCCGCGAAACCATGCAAATTCACGGCGTGGTGACAGCCGGGACAGACGCAAGCCGGGCTGTTGCCGCGATCGCAGGTGCCCTGGAACTTCCAGGCATTCGCTACGCAGATGCAGAAGCAGCATCAAACAAAGTACTCATGCGAAAAAGATTGAAGCAACAGGGAGTTCCTGGTCCTGATTTTAGATCCGTATGGTCCATCAAAGAAGCGCGCGAAGCCATGGACGAGCTCACCTTCCCACTCGTACTCAAGCCTGCAGACAACATGGGCGCGCGCGGCGTTATCAAAATCAAAACTCGCGATGAAATCTACTCAGCATTTCGTCATGCAAAGAAGTACAGTCCTACCGGAGAAATGATCCTCGAAGAATTCATGGAAGGGCCAGAGCTTTCTATAGACGCACTCGCCTGGAAAGGTCACATTCGCCTCACCGGAGTAGCTGACCGGATCATCGCTCGTGAGCCATACTTCGTGGAACTCGGACACAACATGCCTTCGTCTTTGCCCGCAAGCGTACTTGAAGAGGCGGAGGAAGTAATGAAAGCCGGGATGCGGGCGCTCGGCATTCATACTGGCGCAGGAAAAGGCGACATCAAGGTGGCGAGACTTCCAGCCGGACAAAAGAATTCACGTCACGCGACACCTTACGATGATTATGCGGTAAAAGTCGGCGAGATCGCCGCACGTTTGTCAGGCGGTTTCATGTCTTCGCACACTTTCCCGCTTCATTCAGGCATAAATCTACACAAAGCGGCCATCCAGATTGCGCTTGGAGATGAACCTTCTTCTCTGGAACCAACTCGCAACCTCGTTGCGATTGAAAGAGGCATTCTATCTTCTCCAGGAAAGATTCTTGAGCTCAACGGCGTAGCGGAAATGAGCCAGGTGAAAGGAATCGAACATATCTTCTTCACAAAGAAGACAGGCGAAATCATCCAAGAGGCAACCAGCAATCTGGACAAAGTCGGCCATGTGATTGCCGTCGCTCCGTCTCTGGAAGAAGCAGAGGCCGCAGCCCAGGAATGTTTGCGCAGAGTTCAGATCACAGTCGACGACACATTCAGCGTGGACTGGAAAGCCGTAGAGGAAAAAGCACGAACCAGATTCACAGACCAGGTCTGCTGGGTTTGCAAATCATGCGTGGGAAATTGCGCGAGCGCTGTTCCTGGAATGGGCGGTGTAGGCAACATGACTACATTCAGAGACAACTCGAACGCACTTGGAGAAATTCGCGTCATTCCCAGGTACATTCGCGGTCAAATACAGCCGGACACAACGTTTGAGTTCCTTGGAAGAAAGTTTGAGCTCCCCATTATGTCCGCACCCATGACTGGCACTGCTACAAACATGAATGCTGCGATCTCTGAATATGACCTGGCTCGCATTTTGATTCACGGCGCACGCGAAAGCGGAAGCATCGCCTGGGTGGGCGATGGTGCCACTCCTGATCGATACAAAACAATCTTTCGAGCACTATCAGAAGCAGATTCATTCGGAATTGCGATTTGTAAGCCAAGGGCAGACGAAGCTGCTCTTCGCGAACGATTCAAAGCAGCAGAAGAACTGGGGCTGATAGCCGTTGGAATGGACATTGACGCGATTTCGTTTCGCACAATGGAATTGAAGAAGCTGGGTGCCACTGCGCGAAACTACGAAGCACTTCGAATGCTGAGAGACTCAGTCAAACTGCCCTTTATATTGAAGGGAATCATGTCACCGGAAGACGCAGAAGAGGCACTGCGTGCTGGAGTTTCTGCAATTGTAGTGAGCAACCATGGAGGTCGCGTTCTGGATGATATGCCAGGCACAGCGCGTGTGTTGCCTGAAATTGTAAGAGCAGTTGGTGGTAGAATTCCTGTACTCGTGGATGGTGGAGTGCGAAGCGGTCAGGATACCTTTAAGATGCTGGCCCTGGGTGCCAGCGCTGTCCTGGTGGGACGCCCGCTTGGAATTGCGGCTGTAGGCGGAGACATTGCTGCTGTGAAATATGTCTTCTCTCGCTATCGAGAAGAGCTGGCCCGAACCATGAACCTGTGTGGAACAGAAAAGCTAACTGAAATCGACTCTGGCTTCATCCGAACCTACACTACAGAACGCGAAGAAGCAGATCGATCTTCGCATACGGAAGGGTGACCAGGCGATCAGCCGTGAGCGAGAGACTCTAGATCCCTGGCGAGTTCTTTGCGAAAGGAAGCAGTCACTCCGCGAAATGCAATGCCTGCGCCGTCTTCGTCCACTCGGACTACACCTGCCCTGCATTTGTACTCATGGCCTTCAATGCGAAACGTCAGGTGAACTTCTTCGCCTGGCGATCGATAACAATCTTCCCAGTCGACGTAGATCCCTGTATCGCTGACATCGAGAGTAGTCCTGCGAATTCCATCCACAATGACTTCCACAACGATTGGCTTTCTTTTCTGGAGACGCCATCCGCGCGGATACATGCGAAGATAAGGCGCAGAAATATCGCGCCGCAGAAAATAGAAAACCGCTGAAACAAAGATCGCAGTCTGCACGAGAGCATTCACGTTGTAAAGCTGACGCGAAAGTGCGAGGATGGCAGCATTGTAAGCAAGGAGCGTGGTCGCGTAGGCAAGAAACAACCACCAGGCCCAGCGCTTCACCATCAGTAGTCCAACGCCAATTACAATCGGAAGCAAGAGAAGTACGATCTCAAACGGATTTAAAGCTCCAAGCAACGTGCGAGGATACTTCCATGGAATGCTCAGTCGCTGGCCCAGTGCGATGTAATTCATCACTGGCAGCGACAGAAAGATCACTCCAAAGATCAAGATTGTCCATGGCAGACGAATCCTGCGACGGCGTTCGAAGAAAGGTATCTTTAGTCTAAATTCTGAATCCATCAGTTTGCCGGCACATTAAAGAATGTATTCACTTCGCATCCGGGCTGTCCCAGATCAATCAATCCCTGAGCACTGCTGAAACAGAACATCTGCCACCAATCGCTGACCTGAGAAGGTCCAGCTGCCACTGAGCGCACAAGTCCCTGCGATTTAAAGACTTTCACGGTCGCGCCTGATTGCCCGATGGTGAGCACAGTATCACGGTTCTTGCCACGGCTCCAGTTGTAGACACTGTACCCTCTTCGCGGCTGTGTCCACACAGTTCCTTTCATAGTCACTGTTTCCGGACCATATCCTGTGACAACATCCCAGTCCAGAAGCAGATCGCCGCTCAACTTCGTACGATCATTCCAGACAACTTGATTGGGCCAGCCTGATCCATACTCCAGGTGGGAGTCTAGATCTTTGGGCGTTGCGTTCCATGATAAAACAATTCTCACTTCATTGGCACCTAACACTGGAGATACGAGAATATCCTGCGCTGCAGGTGTGTCTGTTCCAGCAGAGATCACGGTACGATACGTAGTGGAATAGCCTGAACCTGATACTTCCAGAGTATAGTTGCCCGCCGGAACATTCGCAACTACGAAAGCTCCGTTGGAACCTGTCACCACGGCTGGAAGAGTAGCACCGTTCGCATCGATTGCGTAAGCACCCGTTGTAACTCCAACTCCTGGGCGAAGACGCACAGTCAGAGAAGAGATCGGCTGATTGTTCAGTGCGTTCAGTGCTCTGCCACCAATGGAAGCCGGAGGATGCGATCCTGGAACCATGGTAATGATGTCAAAGTTCGTAGTTGCATTTCCCTGAATCGTGACGATTCCTTCTACTGTTTTGTATCCGGCAGAAACGAACTTCAATTTCCAGACTCCCGCAGGTAGTGCGAAGATGGAATACTGTGGCGCGTTTGCAAACTGGCTGGGCCCGGATGCCAGGCTTGCCGGAATCACTCCGGCTGGCGGATGAATTCCAGACGCCGGGTGAGTGACTTCAAGTGAATACGGATCGGTGAAATTAAATCCGCCCGGAAGCTTCACATAGCCGGTCAAATTTCCTTTGGGTCCATCCACGACGATCGGTGGATTCACGGACACAGAACCACCGTTAGACGGCACTGTGACTGGTATTGTACCCGTAACATATCCATTTTTTGAAATCTGCAGCACGTAATCGCCTGGATCAATATTGTCAAAACTATAAGATCCGTTCGAAGGAGTGGTTACGTCAGCAACCTGAACGTCCGCTGAATTGCTGAGTCTGCTCACGTTCGCGATTGGATTTGAATCCTTTCTAGCAGGCGAAAAAGAAATCAGAGACGGATCCGGATTTGTATCGCGTCCGAGCTGAACGAGGGCTCCGGAAATAGCCTCTGTCGAGAATGCATCCGTTACAACTCCGGAAATTTTGCCACGGGGCAGGTGCGCGGCGATTGCGCCCACGCTCAGGGTAGTGGCAGCAGTAGGAGTGTTGCTTGCGACAGAACCGTTGGTGGCAGTCGTCAGAGATCCGCTCATATGACCGCGCGGGTCTATGATGTAGATGGAATAGCTGTTAGACTTGAACCAGTAGTTCGTTCCATCTGTTGTGATGGAGTCCGAAACAGAGTCAGTTCCCGAAATATTCGCCGTCGTAACATTGCCGCCCGCGAATTGAGAAGCAGCATAGGCCACCCGGGCAGAATCATCTGTCAAACCTGCAGGCAGAACTACGTGCTGAGCCGTGAATGTAAACGTGCCGGCCGCTGAAGTAGTGGTGACGTGTGCCACTGCATCCCCCGCATTGTTGCGATTGTTTAGCATGACTACAATCAAACCGGAAAGGGCATACCCTTGATTCGTGTAGCCGGCCACAGTAGCACCGTAAGATTGCTTTGATCCATCGATCAGAGTGTCCACCACAACCGCCTGACCAGATATACGGGATCTCTTGGGGTCCGATGTAAGGGAAATGTTCGCCGTCTCGTCCGCACCATTGAGGGTGATTTCTCCGGCTGTAGAAGACTGATATCCGGCCGCGCTTACATAGTAAGCCCACTTTCCGGCCACCGCAGTCATGTATAGATTTCCACCCGCATCAGGCCCGTTATACGACTTTGTGAGGTAAGTCGAATAGCTTCCCGTGCCGTTTTTTTCTGCAATCCATCTTGCGGCTGCCGCACCGAGCACCGGGTCTGTAAGAAGATAGGTGAGCTTAGAAACAGGCTGAGATGCGGCCGGTCTAAAGCTAATGACGGCACCTGCAATGCCCGCGCTTGTAGCCGCATCCCGAATGGTTCCGGCAATGTTAGAAGCCTTAGGAATCACAGATATGGATCCAGCATTCACACTCGTAGATGCTCCGGTTGCGAGAGGAACAAAGAGCAAAGAAGCATTCTGAGTATTGTAGGCGGAGCCGGAGATCTCAATTCGATAAATGCCGCCGGCAACAGAAGATGCAGACAGAGTGAAAGCCCCGCTTCCGTCTGTAGTAGTTTGCGCCACCACAGAACCGCCAGAAGAAATGAGCTTCACAGTCAGACCGGATGCAGCCGCCACGTTAGCCGCATTGTCTACCTGCCCACTGATGGATGCTGGTGCCTGCGTTGCAGGAGTCCACGCGCACTGGGCGGGAGAAAGATTCACCTGCGTGGCTGTTCCAATGTTGTAACCTTCGAAGGCAAAATGAAACCCGACAGATCCATCAGTAAATGGACGACCGCTGGCGGATTGTGCCGATCCGATTACTTTGACAGAATAGTTTCCGTTGTGTAAATTTGCAATGTTGAACGAATAGTCCCCGGATGCATTCGTGGTTGTGCTTGCGATGACAGCATCATCTGCGTCCAGAAGTTGCACTGTAGTCCCGGCAGGAAGCGGACCCGCGCTCACAGTTGTCACTCCGTCGCTGTACCCCGGAGTGAGCGCCTTCCCTGAAATTTTCGCAGGCCCTGCCGCAAACTGCTGCACTTGTGTGATGATTGGCTGAAGAGCGACTAACGTTGCTCCTGACTGAGAAGGGTTGAATACAAAATTAAAATCCACGTAACCCTGGTTTAGTCCACCGCCATCAGGAATCAGTACGCGATAATTATTATTGGAAAGATCAGGCACATCGAAGGTGTAAACCCCAAAACTATCTGGAGTGGCCGTAGCGATCACATTCCCCAGAGGATCCACCAGAGAAACTTCAATTCCTGAGAAATCAAACCCCGTCTGTGCAGATGAACCATTCATGGGAGAAATGGAACCAGAAATCTGAGCCGGACCGGCTGTGGGAGCCTCTTGCTGCGAGGTTCCAGAGTTTTCTGGAAGAGCATTCCCATTTGCGTCGAGCACTGCCATTCCCGCCCCGAATGGAAAAAGCAAGAACCCCTTCTTACTCTTCTTCCCACCACAGGCAGTGAGCGCCACTAGTATAGAAACTATAACAATTGAGAATTTGAAAGTACGCATGTCCCCCCCGAACAGTGTTTTGCGAACACTGCCCGGAGTTTAGGGTTCAAGGGTTGTCTGGCAACCCAAAAACGGGTTCTATTGAAAGCCTTCGGCGACGATTCCTCTAGCGATATAATCTTTGATTTGTTCTAAATCGTGCGCCACTACCACGTGGACCTTGTTTTCGGGATCCGCGGTCAGATTATGAAGAAATCGGATTTGCGCGGCCACTTTCGCACGATCTTCTTTTAAGAAACCGGCTGCATTCATCAAGTATGGCTTCCCCTTGAGCTTTTCCAGATTCTCCATGGACCATACAATATCGCCCACGAATAGATACTCTTCCCCGTTCTTGAGAGCGACATAAATCATCTGGCTACCCGCGCTGTGTCCTGCGGCGCGAATGAGCACGATGCCAGGTGCAGGAGAAAAATAAGGATCATACTCAAGAGGCTTCACGGAAGAAATCGCACGAATGTTATCCTCTGTGAAATAACTCTTATCTCTGTATGGATCGTCAATTTGCTCTTTGGTAAGAAGTAGACGATCTTTGATCTTGTCCATTGCCTCAGTCTTGCCAATGCCACCCATATGATCCGGATGCTCATGCGTTAGAATGATCCGCTCAGCTTTTGTCATAGCTGTTTGCATTGCCGCATAACGGTCCGCAAAAAAAGGCATCCCTTTGGACATCTTCTCAACTCCAGCCGCGTCCATGGCAGTATCAATGATCACCGTTTTCTTATCCGCGAATACAGCCTGAAAAGAATCGAAGACCATTGGTTTCTTTTTGAAGAGTCCTTCTCCAGCGATGACTGCAGATTTTGGAAACGCGCCTTCCGCGATGATGAGTACGTGGAGGCTCTGAGGCAATTCTCCTCTCGAAGCCCTTGCCAGAGCTCGAACCAGTTTCAAATTCACGGCCTCGGGCGATGTCTCTGGAACAGGTGAGCGATCCAGTAAGATGAACTTTAGAATGAGTAAAGCCGCAATTGCAATGGCTGCAATCGTGCCGTATTTCTTTGCGCGAATCATAGGGCAAATACGCGGGCGTGCCATTTACTTTCCAGCATTTCTCCGGAGTCCGTGTAAATCATTCACAGCAAACGCATCGTTCGGCGAAAGAATCCACTGTCTTCGAGAGGTCAGGCGTGAAAATGATAGTCTGCAAATAAGGTTCTTTACCCTTGCATTGCATGGGAGCGCGACTGGTCATACGAGGGGAAAGCCAGGCATTTGCTTTGACCGTCAGTCCTTTTGAGTTCAGATCCATTTCCAGGACTTCGACTGAGTTGCTATTCCCATCTTCCTTAACAGAAGTCAAATAGGCCGCAGATTCCACGTCGCCTGACTGTGCTTTGATTTTCAGAATGATGGCTGCCCTGGGAGATCCTTTTCCTGAATCCCGCATCCATCCTTTCCTGGCAAACCGGCGAAAGTCTTGATCTGCTTTCCCTGGAGGTCCTACAAGAGATGCGACAGCGTACAAATCCTCACCGGCCAGAAGCAAGCCGTAGATCCGCCCTTCTGCTTGAGTCGTTTCGTAATCAGTTCTACAATAGGTACGTTTGCCGGAATCAAACCGAATCAAGACTGGATCCTGATTGAGTCCTGCAACCTGACGATAGCCGAATGCAAAAACGGTGTTTGCGTTTTCGAGCAGAGGCACCTTACGTTTTCTGAGCTCTGCCAGAGAATCGCTGCAAGCCAGGCGGGCCGTTCCGCGCACAGACTGCGAATACAGATCTGCAGCCGTGGGTAAAACGCATAAACAGAATATGAGAATTCGCATAGTATCCATTCGTCATCCGATCTAAACTGAGAGCACGAACGGTCAAGCCCTCCATGAATGCAAGGCCACTAGCATCTGTTCTTATGTGCCACGCGCCCGTCGCCATCCCTGAAATCGCCGGGAAAAATCGCGACGCAGCGCAGAAGACTACATCCGCCATGAAAGCGGCAGCGTCCTTCATCACAACAAGATCGCCTGACGTAGTTGTGATCGCTTCCCCTCACACACCCAGACTGAAAGAGGAATTTGTAATCCTGAAAGGGGACAGACTTACCGGCGACTTTGCAGATTTCGAATTTTCAGACATCTCGGTTTCTGTGCCTTCCGATCAGGATGCAGTTTCCCGGCTGATCGCGGAAGCAAACAAGAGTGGAATCCCGGTGAGCGTACGTTATGCGGCATCTCTCGATCAGGGAGCGCTGGTTCCTCTTTATTTCATGAAGAAGGCAGGCTGGACGGGAAAGACGATTGTCATTGGTTTTCCGGGAAGGATGCCTCTGCGCCAATTTGAATCCCTGGGTCGAGTGATTCGCACCGTTGCACAGACGCGGCAAGAAACGTGGGCCTTCATTGCATCCGGTGATATGAGCCACAGACTTGCGCCAGGATCCCCCGCAGGCTATGACCAGAAGGCACACAACTTCGATGATTCCATTGTTCTAGCGTTAAGAGAAGGAAGGCTGGCAGACGCACTGGACGTAGATCCGGAGTTGCGCAAACTTGCATCAGAAGATGTGGTCGAGTCATTGGCGATTGCTTACGGAACATCAGGCGGAATGCGAGGAGGAAGAGTGTTGTCCTACGAAAGTCCTTTTGGCGTAGGCTACCTCGTTGCTATTTTGTGTGACCCTGATTCGGAATGACGATTTTGCGCAAAGACATTTCATTTGCGTTTTTTCAGCCGCTCGCTGACGTAGGCTGTGGTTGCACGCCTCATCCCGTCCTTTATCAGAACTTCAGGCGCTCTCTACCTCATCTGCCTTTTGATTGGAGTCTTGACGGGACTAGGATCTCTGATTTTCGCCACTCTTCTGGAAAAGGGGGAAGGAATCCTCCTTCATTCTCTGGTTCAATTCCAGCACGAGCGTCCATTCGATTTCAGTACGCTCCTGGACATTCGAATTCTGGGGCTCCTTCTGGCAGGTGCGCTCGTCAACGGAATCATCATTCGCTTCTTCGCAGGAGAAGTGCGCGGGAGCGGGATTGACTTCATCATTGATCGTTTTCACAATCATGAAGGAAGAATGCGCGGGCGAGTGGCCACCTACAAGTCCATTGCGACGATTGCATCACTGAGCACGGGTGCTAGCGCAGGTAAAGAAGGACCGGCGGCTCAAATTGGCGCAGGCATTGGATCGCTCGTTGCAAATCGAATTCAAATAGGGCCGCGGGCTCGCCGAACGATGTTGTTAGCTGGAGCTGCGGGAGGTCTGGGAGCTGTGTTTCACGCTCCGCTCGCCGGAGCACTCACTGCAGTTGAAATGCTCTACCGCGAAGACGTCGAATCCGATTCACTGGTTCCGTGCATTATTTCTTCCGTAAGCGCCTATCTGGTCTACACGATGATTCGAGGCACTGGCCCCATATACCCTTCGACAGATCTGAGCTTTCGCGCCCTCGATTTGCCCTTCTTTGCGATACTGGGACTGCTGTGTTTTGTTTGTGGATTTGTTTTTGTTCGCACGTATGAATTCATTTCGCATTCGTTTACGAGGTCTCGCATTCCGCTGCTCCTCCAACCGATCCTGGGCGCCATTCTTGTTTTCGCGGTTGCTGCGGGCTTTCCTCAAGTGCTTGGCAGCGGAGCAGAAACGTTGCGCGGACTCCTGGCCCAGCCGTCATTTCCCGCAACGTTCACTTTGTGCGCGTGGTTTCTAATGCTTGGATTTGCGAAGATGATCGCAAGCAGTCTCACTGTTGGATCGGGCAACTCGGGTGGATTATTTGGGCCTTCTCTTCTCATGGGCGCCTATCTTGGCCTTGCGGTTGGAACTGCCGCGCATTTGTTTCTTCCTGGGCAAACCGCAAGCCTCCATTCGTATGCTCTGGTGGGGATGGGCGCATTCTACTCTGGAATTGCAAGTGCACCCATTGCGGGGATGTTAATGGTATGCGAAATGACAGGCAGCTACCGACTCCTCCCTGGATTGATTCTTGTCACCACGCTCGCACTCGTTCTTTCGCAGAAGTGGAGCATTTACAAAAGCCAGCTCCACAATCGCTTTCAATCCCCTGCTCATGACTGGGATATCAAGATGGATTTCCTGGAACGGGCGCGACTTGGCGAAAGCAAGATTGAAATTCGGCGGCACGCGATGGTAAAAGTTGACGCGACTCTGGCCACTCTTCGCAAGCTTGCCGCTCGAGTGCACGCGTCCGATTTCGTTGTTTTCGACAAAGAGCACTATTCAGGAATGATTTCGCTTAAACAATATCAGGGCAGACAGAACTCAAGAATCCGACCAGATCTTACAGTGCCTGCTGTTTCTCCACGCGATACTCTGGCAAGAGCACTCCGCATCATGTCTGACCGCGAGCTCGACAAGGTAGCGGTGGTAGATGAAGGAAGAATTCTCGGCTATGTGCGACAGAGAGATGTAGTCGGGTTCTACTTCAGCTCTGTCAGGGGCGGCACTTCCTGATTTCAGTCAGGAGTTCTCTGCGAAATCTGGGATAGTCCACCTCCGTTGAATGACGCGGGGACCGGACAAATTTATAGTGAGGCTTCTTGATTTCTTTATCAATCGCCTTACCAATGTTAGATGGTCTTTCGTATTTACCAAGGATTTCCTGACACGCGAGCTTTGCCTGAAAATCTACGAGAGGCCAGATACACCCCAATGGCTGGAACAATCCAATGAAATACAGGTTATGATAGTGTGGATGAAACATTTTGCGCCATAGCCCCACTTCCGTTTTTCCGGAAAGGTCCACGATCGATTTGTCAAGAAATGGAAACACAATGTTGTAGCCGGTGGCCGCAATGATTACATCAAAATCAGCACTTGAATCATCTGCGAATGTAACACGCGAACCTTTGACGCTCTTGATTCCTGGCTTTGGAGATATTTCACCGTGACGAATGAAGTAGTAGAGTTCGGAATTGAGAGTAGGATGTCCTTCTAGAATGTCGTATGACGGTTCAGGAAGGCCGTATCGCGAATTGGAGCCCTGTAGAAGCAAGATGGTCCAGCGGAGTAAAGGCTGACGAATGAATCCGGGAAGCCACAGACTCCGGTGGTAGAGGACGTCATTGGGCACTCCGAAGACGAACTTGGGCAAAAACCAGTGACCATGACGCATAGATATAGTTGTATGTGCGGCTACCCGCGAGCACTCCACAGCCACGTCCGCTGCTGAATTCCCACCTCCCATTACGAGCACTCGCTTGCCCGCAAAAGGACGCGCGTGTTTGAAATCGTGAGAATGCATAAAACGACCGGAGAATTTTCCGGGCAGAGCAGGCATGGACGGATCCCAGTGATGGCCGTTGGCCACCATGAGGGCATCGAATGTTTCTGTTTTCTTTCCGCGCGGACCTTTTGACGTTATGCGCCATTGATCTCCCTCCGGGATCGCTGAAAGTACTTCCGTGCGAAAGCGTATCTTGCCATGAACACCAAAGTGAGTGGCATAGGATTCAAAGTAACGTCTGAGCTCTTTGTGTGAAGGATAGTCTGCGGTCCCCTCCGGAAACGGAAAATCTTCGTACGCGGAATGGTACTTTGAACTAATGATGTGGGTGCTTTCGTAAACGCTCGAATGCCCGGCTCCTTCGCGAAATACCCAGTTACCGCCTACCTCACCGCTCTTCTCGAAGACTACCAGGCCATCTCCCAGGCCTGCCTGAATTGCATTCCTGGCCGCCGCAAGACCGGAAGGACCGGCACCAATTACACAAACGCGTTTCATAGGCCAGCTCTAGCAAGAGCCGGGTGTATGTCAATTCTGCCGCGACAACAGAAGTGGACGCGGCAGGCAATCACCGTTCGAGTACAACGACCTCTTCGACACCCGGAGAATGAATGTGTACTTCTAGAAGTCCGAAAGGCATCAGGCGCAGCTCTGCTGTCTGAGATGTAGCCGCGCTGGCGCCCTCTGCGTACGGAGCAGAAAATGAAATAGCGCTTCCTTTTTCGATTTGAAACGAACCCGATAGCATGCCCCCGGAATTGCGAATCTCCGCAGTGACGTTAGTCGGCATTGCTCCCGAGGCCATGAACGTGCCCTTCCATTTTCCAGTAAATCGCTCAATACCAGCTTCCGTGCCCCTACCGCGAGGCGCAGGGCGAATCTCATCCGCAAACACAGGCTCAGATGGAGAATCCAGCGATTCTCCTGCAGGAGACCTGGCTCGCACGGTATAGAAGGATAGCCCGGTTTCTGCATAGGGACCATTGTATGCGTTTTCTGAAACGGTTGCGACAAGAGACGGCTGAGACCCTCTGCGCGAACGATAGACGGCATAGGACTTAGCTCCGCGAACCGGCTGCCATGACAGAGTAACCTTGCCATTGGCCACAGCAACCTTGACATCCGCAGGTGCAGGTGGCCCATCTCTTCGCCCCGCGCCTGGATTCCCCTTGCTCATGGCGGGGAAGCTCATGTCGCTGGTTCCCGCACGGTTCTTTGCGGCGACGCAGTAAAGGAAATCCTCCGCGCTACGTGTCGAATCTTTGTCCACATACTGTGTGTCAGATACGGACGCAGGCCTGGTCCACTTTCCGGTGCGATGCGAATAGCGAATAACGTTATAAGATTCCGCCCCTGGAACTGCATCCCAGGAAATCACCATGATACCTTCATTGTTTGCTACAGCACGGACATTGGAAGGAACAGAAGGGACAGTCACTTCGCCTGCGATCTTCAATTGCACGGCATCGCTCCAGGGACCCTCGGTCGATCCGATGGCTCGCACACTGTAGGAAACCGTAGCATCTGGAGCCACTGCAGAATCAGTGATCTGCGGTTCCATTGGCCTTTGAATTGTTTTCCATTTACGCGAAAGAGAGTCATACCTGGACACTTCGTAAGAAGACGCCCCTGGAGTGGGAGTCCAAGAAAGCCTCACTGCCGGATTTCTGCCGATCGAAATTGCGTCCGCCATCAGACCGGTTACCTTTTGCGGATTGCCTGAAGGATTCATAGCTGCGTATCCCTCAGCAATCGGCGATCGAGCAGGATCAGAGAAAACCTTCGCATCCCTGACCGCCGAAACGCGATACCGATAGGCGACATTCATTTTGACTGCTCTATCCGTGAATGAATGCGAGCCGGAATTGCCAATCTCTTCAAAAGAAGCTCCTGGCTCTGCCCGATAAATTGTGAACGCCCTTGCATCGCGAACTGCGGCCCAGTAGACGACCACGCGATCAGAATACGCACCCTGTGTTGCAGTTACACTCACTGGAAGAGAAATCTGATTGGCGGGAAGCGGTTCGGGTTCAAGGTCCACAGGTGTGATCGCATAACCGCCTGAAGTTAATGCCAGCCATCTTTTGTAGGAGATCCACCCAAAACCACCCTGCCCCCAGTGCTTGCTCCATGAGTTCATGATTTTGAAGGCACCGCGATCTCCTTTCGGAGAAACTTTGTCATCGTCATAACCAACAATGACCATCGCGTGACCGCCGAGGATCCTTCCCTCCGCTGAATCGTACACTTTGTCCGAGACATTGTAAAAATTCTGATATACTGTCATGGCGAAAGGTATGGGCCTGCCTGCGGCGATCTCTGCCTTGTAGCCATCCACGGAATGCCGAGCGAGAAACGCATAGCTTCCGATCCTAAAACGCGAAGCCGCTTTTCTCTGAGCTGCATTCGGTTTGGTTCGATAGTCTCTATCCGAATATGGCATCGCACTCCAGGGTGCCACGCCCTGCTCCATCACCAGCTGCAAGGATTCTGGAATCGTGCTGCCCTGATCCCTTCCGCCATTCACTTGATTGTAAATGTACGCAGGCGAAAATATATGCTCACCCCTGCCGCCTGTAACGGGCGCATCATAACCCCAGTTGCGCGCGGCCTGTTCAAAGAAAGAACGAGTAGCGTAAGCTGTGGCCCAGGAAACGCAGCTTCCCTGTCTGCCCTGGCTCGACGGCGGCGGCATGCGCGAGGAAATGTCCGCAGAAGACGGCAGCCCACGTGGAATCCCGCGATATACTGGAATCGCCCGCATGGTTTCCAGGTCCGGTTGCGCCACACCACATGCATAGAGCGGCGGGCCGCACGTTTCCGGCTGCACAGAAGAAGGATCGAACTTTTCTTCCGCCCTGACAGCAAAAACAGAAATGGCAAACAGAAACAGGACGGCCAGATTGCGAATCTGCGGCGACCTGAGGTAGATTCGATCTTGCTCCATCTTCATGCGGAACATGTAAACTCCGACGCATGAAATCTCCGCAAGAAGAAAAGGGTTGTTTCAGCCAATTCTGATCGGCCACCTCTGCACCGTTATTCGCCCGTAAACGGTACAGAATTTTTTTCTTGCCGGGTATTCCACTGATCGTATAATTACGATATATGATAACAAAAGCGGCTGAGTTCCCGGCTACATTGAACGAGCTTGCGGATTTCGCAAAAGCACTATCACATCCGGCCAGAACACAGATACTGAAAACCGTTGCAAAACGTGGAGAATGCGTCTGCGGCGAAATCGTGGATGTAATGCCTCTAGCTCAGTCCACGGTATCCCAGCATCTCAAGGACCTGAAGGGAATTGGCCTCATAAAAGGCGAAACGGAGGGCAAGACGTCGTGCTACTGCATTGATTGGAAGGCCATGAAACGATTCAAGTCCCTCGCCTCGCAATTCTTCGAAGAAATGGAAAAGTTCGAAAAATCAAACTGCTGCTAATGAAAGGAGAAGCAAAATGAAAACGTCAGAAGAAATCAAAAGCATGGTTCGCGAAACCTACGCGGGAATTGCGCAGGCAGGTCCACAACCATCCGGTCAATCATGTTGCGGCACTCAAAAGGGAAATGTCTGGTTCAATGAAGACTATTCCAAACTGGAAGGTTACGTTGCAGACGCAGACCTGGGTTTAGGTTGCGGAATCCCTGTGGAATTTTCGAAGATCAAGAACGGCGACGTAGTCATCGATCTAGGATCCGGCGCAGGCAATGACGCGTTCATCGCCAGGCGCCAGACAGGAGAGACGGGTAAAGTCATTGGAATCGACATGACGTCTGAAATGATTGATAGAGCGCGAGAAAACAACGACAAACTCGGATACAACAATGTAGAGTTTCGTCTTGGAGAAATTGAAAAATTGCCCGTCAGCGCGAATCAGGCGGATGTGATCATCAGCAATTGTGTGCTCAATCTGGTTCCGGACAAACAAGCGGCCTTCCTGGAAATCTTTCGCACACTGAAACCAGGTGGCCACTTCTGTGTGTCTGACATTGTTCTTTCGGGGCCTATCCCGGAGAAATTGCGTTCTGTAGCTTCGATGTATGCTGGATGTGTATCCGGTGCTGTTCAGAAAGAAGAATACCTGAATCAGATCAAGAGCGCCGGATTTGACAATATCTCGATCAACAAAGAACGAACCATCCACATTCCTCAGGAAGTTCTCGCAGAGCATCTTACAAAAGAAGAGATGGAAACCCTGGCGTCCGCTAAACTGGAAGTTCTCAGCATTACAGTCAGCGGTGAAAAGCCTTCTCTCAAATTCCTGCAAACAGAAAAAGCGGCAGCCAAAGAAGCATGCTGCGCCCCTGGATGCTGCGCATAACAATGGTTAAACCGCGCATTCTGATTCTTTGCACCGGAAATTCCTGCCGCAGTCATCTCGCAGAAGGGATCCTGCGCCAGGCAGCCGGTGACTTTCTTGAAGTGGCCAGTGCCGGTTCAAAACCGGCCGGCTTTGTTCATCCACTTGCCATTCGCGCCATGAAAGAAATCGGCATTGATATTTCAGAACACACTTCGAAATCCATGAATGATTTTCTCGGTTCACAAATTGAAACAGTCATTACTGTATGCGGAAATGCAGACCAGGCATGTCCTGTTTTTCCAGGCCAGGTGAACCGTCATCACTGGCCTTTCGATGATCCTGCTCATGCCACTGGAACCGAAGAAGAGCAGATGGAAGTGTTTCGACGCGTGCGAGACGAAATCAAGAAAGTCTTCGAGGCATACGCAGATGGCAGACGCGACGCCATCAGAGCCGGGAAATCAAAATGAAACAAGAAGTCAGGCATCTAGATTTTTTCGAACGTTATCTGACCATCTGGGTACTTGGATGCATGGCAATCGGCGTAACTCTTGGAATGCTCTTTCCGGAAGCGTCGCGCACTCTGGGTGCTCTTGAGTTCACGCAGGGATCACACATCAATGCACCGATCGCCGTGCTCATCTGGCTGATGATCTATCCCATGATGCTTAAGGTAGATTTTGGTGGTCTACGCGAAGTGGTTCGCAAGCCAAAAGGGCTTGCCATCACTCTCGTAGTCAACTGGCTCATCAAACCATTCAGCATGGCTCTACTTGGCTGGATTTTCTTACATCTGTTTTTCAGGAATCTTGGTCTCATGACGGAAGAAGCGGCTCGAGACTACAATGCAGGCTTGATCATCCTCGCGGCCGCACCGTGCACTGCGATGGTCTTTGTCTGGAGCTATCTTACAAATGGAGACTCCGCATACACTCTTGCACAAGTTGCAGTGAACGATCTCATCATGCTGTTTCTTTTCGCGCCCATTGTCATGCTTCTCGTGGGAGTTACAGGGGTTGTGGTGCCAGCCCAGGTTTTGATTGCATCCGTGGTCACTTTCATTGTACTCCCCCTGATCGCGGCGTTTGCCAGCCGAGTCTTCCTGATCCGTGCGAAAGGAAAAGAATGGTTTGAGCAAACATTTCTACAGGCTCTCAAGCCAGTGACCATTGGCGCACTTCTTGCCACGCTTGCCTTGATCTTCATGTTTCAATCACGCAACATACGCGAGAACTGGCTGGCTGTAGTGCTGATCGCCGTGCCGATCACGATTCAGGTCTATTTCAATGCAGGCATAACTTACTGGCTGATGAAGATCTTCAGAGTGCCGCATAACGTTGCCGCACCGGGTTCTCTCATTGGCGCAAGCAACTTCTTTGAGCTGGCAGTGGCAGTGGCCATCACGCTTTTTGGAACACAATCAGGCGCCGCTCTGGCAACCATTGTGGGTGTGCTCGTGGAAGTACCGGTTATGCTTTCCGTGTGCAGAATCTGCGTTGGCTCCAGGTCGTGGTATCAGGCGAACACTGGCTCGCCCGCAACGTCAGTCGATGGATAATCCGCTGGGCACGCTTGCCGGCGCACTGCCTGTCAAATTGCGTGCCTGAGGATCCGTCAGAGACATCAGAAAAGCGACCAGACTCTGCTTTTCTTGCGCCGAAAGAACCAGAGGCTGTCTCAAGATTGGATCCAGCGCATTGATTCGATTTGTTTTGTGTGCGAAATTCAGATCAGCCGTGAATGCAAAATCCGGTCTAAGGCCCTGTGCAGAAAAGTTCAGTTGAGCGTTAGATGGATTCGTATAGTGATCCACAACCTGATTGAGAGAAGCATATGCCCCAGAATGAGTGAATGGAGCAGACAGTTCTACATTGTGAAGATTGGGCGTGCGAAATTTGTACATGTCTCCGGGCTGCCCTGTAACTACATTTCGCCCGGTGTCGTCTCCGGTGTTTAGATAGCCGGACGTACCCAGAATCTGCGGAGAGGCAACTCCGTGAAACTCATTGTCCGTCAGCATGGGTCCATTGTGACACGTGGAGCAGTTTGCTTTTCCGAAAAACAAAATCCCGCCTGCTTTTGCCTCTGGTGTGAGAGCGCCAGTATTTCCTTTCACGTATTGCTCGAAGGGTGAGCCCACTGCAGAATAACTCTCCGTTTCAAAGGCAGCAATTGCTGCTGCGGCATGTCCGAAGTTGAAATTATCGAAGTTGGTAACAGTAGGAAAAGCGGCAGCAAAAAGAGCGCGATAACCGGGCAGTCCACCTACGGTACCGTTATTCGTTCCAACGAGGCGAGACATGAGAACAGCCCAGACCGCCTGATTGTTGGCCGCATCTCTGACCGGGTTTCCTGGAAGACCTCGCATCTCAAGATCGGACGTAACTGGAAACATTGCCTGTGCGGCCAGACCGGTCGTGAGTTGACTTGCAATGTCTGCGCGCGTCGGAGATGCACCGTTGAGGGCTGGCTCGGGTGTGGTAAGTATACCGTTATCCGCTCTACTCACACGCCCATCCCAGAAGTATTTCGTAATCTTCGCACCCAGGTTAAACAAAGGCGGAGCATTTCTTCCGACAAAGTTTCCTGTTCCAACGGTTCGCACTGCACCAAGTCCGTTTCCACCCCATCCGATCGACAAGGAGAGACCGTCTGATGTGCCCGAGTTGCGAAGATGACAGGTAGAGCAAGCGATGTTGCGATTTCCTGAAAGTTCTTTATCAAAGAAAAGAGCGCGGCCCAGAGTCACAAGAGCCGCGTTCTGAGGGGGCGCGGGCGCCAGAGGAGTCACACCTGCCCTGCTCATGCTAGTGCTCAATTGAAGGTCTTGATTTGTGCCAAGCCCCGCAATCAAGAAGATGGGATCCACCGCGGGCCCCCCGTGCGATTGTTGGGAACAAGACGCCGAAAAGACCGCAATCAGAACGAACATCCATGTGCAAAGTGAGCGTGCCATACGTGATTCCTCTAACAAACAACCAGACATGTCCAGCAGTTTGCGTACGAAACCTTCGCGAACGTTAGGCGATCGTCAGGGGCGCGACAGAGAATACGTGAACACCATCTTTTCAGTCATGAACAACAGAAATCGATAGCCGAAATCTGCCATCGTGTGCTGTTCATGACTGGTTTTGTGTCGTTCATTTTCGTAAGTATTTTCGTAAAAAAAAGCAGTTTTTACCGGGTGGATAGTCTTCAATCGTCCCGAAAACTTCATAGCCTGCCTTCAGATAGAAGTCAGGTGCCTGGAAGCTGAAGGTATGCCCGTGAATCAAAGTGCAGTCCAGGGATCTCGCCGCCTGCTCGGCTTGCTCCAGGAATGCGGAACCGAGCTTCTTACCACGCTGATCCTCGCGTACCCAGAGACATTGCAGGTTCATCCCACGAAAGTAAACAATTGCAAGCATTCCGCCGACGATCTCTCCCTTTTCACGAGCCAGTATGCTCAGCGCATGGTGTTCCTTTGCTCTTTCGTCTGAAAGCTTTGGATTGCTTGCTTCCCGCAGGCGTTCCCATAGAAATTCCTGGAGGTCTCCGTCTGGATCTCGAATCGTTTCGAATGTGATCGATGAATTATCCATATTTTGCGCCGCGAGTGATCTCTCCCATTTTGCCGCTCTGGTAATCGTTGAATGCTGTCTGCAATTCTTCCACGGTATTCATGACGAAAGGGCCGTACCTTGCGACGGGCTCGCTCGTAGGAACACCCGCAAGGAGAAGCATGCGCCCACCTGTTTGCGTTCCAAACAATTGAACTGTGTCTCCCAGCCCAAGAACACCAAGTTGTCCGTCTTCGAGCACATTCTGGCGATCGCCTACGGCAACGCTTCCTTCGAAAACGTAGATCATCGCATTTTGCTCTTGCGGAACAATGACAGACGCAGATGCGCCGGGTGAAAGGGTCCAATCCTGATACACGATGGGAATGTGAGTTTCGATGACTGCGCGAACGCCGAGTGCCTCACCTGCGATCACTCGCACGCGGGCGAGACCATCTTCTGTTTGCGCAGTTGGAATCCCCGATCCCGGAACTTCCTGGTAACGCGGCTGAGTCATCTTCAGTTGAGAGGGCAGATTCACCCAGATTTGAAACCCATGCACTCTGCCGCCTTCACGCATGATTTTCTCCGAAGGTTCCTCTGAATGAATGATTCCCGCACCAGCAGTCATCCACTGCACGTCCCCGGGCCGAAGAAAACCGCGATGGCCTGCAGAATCTTCGTGCTGGAATTCGCCTTCGAGCATGTAGGTGACCGTTTCAAATCCACGATGCGGATGATCCGGAGCTCCCACTGCTTCCCCGGGTGCATAGTCCGCCGGGCCCATCTCATCTAGAAGTAGAAACGGATCTACATAACTGACAGACTGAGTTGGAAACGGGCGGCGAACGATAAACCCGCCTCCCTCGCGCTGTCGAATCGAATCGATGATCCGCGCAATTGTACGAACTTTTCCATTCTGGCTCATAGTGGACCTCTCATTTATAAGTTCTCTTTAATATTGAAGGTTCAATTACTTTCAATGGCCATTCTTTTTTACCCGGAGCTCAAAATGTTCAGCCAGGCAAAAGAGTTGCATGGCGATTGCCGCGCGCATTGCTGTGCAGAACTCAAAGCTTTCCCTGATGCTAGATCCAGCCCATTTCAGAACGCGCAATCTATCGTTCATTCTCAAGCAACCTGCACGCAATCGTGTCTGTGTCCTTATCTGGGTCCTCTCGTGCGTTTTCATTTCTTGCAGTCCTACTGGTCCGCGGCCAGTCACTATTTTTGCAGCGGCCAGCCTGAAAGAAACCATCAGCGAACTTTCCAATGAATTTGAGAAGAGTGGAAGAAAAACGCAAGTTCAATTCGATGCATCCTCAACCCTTGCGCGACAGATTCAACAGGGAGCGCTCGCGGATGTATTCATCACTGCCGCTCCAGAATGGCTCGAAAGCATGAGGATTCTGGATCGATTTGACTGGCTTTCCAATCGTCTTGTAATTGTTGTTCCCTTGAATGACAAATCCTCTTTCCGCCTCCGCAACATGAAGAGTCTGGCTCTTGCCAACGAACAGGTCCCGGCAGGAAAGTACGCGCGCGCAGCGTTTGCTCACCTTCACATACCGATTCCAGAAAGGACCATCTACGGTTCAAGCGTGCGCGATGTGCTTTTTATTGTTGCAAAAGGTGGCGCGGAAGCAGGCGTCGTGTATGCAACGGACGCTGCAACCGCACCAGAGCTTGGCGTGGCCTTCACGTTCCCTGAAGAAAGTCATCCTCGCATCGTGTACTCCGTCGGTTTGCTGCGGCCGGAAGGAAAAGAATTCTACGACCTACTGCAAGCGCGCCCGGAAGCGGCTACAAAACACGGATTCATAGACATTCGAAAACAATGAACAGCATCCAACTATCACTCTCCGTCGGATTCGCGGCAACCCTCCTTACACTTCCTCTTGCCATCTTAGCTGCGTGGTTTCTGGAAAAGACGGATTCAAAAGCCAGACCCATTTTGCAGATTCTAATCACCCTACCACTTGTGCTCCCTCCCGTCGTGATTGGCTATCTGCTACTGGCTTTGTTTTCTCCCTCGGGAAAAGTCGGCTCCACATTACAGTGGCTAGGTGCTCCGGTAGCGTTTCACTGGTTGGGCGCAGTTGTTTCCGCAGCCGTAGTCGGGTTTCCCTTATTTGTAACGTCCATCTCTCTTTCCATGAGAGAAATCGATGCGCGTCTGGAGCGGATTTCTGCATCTCTGGGAGCTTCACGCCTGCAAACTTTCTTCAGAATCACGCTTCCTCTCGCCTGGCCAGGAATACTATCAGGCGCCGCACTTGCATTCGCACGCGGACTCGGAGAATTTGGAGCAACCATCATCCTGGCGGGTAGAATCCCCGGGCAGACAGAAACCATTCCGCTTGCCATCTATGCTGAACTGGATTCGCCGGGCGGAGAAACTAAAATCGCCTGGCTTGTCTTCGCATCCATTGCGATCTGCGTAATCTTGATTCTTGTATCTAGAATCTTCCAGGGCCTGCACAAAAGGAAAATGGAATCAGAATCATGATTCTGGAAATCGAAGCGAATGTCTCTCGCCCAAATGGTTTTCATTTAATCGTAGAAGAAAAGTGGAGCGCTCATGCAACCGGCATTGCGGGGCCGTCAGGCGGCGGAAAGACCACTCTGCTTAACTGCATCACCGGGAGCGAAAGAGGGGCCAGAGTCATAGTGGATGGAGAAGACTGGTCCGAATGGTCCATGCAGGAGCGCAAGATTGGATATGTTACGCAGGATCCTCTTTTATTTCCACACATGACTGTGAAAGAGAATCTACTCTATAGCCCGCGCGCAAGTTCCATTGGTCCGATTGCAGAAATGCTGCGCATAGATCATCTTCTGGAACGCAGGCCAGCAAATCTGAGCGGAGGAGAAAAACGACGTGTGGCCCTGGGGCGAGCGATCGCCAGCCAGCCCCGCTTGCTTGTTCTAGATGAGCCATTCACGGGACTCGACGAAATTCTACGACGCGAAGCAATGTCAGTACTACATAGCATCAAACAATGGTCCGGCGTTCCCATGATTCTAGTAAGCCATCTCGCTGATGAGATTGTAGGGCTGACGGACTGGACGATTCGTTTGGAGAATGGTTCCGTCTCGAAGCGCGGTCCGTCCGAATCCGTGCTGAATGAAACAGAAACCAGAATAGACAATTACTTTTCCGGGATTATTTTAGAGCCGGGTCTGGTTCGCTGCGGTCCATGCGATCTAAAAGTGATTCTCCCACATGACGCGGATGGTCCGGTCAGGCTCGCCTGTTACGCAAACGACATTCTTCTTTCTAAGAAACCGCCTGACGAAATATCAGCGCGAAATGTGATTCCAACCAAAATCAAATTGATTCATGGCTTTGAAAAAATCACGTTAGTCGACCTTGAGGCGCCGTCGTTGCGAGTTCTGGTGACCAGAGAAGCAAATCGAGATCTGGATCTGGTTACTGGAATGAGCATTTACGCAATCATCAAGGCAAGTTCCATTGTCTATCTGGGTCCGGCAGAGAACTAGTCCCGGCTGCCACGCAAGATTGCGGCAATGAAGTAGATCGGGTAGAGAAACAAAAACAGATTCGGTAGCCACCAGGCCAGATCGAAATCGCGACGAATCGCCCAGAAAGACACTGCCTGCAGGCCGGAGCACAACGTCAGCACCAGAGATATGAGTGCCACGTTCTTCCAGGGAAACCCCTTTGCGCGAAGGCGAAGACTGTAGAGCCCGGAAAAAGAAATGAACAGATCCAGAGGAAGAAACGACCAATTCCAGGCGCTGAGGATTGGATTGTTATAATCCTTGAATAAATAATCCGCAGGAATGATTCCGATCAGAGTGATCACCCAGTAGAGAATGAACCCAATGTCTGTGACCAGGAAGAAAAAGGGAAGGAAGCGCATGATTGTTTCAAGTTGGAGAAAGACGGCGCGGGGCACAAGCCCAAAGAAGAGTGGATGGAAGTTGACATTTCCTGCAGTGCGGAAAGGATTCGGCATGAAATATTTGTTATTCGCGTTTCTACTCATCTCTGCCTCTCTTCTTGCGGAAGAGGAAAAACTGGCTACCCTGGAAACAGCGTGCCAGGAGGGAGAGGTCGAAAAGGTAAAATCCATTTTGAAAGGAATTCCCGGGGCGGAACAGAACCAAAAAGCGAAAGGATGTCTTGCTACCGCAGTGTCAGAAGCGCACATTCCTCTGGTTCGTTTCCTCGTGGAGAGAAAGACACCTCTGGACCACCACTACGGATGGACTCCTCTGCATCGCGCGGCAAAGCTCTCAACACCGGATCATTTGAAGATCGCACGTATCCTGGTGGATGCGGGTGCACGAGTGGACGTCGGACTCAAGAGTCCGGACGGAGAACCTTACATGGGCCCATATGGAATTGGAATGTCACCACTCGGTGTTGCGCGCAAAAGCAGAGACAAGTTTACAGACGAGAAAGCACGTGCACCGTTTGATGCGATGATTGCGTTTCTCAAATCGCGCAGCGGGCAGTGATAGAATTTCGCGCATCAGCAAATTCTTCCAAACCACGGCGCGAAATTCTTCAGCGGACAGATACCAAACGCGAAGCGATCAAGGAGTGTAAGTTGAAGAGTATGTACCGGAACCGACGGCTGTGCAGTTTGTCTGACAGGCGCCTGCGCTACCGCATACAGGGTTCGTGCCGCCGGAATAGAACACAAATTCAGAGGAGCCAGAACCGCCAGCGGCAGTCGTGCACGTTCCGTAGTTCGATAGATTCGAACATTTGGAAGTGGAAACTGTGCCTCCACCGGAGGTACACGTTGCAGAACTCGTGCCAAATCCGTAATAGTTCGTGCAACTACTGTTCACGCTGAATTTATTGCAGCTGAATGAAAAAGTACGAGTGAAGCTTGCCGCAAACAATACGATCAACGCGTATTCAGATGTATGATCTTTCTCCTCCTTTTTGCAGCCTGGTAGAACGGCTCCAACAAAAAAGATGAAAATAGTAAAAATAGTAGACAATCTCTTCATGGCCTTCTGTACCCCCCCCCCCCCCGAATTTTCAACTATTTATCCGAGAATATCCAATGGATTTGATCCGAATAGTGTTGACTTTTCTGAATACAAATGAATGCATTAGAACAGGATCGAATCAATGGGAAAAACAGTTACCGTACGCCTCGATGATAAAACATATCGCATGATCAGATCCGCGGCAGAAGCAGATCACAGAACCATCTCCAATTTCATGGAAGTGGCCACATTATCCCACATCCTGGAAGACAACTTCGCCTCTGACGAGGAAATGGGGGAGATTCTGGCAAACAAACCGCTGGTGAAGCGGTTGAAAGCTTCCGCAGCTGCGGCGAAAAAAGGCAAGTTCCGAATTGTCGGCTGAATTCAGGATCGCAGAAACGGAGTTCGCCAGAACAGCCCTCGCATCTCCGAAACACAAAGCGCTTGCAAAAAAACTCAATGCATTCGTTTACCCACAGCTTCGCAAAAATCCTTTCTACGGTCCGAATATTAAGAAATTGAAAGGAGAACTTTCGGATTTCTGGAGATACCGTGTGGGGAAATTTCGCATATTCTATTCAGTGGAACCAGGAGAGGGTCTCGTGATCATTCACGACGTTCAGGATCGCAAGGATGCCTATTCGTAGTCGGCGGCTACTCATCAACTTTCGTTGAATGGCAGCCGTTCAGTGCAGGGACACAGGTTTTGATCCTTCTGCCCCGGACTTTGGAATCCGAAATCGCGCCGTGCTGATGAAGGAAGCAAGGAGTGCAAACAGAGCACCCACAAAAAACGCCCACTGATAACCAGCAAGCAAGGTCACGCTTTTCCCTGTGGCGGCGCTCTGTCCGGCACTCACATACGCTGCCAGACTTGCAAGCACGGCCAGCCCAACGGAACCGCCCATCATGAATGCTGTATTGACCACTCCGGAAGCCAGACCAGAATCATTTTCGTCTACGTCTGTCATGGCGGCGAGCAACAGAGGATTGAGTGCGAGACCGGCTCCCAGTCCCAGAACAATCATGGGTGGGATCACGTCCGCGAACAAATCACCGTTTACCGGAGCACGCGAAAAGAGCGCCAGACCAACAGCTACAAGCACCATGCCCACGGACACTGGAGCCTGAATTCCAAATCGCATTACAATGCGGGCAGAGAGCCCGAGAGAAAAGGCCGCCATGATAACGTTAGACGGCAAGAAAGCAAGGCCCACTTTCATTGCGGAATATCCGAGCACATGCTGCATATAAAGCGCGGAGAGAAAAAACCAGGCAAACATGCCCGCAGACCATAGCATTCCAATCATACTCGCGGCAGAAAGATTTCTTAATCTAAAAAGACCCAGAGGAACGAGAGGTGACGTTAGGCGCGATTCGAGCCAGAGGAAAGCCAGAAACAAAACGATTCCGATCCCAATGAACCCGAGAGTCTGAACGGATAGCCAGCCCATTTCATTGCCGCCTACGATACCGTAGACTAGAACCATGAGAGAAGCAGTAATCAAGAGAGCGCCCAGGAGATCGAGAGGCCGGTGAGTTCCCTCTGTTTTCTCAATCAGGCGTAGTGTAAGAACACTGACCAATGTGCCAATTGGCAAATTCACGAGAAACACCCAGCGCCAGCTAAGCGAATCTGTGAGCACACCACCCAGGAGAACACCCAGGCTGCCGCCGCCGGCCATTACAAATCCAAAAAAGCCCATGGCCTTCGCGCGTTCTTCCGGCTCATGAAACAGATCCATAATTAAAGAAAGCGCTACAGCAGAGACGATTGCACCTCCGGCTCCCTGGACTGCGCGGGCTGCTACGAGCAAAAGCTGCGAGGGAGCAAGGCCGCACGCGAGGGACGCAATCGTAAAGATAGAAATTCCGACGAGAAACAAACGTCTGTGTCCGAAAAGATCGCCAAGTCGTCCGCCCAGAAGTAGAAATCCTCCGAACGTCAACATGTAAGCATTCACTACCCAGACAAGATTTGCTTCTGAAAAACCCAGGCTTCTTTGTATAGAAGGAAGTGCTACATTTACAATCGTTGTGTCCAGGACGATCATCAGATCTCCCAGACATAGAATGATCAGGGCGACCCATTTTGCTTTTGTGTCTGTCATGCTCGCTTCATCCGCAGGCAGGTTTTCGCGAGCGCGAGCACCCGCAATCGAAAAATGGCGGAGCAACTTTAGACAAATCGTCGCACGAATGAACGAAGCACCTAACCTCCTATGCCGAAGCGTCTTAGAATCGCATAACGGTAAGCGATCCGTCCACGCGCAGATTTTTCCGAGTCCCGGAACCGTGTGCAAAGAGTAGCCCGGGAAGGAATGGACTTGACTGATTCCTTTTTCTTTTGACTTTAAATGTATGGAGACACCCGGCGGGGCAAATCGAGTGAAGACCTTCGCTGCCGCAGGATTGATAGCAGCGAGTCTTCTGGTCATTCTGTGCAATTTAAGATTTAAGCAACTGTACTCGATCGACTCAGATACTGTAGACGCATTTCTGATGCTTGAAGCTGCGGGCTGGCATGCGCATACACCCTTTCATCCTGGATTGCTGCTCGGATTTTCGCCTTACGTGCTGCTAAAGGGGATGGCCGAGGTTTCCCGGTTCGATGCGATGCGTTTGAATTTTGCTTTCTATGGATGCCTCGCTGTTCTCGGGTGTTTCGCATTTGCATTCGTAGTGACTCGCGATTCTTTGCGCGCCGCCGCCTGCACCCTGTTGTTTTCTCTCACGCCGGCGGTCCAATTTGTAGAACGTTTTCTCGACGACAATTTTCCGTCATACGGATTCTTGTTTTTGGTTTTAACTGGTTTACTTTCTCCTGGACCGCCCACCACGCGGTTAACAGTCCGAGTTGCGATCTCCCTGTTGTTTTTTCCTCCGCTGCTGTTGTTTCAACCTGGGTTTCTACCTTGCTTGATTGTGAGCGGCCTTGGTATGATCTACATGACGTTTTTGTTTGATTGGACCTGGAAGGATCGCTTGCGAACGGGTGCGCTCACTGCTCTTGCTTTTACTCTCTCTGCATGCTTCACATTCTGGGCTCTGGGAGCCTGGCTTGGCGTCTCGGTTAGCGCGTTGCTTCATGGGATGGGTTCTGCGATTGTAGATACGTCAAGCAATGTAGCTTCGCAGACGCTTCCTTTTGTGGATCGGCGTGGGTCTTTTGCCTTTGGCTTGAAGCACAGCATCTTTGCCGGTTCAATCTTACATTCTCTCGACTTAAACGATCTCTCCTATGTGTTGATTGGTTACGATCGCATGAAGGGCGATTTCACTGCACTGGCGCTGGGGATTGCAATCACCATCTTCGTCTTCTTTAGAGGATGGAAGACCAAAAGCAATAGAGATAAGTTCAATGCAGTGACGGGTGCGAGCGGCCTTGTGGTACTCTGTGCGATTCCGTACGCCGCCGCCAATCTTGTGAGCCAGCAGGAAAGGTTTGACCTGCTCACAGTTCTCTTGCCGTTTCTGCTCGCACGCGTGTCTTTCCAGGGGCAGTCTCCGTGGAGTTTCTCGAACGTTTGGATCTTAAGTCTGCTTGCAGCTATATTCCTCGCCGGGTCCATTACATTGCTTACACCTTCAAGCCCTGAGTCGTCGTGGCAACGGATGAAACGAATTTTGCCGGAGGCACCGGCAGCTTCTTACTTGTTTGCGGAGGGAGAGTTGCGCAACCACGAGGATTCAGTATCCCTGGCGATGCTGGGAGCACTGCCACTCTCCGTGATCGAGAATCCACAAGGGCCTGAGGGCGTTCTGGCAATCCTCAGATGGATGAGGCCGCGCTACTTGATTTCCATAGACCAGGCAAGAACGCTTGATTTGCACAATACCTTCGTAAGCGCCGAGGCACGAAATCGCCTGGCTTCGCGTCCGTAGCGCGCCAGCTAGAATCCGTAGGGACTGTACATTCCGACCCCGGTGACGTTGCCTGTTGGAACGAACTCATATTTCACAGACGGCAATCCGCCAGTTTGCGTAAACTGGTATAGAGAGAACAAAGTCGGCGCGGGATTTCCAACGAGTACATACTTTCCGCCGCGGTCTGCGATGACGGTGGTGGGCAGAGTGCCTGTATTGAAAGTCTGTACAGATTGCATGGCAGGAATGTTCACCGTGGTTACACCCGGCAGTGCGGTGTTCCCTGCCATAAGAAAGCTCCCCGTCGAATCAAACGCAAGTATGCTGATGTTTGTAAATGCGGCGCTCGAAGGAGCACTCAGGCCTCCTGTAGAATCAATTGTATAGAGCTGAATTCCGGGTGCGGCGTTGTTGGCAACGGCGAGATACCTCCCATTAGGATCGATGGCGATGTTCGTGGTAGTCGCAGTTGCAGCCGCAGTTGTGCGAAAAGTAAGCGCACCGTTTGCCGCCAGGTCTTGAATTCGAACTGTGCTTGTCTCAAGAGTGTACACAACGGGAAGCGTTGGATGAAACACGAATTTTCCAGGCGAGGTGCTGCCCGGGTCCTGGTTGATGAAAAGAGTCGTCAGACTTCCATCTGAGCCTATGCTGAACGTACGCATCTTGGATGCACCCAGAGACGCCACCATGATATTCTTGTAGTAAGGGCTGGGTTCATAATTACCGGCCAGAGCAATTGCAAACGTTCCCACGCGCGCGATCAAGCCTGTATCTCGATCAATGGAGTACCAGTCTACGTTGTTTCCAGAAGATTGAATGTACAAATACTTCCCGTCTAGATCTGTTCGCATCCAGCTTGTTGAAGCTCCAATCGCTTGCGACTGAGCGGGCGTAACAATATCAGCGTTCACAAGATATGTGTCCAGATTCGTAGTGCGACAGACGTAAAAGGCCTTCATCCGATAAGACCGCTGGGCAGAAAGTAACAACGCCCCCACGCTGCAGGAAGGATCCCCTTTCGCGCAATCAGTAGACACACGGCACGCACTGACGAAAGCCAGGACCAGAAGCACGGCAAAACGCATGGCAACAAGATATCGCGTGGCCGGGTGCCTGTCTCTCTTTTTAGCTAGCCGCAAAACCGCCATTATGCGATCCTCATTCACCCATTTCGGGTTGCCGGGCCAAAAAAAAACCCGGGGAAACCCCGGGTTTTGCAGACCTCCCCAAAAAGAAGGTCCTATTCAGAATCCGCCATTTAGCCTTTCTGTTCGATTCGCATCGCGTAGAAAGATCTCCACACAAATACAGTTGAAACAATAAAGAACACGCCTGCGAGAGCCAGACGAACTGTGTCCGGAGTTTCGATTGCGAGTTCAACAGCAAGCAGACCAAACAGAGTGGTGAACTTGATGATCGGGTTCATTGCAACAGAAGATGTGTCTTTGAAAGGGTCACCTACAGTGTCGCCCACAACAGACGCGTCATGCAGAGGAGTTCCCTTCGCGCGGAGTTCTGTTTCCACGAGTTTCTTCGCGTTGTCCCATGCACCACCAGCGTTTGCCATGAAAATAGCCTGATACAGACCAAACACAGCAATGGAGATGAGGTATCCAATGAAGAAGTATTCTCCAACGAATGAGAAAGCAAGTGTGCTGAAGAACACAACGAGGAAGATGTTGAACATACCTTTCTGAGCGTAGATGGTGCAAATTTCGACGACTTTCTTGGAGTCTTCTACGGATGCTTTTTCCACGCCTTCGAGCTTAATGTTCTCTTTGATGAACTCAACCGCACGATGCGCACCAGTTGTAACTGCTTGCGTGGACGCGCCAGAGAACCAGTAGATCACCGCGCCGCCGACAATGAGTCCGAGCAGGAATGGTGGATGCAGAACCGAGAGGTTCGCAAGCAGACCAGGCTGCAGGCCTTTTGTCAGAATCACAATGATTGAGAAAATCATAGTAGTTGCGCCCACGACAGCGGTTCCAATCAGAACTGGCTTCGCAGTTGCTTTGAAAGTGTTACCCGCGCCGTCATTCTTCTCAAGGAATTCTTTTCCTTTGATGAAATGAGGATCGAATCCAAATTCTTTTTTGATCTCTTCGCGAGCGCCCTTGCGCGTTTCGATGAGAGAAAGTTCAAATACAGACTGAGCGTTGTCAGTAACCGGGCCGTAAGAGTCTACAGCGATGGTTACAGGACCCATTCCAAGGAAACCAAAAGCTACCAGACCAAAGGCGAAAACAGCAGGAGCCATCATGCCGAGCGGTCCTTCGATTCCCATGGTGCTGATTCCATATGCGCCAGCCATCAGAGCTGCGATCGTGATTCCCATCCAGTATGCGCTGAAGTTACCAGCAGTCAGACCGGAAAGAATGTTCAGAGATGCGCCGCCTTCTTTAGAAGCAGATACAACTTCGCGCACGTGACCGGATTCAGTAGACGTGAACACTTTCACGAGTTCTGGAATGATCGCACCTGCGAGTGTACCGCAAGTAATGATAGAAGAAAGTTTCCACCAGATCGTGGTATCACCACCGAGGTTCGGGATGAGCACGTAAGAAACAACATATGTCAGAGCGACAGAAACGAAAGAAGTCAGCCATACAAGAACTGTAAGCGGATGCTCGTAGTTCATGTCGTCTGCGTTTCCGTAACGCGCTTTCGCAATCAATGCGTTGATTCCGTAAGAACCGGAAGAAGCGAGGATCATCACAATGCGCATTACGAAGATCCAAACGAGCAGAGATGCCTGAACGGTTGGGTCTTTTACTGCAAGCAGAATGAAAGAAATGAGAGCAACACCTGTTACACCATAAGTTTCGAATCCGTCAGCAGTTGGACCAACTGAGTCACCTGCGTTGTCGCCTGTGCAGTCTGCAATCACACCCGGGTTACGGGCATCGTCTTCTTTAATTTTGAAAACGATCTTCATGAGGTCGGAACCGATGTCCGCGATCTTGGTGAAGATACCGCCCGCGATTCTCAGAGCAGATGCTCCAAGTGATTCACCGATTGCAAAACCGATGAAGCAAGGACCAGCGTATTCAGCAGGAATCAACAGAAGAATGCAGAGCATCAGGAACAGTTCGATTGAAATCAGGAGGAGACCAATGCTCATACCTGCTCTCAGTGGAATTGCGTAGTTAGGAAATGGCTTACCGCGAAGCGCCGCGAATGCGGTGCGAGAGTTTGCAAACGTGTTGATACGAATACCAAACCATGCAACACCGTAAGAACCTGCGATACCGATCAAGCTGCAAAGCAGAATGACGAGCACCGTAGTTGCCGGCATATGGCGCAGGAAACCAAAGTAAACCACCATGATTACGCCAATGAAACCTTCGAGAACCAGGAGCAGTTTGCCTTGCTGAAGCAGATACGTTTTACACGTTTCATAGATCAGCTCGGAGATTTCGCGCATAGCGATGTGCACTGGCAGATTCTTGATCGCAGTGAACTCCATCAGACCGAACAGCATACCGAGAACACAAATACCCATGCCTACGAAAAGCAGGGTCTTCCCATTTCCGATTGCAAAGTTAACGGATGACAGATCTGGAATTTTAAGATCCGCTTCGCTCGCAAAAATCGAGAAGGGAGCAAAGAACGCTACTATAAGGAGCAGGGGCATATACTTCCGCAGTACGGAAGTTGTCTTGCGCTGAGCGATAGACGAGCCCAAGCCTTTTGAGCCTGAAACTTTCTTCATTTTGAACCTCTTAAGAAATTGAGTAAGAGCCGATTCGGATCTTACGGATGCAAAATGTGCATTTTAAGATTGACTCATCGATGCGCGAAAACTGACAACTCTAATTTGATGGCAGAAGGCGGAATTTCCCTATCGAATGCGTGGATTTTGCCGTTTGTGATCTTTCTGCTCTGCGTTGCCATCATTCCACTGATCAACCATCACTTCTGGGATCGCCATCTATGGTGGTTTTCTCTTGGTTTCTTTTGTTTTCCCATGGTCTACGCTCTTGTTTTCATCCTGGGAGGACCGTTCATTCAGAAAACAGTTGAGAAATGCATGGAATATGTCTCATTCATGATTCTGCTTGCGTCGTTGTACGTGATTTCAGGCGGGATCCTGATTCGAGGACACTTTCGCGGAACACCTCTCGTCAATACCTGCTTCCTTGTGGTGGGTTCGGTATTTGCAAGTTTGATTGGAACAACCGGTGCATCCATGCTTCTGATTCGTCCGCTTTTGCGCGCAAATGCAGGGCGAAAGCGGACAGCCCATATAGTTGTGTTTTTTATATTTACGGTTTCTAACATTGGAGGCCTGCTCACTCCACTCGGTGACCCTCCTCTGTTTCTGGGTTATCTGCAGGGTGTTCCTTTCCTGTGGACCATTCAGCTCTGGAAAGAATGGTTGTTCGTTCTTACACTCGTGATCGCCTTATTCTGGCTAGTCGACGCGTACATTCTGCGAAAGGATGGAAAGGGAATCGATCTTCATCACCACGATACAACCGAGAAGTTTCACATATCCGGCGTGCTGAACCTGATTCTTCTGTTAGGAGTGGTTGCTTCCATTTTCTTCCACGGCTATTTTCTGCGAACGGTCTCCGGTTGGCCTCACTTTGGGCCGCAGGAAGGATCCATGCTAGTGTTAACGTGCGTCTCTCTCCTGGCGATGCCAGTGAGCCATGAGATACGCCTGCAAAACGGTTTCAGCTGGAAGCCAATTCTAGAAGTCATGTTTCTATTCGCTGCCATCTTCGCGACCATGATTCCTGCGCTGCATATCCTCGAGACCAGGGCGACATCGCTCGGCATCAGTGCTCCGTGGCAGTTCTTCCTCGCTTCCGGCCTGTTGTCTTCTCTGCTAGACAATGCGCCAACGTATCTCGCTTTTCTGTCCGTCGCCAAGGGGCTCGCACTTGCCAACGATGCTGGTTTCGTATTTCACGATGGCACGCATGTAAGCGCCGCGATTCTGGCTGCTATTTCGTGCGGTTCGGTGTTCATGGGCGCAAACACTTACATTGGAAATGGTCCCAACTTCATGGTCAGAGCAATTGCGGCGGAACGAGGAGTGAAGATGCCCGGCTTCTTTGGCTACATGGGATATTCAGCCGCCATCCTTCTCCCGATCTTCGCACTGGTTGCCTGGATATTCTTCTAGTCGCTTCGCAACCTTTGTATCTACAGGATCACTTCTACTCCTGCCTGAAGTCCGCCCATCGTATCCTTCGCATGGCTTCCGGGATAGGTCAGTGCAGAATCAATGAGCAAGTTTTGAAACTCTGTAGCGGTTGGCTGAGAGATGCGCGTTAGACGCACTTTGTTGTCTCGAATAGCGGAAGTCTCTGTGCGAAGTTGAGCAAAGATGCGAATGTTCTCTGAAACAGAATGAAAGTATCCCGCAATGAATTCTACGCCATTTACATGATAGCCGCCGTCTTCGCGTCGAATGAGCCCGCTCCCAGAGCCACCCGTATTGACGTCAGCTGTTTCTCTATTCTGAAACCAGGATCCATCTGCAGAAAAAAGCGCAAGCCTGAGTTTGAAGTTCGATCCGTTCTCAAGATGATAACGATAGTCGCCACCGAAGATCAAACCAGTGCCCACTCCGCGCGAACGAAAATCAAAACTCTGCCCGTATACTGATCCAGAGACAGAGAGACCGGACTGCGAAATTGTAAACCTCTGGGCATATTTATAATCGTAAGTGGCTCGAGTGTCCACGCGTCTGATTCCCCCAAGGATCGAAATCTCATGCGCTGAATCTTGCGATGTTAAATCGTAACGTGCGAGAAGAACCGGAGTAAATCTGCTGAGTTCTACGTTTGTCGTATCGTACTGCTGAACATCGTAACGAATCGTAGACGAAGTCAAGCTCACAGCAGAAACACCCGCATAGTCCGGGCGAGAGTGAATGGACGCTATTTCAAGCTCAAAATGAAACGGATGGGTAGAGTATTCTGCTTCGAGCGGCAACCCGGATGCATTCTTGTTGTTCCAGGGTGCGTTGGCCCCGATCCCGCCGGCCACAAAGGAACCATAGAGACGATCATTCGCGTACTTCTCCTGCAAATCAGGAGTGTAGCCCCCGCCAAAAATCGACGCGCGAAGACGAAGCCCTTCCGGATCTCGAGCCGCAAGTGCCGTCGTGGTGAGAAAGAAACAAATTGCAAGAAGCCTCATGAGTGGAATACCGGGCAAACGGCTTTGCGCGGTCAAGCGATCGCCGGAAAAGACCGCAACGATCTTGAATCAAAATGACACCAGAAGCAATCACAGGATTTGAAAACCGTCTGATCCGAATGCACAAACACATTGGCAAGTGGGCCCGCAGACAGGGAATTACCTGTTTTCGCATCTACGATCGTGATGTTCCTCAATTCCCGCTCTGCATCGACAAATACGAAGATTTTATCATCGTTTCAGAATATAGAACCAGCAAGACGGCAGAGGGAGATGAACACGATCAGTGGATCGACCTGTGTCGTCAGATCATAGCAAAGACTCTGTCTGTTCCCATCGCACATATAGATTTTCGGATGCGCGAAAGAAAGAAGGGAAGCTCTCAGTACGAGAAAACGGACACAGCAGGGATGGAACAGGTAGTGCATGAGGCAGGTTTGAAATTTCAAATCCAGCTATCCGCATACCTGGACCCTGGGCTCTTCCTGGACCACAGAATCACGCGCGGTATGGTTCGCGAAGAGGCAAAGGGGAAGCGTTGCCTTAACCTATTCGCTTATACCGGATCTTTCAGTGTGTACTGCGCAGCAGGCGGCTCCGCCTCCACAACCACAGTAGACCTCTCTCGCACATATTGTACCTGGGCCATGCGTAATTTCACGTTAAACGACTTTGCGGCCAGAATTGTGTTCGACCGTGATCATAAAGAGGCAAGTGATTTGCTTCCATTGAAGAACGGCAATCTGGTGCTCCAGAGAGATGTGCTCGATTTTGTAGACGATTGTCCTCCTTCGAGCTTTGATCTGGCGGTGCTTGATCCACCCAGCTTCTCAAACAGCAAGAGGATGGCTGCAAGTTTTGACGTTCAACGGGACCACTCGGATCTGATCCGAAGAGTATTCCGCCTGCTTTCACCGGGCGGAATACTATATTTCTCTAACAATCTGACCACCTTCGAACTGGATACACTTCCCGGACTTGTAGCAAAAGAAATCACGTCGCAAACTGTCCCCATGGATTTTCGAAATAAACGCCCGCACAGATGCTATAGGATTTTAAGGAAATAGCCGGCATCCTCGCACAGCTTCTAGCTCGATTTTTTTCTCGCAAACCAGAATGCAGGGTCTAAGGTGTGGCCTATGGCGCGTCTCTGGCTTGGCCCATTTGCGTTCCTGGTGAGCTGCGCTGCTGCCTTTCCGGATAACAGCGCGAAGACGGATACGTTTGCGGCTATCGCCGGTGCCACATTGCTCAGGCCAGGCAGCGTCGCACCCCATGTATCCTGCGACGCAGGATTACAAAATTCAAGCGGTCAGGCAGGAACTCTTGCAAACTGGACCACACTTCTAAACGGAGGAAGTGGTTGGGCAGTCGTCAACTTTAGCTTCGCAAACCCTGGATTCGGCACTTCGTTTTCCACGGACAGCAAGTATCAGGAAATCGATCTTGTAGCAAATGGGTTTTCCCCTGGAACTCTGGATACCGCACCCACAGTCTATTTCGGAGAACGATTTCTAAAACGCATGGACGTAACTGGAATCAATTACTACCTGAAAGTGGAAATCCGAAATGCGGCACATGCCGCCATGCAAACATACAATTCTGGAATGCTGAATGCCGTTCCGGGAATGGGTGCGGATGTCGTTTATCCACTTACGTCCAGTTTCTCAGGATACGGCGCGGGAATGCGCTTCATCTATGTGGAGGATGGTGGATATGACACAATGAGCTGGGCCGGACAATTCGGCCCGTATCTTCATTCCGCATACGTTCGTCTTTCGAATGCATGCGGCTTGCCTTACTGAATCATTCTGCTTCTTCTGCGCGAATTGCGTAAACAGAACGAACAAAAAAGATCCCGACCACAACAAACGTCACAACCGGCGAAAGCCACGAGGGCACGTGAACCGCGAAGGATTCGAGAACCATTACGACTCCCAGGCAGAGAATGGAATACATAGCACCATTTTTCAGATACTTGTACTTCTTGATTCTCTCGATGTTCCCAACAGTCAACTGGCGCACTACAATGGCACCCAGGCCATTGCCAATCAGGATCAATGGAACATACAACGTGAAAGCGAAAGCACCTAACACCCCGTCAATGGAGAAGGTAGCGTCCAGAATTTCCAAATAGAGGATCTTCGCAATGTCTGATTTGTGCGAAGTAAGCAAATCCTGCTCTGCCTGCTCCGCGTTCTCTTTAAAACCGTGGGTGATAAAAAAAGCAGTCGAGCCTGTAACCGCACCCATGGCCATCATGGAATCCTTCTTCAGTGCAAGCCAGACTATAACGAGAAGTGCAATCGACGCGAATGCGTAAAACCAGACACCTTGCGATTCAATGTATCTCTCTCCATAAAGGCCATAGTTCTTTGGCTCAAGAAACAACCAGTGCAAAAACAACAGGATGAGAAATGTTCCGCCGCCTACCAGGAGAATGGGGGCAGAGGCCTGGATGGAATCCACAACATGTGGATCATTCGAAAACGAAGCCATGAATGCGCCCACTGGACCAAGGGTTGGATTCACGGCCCACACAATGAGCCAGGGCAGAGCGCCGCGGACCACGATGACAGCAATGAAAATGCCATAAATCAAAAACCATCGGCGATACTTTGGCTTCATCGTGCCAAGCACCTCTGCATTGATGATGGCATTGTCTATGCTGGAAACCGTCTCAAAAAGACAGAGACCCGCAATGGTAATGATGATCGCGCCTATTTCCATTTTGCAATCCCCTGTCCAAACTTGACTTTGTTCTTTTCCTGGATGATTGGTAAGAAGTCTATCTTGTTGTGCCCGAACAATAGGATCACTGTGGACCCCATTTCAAATCGACCAAGCTCATCTCCGCGTTTCGCCTCCACGGGTGTCGCATAACGTTTGAACACAGGACGACGGAACCAGCGATTTGTCTTAAATGAATCGTATGCAAGTACAATCCTTCCTACATTCGTTGCTCCCACTTTGATCAAAGCCACAGTGCCACGCGGATTGTGAATATATGTGGCCAGTCTTTCGTTCTTAGCAAACAACGCGTCCAATCTTTCCACGGCAACGGGGTTCACAGTAAAAAGGTCTCCCGGAGAATAGGCGAAAGCGGGAACAGTGCCACCCACTGGAAAATGAATTCTATGATAATCGCGGGGACTCAGATAAATCACCAGAAACTTTCCGCCTTCAAAGTCCTGGAGATAGTCCGGGAACTCCAGCAAATCACGCAGCGAATACTGCATGGCCTTTGCTTGAATGAGAAGCCCTTCTGTGATGTCTCCGAACCTGAGAACGGTCCCATCCACAGGAGACACAATGGTCTTTTCGTCTCCTTCGATGGGGCGAGCGCCTGGTTTCAAATAACGGATGAAGAAGTTGTTCAATGAGGAGTACTCACGAATTTCTTTTGCGGCTTCCTCTACGGTTACACCAAATGCACGCGAATATGCCAGGATGATTGGTTCGCGCAGGAATCCAGGCAGAGGAGTGGCTGCAATCCAGCCAAATATTCTGGAGACAAGGTTCTGAGGCAGAATCGTTAAGAATATTAGATAAATATCTTTACTGATCTCCCAACGATGAGATTCGCGAAGCTCGGCGAGTGATTGAGATGCTTCGCCGCTACGAAGAAACGCCTCTACTGTAAAGCATGCGAGAGCCAGACCGCCCGCCGCGGATCCAAACACAAGTATGTCCACCATCATGGAGTAGGAAGTGTGCTGCATGGCAAGTGGCAGAAGCGCGAAGGCTAAAGAAAGAAGAGTGCCCTTTGAGCCTGGAACAAAAGAACGAATGGTCCACATCCAGGAAGCGGTCCAGAGGACCAGACCCACAATGGCCGCAAGACTCATAGTGCGGACATCAGAAGGAATGAACGCATCTAACACGTAGAATACGATCGCAAACACAAAAGGAGAAAGCAAAACCGAAAGCATGGACACAAGCGCCGGCTTTGCTCCGGACGAGCGAACAGATACAAAAAGGAAGGGGGCTCGGGCAATTTCGCATAACGTCAACGCCGCGAGCAGAGCTGAAGAAATATGAACCGGATTGGTTGAAAAATACAGTCCCGGGAGAGAACCTGGGCCACCAACAAAGGCGTTTCGAATCACGTATATGACAAACAAAAGGCCGGACCAGGCGAAAATGGAAGCCCCGATTCTCACGGGAGCAAAAACAATGCCAGCCGAAAGCGCGGTCACAATCAAACCGACTGCAAGCGGATTCCATGCGAGATGCATTTCAATCGAAGCCGTATAAGAAGTCTGAGAGACACCCTGAAGACCGATGAGCGCTAGAGCGGCTAACACTGCAATCGAACGAGTGTTGCGCGACAGGGTTGCGCCCACGCTAAATTGAATGGGTGCGTAAATGAAGGCGAAGATTAAGAACCAGGACCACGTGCGAGAGTCCAGAATGTGAGTTCCGGCAAGTACAACGCTTCCCCCAATTACGCCTGCGAGAGAAAGCAAGAACGCCTGGAACATTGTATGTTGCTCTTTGCCCGATGGTTGATCCATCATACCGCTGAGCACCTTGATGGACAGAAGCAATTCGCGTAGCTGGACGCCCTGGAATCGAATGGTCAGGAAAAGCCCCGCAAATAGGATCAGCGAAATGACGGGGATCGATACGTAAGAAATGATTTCATTCATGATGCAATCGGATGCAGTTCTATGCCGCGTGGGAGGCAACCCGGTCAAGGCATTTTGCCTGAGCGCACTGGTCGCGTGGCTCATCATGAGCGCGCCCGGACTGGAAGCAATCCCTGTGGAGATTGGAATCAGCGGGGTCGGGAGTCAAAGGAATCCCGGCACATTCGACCAGGGGCTGGACAATTACAGAACATCCCTCAACCCACTGGTGTTCTCGCTTACGAAGCATTCAAACTTCAGAAGTATCCCTGCCTCGGAGGGTTACATTCGTCTGGGAGATCTGATATCGGAAGAAAGTTACATTGGCCTTCTCTATGGGAGACTCTACACTCCCCCGATTTCAGTGCGGCAGTTTCGTAGTGATGCAGTCTACTTCCAGTCCAACTGGAATTTCTTCGTGCATTACTTTGGTTTTACATACCACTATCGCTTTCGCCCGATTTCCAGCTCTCGCATGTCCTACGAAGTCGGAGGAGCGTATACTTTTGTGGCAGAACCTACATGGAGAACAGACGGATACTATTTGAGTCCTTACCAATTCAGTCGCCTTCAGACCAGCCATCGCGCGGGATACGGTAGCATGCTACGCCTTGAAGGGGCGGTGGTTCGTGGCCTGGGAGATCACTTCTTCGTTCGCGCGGGCATCGCGCAATCTTACTGGTATATGGGTAGATATCAGGGCAACGTAAATTCGACGGGAGGTTACTGGGTGACATTGCGAAACGGCGGTTTTCTGGCTCTTGCTCCTTCTCAGTTCATTTCCACCTTCGTGGTAAGCCCGGATCCAATTCTCGGACCAACGCAGGTAAGTACGATTCGGGACCGGGCGGACATAAATTTCAGTCTAACCCAGTTCTTTGTCAGTGCGGGCCTCAGATTTTGATTTACAACATCCGACTCTCCTAATATCCCATGTCAGGGTTCCCATGAGCGCAGAAAAAGTAATCACCATGCCAGTACGTGAAATCGCAGATGTGAAGGTCATTCTGGCCACCTGGTATAAGTTTCTGCAGGATCAAGCGGACAAGCTGAACGCAGAGGAATTCTCTCGGTCGCTTAAGACTCCCATCATTCTAAACCTGGAAACGGACGAACTCGAACTACTCTTCACCGGATCCGGAGAACTCCTTCAGGGGTTCAAAGATTTCATACTCACTACAACCTGAGTGCTTCTCACAGCTTAAACAATTCGGGTTCTTCGTATTTTTCCACCAGGCGTTTGTCGTCTTCGCGCAACCTGGAATCCACTTTGTATGTTTCCATTCTCCCCGCTGCAAATCCAGTGGCATGTTTGCGAAACAAAGAGTCTGATGGTGTGTTAGGGTCTAACCATTCCGAAATTTCATTTGCATCGAGAATCACAGGCATTCTATGCTTCGCATGAATCGGACGAATCAACTCATTTGCCTCCGTAGTCAAGATCGTGCATGAAACGATTTCTACTCCTCCGCCTTTCCACGTATCCCAGAGACCGGCCATGGCCAGAGGCTTTCCATCCAATCGACGAAAATAGTATCGATCCTTTTTCTTTTTTGCCACATCCTTCCATTCGTAGAATCCACTCGCTGGAATCACGCACCGTCGATTCGCAATTACACTCGACCGAAACGCAGGTTTAGTGGCCGCTTCTTCCAACCGGGCGTTGAAGGTAGCGTATCTGACTTGATTTGATTTCTCCCAGGCCGGAAGCAGAGCCCATCGCATCAGAGACGCTCCGTGATGCGCAAAAGACAAAACCTGATCTGTTGGCCGAATGTCGTAGTGCGGCCCGAAATCCAAATCGATCTGAAAACCAAAAAATCCTTCGAGCACTTCTTTCTCTTCGAAAAGAGCAAATCGTCCGCACATCCGGGAAGCATGCTCTCGTGGCTTTTTTTCGCAACGATATTTGAAGTTAGTCGAAACCTGTTGACCCATGGAACACCGACCCGCGTCTAAGGTGCATGAGATCTATCGTATTCGCTGTCCTGGTTGCGATCATAGCGCCGCTGATGGCACAAACAAAAGCAAACGACATCCCCGTCGAGAAGCTGCCTGCAGACGTAAAACAGGTTCTCGAACAGTATGTGAACATATTGCGCACGAGCAAGAGCCTGGACGAATGCGCGACCCGCTTCACTTCCATTGCCGGTGGCAGTCTGGTTACGGATGAAAAAGGAACCCTTCGCGATACTGTGAAACCATTTTCCCTGAAGAAGGATTTCAATGACATCAAGCAGTACGCGGATCCAATTGTAATCACTCGCGTGAATGCAACGCCGTCCAATGGACAGGGGTACGGATCGAGCGCCATCAAAGGCATGGTGTACAAAATTTGGATCGCGAAAAAGGACGCATCCATTGGAATGCCTGCCCCCGTATCGATTCTGGTTCCAGAAGGGCACCCCACCATCACCACACCCAAAGTGGTCGGAATTGGAAGTTACTGACCTCCGGCGCCCGAAAGGGCGCCTCGATTCTTAATCGCCGGATAACGTTATGTATCAGCTATTCATTCAAATTATCAAATACGGTTTCAGTACTGTTCTGTTTGGAGTAGGACTCTACGTCTTGATCGCATCCTACCGCGAGCACAAATCTTTCAGACGCTTGTTCAAAGGATTCGCGATCACTGCATACTTCTTGTTTGCCGCAGGAATGACTCTGCTAATTTTCACAGGCGAAACGGCAGCACAGTTGAGCATGTTCTTCATCAAGGCAATCTCCACTGCGTTCGGATTGCTGTACGGCATTTACGCAACTCTCAACGGGTTCATGGAAACGGATCCGGCCACCGGAAAGAAGACCGTTACGCGACTTGGGGTCCTGGGTATTTTCATCCTCAGCTTTAACACGATCCTCCTGGTCAGCATGGATTACCTTCAAGAAACCGCCGCCATGGAAGAAAAACTGCAGGAGAAACAACTGCAACTGGACCAGGAACGCGAAAGGAAAATTGAATACGAACGCCTTCTTGGGAGCGTCAGTTTCGTGGATCGAAAAACAGGCGATTTGAAAATCGACTTTGAGAAGTTTAGCGAAAGCCTGTACAGATCCCTGGTCACAGTGGAAACAGATCTCCGCAATACCAGAATTGAACTGGCAACCAGAGAAACAGAATTGAAGGACGCAACGGCTCGATGGAATGCAGCAGACGCCGGCGCAAAAGTCTTACAAGAAACTCTTTCGAAAACGGAAAAGGCCCTGGCCACTCGCGACGCGGAATTAAAAGAGTCGCAGACTAAACTGGCCCAGAGCGACGCCAGCTTGAAGGCCGCGCAAGAAAATCTTGCTAAAACAGAGAAGAGCCTCGCAGGACGAGAAGCAGAACTGAAAAATACTTCAGATCAACTTGTTGAATCGCAAAAGGAAGCAAAGAAAGCAGAAGAAGAGCTAAGCCGAACGTCACGCGATCTTGCAAGCAAAGATGCGGAGGCACGTGAACAAACTCGCCGGGCCACTGCCGCAGAATCATCCCTTGCGCGTGCGCAGGATGAGTTAAAAAAGTCCGCTGCAGCATTCACTACTCGCGATGCAGAAGCCCGCCAGTACCAGAAAGAGAATTTAACTCTACAAACAAATCTTGCGCGCGAAACCGAAGAGCGCAGTAAACTGGACAAGCTTCTTGCAGCGCGCGACGCAGAACTGCGCGCATGCAAAACGGCACCGGCAACTCCAACGCCACCACAGCCTGTGCCACCGGGCTAATCCACCGCGAACGATGTCTACTGTTCTACGCACAAGAGCATATAGCCCGCTGTGTTGCAGTTGTTGCCTGCGGCCGAAATAGACGCATTTGAAGTCACGTTTGCGTTTCCAATCAGAGCAGTGGTCGCAGTTCCGGTCCAACCAGAACAATCGGCCGCTCCGTTAGTCCAATTTCCTGCCAGGCCAGTCCAGATCACCCCCGGCGATGGCGAAAAAGAAGCGGCAAGCGGAAATGTAAAAATGCTATTTGAGTTGGTCTGCGCGATCAGTGTGCCATCGGCGCGCGTATATACAGTAGAGGGCTGGAGCACCCAATCGATCTGCCCATCCCCTACACCTGCTGTGACACTCGCACGTCGGACTGTGCTTGAGACAATGAATGCTTTGTAAGTCGCGATGAGGATGGGTCGAGCAGGCTCATTGTTACAAACGCTGTCTGCGCCTGAAATGCCAATAAAAGTGGCTCCTCCTGGAAAAGGAGAACTCAGGAACATCTGACAACTTCCCCGGATCGCGCAACGAAGACGAGTGAACAGGAAGGTCAGAGCCGGCTGGCAAGTAAAGTCAGCACTATCACAGGCGTTGGAGTACGAACACGAAATAGCAGAAGCTGCAATAAAAGTTACGAACAAACAGCGAATCAGCAATTTTTTGAGATGCGCTTTCAACGCCTTTCGCCTTTCTTCCGTGTATGCTCCAACTGCTCTGGAATACAATTGCATACTCAGGTAGTACTCACGCCAGCCACAGCTCAGAAGTAAAGCACATTGTCCTACTCAATGCTCTGGCCATGATCACAGCTGCTTTTGCGCTTTTCAATTTGCCTGTCACTCTATTTGTGCATGCTCCCTTGTCTGTCATCTGCGGCACTCTGGCCTTCTCTTTACTCATGCCTCTGGTTACGATCATTCTCAATGGCCGCGGCCATTTGCTGGCGGCTCGATTCTGGTTTCTAGTTGTATCTTCGGGAAGAATCGTACTTGGAATGATCTTCCTGGGAAGTGTGCTACCGCTTCATTTCTTTTTTCTGGCCCTCATGACGGTCTCGTTCTTCGTTTTCCCGGCAAAGCAGAAGAAGCTAATGATTGCAACCTGCATTGTAATGCTCTCTTCTTTTATAGGATTTGAACTTTTTAGAGATCAGATTCCGCTTCTGGCGTGGATGAAACCTGAATACATCCAGATCCAGAGAGTCGCCATCAATGCCGGATTTGGAATTCTTACGTTTTGCATAGCATTTTATATTTACAGTACTTTTGATCGCTCTGAACGTTACTTGCACGCTGAACAATCAAAATCTGAAAGACTTCTCAATAACATTTTGCCTGGATCCATTGTACGACAACTGAGAGAAAGCCCGGATACAATCGCAGAACGATTTGAAAACTGCACCGTACTTTTCTCAGACATCGTAGGCTTTACCAGTATGTCCAGGCAGATGCCCGCGGTGCAGGTAGTGGAACTCCTCAACGGAATCTTTTCTGCTTTCGATGATCTGGCGGAAAAGCATGGACTTGAGAAAATCAAAACGATCGGGGATGCTTACATGATAGTGGGAGGGCTTCCAGAACCCGATCCGCATCATGCTGAAAACGTAGCACGCTTTGCCCTGGAAATGCTCGATGTAGTGCGCCAGTACAGACAAGAGAATGGTCTGCCTCTAGAACTCCGCATTGGAATCAATTCCGGAGATGCGGTGGCCGGCGTAATTGGAAAAAAGAAATTCATTTATGATCTATGGGGAGATAGCGTAAACACTGCTTCTCGCATGGAATCGCACGGACTTCCGGGCCAGATTCAGGTCACGGAATCTACGTACATGCTACTGAAAGACAAATTTCAGTTTTCCGAAAGAGGATCCATGGAAGTCAAGGGACTTGGCATTGTGAAGAGCTATTTGCTAATGGAAGCAATGGAACCGATATAGGTTAGCGAAAGAACATGGCCGCTTCTTCTTCTGTCTGGCAGATTTGAAGCTTGCCTGGAACATTCACCATGCTCAGCACGCTCATCACGGCCGGTGTCGCGCCAAAAACTTTGAGGTCCTTCTTTGCTTCGCGCAATTGAGTGGCAGTCTGGAACAAAACGGACATTCCGGTGGAATCAATGTACACCATCGCAGATAAATCGAGCAAAATGTTTTTGCCGTTAGCCGCAAATGCATTCATCAGTGCACTCTTAAGGACCCCAGAATTATAGAGATCCACCTCACCTTCGATGCGGTGCAGCATGTATCGATCCTGTTCTTTGCTTTGAATCTGCATGTGCTATTCCTTCACGTTTGCCTGGGAAATCCTGGCGCCTGTAAGATCCGAGAAGGTGCATACACCAGCAAGGAATCTTTGCCATCATCAAATTCAAGTTCTGCGAAATCCCAGAAAAGCACAGAGCGAGGGCGAGCATGCTTGAGCATGTTCCAGGGCATCAGCAATCCTGGATGAGCAAACCGAAAGAGCAGCCAGGGTTGCACAAACAAACCCCGCGGAGTGATGGCCAGATTGATGCAGTTGTTGTATCTGCCAATCCAGGACGTTTGCACGCTGGCCCAGTGAAAACCGGTCTGTGGATTTTCACCCTGATTGGCATACTTTTTGGCCAAATTACGCCATCCGGTAAACGATATCAGATACATGATCCCGGTTACAAGAATGAGCCAGAACAAAGGTACAATGGCTACGATCAAAAACGGTAAGTATGTCTTTTCCATTTGTTACTCCGGTCTTGTTTTCCTTTTAGGCAGCCTATCTGGCATGCGATGATGCTGCGTCCATGAACCTGTGCATTGCTTTGTGGAAGGCCCAACCGACAATGGCGACTAACGGTTTTTGAAGAAGCTTTTCTGTTTCAATCCAGTAGGTCCATTTCACATGAACAAATTCGCCTTTGTCTTCCAGGGAATACTCTGCATGCATCTTCTGGCAAACCAGTTTTTGCATGGAATTGAGTTCCGCCATTTCGTATTTTTGCAACCTGGGAGGTTCATGGACTGTGACACGCTCCATCACGAAAGAACCGTCGCTCAAGTCGACTTTTCGGACCCCGCCCGGTACAATTTGTCCAGTCCATTGAGGCGTGATCTTTCGAATTCCTGGAACAAAAGGGGCAAACCCTTTGAAATATTTCGGAAAGTAGTTCGGGTTCTCTGCGAGATCATAGAAAACATCGCGCATACTGCCACGAAAATTCTTTTCTACGACGAGTGTCTTAATCATAGCTCAAGATGCCCGGGACGTGAAAACTGCATAGAACAAACCTGTCGTTCTGCGAAAGTGTCGGCATGCATTTCATTCATGAGCACGCAGAGCGTCTTCCTGGGAGTTAAAGATTTCGAACCGTCCATCTAATTCGAGGAGTTTGATAATACGCAGCACGGGCGCGCCCAGGTTGCAAAGTGCAAGCTTCTGTTTTGTTTCTTTGAGAGTTCGCCGCAAAAGCACAAGAACGCGTACGCCAGAGGAGGACATGGCACTCACCTGGGTGAAATCCAGGATGAGGTTCTTGCTGGAGTGTTGCTCAATGAGCTTCAGTAGTTCGGTTTCAATGAGAACGGACTGGGAGAGGTCGATATTTCCGTCCAGGTAAACAATCAAGTTGGGTCCGATCTGATTCGTCTGCAAGGGCATGGAATATTTCGGCCGGCCGCGGCATCTCCGTCATGCGAAATTTTTTTTGCAAGGGAAGGCGCACAAAACTGTTAATAATAGGTGAGAAAAATCCTCTGGACACTCCTTCTGGCCTGGCTTCAACTCCTCGCCTGCTCGGCACCGGCTCAGTGCAAAATCGGGGACTCCTCCTGCGCGCTGAATTCCCTTCCGCTGCTGTTTTCACGCACCATCCTGGCACGATTTCTGTTTTCTGCAAACCAGACCGGAAACAACCTGAACGTCTACAGAATCAGCCAGGCCACAGGCCAATTGACCAGTGTCGGGACGATTGCTGCAGGCACTTATCCAACGTCCGTTGGTTCTGCCCTGGACAGCAGGTTCGTTTACGTGAGCAACCAGAACTCAAACGACATAACCCAGTTGATTGTTGACCCCATAAGCGGAGCACCCACGGCCAATGGTAGTCTAACGATCGCCGGCGGTTCTCCTCAGGCCATCCTCATTCCAACGGGTGGTCAGTTTGGATTCTCAGCCAACTATGCGCTGAACAATCTGTCCAATCTGGTCATAAATTCTATGACTGGACAGCTCACGCAGTCCTCTGTTACAGGAGCGGGTACTTCGCCGCAGGGAATTGTTTTTGATTCAACGCAGAGCAACTTGTTCTCCGTGAACTTCAACTCAAACAACGTTAGCTGCTTTTCAGTCACAGCGAATGGCGGCCTTTCACTGAACGCAACCGTGAGCACAGGAGGAGGCAGTGGGCCTTTTGAAATGGTAATTCATCCGAACGGCCGCTTTGCCTACGTTTCATTGTCCACTCTTGGCCAGGTGTCGGTTCATAGCATTACGAACGGAGTTCTATCCTCTTCACTCGCGACCTACGGAGCGGGCACTTCCAACAAGCACATAGTGATTCACCCATCTGGTTCTTTTGTGTACGCGGTGAATTTTGGCTCATCGAACATTTCCATTTTCACGGTGCAATCCAATGGACTTCTCTCAGGGCCGACTAACGTTACCACCCCCGCAAATCCGCTCGGATTCGTATTCGAGCCAGGCGGTAAATACGCGTATGGGGCAGGCGGGCTTTCCACAATCACTACTTACTCGGTGGATTCAACAACGGGTTCACTCACTGCGATCGGAACTACCAACTCCGGGACAGGATCAAGTTCTCTATCCGTGGGTTTATTCAGCACATTTTAGCGGAACGGTGGAGAACGCCGCCTAACGGACCGCCTGTTGCAGGAATTCGGCAAATTTGTGTTGTAAATCAGGATCTGTAATTCCGCTGGCCTGAATCTTCGCGCGCAACCCTTGAACCATAAAGATATCCTGTTCTTGCAAAACGAAATCCATGGTTGGCAAGACATCCAGCAGATGTGCTTTGACCCACTGGCCCTGCGCTGCCCCTATCACCAGAACAACGCGCTTCTTATTGGTGAGTTCGCAGAACAGCCATTCAAGCCCGTTCTTCAGAATGCCTGGAATTCCGTGCGCGTATTCTGGAGTAGAAATTAGAATCAAATCAGAATCGCCCGCCGTCTGCCTCATTTCGAGAACGGGGGAAGGCGTATCGTCATATTGCCTGTCTGCATCAAAGTATGGAAGCCGGGCCAGGTCAAAACGAATGAATGTATGCCCCATTCCATGCAGGACCCGTTCTGCCTCGGAGAGAATGAGCGCATTCGACGAATCGCGGCGAAGGCTGCCACATATAGTTAGAATCTTCAAAGTCCATCCACACCAGCCAGACTGCCAGCCCGGTCAAGGAGGCAGCAAAGCCGCGGGATTCGCCCTTTCGGAGCATTCTGGAAAACCCTTGATACTTTTTTTGGAGATGCCGGTTTTTTTTGTCCAGAACCGTTAAGCGACTCAACCAACCTCCCGATTGAAGTAGATACAGATAAAGCCCGGGCTATGGACTGGCACCGGGAAGGTAACACAGCCTCCACTTCCGCAGAAGTGAAGGCACGTTTCAGGGAGGAAACGAATGATTATCAACCACAACCTGTCAGCGATTAATTCTAATCGCTCACTCAAATTCCAGCACTGGGAAGTGAACAAGGACATGGAAAAATTGTCCTCCGGTATGCGGATCAACCGCGCCGGGGATGATGCATCCGGCCTTGCCGTTTCCGAGAAAATGCGCGCGCAAATCGGCGGGCTGCGTCAGGCAGAAAGAAATACCGAAGACGGTATGAGCATGATTCAGACCACCGAAGGGTACCTTGGAGAAGTCGGTGACATTCTCCAGAGAATCCGCGTGCTCGCAGTTCAGTCTTCGAACGGGATCTACTCTGCGTCTGATCGCCAGATGATCCAGGTCGAAGTTTCTCAGCTTGTAGACGAAGTGGATCGCATCGCATCGCAGGCGGAGTTCAACAAAATGAACCTCCTCCAGGGCGACTTTGCAAGAGGTTCCAGAACCTCTTCCATGTGGTTTCACATGGGAGCCAACCAGCACCAGCGTGAGCGGGTGTTCATCCAGACTATGACTTCACGTTCTTTGAAGCTCAAGCGCCAGGACGGCGGTATTCTCACCCTGTCCACAGCAGAGCTCGCAAACAACGCGATTGGAACCCTGGATGGAGCGCTTGAGCGCATAAACAAGCAGAGAGCTGATCTGGGCGGTTATTTCAACCGTCTTGAGCATGCAGCAAAAGGCCTGATGGTTGCGTACGAAAATACGCAAGCTTCTGAAAGCCGGATCCGCGATACGGACATGGCAGAGCAATCCACAAGCTTCACGAAGAATCAAATCCTCGTGCAGTCTGGAACTGCGATGCTTGCCCAGGCGAACGTTCGCCCGCAATCAGTGCTCCAGCTCCTCCGCTAAACATATAACTCCGGTTATGCGATCGGCGTAATGTCGAGCGCGTAATCGGAGTACATCCTGAGGGTTCCATTCTCCCATCGATCGCTGGCCGGTAGCGATCGGGGGGAGAGTGTAACCTCTCCCGGTCGCAAGTTGCGGCTGAGGCAAAGGAGTGCAGGATGATAATCAATCACAACATGAGCGCCGTGAACGCGCATCGTGCTTTGAAGTTCAATGTCCAGGACGTGGACAAGTCGATGGCAAAGCTGTCGTCCGGTCAGCGGATCAACCGCGCCGGCGATGACCCATCGGGTTTGGCTGTGTCTGAAAAGATGAGGACCCAGGTTCAGGGTCTTCGTCAGGCTGAAAGAAACACGGAGGATGGAATCAGCTTCATCCAGACCGCCGAAGGTTTCTTACAGCAGACATCGGATATTCTTCAGCGCATACGCGTTCTGGCGATTCAGTCATCGAACGGGATCTACAGCCCGGGAGACCGCCAGCTGATTCAGGTGGAAGTCTCTCAGCTTGTAGATGAAGTGGATCGGGTCGCGTCACAAGCGGAGTTTAATAGATTCCGTTTGTTTCAGGGCGATTTCGCACGCACGTCGACGAAAGCATCCATGTGGTTTCACATGGGAGCTAACGCCAACCAGAGAGAGCGAGCATACATTGGAACAATGACTGCTCGAGCGCTGGGAATGAAAGCGGCTGACAATAAAACAGTCAGCCTCTCCACTCCCGCTCTGGCGAACACTACGATTGGAGCGACCGACAAGGCGCTTGATCGTATCATGAAGCAACGCGCGGATCTGGGAGCATACCAGAACCGTCTCGAGCAATCGGCGCGCGGTCTCATGAATGCGTATGAAAACGTTCAAGCATCCGAATCACGAATTCGTGACGCTGACATGGCCGAGGAAATGGTGAATCTAACGACTCGCCAGATCCTCGTTGAGTCTGGTACAGCAATGTTAGCGCATGCTGGCGCCAGACCACAGGGAATTCTTCAACTACTGCGGTAGTTAGGAAATCCACCGGCTTTGAGATGAGGCGAACACAAATACACGTGCGTGTAACAAGCGCACATCCTGCCTCGCCTCGTCTCATCAACGAGTGCCCGGAGCCAAAAGCTCCGGGCTTTTTTTTTATTTCAGGGAGTGAGTGACTTTCAGAAGTTCGGTGAATCCCGGAAAACCTTGAGCGTGTACCAAAGAAAATCCGTGGATCAAACAATACCCGGCACGCCCGTTTACACGAAATGGCACTGCAAGGCCATGTCAATTTAGAGGTTGACATGTGCTGCACATGCAATGCATACATGGCACATGTCTACGATGATTCAAATTCGCCACGTGCCCGAAAAAGTTCACCGTGTGCTCAAAGCCCGTGCAGCCGCTGCCGGAATGCCGTTATCCGACTTTCTACGTCATGAATTAGAAATCCTGGCTTCGCGTCCCGCGATCGCAGAACTGACGATGAGAATCGAACATAGAGGAAAAGCAACCGGGCCTTCGAGCAGCAAATTGATTCGCTCAGAGAGGAGCGTTCGTGACCGTACTTGATGCAAGTGTAGTGGTGGACTATCTTCTGGGCCTTTCGCCCGAGTTGAACCTGCCGCGCGAAATCGAGAACGCGGGAGACATTGCATTCCCCGGCCTGCTTGAAATTGAAGCTCTCTCCGCCATTGGAAGAATCATGCGAAGCGGCCGAATCTCGCGCCAGCGCGCCCTGGGCGCAATAGAGGACCTGACGGCCTTCCCCGCCCTGCGCTACGATCACACACACATTCTCCCGCGCATTTTCGAACTTCAAACCAACTTCAGCGCATACGATGCAACCTACCTTGCACTCGCCGAATCTCTGAACGGTTCGCTTCTCACGATGGATACCGCGTTTCGCAGCTATCGCGGCAAAGCGAAAATCCGCTTGATTGGGTGAACATTCTCGCAAGGTCGCCGTTATACGGCATTGACCGAGCTCAATCGAGCAACCCCGGCCAGCGATCCGGAAGGTGCGAAGCAGTCTCGCAAAGCGAGACCGAAGCGAACGCGAAGCCTGAAGGAGCGCGGTCCGCGCATACAACCTGGGAGTCTCGAAGGTCCAGCGCGGTCTATGCTGCAGCGTCCGGGTGCGGTCCACAGCGGCGTTCGGAGCGTCCGAGCGGAGTTGTCTGTACAGCATGACACCCAAAAGGATGGCTGTTCCAGGGACGCGACCGAAGCGCACCCTGTGTTGCGCAATTGCGGAGACAGGATGTCGAAGCACCGGCGCGAGTCGTGCACGGACGCACGCATCTCGCGCCGGTTGTGCAACGCAGGGTGTGCATTACCGCTTCCCGCCGAACACGCCTTTTTATTTGAAACCTGGAAGCGCTTGCGGAGTCTGACTCTCATATGAAAAAGATCCTCATCTCTTCCGCGATTGCAGCAGTCCTCTGCGCGGGCGCGGTGTGCGCGCAATCCAATCGACTGGTAGCAACGGACCTGGTAGTCGGCACAGGCAAGCAGGCAAGAAGCGGCACAACAGTCAAAGTTCACTACACAGGATGGCTCTACAACAACGGCCAGAAAGGAACGAAGTTTGACAGCTCGGTGGACCGCGGAGAGCCATTCAAGTTCGATCTGGGTGCGGGCGAAGTCATCAAAGGCTGGGACCAGGGCGTGGTTGGAATGAAAGTAGGCGGAAAGCGTCAGCTCATCATCCCACCCGGACTCGCATACGGCGAACGCGGCGCAGGCGGCGCAATTCCGCCTAACGCTACTCTGATGTTTGAAGTTCAGCTGCTAGACGTCTACGATTAGTCACGTAGGAATCCGGTCAAAGGACTGGAAGCACTTGCCTTCTTCCAGTCGTGGCCGCCACCTGTGGACGGGCCGTGCAAGAATCCTTCGCGGCCTGCAATGACAGCCAGAGCAAACGCCTCTGCGGTACGAACGGGATCGCGCGCGACGGCAATCGCCGTGTTCACAAGTGCTGCGTGTGCCCCCATTTCCAGTGCAAGCGCTGCGTGGGAAGGAGCACCCAGTCCGGCATCGACAACCACAGGAACGCGCGCCTGCTCAATGATGATGCGAATGCTTTCCGCTGTGCGAATTCCTTGATTGGATCCAATCGGAGAACCAAGTGGCATCACAGTGACGCAGCCTGCGTCCTGAAGTTTTAAAGCAAGAATCGGATCTGCATTGATGTAAGGCAGTACCTTGAATCCTTCTTTCACAAGAACTGCGGCGGCCTTCAACGTTTCCACCGGATCCGGTAACAGATACACTGGATCAGGTGTGACTTCCAGCTTCAACCAGTCTCCGCCGCCCATTTCCCGCGCCAACCTTGCCAGGCGAATTGCTTCTTCCGCATCGCGCGCGCCACTTGTATTGGGTAAAAGGACAATTCTGTCCCGATCGAGATGCGAAACCAGGTCCTGATCTTCCAGCTTCTGACTCAAATCAATGCGCCGAAGTGCGACCGTGACCATCTCCGTTCCAGAAGCTCGGACCGCCTCTGCCATAATGGACGGCGACGAGAACTTGCCTGTGCCCACGAGCAAACGGGAAGCAAAGGCCCGTCCCGCAATCACAAGAGGATCCGGGTCCCTCGCCGACGCGGACTTCACAAGTTGATCGATAGCATCGCTCATCATTTTCAGGGAAAAACTCGACAGCGCAGGCGACAAATGGATTTTTTTTCTATTGGACCCGATCCCTTTTGAAGCTCCGGCCTTCGCGCGCAACCCGCACTTTCAAACGATCGCCACTCATCTGATGCAGAAAGTGCCAGGGTATATGCCCAGGGTGCTCGGACTCGTCTATGAAACTGCAGTCGTGCCGACTCTCGATGGCAACGGGGACCAGCTGCTTCTTCACGTTCACAGATTTCATGATCATGACCAACCGGCGGTCCTCCTCGTGCATGGACTTGAAGGCTCCGCCGATTCGCACTACATCGTGAAGATGACGGACAAACTTCTCGCGGCTGGATTCCATGTAGTACGTATGAATCTGCGGAGCTGCGGCGCAGGACGCACTCTCGCGCGGACAGCGTACAACTGTGGGCTAACAATCGATGTAGAAGCCGCGCTGAAGTTCATGCAGGAACACGTTTCGCGAGCCATCGCACTCGTCGGGTTCAGCCTCGGGTCCAATCTAACAGTAAAATACATGGGAGAAGATCGATCAGAAAGAGACCAGCAAATCATCGCACGTAAAGGAAAGCCAATTCGCACTCGCATCCGTGACCGAATTGCGGAAGTCTTTTGCGCCATCAGCATTCCACTCGATCTATATGCTTCATGCGAATACCTGGATTCTGACAACTGCCGTATTTATCGCGACGCGTTCATGGCTGATTTCAAAAAGAAAGTGGAGTCAGGGAAATTTGATCAGATTGCCGGTGCGCGCGAAGAAATCAAGAATGTGAAGACCTGGTTTGATTTTGATCACTACTATACGGCACCTTCCACTGGTTTTCGAAGCGCCGTTGACTACTATGCTTCATACTCCAGCAGAAACTTTGTTTCTCGCATAGACATTCCAGGGCTCATGCTCCATGCGCGCGACGATCCGCTCATTCACCCTGGCGCCTGGGAAGAAACGGACTGGAGTGGTTACAAACATCTCACAGCAGAAATCACGGAGCACGGAGGCCATCTAGGATGGCTGGGACAGAAGCATCCTTTCTTCCCGGACCGCAGATGGATGGACTATCGCGTTCTGAAGTATTTACTGGAGTGGAAAGATTCCAGAAAGCTTAAAACCAAACGTTATTCGCTTTTCTCCGGGCCCTGATAAGAATAGTGAGTGGGCTGAAAACTTTTCTCAAAAAGCTTAGAGCGGAAATCTTGAAAGTGTCGAGATTGCGAATCGTACATGGTTTCCGAGCCCTGAAAGATCCCGAAATCAAAGACCTTCCCCAGCCTTTCATATGCTGCAGGAGTCAAAACTGGTTTCCCATGGTACTCATCGACGAGATAGAGAAGTGGCTCGCCGCTCGAAACCTCCTGAAACGGAATGGAGGAAACTGCGGGGAACGGGTATGGCTGATCTCTCCTCATCTTCACATTGACGGGAGGACCTGAGCGCTGGTATGTCTTGCTCTTTTCGGGGCGAAACAGCACCCAGTTTCCGGAGGAACGCTCTACGGTTCCCTCTTCTTCATATGCAATAAACTCTTCGTTGTCTACACTGACGGCTGCGTATAGATGCAATTTCGCATAACGTCCACTTTCGGAAATCTCAATTTGTTCGCGCGCATCCGAATAGGTGGTTCTGTGCGCATACGGAAAACGATTCTTTGCAGCGCGCACCCATTTGCCAGCGGGTAGATTCAATCCAACCGCGCGAAGACCAAGTGCGCCCCCGTGATCAGGAAGACTGTGGACCCAGGAAGGTCTGGACGCGCAGGAAACCATAACAAGCAACAAGAGAGCCGATTTAGGCAGCCGCATGAGTGGAGATTCGCATACACCCCGGTTTTTACAAGAAAAATGCTGGAATCAGGAGAAGGGAACTGGAGTCAAAGAAATGACCGCAAGAACCGGGTGGAAACGGAGGAAGAAATCGGATAATCTCAAATACATGACACAGGCATCCACAGACTACCAGAGAATAGAGAAGGCTCTATGCTACATCGATTCCGTTTTCCCGGCTCAACCGCCGCTGGCTGAAATCGCCCGGCACACTGGCCTTAGCGAATTTCATTTTCAGAAGCTCTTTCAAAGATGGGTCGGGATCAGCCCAAAACGCTTTCTACAATTTATCACAAAAGACCACAGCTTGAGAATCTTGAAAGAATCGCGAAGCATACTCGATGCGGCACTCGATGCAGGATTGAGCGGTCCAGGAAGGCTGCATGATCTGCTCGTGGAGTGCGATGCGATGACACCAGGAGAAATAAAATCCGGTGGCCGCAATCTATTGATTCGCTACGGAACCACTACGAGCCCTTTCGGACTCTGCATGCTTGCCATCACCGATCGAGGCATTTGCCGACTGGAATTTATTGAAACCAGAAAAGACGAAAAGCGAATCCAGAATCAATGGAAACAGGATTTTCCTGAAGCCACATTTCGAGAAGACGTGGTTGCGGCAGACGAAATGACCCTGCAGATATTCGGAGGCAAAAAAGCCGACGCACTTTCTGTTTTGTTGAATGGTACTAACTTTCAAATCCAGGTGTGGCAGGCACTCTTACGAATTCCTTCCGGCTCCGTACTTTCCTACGAAGATGTCGCGCAAATGATCGGCCGACCTGAGGCAACGCGCGCGGTGGCAAGCGCCATCGCACACAACCGAATTGCATTTCTCATTCCGTGCCATCGCGTGATCCGCAAAATGGGAGTCATCCACAAGTATCACTACGGAACCACCAGAAAAAAGGCAATGCTCGGCTGGGAGGCAGGAATGAAGAGACCGTCTCTCAGAAATACTCAGGAGGAAGAATGAGGGAACCAAATGGAAATTGACGCGCGACGCGCTGCACGGTAGCAGGCAATATGCCGGTCGCATACCTGGGTAAGAAGGGAAGCTTTGCTTCCCTGGTCGCACGACAAAGATATCCGGACGCAGAGACTGTCTCACAGCCAACGATTGGAGATCTGGTTACCTACGTGAAAGAAGGAGCGGACCGAATGGGTGTTGTCCCAATCGAAAATAGCTCCGGTGGAATCATTTTTGATACTGTGGACGCTTTTGTGGATGATTCATTCAATCTTTTCATCCTGGAAGAAACGCGCATCCGCGTGCGATACGCTTTACTGGGAAAATCCGGGCAACCAATTCAGACCATTCTCTCCCACTATGCAGCTCTGCGCCACTGCGCAGCGTGGATTCGCTCTACATATCCAGCAGTCAGGACACAACCAGTTGCCAGCACGTCAGAGGCCGCCGCGATGGCCGCCGCGGGATCTCAGCTTGCTGCGATTTCAACGCGCGAATCCGCAAACGAGTACGGTCTGGACGTTCTGCATTTTCCAATCATGGATAGCGTTCCCAACATTACGCAATTCTTTACGATTGGGCATGCGCCAGTAAACTACTCGGGGTCCGGAGGAAACACAAGCCTTGTGGCCACTCTGGACAATTCACCAGGAAGCCTTTTTCGATTCCTCAAACCCTTTCATGACCTGGGAGTAAACCTGAATAGAATTCAATCGCGGACGATTCCGGGAGACTCAAGCGCGTGCAAATTCTTTGTAGGGCTCGAGGGAGTGGAATCTGAAACGAATGTGGGTCGCGCCATAGAACTGGCTCGCCCTCTCACGGTTGCGCTGCAACTGCTTGGATCCTATCCGAGATTGATGGACCCTTACGAATCTTGACGGTAGGTCACTCTGCTTTTTGCAGAAAATCAGAATCGTGCAGATCTTCTTCAGGCATAGTATCCGAGTAATCCGCCGGATCTTCGCTTCCGTCTGAAATCATGGCTTGAGTTGAATCCATCGAAGAAGCGGGATTGGATTTTCCCTGAACTGTTTCTGTTCGATCATCCGGCGCAGCGGCATTACCTTTGCCTTTTCCGCGGAATTGAAACACAGAGCGCCCGAGCTTGATCTCATCGCCATCATGCAAGCCGCGAGGGCGAAGTAATTTCTTTCCATTCAAGAAAACGCTCGAACCACCCATTAGATCGTATAACACATAACGGCTGTCCACACGCTTTACCTTTGCGTGAACTTTAGCCGCTCCTGAATCCTCTACGCGAATGCTGGCCCATCTGCCCGAACCAAGGGCCGTGTTTTCAAGGAAGAGATCATACTCTCGCGACATTCCATCTTTCATGCGAATCAGAGAAGCAGCAGCATAACGAGGTGCTCCGCGGAGTGCCTCCTGCAAAGATCGATATGCGTTCTCGCGCAAATACTGAACAGCAGGATGAGGCATGTCCTCTGCTGGAATTCCTTCTACAATATCTACTTTCTCTGTTTCGCCTTCGGGAAGCTTCACATGCGCCGTTGGCGAATCGGAAGCAGAAACAACTGCCGGGTTCGTGGCTTTTGCCGCGTCATGCTTTTGTTTCAGCACAAGGATCAGAGCTACAACAGCGGCCACGAACAAGAGAAAAGAAAGCACTCCGAGCAATGCATTGCCCCATGGAATGGAATTGTACCACGGTCCCTCTGAATGTGGGATCGATACGGATGGAGCGTTGTAAGAAGCCGTATCTTCATCGATGGTGGTTCCTCTTTTTACAGATAGAACAATGTTGCGCGGCCCTGCACCCTCCGGTGCTTTGTAAGAAAGGCGAAACGTTTCATCTTTGAGAAGTCGAATGGACCTGGAAAGATTTCGCATTGTGTCAGGCGTAAGCATGGTAATGAGCTTACCGCCCGTGCGCATGGATAGTCTCTGGAAGACGCGTTGATTGCGCGGATGTCCGTATAACACAGTGTAGACGGGAACTCGCAGTTTTGTTCCCAGTTCAGCCAGCTCAAGACAATCCTGTTCGTTTAGATAACTCGCTTCATCCCGGCCATCTGTAAACAGTAAGACGGCCGCTTTTGCGATTTGCTTGCTTGAGCTCTCCGTGTTTTGATTGCGAAGGATTCCTTCTCGCGCCGCGTTGATACCGCTGTGAAGCGCGTCAAAAATGCGAGTCGTTCTGCCGACTCGTTTCATTTGCGCTATTTGTTCGGAAATCGTTTTGCCGCCAGGAACAAATCCGCTGATGTTTATACTTCCGCCATTGATTTGAAAGAGGGCAGTGCGATCGCTTTCTGTGAGACTGGATAAGAAAACGCCAGCACCGTTCTGAGCGCGACGATAGTCCGCCGCCGGAATGGATCCGGTCGCATCAAATACGACTGCCAGAACCAGACGATCCGCTTCTTTCCTGGAGGCAGTGATGCTCGGCGTGATGGGCGCGCCATCGCGCAGAGTGAATTGAGGTGTTCCCTCTCCTTCGCCCAGTTCCGCCAGTATTTCTACGTTTGGAAAATGAGATGAATCGACCTCGAGCACGCGCAGAGCCGGGCCAGCATGAAGAACAAATGGAATGAGCCATAGCAGGCAGAAGCGTGCCATTGCTTTGATTATCGGCCGATCTTACGGACTGCCGATGATTACATTTCCTTCCGTTTCCTTCATCTTCTCGAGGATTTGTCTGCCTTCAGGGCTCGAAAATCGGTAGTATTGCCAGGCGTGATGTCCGCCCAGACCAAGAAATCCAAGCGCCATGATCCAGGCAGCCAGCCTGCGAGCGCCTGTCATTTCCCCGAGTACCCCCCGGTGCAAAAAGCCAAGGGCAATCAGAACCAGATAGATGCCTATCCCGGAGTATATTATAGAATAAAGTATATCTCGTATCATTGTTTTTTCCGTGCCAGGTACGCGGCGCCCATGGGACCTGCCATGTCTCCCAGTTCTGCTAGGCGAATCTGTGGAAGTGGATTGATGCAGCGCATGGCAAGCTTGCTTTGAACATGGGGGAGAAGCTTCACTCCCATGGCCTCCATGATTCCGCCTCCCAGGATCACAAGGTCCGGATTCAGCATGTTGACTGCCTGCGAAATCCCGACTGCCAGGAACTTGCAATAATACTCGTTCATGAGTGCCTGCGCGAAACCGTCCCCCTTCTCATACGCCTTTTTCAAACTGGACGATTTGATCGGAGTCTTTCGCAAATTGTAGTCAATCAGGTCGCGAAGGACTGTTTTCTTTTTCATTCCAATGTATCGATCCACTCTCTTATTGAGAGCCCATTTTCCAATGTAAGACTCCAGACTTCCTCTCAAACCACTGTCCGTCTTTCTGCCACCATCTCTGACAATGATGTGCCCCACTTCACCGGCTCCTCCATCGCGACCAAGAACCAGTTCGCCATTTATGGCAATGGCTCCGCCAATTCCCGTACCGCAGAAAAACGCAATGGCAATCGACGGTTTGTGTTGCATGCGCGCCAGTTCTCCCATAAGACCTGCGTTCACATCGTTCACAAGCACGGAACGAATGTCCCTCTGCACAAGAAGTCCGAGATCCTGCAAAGGGTGTCTATTTTCCCAGTTCAAGTTGGGAGCAACACGCACCAGGTCTGTGTCCTTGGAAACCACGCCGGGAACGCCCAGGCCGATTGTCTCAATTCGAATTCCTTTGCTTTCGCAACTGGCAATCAGCGCATCGATCTGGCCACGCAAACGACCAATGACGTGATTGTAGCCTTCTTTTGCTTCCGTATCGATTTTGCTTTGCGTAACTGGATGGTAAGAGTCGTCAAAAACGACTGAGAAAATGTTTGAACCGCCCAGATCTATTCCAAGGTGCCCCGATTGCATAAATCGGAGTATGAAGGGAGGTCCACACTGTCAATCGATTGATGACAGTTCAATCTCCCCGGCGATAATCCTGGCGCTGGCGGATGCTTCTGCCAAGTGTGACTCGATCCGCATACTCAATGGCAGCACCCGTTGGAACGCCATGAGAGATTCGAGTGATGTTCAAATTGCGACCGGTGAGCGCGTTGGCGATGTAGTCTGCAGTTACGTCTCCTTCCAGGGTGGGATTGGTTGCCAGAAGCACTTCGTTGATCCTGTCATCGGAGGCAATCCTGGACTCAAGCTCGGAAATTCGCAAATCTCCAGGACCAATGCCGTCTAACGGTGATATTGCCCCCATGAGAACGTGGTAGAGGCCTTTGAACTCACCCGTCTTCTCAATCGCGTATACATCTCCCGGTTCTTCCACAATACAAAGCTGGCTGCGGTCGCGCGTTTCATCCCTGCAAATCGGACAGAGATCTGCGTCTGAAAGACCACCGCAAAGAGAACAGAAACGGACTTCTTTCTTCAATCGAATGAGTGCTTCCGCCAGATCTTCTGACTTGTCAGAATCCGATCTTATCAAATGAAATGCAATGCGAAGTGCACTGCGCGAACCTATGCCCGGCAAAGAAGAAAGTAAACGCGCCGCATTTTCTAACGACGGAAAAAGCATCAGGATCCCTGGCGAAACATTTCATCGAGACCAGGAATGCCGCCTGTCAGACTCTTCATTTCGTGCGCCATGGCCTCGCGGGATTTCTTCACAGCTTCGTTGGTCGCGGAGATGACCAGCTCTTCTAGCATTTCTTTGTCTTTCGGGTTGAGCAGATTAGGTTCAATTTGAATTTTAAGTACGGTCCCTTCTCCGTTGACGGTTACGCGAACCATGCCCGCTCCCGCTTCCCCGGTGATTTGAAGCCGCGCCATTTTTGTCTGCAGTTCTTCCGCACGTGCTTTCATCTGCCCGAGGTTCTTGAACATCTCGCTAAAATTCATGACCATCTCATTGCTCCAGAACGGGTACGGTGGAAGGATCGACCATAGTGCCCAGGAATGTCTTTTGAATCTCATCTTCTGTTGAGAAAGGAATTCCCTGATCAATTGCATTGGCCAGGCGATCCAGTCGCCTCAGTACAAAGGACAGAGACGGACGGCCAAGCTTCTCATGCAAACGAAGAAGCTCCATCTCGATCAGGACGCGAGTCTCATACGAGTTTTCAAGGCGCAAAGTTTGTGCGCGAGTCATGATATTGTGAACCGCATCAAAGATCACTTGAATGCGAGCAGGATCAGCGGAAGCAAATGCCTCTTTCAATCGCGCAATGTCTGTGGGAGGGAGGCCCACAAACTCTGGTCTTTCCACTCCGTGCAAGACGTGCGAAAGCGCGCGAAGTAGATCCA
>JAIBBM010000028.1 GCA_019694685.1 Leptospirales bacterium
GGATTCCAGGGACCAAGGAACGCCTCGATGAATGCGGCGAAGAAAGTAAGCATGGCCGCGCTATAGAGCGCTGGCATCGCAGTCAAAGATTCCTCGCGAATTGCCAGAAGTCTTGACCTTGCACCCGGTGCAATGAGGCAAAATCCAATTCGTACTCCTGCAGCTGCGGACAGACCGATCGCAGTGAGTTCAAAGGGAGCGTGCGCGGCAGCCCACGAGACTATGTGATCTCTCGCAGGTGTGGACATGAGATAGCCAATGATCGTTCCTAGAAACACTGCATTGTAAAGAGTGAAGAACAAGGAGCCAATCCCAACAAGCGCTCCCAGGCCAAACGTGATCAAATTCAAGCCGATATTGTTTGCAATGTAGAAGCCGCTTGCCCCTACAAGATCGCCTAACTTTATGTCTCCGCGTTCTCCCTCGTGCATGTCATGGTATTCTTCCAGAACTGCTTCTCCAACCACCTGAGCGGCAAAGGGTCTGGATACATACGCCATTCCAGCGCACAGAAAAAAAGGAACATAGAAAACCAGGAGGCAGATTCGCACATAGACATCTTTGCGGATCGCAGCCGGAACTGTTTCAAAAATATATCTTCTTACATCCGTGAGCTTTCTTCGCGGGATAGAATACAGGACTGAGTGACCACGACTCACGAGGCCTTCGAGTCTGGCCTGTTGCATGCGCGAAAGCCTGAATGCCTGGGCCACGCTCAGGTCTGTACTCACTGCGCGATACAATCGTGCAAATTTCAGAATCTCGCGCACGGGCAGGCGAAACTTTCTTTCCAGATCCGGAAGCATCTTTTCCAGATCATCCCAATCCTTGCTACGCTGTTCTATGAAAATCGCAGGCGTCATCTTCGAGTTTTAGTCTTCCGTAAGTTTTCTGTGGCAGGCAAGTAGAAGCTGTTCGGAAGTGCATTCCTGGTGTCCTGCAAGCCATTCCAGTCCAGGTCTGACTCTGTCTGCGATCTCCATTCTTCGAGCCGGGTGCATTTTCTCGTACCTGCTTGCAAAGTCGTGTAACGCCTGCACCAGGGTGGCGGAAGGTAGAATTCTAAAAGAGATTTTTCTCACCAGATCTTCCGGCACGCGTACTGTGATTGCTTTTTCTTTTTCAGTTGGAATTTCGCGAATCACAATGGTTCCGGCCGCCAGATCGCCCAGTCTGCGAAATCTAGGAGCACTCATAACGCTGGAAATGAGTCCGATCGTATAGGTGGGAAGATATAGGAGCCATACCAGAAATTTGAATGGGAACATGTCTGCGATGCGCAACATGTTTCGAATCAAGATCTGCACTACATCCACAGCAGTTCCATCAATGGAAATCACTCGAAGGCCAAGAGCCATTTTGCCTGGAGTCCTTCCTTTGTTCAGCCATTCGAATGCGAAGAAGTAGAACCATTGGAGAAAGAAAAATGCAATCAGCAAAAGAAATGTGGAAAATCCGGCGCTCTTTGTTCCTGCAAGCTCGAAGGCTGCAAATATGGCCGCGAAAAATGCAGTGATTCCAAGCAGAAGGAAGATGATGGCGTGATCGAGAAACACGGCCATGAAGCGTGCCATCGGGCCCGCCGTTTGCGCGCGAAATACAATGAACTCGGGTGCAGGGATCTCGAGAACGCTGTCCAGATTTCTATTTTGCATGACCGAACTTGCGAAGGAGTGCCCGGCTGACTGCAGGAGGCGCGTGTTGTTCTACACTTCTTCCGTAACGCGCCACTTCTTTGATGAGGGTGCTTGAAACAAAGGAGTATTCTTTTGCGGCCAGTAGAAACACCGTTTCCACTTCTGCGTTTAAGTCGTGGTTGAGTTGAAAGATGGCGTATTCGTAGTCAAAGTCTGTAACAGCTCGAAGGCCACGCACAATGGCTCGCGCGCCAACCGTTCTACAATAATCGACAAGCAGTCCTTCGAAGCTGGCCACTTCCACGCCTGGCATGGATGCGAGAACTTCGCGTAGAATCGCCATCCTCTCTTCCACTGTGAAAAATGAATTCTTGGATGAATTGATGGCAACGCTTACGATCACCCGGTCAAAGAGCTGCGAGGCTCTCTGAACCAGGTCCAGGTGTCCGTTTGTAAAAGGATCAAACGATCCGGGGTAGACTGCTGTTTTCACCGCTATGTTTCCCGATTATCTTTTCGCGCCCCTTGCAATCAGAGTGTCTTCTACTTTCTTTTCATCTGCTTCCATAGTGAAAGCCATCAGAAGCCATCCGATCGCGCACGGAATCCAGCAATAAATGGCGAGATTGTATGCAAGAGAGTCGCTTCCGACCAGCCTTAGAATTTCACCGACCACAAAAGGTCCAAGTCCTTTGCCCAGATCATCTGCGAAGTTGAACACTCCAAAGATCGATCCGCGATTTTCTGGAAGGTTTGTATTTACCAGGATACTGCGAATGTTCGGGCCTGCCTGAGGAATCACAATTCCGCCAAGCGCCGCCGCGATCATAGGGTAGAGCATAGAATTTCCCTGGAAGTTGAGAATGTAGATCATGGGAACAATTCCAAGTAGAACGCAAGCAGCACAGAATACTGGCAGCGCTGCTTTCTTCCAATTGTAAACTGCTCGACCAACAAACCCTCCAATGAATCCACCAAAGATCAGAACGCCTCCAAACACAGTAGTCAGAAGAACGCCGTCAGATGGTTTGAACCCTTTTGATTTTTCATAGTAGTCTACGAGAAAAAAGAAGATGAGGCCCCACGGAACGCACCCTGGAATTCCCTGAAGAATGGCCAGGATGTTTGTCTTGCTGCTTGCAATTCGTTTGAAATCGGAGAGTCCAAGAGAATGTTTTGGTTCTTCTCCTGTTGTTTCATGTACGTTTTCTGCTCCGCCGCGTTTTGGAGTTTCGCCGATGGCAAGATACAGGAATAAAAGAGGGAAGCATGGTCCGGCCATAATCGCGAAACTTGCGCGCCATCCTTCTAAACCAAATACAGTCGCTGTCGCGAGCATTCCTCCTAGAATTTGTCCGACTCCAATTCCAAGACCCATCGCAAGAGCCAGCCAGCCAGAGGCGCTCGATCTGTTTTCAGGTTTGAAATGATCCCCGAGCAAAGAGAAAATAATGGGGAAGATTCCACCCAGACCAATGCCGGTTAACGTTCTAAGAACGATGTACGTCGTGTAGTTGGGCGCGAAGGCCGTGAAGAAGCACGCAAGCTCACCTGCGAACACAGTGCCGAACAATAGAAGCTTGCGATTCCAGATGTCTGTGAAGGCTCCAACGAGAATAGAAGCAATCCCGCCGATGACAAAGAAATAGAGCGACGCATGCCCTGCGATCTTCGCACGATATTCCGCCTCATCTGTAATTCCGAATGCGGCTCCGATCCTCGAGAGGTTCGGGGATGCGAGATTCTGGTCGCCAAACAGGAAGAATGTCATGGCTACCATGGACCAGAATGAAAATTGTACGCGGAAACCCTGGCCGGCAAGATCGCCCAGGCCAATGGCTCGTAGCAGGCTGAATGGCTGTTTTTGAGATGTCATGTCGGGGGGATCAAACGGGGGCAGAAGAAAGCTGACAAGGCAATTTTTCGTCGACCGGGGCCGCAGAATCGTTTCTCTGAACCTGATGCGTTATCCTGAAACGATCCCGCCCGCTCCGCCGGAGTGGATGAAGGTGCGGCTGAAGATGGGTACCCCGGATTCAACCAGTGCCAGGGCAGTCCGAGAAGTGCTCACTCGCCAGAGGCTGGTGACAGTGTGCGAAGAGGCGTCCTGTCCGAACCTCGGACATTGCTGGTCTCAGGGAACAGCCACATTCATGATCATGGGCGATAAATGCACCCGTAGCTGTGGTTTCTGTGACATTCGCACTGCAAAACCAATGCCCCTGGATGCGGCTGAGCCACAGCGGATTGCGCAGGCCATCCAGGAAATGAAGCTGAGACATGCAGTGATCACTTCCGTAGACCGGGACGATCTGGCTGATTGTGGATCCACTCACTTTGCAGCAGTCATTGCCGCCACCCGGGCACTGAATCCAGAAACCACCCTGGAAGTATTGATTCCTGATTTCAAAGGAAAGCGCGAAAACCTCGAACGAATCTGGAACGAAAAGCCGGACATCATCAATCATAACGTGGAAACAGTTCCTACACTGTACAAATCCATATGCCCGCAGTCGAATTACCAGGTTTCCCTGGATGTTTTGAGAATGAGCGCACAGCAAGGCTTTCTGGCCAAAAGCGGGATCATCCTGGGCCTGGGGGAGGAAATCTCAGAAGTCAAGCAGGTCATTTCCGACCTCAAAGCGGCCGGCACTCAGCTTCTGACCATCGGGCAATATCTGCAACCGTCGAGTGCTCATGCTCCTCTGAAAGAATTTGTGGCGCCTGAAGTGTTTGATTCTCTGAAAGATCATGCTCTGGCCGCCGGATTTATTCATGTCGAAGCGGGTCCTCTTGTCCGATCCTCGTATCATGCGGGCGATGCTCTGGACCGGATTTTTGGAAGAAAATGAGCAAAATCGCTCGCTCTAATCGTCTAATATATATGATGAGGAAATTCATGCGTTTGCCAGCCGTTCTATTGATTGCACTTCTCGCTGTATCCTCTCTTGTTTCCTGCAAGAAGTCCTCTGATGACAGCCTTGATTTTGCCACTTTGCTGGTTCTGGCCACTTTCAGAGACAACGGGAATGGAACTGTATCCGCTCCGGGTGGTTACACCATCGCCAAATGCGCTTACGGCCAGGTCTGGAATGCGGCACTGAACAACTGCGCTGGAACCGGATCTTCCAGCACCTACGGTGCTCAGAGCCTTGCGTATTGCACCGTAGCCAATTCCTGCCATGATGCGGCACTCAATGCGAGTTCTGGTCCTGCATTTGCAGCCTGCTCTACCTATTCTGTTTCTTCTATTACAGGCTGGAGGCTGCCAACTGTAGCGGAGCTCCAGGCAATGACCAGTTCTCTGAGCAGGTCCAGCCTCATCCTGCTATTTACACAGACTCCGGATGATAAGTATTTCTGGTCTCGTGAGACTAACCCCAACAAGAGCGACTATTCAGAGGCATACGGAATCAGCTTCGCAGACAGCACATTTGGAGATAAGACTTCCTACAATAAGGTATCCGTACCCCTCTACGTTCGCTGCGTGAAGTGATGCCGTGAGCGATCCTCGCTCCCTTTCCCTGGTTCTTTTTCACGCGCTTTCAGGAAAGCTTCGTCGCTACGACGAATTGACACCTTCGCAGGCGCGCGCTCTTCTTCTGGAATCTCTTGAGTTGCTGCCGGACTTTGACGTGCATAAGACCACCGTTCCCCATGTGGTTCGAGTCACAACGCGAGAAGGGAAATCGTTCGATTTCAATATCCAGGATTTTGCAGACAGCCTGGTTATGCTTCACAGAGACTACAACCGGCTGGTAGAAAGAATGGAAGACCAGGCCTGAAGTTTTTTATTGCGTCTTCCGGCACAACTGCCAGATCAAGTTCATCAGAATCCCTCGAATCATTAAATCAAAGAAAGGCATCTTCGCCCTGGCAAGTGTTCTGGTCATTCTTGCCACCTGGGTACTGATTTCCTGGCGGAAGTCTCCACCGGAGTCGGTGGGCACTGGAGAAGACATTGCGCGTGCCATTGAGGCATCCATTGGCAAGACAGCATTCGAGAAGCTGGGTGCGGTTTCATTCTATTTCGTTCCAGCGGGGCGTTCCCATTTTCGCGATTTGAAGCGCGGTTTTGTGGAAGTGTCGTATGCTGCCGGATCCAATCAATTTGTAGTTCAGTATGACAGCCTTGGAAACTACGTAGTACAAAAGAATCGCGTTAAGATCTCAGGGCCAGAAGCAGAGAAGGCTCACACACAGGCAGTATCTTTTCATATCAACGATTTCTACTGGTTCAATCCGTTTGTTCAGATGAGATCTCCTGGCGCCATTCTCGGTCGCACAGAATCCGGGGAGCTTCTGGTTCACTATGAAAGCGGCGGAGTTACACCCGGAGATACGTATGCAGTGAAAGTGGATGCCAACGGTCGGCCTGTGGAATGGAGATTGTGGGTGAGCGTCCTTCCTCTCAAAGGAATTGGTTTTTCTTTTGACGATTGGAGCGAAATCGCCCCTGGCGTATTTGTAAGCACCATGCACAAGAGTTCATTCAAGAGCGTGGAAATTCGCGACGTAAAGGCCTTCCCTTCGTACCCCGGACAGGAAAATAAGGATCGATTCGCAGAATTGGCCGAAATGAAGAAATAGAGCGCATGGAAATTATTGTCTGGGTCATTTTGTTCTCCATCTTGATGGGCGTTGTCCTGGTCGTGCAGTACTGGGCAGACCTCATGAGGCAGAAGGAGTCCTACACTCGCGAAGAGCTTCTGGACTTCATTCGCATCATACCGGATCGCCTCCAGAAACTGGCAGGGAAAGATGATCTGGCCATGGCGATTGCAGCGCTTGCTGCAGGCATTGTCGCGGCCTGGCTTCTCACATTGCTCGGTGGGCTTTTTTCAGAGAATGTGGTGGCAGATGTTCCGGACCACGCAGAGGCGGGTGTTCCCAACTATTTCTTTCAGTCTGCTCTGTTTGTATTTGTACTTCATATCGCCTGGCCTTCTTTCAAAGATTTCGCACTGGACCGCGGTGGGGAAGAGGGGATGCTCTTTAAGATTCTTTCCGCGGAGCTTCCGTTTTTCGTAGGCCTCAGTGTCACCATTGCCTCTATCAACCTGACTTGCTGGGGCGTTTTCCACGAGATGACGTTCCTCTTTGTTCTGCCAGATATGCTCATCCTGCTCGTGTATGCCGGCTATCGGATTGATCAGGTAGAGCATCCTCATGATGGACCTGGACGTAAATCCGGGAATGCGTTGAAACGCAGGCCGCTCGAAAACGACGAATTTTAGTCAGTTTTTTCTGTTGCGTTCGCTGCGCGCGCCTGGTTCCATCAGGCATGCGCCTCTCTTTGATCGTCACTTGCTTTCTGACAGTCTCCATTCTTCACGCAGATCCTATCGCCTATGATCGCATTTCGATTCCGGTAGAAGGTCAGTGGAAAAAGACCGAGAAAGAGTCGTATGCCATGTTCGAAGCTCCGGGAAAAGGAGGCATTGTAATTCTTGCGTCCGCTGCTCCAGGTCTTTCGGGAGATGTCTATCTCGAGCGTTTAATGAAACAACATACAGAGGGGCGTACTCTGTTGAGCATCAGTCCGCAGAAGATCGCATCCGGAAAAACAGCATCCGGAGTTCCCTTTTCAGCGCAGGCGAAAGTTACGAAAGGTGCTACTGACACCTGGTATGTTATGTACTACGTATTTTCGGTGGAGGATCGATTGCAGGCAGTGTTCGTAGTTGCTGAAAACGCAGCTGCGTTCAAAGTACTTGCGAAGGAAGTCGCTCCGGCTTTCGAGAAGATTTCCATTGTGGCAAAGATAGAGCCCGCGAAGCCTGCAGAAGGACAACCTGCCACTTCTATATTCCAGCAAACCGGGCCCATGTCGGATCAATTTGTAAGCGGTGTAGTGACTGCACAATCAGCTGAACTCAAGCCAGTTCCTTTTTCGATTCAGGGTGGCATGCGCTTCTCCGTTATGAGCGCGGATGACTACGATCTGGTGATGTCTGCGAGAGACAAAGATGGCAGTATGTATGTGACTGAATCGAGTCTGGGCGTGTTTGGCTCGACAGATCGCGCTCAATTCATTCATCGAATCAAAAACTTCGGAGCTCCCGAAAAACTCTCGTGGAGCAGACGTGCAGTTCAGTCTATGATCGCGCAGCTCTCCAAAGAGAAAATCGACATGTTCTTCGCGGAGTCTTCTTCAGTGCACACTCTGCGAGTGGATGAAGCGGGCACTCTGTACATTGGAGCGAATGTAGATCACGATAACGCGTTCATCGCTGTTTCGAAAGAAGGAACGTCCACTTTGCTTGCGAGTATGAGTCAATTGAGCAAGGTCGCCAATGGCTACCAGACTGGTGGCACTGCTTCTCGCCTGTACGTTTCTCCGAAAGGAACAGCCTGGCTCATGGTCCAGGGAATCGACAAGCCAGGTGGCAAAGATTACGGAACCAATGCTTTTTATATGCGAAGAACAGAAGAGGGCGGTTGGCGCGCCACTCCTGTTCCAGTGAGATGTGGCGGCCAGCCATGCAGCATGAAAGTGAAATACAGCATCTTCTCTCACGGCGTAGCGGATGAAGGGGGAGGGTTTGTGTTTCATGATGGGAACGGTTTCTGGCGCGCTACTCCGGATGGAGATGTGAAGAATCTTCTACAGCTCAAACTACCTGGAGGAGACGTGAGGATCGTGGGGCCGGTCCTTCTTTCCAACGGGGACATCTGGTATGCTCTGAGCACTGTGTACAGTGTGAGTTCCTACAGCAAAGTGGACCAGCAGACAGGCTATGCGGAGGTTCGGAATACCTGGTTTACCGTGGGGGATCGCTCCCGATTCATCCGAATCCGAGTTCGCGGCGGCAAAGCGGAGCTGGGCGAAATCAGTTCGGAGGCCATGTTTGCGGCCCTTCGCAAGAAAGGGGTCCCTTTGCGACCGGATTCTCAGGTGATGAAGACGGTTCGATTCGTTCCGGACTATGCCACGGGCGGTTTCATTGCCTTTGACGCCCACCACAGCGTGCTTTACAGCATTTTGCCGGGAGATTGAAACTATGTAGGAGTTCCTACCACATACCGATCATACTATATGCGCCTTCTTTTGATCTTACTGTTTGCCTCTCCTCTGCTGGCTCAGGAAAATAGCCCTGATTTCCCGGAGTATCTGGCTCAGGGAACAGAGAACATCCGAGACCAGCGCACGGGGGAAGTAGACATAAACCGGGTAGCGCAAGCAGCTCCTACAACCACTCAACCGGCGGCACCTGTCCAAACTGGACTGCCCGGATTTGCAGAGATTCCGTGGAAGGCAACCTACTCAGAAGTGAAGACTCGTTTGAAGAATCTTTCCACTGCCGCTGTTCAAACAGAGCGCGTGGAAATCCTCATGGAGGAGAAGAACAAAAGCATTCTGGTTCGTCGCAACGAAGTACTCTATCGTTATAACTTTTATCGCACTCCTGTGGAAGTTCTGCGCATCGCAAATCACGACCTTACAGACGCGGACTATGAACAGCAAGAAGGCCAGCTCTTCCAGGTGCGTGTTACTTTCTCTCTGATTGACGCCGCGAAAATTCAAGACAGAATTGAAAAATCGCACGGTGCGAAGACCAAATCCACGGTAGATCCAAAGAAAATGGAAGGGGCTGAAATCTGGGAATTGCCAGGCGGTGTCATCCTTGAGTGGGTTGAGCCTTATAGAAAAATGAAATTCTCTCGCACGGTTGATTTCCTCTCCTCTGAAATGACCAAACAGATCATGAAAGAATACGAGGACTACTTTGATGCGCGCGAAAAGTGGATCATAAACAATATTAAACTTTACTAGTCCGCGAATGACCTACGGGCAAGATCACCGCATCAGGTCTGCTGCTCCAGATGCTTGAGGATTTCCTTCACTGCCTCTCCATGATCTATGTCCTCAAATGCCGTATAACGTTCAAAGCATTCTTTTGATTTCTTCCAGTTCTCAAGCCTTGCATAGAGCAGGCCAAGGTTGAAAAAAGTATCTGCATATTCCGGTTCGATTCTGGCTGCAGTTTCAAAATGCATTTGAGCGAGCGGCAGATTGCCTGCGTCAAAGTACAGGTTTCCAAGATCGTAGTGAGATTCAAAGTGTCCGGGCTCTGATTCCAGTGCGCGTATGAATTCAGTCATGGCACCTGGCACGTCTCCGCTTTCAAACGCAAGAATTCCAAGATTGCAATGAGCGTCCGCGCAATGATCGTCCTGTTCCAGGGCCTTCTGGAAGAAGGACGCGGCGCTTGCATCTCCGCGATCGAGCAGAATGAGTCCCTCTTCAAAAGGAGTGCGCTTCTCTGAGAGACTCCTAACAATTCCAGAAGGGCGAGAGGCGAACAGATCGAGTTGGCCTCTCATCTCCTCATCGATTTGTTTAAGTGTTTTTCCTCTGGTTCTTTCTTCGCGGATGCTGCGGAATCTGGCCAGTGCACCCAGGCCAAAGCGAATCTCTCCTTCTTTGCCCGGAACGGTTTCTACCGCACCGGCCTCCGCCCATTTGCGCAGAAGCTTTTCTGAAATACCAAATTGCTTTTGAACATCCCGCAGACTATAGGAAGACTGCACCCTTTGCAGGGCGGTCTGGCGAGTGCCTGGAAACTGGATGATGTTCGCCACAGCCGATTCGCGCCGGCCGGGCTATGGGATCAACCCGCTTTCGTTTTCCTGGTTTTTACTGCCTTTGCGGCCTTTTCTTTGCCTTCCGCTTTGTCCTTTGCCTGGGCCTTTTCTTTTTTCTCGCCTTTGGCCGGAATCATTCCACCGCGCATGGCCGCCGCTTTTTCAATGGATGCTTTCAGAGCAGTCATGATGTCCATGGCCGGCTTTTCTACTTCTTCCACCTGAACGATTTCTTTTCCTGCTACTTTTGCATCGATCATCTCTTTGAGAGCGCCGCGATAGTTGTCTTTGAGTTCGATGTCGCTGAGAGGCCTGGCCATGCTTTCCACCAGATTGCGCGCCAGCTTCAACTGCTCTTTGTCCGCCGGTTCCACTTTGTCTATCTGTGGAACTTCTGCCATTTTGCGTACTTCTGCTGGATAACGGAGCCTGTATAGCGCCAGTCCTTTTTCATGTGGCGAAAGAAGAACCACATCTTCTCTGTCACGTAATACAACTTTGCCTACGCCCACCTTGCCTGCGTCTTTGAGTGCCTGGCACAAAAGCGCATAACTTCTGGCTGCCACATCTCCGTCCGGTCCCGCGTAGTAGGGAGATTCAAACAGCGTAGGATGAACTTCGTCCACACCGACGAATCCTTCTATCTCAATGACCTTTGTACTTTTCAGTTTTACTTTTTCGAAATCAGAATCTTCGAAGACTACATACTGGTCTGGCTCATACTCGTAGCCTTTTACGATTTCTTCTGTAGTCAGGGACTTCTCGCATTTCTTACATTTCTTGTCGTAGCCCACTCTGCCATTGCATTCGCGGTGAAGCTGATTGAAGCGGATGCTCTCCGATGTCTCAATCGCGTTGTAGATTCGCACCGGAATCGTAACGAGTGAAAAACGTATGTGTCCCTTCCATATAGATCGCATACACTGATTATCGTCAGGCACAATCGCACAGGCAAGCGTTTAAACCAGTTCGGGGCTACAGGTCTGGCCGGAGCCGAATGAATACCGGCTCTCGTAGCATTCCATCCCGTGTTTTGGAAGCGTATTCCACTTCGCAGACGAGACTCGCTTCTACCCAGGTGCCTTTTTCGACCTTAGGCACTTTCACGGTTGGCTTTTCTATTTCCATGGTTGCGAGCCGTGCAGAGAGATCGTTTATGTCTTCATCGCTAAAACCGGAACCCACTTTGCCGACATAATGCAGTCCACTCTCCGTTTTCTCTGCCACATGAACGGATCCGAGTTTTTCCCGACCTCCTTCTCCTTCCGTGTACCCAATGATGACGCAGTCCATGGTAGATCGCACCTTGATCTTGACCCAGGATGTTGACCTTCTTCCGAGCACGTAGGGAGAGTCAGGCGATTTGGCCATGATTCCTTCGAGGCCATGTTCCTTTGCTGCATCAAACAGTGCCTGGCCGTCTGGATAGGACTGGCTGAATCGGACTGCACCCCCTGAGCGAATCAAATCCTGAACCCATGCTCGTCTGAGATGGAGCGGATCTTTCAAAGTTCTTTTTCCGTCCAGAGACAATACGTCGAACAGATAGATGAAGGCTGGAAATTTCTGTTCCAGTTTCTTGTTCGCTCCGTTCTGTAGTCGTCGTATAACGTTCTGAAAAACAGGCCTTCCGCTCCCGTCGAGGCATACAATTTCTCCGTCGAGAACTGCGGAGGATGCATGGTAGGAATCCGGCACCGCAATTTCAGGAAACGCAGCTGTGATATCGCGTCCGTTTCTGCTTCTAATTGTGATTTGTCCATCTTCAATGAACACGAGCGCGCGAATTCCATCCCACTTTACTTCAAAGATCATATCGCCTGACGGGACTGTTTCCGTTTGCGTGGCAAGCATTGGTTCAAAATCGAGGCGTGGCTCTTCGTCGAGTCGTTCCATCAGCCATTCTTTGTCGCGCGTGTGGATCATTCTGTATTCGCCGTGCAGTCCCTCCGCATGAGTGCGAAAGTAGAATCCATCTTTCTTTTGTTTTGTAATCTCGTACTGACCGCGAGCGAAGATCCACATTTCTCCTGCGCCATACTGACCCTTTGGTATCTTTCCTTCAAAGGTAAGATACTCAATCGGATGATTCTCCGTATGCACTGCCAGTCTTTTGATTCCGGGGCGCGGAGGTAGGCCTCTGGGCACGGCCCACGAAGTGAGAGCCCCATCTTGCTCCAGTCGAAGATCGTAGTGAAGATGCGATGCGTGATGGCGATGGAGCACGAAAGACTGTCCTGTTGCGGCAGATGAAGCTGGTGCGGGCTCAGGAGTTTTGTCAAAGGATCTCTTCTTCTTGTACGTTTCCAGCTCTGCTGTCACAGGCGCGAGCTTCGCGCGAGCGTTATGCGGCACTGCTGTATGCGCGTACATTCCTTCCCAGGGATCTCCCTGGCGAATGAGATCGTATGCATTTCTTAAGTTATAGTCCAGAGGGCTTCTGGCTCTTTCCAGGTCTTCCCAGGAGAGTGGCATGGATACGGGCGCTCCCGGTTTTCCTCGGAGGCTAAAAGGAGACACGATGGTCTGTCCCGAGCGATTTCTGTACACGTCTAGAAGTATGTTTTGAGCGCGTCTTTCTTTCTTGATTTCGAGAGTCACTCCTTTGTTTCGACTCGCAAAGTCTATGGCCGCTGCTTTCGCCGCTTCAAATACAATGTCGTACGAATGGGGAAGGAGAGGCATGATGAGATGCAGTCCCTTTCCTCCTGTTGTTTTTACAAACACATGATACCCCAGGGATTCCAGGTAGGGTCGGAGGTTCAGCGCCAGATCTCGAACAATTTCAAAGTTGGAATTCTCAGGCGGGTCCAGGTCAAACACCATGTAGTCTGCATCCTGAGAAACGGAAGGACGCATTTGCATCTGGTGAAATTCAAGTGCTGCGAGGTTGGCAAGAAACACTACAGCCGCATCTTCTTCTGCAAGCATGTAATCAATGTCGCCTAACTTCACAGAGTGAAGCCATTCAGGTACCCAGTCCGGCCTGTTCTTCTGGAAGAATTGTTCTCCTTCAATGCCGTCAGGGAAACGCACCAGAGAAAGAGGTCTGCCACGGACATAGCGCAGCATGTAAGGAGCAATGGTTACGTAGTACTGAAGTACTTCCGCCTTTACAATTCCATCCCCTGGATACAGGATTTTGTCCAGGTTAGACAGTTCTAGCTTGCGTTTTCCAGCAAGAACTGTCTGCTTCTTTGCCATGTGTAAAAGCAGAATGGTCCGTGGGATGCGCGCAACAAGTTTTACTTGAATGTCTGAGTGCGCGCCCTATGATCGGTACCGTGAAGCGCTTCGTTTCTACTTGCCTGTGCTTGCTCACGACCCTGTCCATGGATTGTGCACAAAAGCCAAGCCCGCTGTCGATTGACTGGGGGTTGATTGCAATCGCCGCCTCCATAGTGAAGATTCCGCGCTTCGTATTTGTCACAAGCAACACAGGTAACGTTTACGTTTACTCGATTAATCCGTTCGTTTGCTCGCTCAATCCCTTGTCCCCAATGTGGGCGCCCGCCTCCCCCGGGATTCCTGCCATTGATTCTACAGGACAGTTTCTCTTTGTGCCCGGGAGCGTGGCCAATCAGATCGCAAGCTACCGTATCAACACTACCACCGGGGTCCTCACCCAGGTGGGTTTCGTCTCTACTACATCACCCACAGCGCTTGCCTATGATCCCGCAGTAGGTCAGGTTCTCAGTGTATCAACCGGTTCCTCCATGATAAGCCGTTTCGCGCTGATGCCTGACGGCAGCCTTACCTCTGCAGGCAGCGTTGCAATGCCTGCTCCGGCAAGCGGCAACATTGCAATAGATACTGGATCTAGAATCGCTTTTGTGCCGCACGGGATATCGTTGTTTTCTGCCGCATCGCTCGCGGCAGGAGTTGCGTCGTCCTCCAGTGCGCCTGCGGTTGCCACGAGTGCAGCGCTTAACGGCGGTTATTTGTACGTAGGCGGCAGCACTACCATTCTCACGTATCGTTTGAATGGTACGAATGCACCCGGCTTTGTGAGTACGACTCCTTCTGCAGGCACTCTTACTTCCCTGGCCGCAGACTCTCAGGGAGCGAATCTGTACGGAGCGGACGCAACGGGCGTTTTGAATCGCTACGCGATTCAAAACGGTGGAACGCTCCTACTCAATTCGCAGTCGCTATTTGGTCCAAGCGCGAACTCCATTGCAGTCGATCCCACCGGAACATGTGTTGTCATGTCTGGCGGTTCAAATGTTAGAGCCTTTCGAACTTCTTCTGCAGGCTTAACGCTCTTCGCTGCCGGGTTCGTCTCAAATCCAAACGCGGTTCTCATCGCATCCTATTGACTCTCTACGTTCAGGATTGAAAATGAAAACAGTAAAGAAGATCTTTCTTGGAATTGCGGCAGTGCTTGCCGTGCTTCTGGTGTACGTGTTTGTCTCCAAGGCAATCACGGATCGCAAAATGGAAAGAGAGACCGCAATGCCGGAAGGCGGAATCAGTTCTCTTGAATCTGTAACGATAGGCGGCATTTCTCAGTGGATTCTGATCCGTGGAGAAAAAAAGGACAACCCCATTCTGCTATACATTCACGGCGGCCCTGGATCGACGGAAATGTTCATGTCTCGCAAGATGGATACGGAGATTGTTAAAGATTTTGTAGTAGTTCACTGGGATCAGAGGGGCGCAGGCAAATCTTATTCTCCTTTCATTCCTTCTGCTTCCTACAACAGGGAACAATATTTGAGCGATACATATGAACTGGTATCTCTGCTCAAGAAGCGATTTTCCCGCAATAAGATCTACATCATGGGCCATTCCTGGGGATCGTACCTGGCGGCCGTGACGGCGCACAGGCATCCAGAAGATTTTTGCGCATTTGTTGGAATCGGTCAGATGGTCAATGCAGTGGAAAACGAAAGTGTGTCTTACGACTTCGCATTGAAAAGAGCGCTCATAGAGGAAAACAAAGAAGCATTCAACGATCTCCTCGAAATTGGAAAGCCTCCCTACAAGACTCTGGGCCAGATGATGACCCAGCGCAAGTGGCTGACTCACTTTGGCGGCGGTATGTTTCATGGGGAGCACAGCAAAGACGGATTTTCTTACATGGGAAGTTTCATGTCTGAATCGCCGGACTACTCTCTTCTGGATTCGGTTCGATTCTTCCTGGGTATGATCACCACTCTGCGAAATGTCTGGGGCGAGTTCTTTACCCTGGACCTCTACACTCAGGCTCCGTCTTTTAAGGTTCCGGTCTATTTCATGACAGGGCGTCATGACTATAACACGCCGTTTGAAATACTTGTGCGCTTTGAGAAGGATCTGCAGGCGCCAAAGAAGAAAATCTACTGGTTCGAACAGTCCGCGCATTCTCCAAACTTCGAGGAGCCCGCCGCCTTTGCGCAGGCTCTGCGCGAAATCAAATCCGACGGCTGCAAGCAGTAATGCTTGCTACGCGGGGGCCGGGTTGTCTACTCAGCCCATGAAACAACCCAGCACAGAATGGCGCGAAGACATTGCTTCGGATGAAGACCAGAGATTTACGCAGTACGCAAATCGCTTCATCGAAATTCAGAAACAGAACTCAGCAAAGTATGGAAATGGTCGAGGCCTCCATCGCAAACAGCTTCTTGGTTTAAACGCAACGTTTGAAGTTCTTGGAGATCTCCCGGCTTATGCGAAGCACGGACTGTTTGCACAACCCCGCAAGTACGACGCATGGGTACGTCTATCCAATGGAGGAATGAGAGTTCAGGAAGATTCGAAACCGGATATTCGCGGCTTTGCACTCAAGGTGCGCGGGCTCAAAGGTCCCGGTGCTCTTGGTACAGAAACAAACTGCCAGGATTTTCTTTTGATCAATTTGCCAGCTTTCTCTTCTCCCAAAAGTGCAGAATTTGTGGCTCTCGTTTCGCATCTCGCGCAGGGTCCTCTGTCTGTTCTCGGATACTTATTCAAGACATATGGTTTCAGTGGAGCTCTCGCTCGCATGAAGAAGGCAAAGCAATCATTCGGAAGACCGTTTACCGGATTTGCGACTGAGAAATTCTACACTGCGGCTCCGATCAAATGTGGTCCGTATGCCTGTCGCGTGCGTATGCTTCCTGCCAGTGATAAGCCGGATCCGAATGCAAGCCAGAGCTGGGCCAAAGACATTCAGAAGAGAGTTTCTTCCGGTGCACTCGTACATGATTTCCAGCTGCAATTCTTCGTGGATGAGAAAACAACTCCAGTAGAAGATGCATCTGTGGATTGGCCGGAATCGGAATCGCCTTATGTGACTGTAGCAAGATTGACAATACCTCAGCAAGCGGTAGAAGGCCCTGAAGTACAGAAACTCCAGGACGAAATAGACAAAGCCGCGTTTGATCCATGGGGCGCTCTCGAAGAACACAGACCACTCGGGGACGTTATGCGCGCTCGCAAGTATGTTTACTTTGCGAGTCAGAAGACCCGAGAAGCTACTCACTAACGTTAGACGATGTTGATACTCGCACTGGCCCTTCCGGTGCGAGCGTCTATTTGAGTTTGACCAGGGTGCCTCCGCTCTCTGGAACCACGAGAACCATCTGCCTGCGAGGTTCCGGGTCCTTTTTTGCCGCCCAGGAATACTCTAAAACCGTTTGGAGTTGAATTTGCATTTGCCTGAGCGCGAAAGGCATGCCTGGGCAAAGTCTGTCTGTAAAACCGAACGGAAAAAATGCACTCGTCAGTTTTGTTTCTTCCTGCTTCGCGATGTCCGGTATCCATCTCTGCGGCAGAAAGGAAGTCGCATCCTTAAAAATGTTTTCGTTTCTGTGGGCCACATACTGGCAGGGCAGTACGAACTCACCGGGTAAGAGGGCATACTCGCCCAGCTCTATCCTTTCTTGCGCCACGCGACTCAGGTGAATTACAACCGGCCTCAGGCGCAGACTCTCTAGAATCGAGCCGTGCACAAAGTCCTCCGCGCTGTAGAGTGATGCGGACTGCAGAGAAGAGATCTGTTGAACTGAGGATTGCTTTCTCTTGCGAATGGCTGCATCTTCGCGCGTCTTTTCGAGAACTTCAGGGTGGCATGCCAGTAGAGATGTGGTCCAGGACATCGCAGCTGCCGCGGTGTCGTGGCCGAACATGAGCAGAGTGAGAATTTCAGCGCAGGCGGTTTCATTTGTGGATCCAGCCTCTTCCATTTCAGCAAAGATCTGGGACGCCCGGTTTTGCCTTCGCGAGAATTTCAGGATGCTCTTTTCCAGATTTCGCCTGTGGTTCAATGCCCTTCCCCAGGGAAAAAGAATATGGTCGATTTGAAGAGGACGAACGAATAAAACCACGGCGCTGCTAAAAGCAGACAAAAAAAGCAGAGTATCGCTTCTCAGATCCTCCAATTCTTTTAAGGTTAGATCCTCGAACAAAAAGCGAAGTATGACGAGCAAGGATGCTTCATGAAACAAAGAATAGGCACTGAAGTCTCCGTCTGGCAAATCTTCATATAAAGAGCGCATAACGTCCACTGTGAGCGCGTCCACAGCCTGGGATTGATCTGCACGAAAATGTTTCGCAATGATTTCGCGTCTGGTTGCGTGGGCTTCTCCGTCCAGTGTGATCAGAGACCCGTCCCCGAGAATTCTCCGGAGCGCCCGGATTCCCTTTCCGGCCTCGAGGTTGGGATGATTCTTGATGGCGGCGAGAAGATCCGGATCTCCCGTTATGAGGCAATTGCCCAGAATGGGAAGGTCCAGTCTGAAGGCGAGTCCATGTCTGGCAGCCATAAGGTCCAGGAGCGAGCACGGATCCTTCATCCATTTCAGGCCATTGGAGATTTGAACGAAAGGGCGAGTCAGCAACTGAGGATCTCCGGATACTTACGCGGATATTTCCTGGCGTAGCTTTTCACCAGTCGATGGAAGATTCTAAAGTACACGGCACCTTTTTTGTCCTGTATTCTTTTGAGCTCCAGATTCGATCGATCCAGCGACAGGAGTGCACTCTGGTATTCCGTCTTCATCCATTCGATCACTCTCCTGTTGGAAAGAGCTTCTTTTGCTGTCATACGCGAAGTATCCACTACTTCGCTGGGAATATTATTGATTCCTTTTTCTAAGTCTTCGCGCAGATCGCGCATGGGTGATACCCAGGCCAGGCTTTCAATGACGCCACGCGCGTCCGCCGGTGAAAGTTCGAGCTCACAGAGTCCAAGTGCAATCTTCGCGGAAAGTTCAAATGTGCGAAAGTGATGGTTCTTTAGTGTTTCGCCGGGCCATTGTTCGCGGGTGGATCTTCTTTTGCAGTCAAGAATGAGCGTTTCGAAAAGACTGGAAAGGGAATCCAGCAGACCATGTTCTTTCATCCAGGGAATCAAATAGACGCAAATTTGTTTTAGCCCATCATCGTGTACGGCGGAAGGATCGCGGACGCACAAACGTGTGAGTTCGATCGGGTCTGATTGGATTTGCCAGTCCCCGTCTAACATGTCGTCCACTGCCTGGGCCAATGCGAATCCTGCGCGAAGAGGGCGAGCTTTCTTCCACTGAAAGAGGGAATATCCATACAATGCGATGACAATCGGAGCATAACGGATGTGCCTTCGGATGAATCGCACGTAAAGGCGAAAGCATTCTTTGTCCACATGTTCGTAAAGATCTGCGCTCATGGTCCGTTACTGAAAAAAAGCAGCCATATCTCGAGCAAGAGCATGGTCTATCTTCTGGTGCACTGCATCCATGAAGCGACGCAACGTCGTATAACGTCTGATCGCTGCTTCCTGAAAATCCAGCAACTCCGCCCTGTGCGCTGGGTCGTAGCCAGAAAGACCCTTGTGAAACAAGGCAGCATCGAGGGAGATTCGATTTTCGATCAGGTATTTGGTCGCGTTTCGCAGAAACACTCCGGCCTTCGCGCAGTCCATCGTTGCATGAGACCAGTACGGTGACATGGTGGCAAGCTCCGTGTTGACCACCAGGCCGAATCGACTTTTGCTCTCCTCAGAAAGAACAGGAACGCCCGGTACCCGCGTGCTAAATGCTGCGAGAAAATGAAAGTCCGGAGGATTCTGTTGCAGGAAATTTAGAGTCGTCTGAATGGATTGTTCCGTTTCTCCGGGGAAACCAACGATCAACGTGGCAATGCTTGTGATGCCGGCGCGTCTGAGATTGTGGATGGCGCGCGCATTTACTTCTGCACTAGTTTTTTTGTTCATGTTGGCTAGAATCGCATCGTCACCGGATTCAATTCCTATATGGACCTGGAACGCACCTGCTTCTCGCATCATTTGCGCTCTTTCCAGATCGATGTCATCCGCGCGAACGTAGCAGATCCATCGAACGGGAGAGCCGGCCCGAATTAGAGAGTTGCATAGTTGATCGAGTCGTTTTCGCGGGATCGTAAAAAGGGAGTCAAGGCTGATGATCGTACGCACTCCTGACCCGGCATATTGCATCCAGTCGTCATAGATCTTTCTTGCTGACTTGAATCTGAAATTCGCGTCGCTAAACAGGTAAGGGTAGTTGCAGAAGCTGCAGCGATAAGGACACCCCCGTACTGATTCGTAGTAGATTGTTTCTGGTTGACCATGAAAGTCAGGCGAAGGCAAGAAGTCCAGGTCTCGCGAGGAAGGTGGAAATGCCTCTACTCGTATCATGGATTGAATGCGCCTCACTCTGAGCGATTCGAATGCATGATTCCTGAATCCAGATTGGATCCACGGTGCAAGGGCCGGAACTAGAATCTCTCCATACCCAGGGGCAAGCATATCTATGTGAGCGGCACCGAAGGTGGTAGGGAGGCTGCCCGTCAAAGCGCCCCCCACCACGACTCGATTCCAGGGGCGCTTGAGTGCGGAAGCTACTGTTGTTAACTCACTCTGGTCGTGCAGAAGCGTGGATGAAAGAAATATACAGGAATGCTTTCGGAGAAGCCGGGCCGTTCGAAATGGATTTGCGAACACCTGCGCGACCGTTATATGGTCTGTGGGGATGCCCTCCTTGCGCAGCATGGTTTCCAGGAGTGAGTGGGTCAAGTCAGGAGGAGATGGCGGTCCTTTAAAATATTCTGATATGTATGCCGCATAACGTTGCCTGCCGAGTCGCTCCAGAATCCCGTAGACAAAAATCTCTCCAATGACTGCTTTGATCTTGAGTGAAAACATTCCGTGCTTTTCCGAAGATCGTTGTGCAAGCATTCTGAGAAGAGCGCCCGCAATGGAACCGGACGGTTCAAGCAGGCTCCCCGTTACAATCAGTACAGACCGCGCCGGGTGGGGCCGACGGATCAGAAGAGAGCAGAATTGTCCCAGCAAAAGACCGACTGCAAGATCCAACCATCGGTGCTGAGAAGTCGCAATCGTACTGATCAGGATCACAATCATCCAGACGGAAAAAAGCACTTGGGCCGGTCGCATCGAACTCCTGGATTTGGTCCCTGCGTAATTCCACGAAATTGCGATGAAGGCGGCGTGAAGAGACGGAATGGCGTTCATCGGTCTTTCTATCTGCGTCCAGATTCCATAGAGTCCCTGTGCAAAGTCCGGTCGCGGGACAAACGTGGGATGAAGGAGAAACACAAAGTCCGCGATGACGCTTGCCAGAAGAAGAGTCCAGGAATAGCGAATCACATCATGTCTTCTAAAGAGCGAAAACCCGACGAGCAGTAAGCATGGATAAAGGGTCTGGTAGATCCACATGGTTTCCGGAATGAACGGAATCTTGCCATCCAGGAAAATAGAAGGCGCGGGTGTGGCCTGCAGAATGGGAAAGTATTGTAGTAGAAAATAGGGCCCTGGAATTCCAACAGCCAGGAGCAAGGCCACTTTTGCTTTGAGACGAAAATGCCGTCGTAACATTCGCACGATCCGTCTCAAACGACTCTACCTTCAGTAGCATCCATGACGGTGCTCGCGTCCGCTACAGGTCCTCGCCACATTTGCCAGTAGGCACTCATCATAGTCGTGGTTGCGGGAGGTCCGTTGAGTCTCAGGTGAATCCAGGGCAAGGACGGTTTCAGGTGATGCGTGAGATGCAGATTGTGATTCAACCAGAGCAGATCCAAAAACTTCCATGTCCGCACATTCCTGGCGCCGCGTTCCGGATGACGCTCAGTGCCGTAGTGATGAAGGTATTGCTGTGAAGACCACAAAAGACCGGAGAAGAAATACATCAGCAAATAGAAACCGGGGGAATCGCTTAACCAGAGTAAGGTGCCATGGAACAGGAGCGCAAGCAAGGCTTCCAGGCGAACGATTCCAATCTTTTCCGGGTTGAATGAAGACAACAGAGCCCTGGCACTGCGATCGGTTCGTCGAAATAGAAGCGGCAAGGGCCAGGTAAATGCGAGTACATTTGACAGGACTACCACCAGATACCAGATTCCAGTGAGCGTACCATAAAGCTGAAATCTTCGCATCCATTTTTCTCGAGGTCTATTTGGATGATACAGGTCAAACGCTTCCGTGTCCGTACGATTGCGCGCATGGTGACCCAGATGTCCCTGTCTGAGAAGATGAAACGGCGCGGGAAAAAAAAGTCCGAGCATCACTCCTGCGCCATCGTTGAGGAAGCGGGATTCGAAAAGAAGTTCGTGTTCTGCTTCATGCAGGAAGCAATACGCCGTGAAACCGAGGATGGAAAAAGCGACTGTGGCGACGGCAAATGTGATTCCGTGTGTGCCCGGCCCAAACATCAAAAGGAGCAGCAATGTCGGGAATAGGAGCCCCAGCGCGATTGCATTCGTGCGGCCAGGAATCAGCCGCGGAGATTGGATCATCTGGCCGCCACATCATATAGCTCGCGAACAGATTCGCGGAACAAAACAACGAACGTAAAAACCCCAAGGCCAATCCCAATCGGGCATTGCATCGAGAGAACGCAGTTGAGTCCTGCCACAATGATAGAAAAAACACGATTGATTCTTTTCTGAATGAAGTATGCGGAAAGGACATTGAGAGTTGCAGTCACAGTTAAGAATACTGCCCCTAGAACATAGAACCACAAGAAAACCTTAAAGAATTCTAATGGTGGTCCATCTCCTTTTGGACTCTTCGTCAAAGCAGGATTTGTGAAAACAGTATGCATGATTGCGTAGTGTCCCGCGAGGAACAACAACCCGGTGGCCGTCAGTCCAGCGTTTACGTAGTGAAAGATGGAAAGAAGCCGCAAATGTTCGACATCCGTTTTTCGTTGATCTTTCAAAATAGGTGGGAGCTCGTTTGTTTGATCCACCAGCAGATTTCGCCCTGTGAGCGCTTCGTCTGCAAGTGCTTTTTACCCGGACTGGATCCAGAAAAAAAGGATACTCACAAGCGCAATCTTCGCCAGTTTTGCCGAATGATTCAAAGCAATTATTTCGCAGACAATCCTGATTTACAGGACCATGTAGAACGCTTCGTAGACTGGCAGGAAATGATCGGTTTGTACGAAGACGGGTTCAGGGACGCTCAGGAATACAAGGCAACCGGAAACGAACGTCTGAGTATGGCACCGTCCACGAACGAAGAGGCTCTTGCTTACTACCATCAGATGCTCGACGCTTATGGCGATATGTGTGGCAACGAGCTCTCGCAGCTGGCGGCTCCGATGGATCGCATTGGTCTGAAATTCGAAAACGGGAAGGTCACTCATCCTGCGGAGATTGAAAAACTATTCGAGAAATTTGATGATGCGGGTCTGCGGCCCATCGCGTTTCAGAAAAAATACGGGGGCCTGGGTGTTCCTAACGTCCTTAAGGCACTCTGTCAGGAAATGAGTTATCGTGCGGATGGAGCGCTCAGCATTACATGCGGATCTGTGAATCTGGCAGCGATTCTAGAAGCATATGCGAGCAAGGAAATGCGCGACGAATGGATTCCGAAATTGATTCACGAACGTTATTCGGTCACCATGGGCCTCAGTGAAGCAGACTTTGGGTCCGACTTACCGTCAGTGCGTACGCGCGCTGAAAAAATAGACGGGAAATGGTATCTGACCGGAACCAAGCGTTTTCAGACTATGGCCTGTGGACTCAATAAATACCCCGCGGTTCTACTTGCTCTTGCTCGCACCGGTGCGCCCGATAGCGGTGCTCGTGGCCTGTCTTTCTTCCTTGTGGATAGTAAAGATTTTGAAGTAACCGGAATTGAAAAGAAACTGGGAATCAAAGCATCCCCTACATGCGAAGTTGCTTTTGAAAAAGCGCCAGGCCTGCTCATCGGCGAAGAAGGACATGGTCTTTCTCGTTATGTGATAGGCATGCTCAATGGAGCGCGCCTGAGTGTAGCTTCGCAGGGGACAGGCATTGCAACGGCCGCCTGGTACGAAGCGCGCAAATATGCAAGCGAGCGAATTCAGTTTGGAAAACCAATCGATCAGATTCCTGCAGTCGCGAAAATGCTGCGAAGAATGGAGCGCGAATCCAAAGCCATGCGATGCCTGATGGTAGAAGCAGCCAGTGCAGTGGATCGCTACCACTGGAAAGCTTTGCGCGCGATTGATTCAGATGAGAAGACAAAGAAAGACGATTTTGGACGCAAGTGGGAAAAACTCGCGAGCACTATCACTCCCATGGCAAAGTACTACATTTCTGAGATGGCAAACTCCGTTGCGTATGATGCCATTCAGGTATTTGGCGGTGCTGGATTCATCGAAGAATATGATGTGGCGCGTCTGTACAGAGACGCCAGGATCACGAATATTTACGACGGCACCACGCAGATTCAAGTAAACGCGGCGATTGGCGGCGTGGTGAGTGGAATGGCGGAAACAGGCGGCCTGCGGGCGCATCTCCAGGAAATGCTGGATCTAGTAGCGAAAGGGGAATCTTCCCGCGCTGCGATTTTGAAAGAATTGTTTGCTGAATTCGAATCACTGGTAAGCCATTTCAAAACCCTCGAAGGCGCAAAAAAAGATAGTTTTGCCTTTGAAGTAGTGGAAACTGCTACACGCACTCTCAATTCACTTTTGCTCGCAAAGACATCACTGAAGCTTACCGGGACGGCCCGTGAAGAAAGATTTCAGCTAACACATGAGTATGCGGTCGAGAGTCTGGGTACGGCGCAGGCATCCAAACTGCGTATGACCAGATGAGTTGTCGCGGCGAATGAGCTTGATTCTGGCACTGCTTCGAGTATGAAATTCGAACTCAAAGGTCATGAATACATCCAGCTCAACCAGCTCTTGAAGTTTCTGGGACTTGTGGAAACTGGAGGGGAGGCCAACCAGTGCATTGTGGACGGACAGGTCTTGTTCAACGGGAGCGTAGAACTTCAGAAAAGAAAGAAAGTGCGCCGTGGAGACACGGTGGAATTTCAATCTAAGAAGATTGAGATTATTTAGAAGCTGCGCGCAGAGCGGAATAATTACACCCTGACCGCGACCGATGTCGGTGGGGGGCCACGGCTCGGAAACGGGACACCCTCCAGGATGTGTAAAGGTGATGTTGCGGATTACCCGACTACGACGGGTTTCGCTTAGATCACGACTGCATCAGATTCTTTTTTAACGACGCATAGACAGAGCGGCTTACTGGAATTGTAACGCCGCTTTGCATGGTCAGATCATAACGTCCGCCGCCGGCGGCCTGTAGCGTTTTGATCTGGCCGGTGTCTGCAATGAAAGAGCGGTGGACGCGTATGAAACGCGGCGGAAGAACTTTCGCAACGTCGCCTAACTTTCGCGTGCACGTTCGCTTGCGACCGTGGTTTTGATGAATGATCACTTGCTTGTCTGCCGCTTCAAAGTGTGAGATTTCCGCAAGAGGTAGTGTTTCGAGTACGCCGTCTGCGAAGATGGAAAAGAATTTCAGCGTGTGCCTGGAATCGTAGCGGTGTTTTTCATAGCGTTCGATGGCAGTGAGCAGACGTGCCTTTGTTATGGGCTTTGGAAGGAAATCCAGAACACCGCATTCGAATGCTTCAATGGCTCGTTCGGGATGTGCGGATACAACGATTGTGGCAAACTGCGCGCCCGCGAATCCTTGCAGTAGAGTGAATCCGTCTCCATCGTAGACATTTAGATCCAGGAAAAGAAGATCCACCGGGTGATCGAGCAGGTAACATTCCGCCGCGGTGAGTGTCTTCTGTGTGTGCACTATTGCTTCCGCGGTTGCCGGGATTTCTTTAAGAGTATGACTCAAATAGCGCGCATGGATTGGTTCGTCTTCAACGATCAGTATTCGCATCCGCACCCTCCTTGATGTTGATCCTGATAAGGTAACCCTTTCTGCATCGTTTCTGCTCAAGTGTCCAGGACCCGGGGAAGGACTCTTCGAGCCTGGCCTGAACATAACGCAGGCCAATTCCATTTCCGCGCTTACGTTGCCGAATCGAGCCTGCATCATGGTTGCTCACTGCAAATGCAAAGCGAGACACGACCTCAGTGGTTGATTTCGAGGAAGTCTTTCGCAGTGAAAAGCGAAGCGAACCATTCTCTGTGTCCAGATGAGTGAATGCGTTTTCGAGCATTGTATGAAAGATCATAGGAGGAACGCGCTCATGGCCCGTCATTCCTCGGGCACGGAAAGAATAGATCTTCTCTCTTCGCGCTTCCATGACATGCAAATGGAGTCTACAAAGACGGATTTCATCTGCCAGTGGCACATCTTTCTGACCGACCATAGCCTGGATGAGAGCGATTTCGCCCGCGAAATCATCAAGTAGATTGGCGGACTTCTCGGGATTCTCAAGTAGCCAGCCACGGATTGCCGCCAGCGAATTGCTCAAGAAATGTGGTTGTATGGCTTTCTTAAGCATTTCGAATTCCATTCTCTTTGTCTGCAATCTCGCCCGTGTAAGCCTCTCTTTGAGTTCTGCCGCCCCAACGAGTGCTGCTTGCTGTTTCTCCACAGTGTCGATGAGGCTCACGAATCTGCGCAGAAGCATCAGGGAGTCTGCCATGAGAAGAACGAACAAACCCAGGGGAGCAAACACTTCTGTCTGGATGATATCCCGTTCAAAGAGTATGTCGTTGATTACTGTAATAAAGAAGAATGCGAAACCCAATAGAAATCCAGTTGCCCCTTCGCGCCGGTGCGCGAATGCAAAGGCAAGCACCGCAGTACAATACACACCTACGATAAGGATTACAATCTCAGCCGGCAAAAGGAGGTGTTCCGCCAGCTGCGTTCCTGGATATAGCAGCGATAAGACGAGCGCTGCCCCTGTTAACTGTGCCATACGTGCAATGAATCGATTCGTTTCGTCCGGATAAATTCTAAGAAGAAGCGTCACAAACAATGGTGGAGCCGTGAACAAGGAGAAAAAGAATGTTTTGATGACGGCCGGCTGCTGAATCCCAGGAAAGAGCATTCCTATGAAGTATTCGCCGGTAGTAATCCTGTAGAGGAGAAACGTTCCCACAAATCCAGCGAAGCACAGTGCGTACGATTCTCCGCGTCTGAGGAAGTAGAGATACAGATGATACAGCGCAATCACAAGCATTCCACCGATCAAAAACAGGTCTTGAGCAAGAAGCATTTGCTTGTAGCTCATAATCTCTCTTTCAGTTCCTAGTTCGATGCTCTGTCTGAATCCTCCTTTAAGAGATGTGAAGTTTGCCACATGAATTACAATTTCGACGTCCGGGCTCTGACTCTGGAAGAACGCAGCCTGTGGAAGAAACCTGGAAGTTGCCTCCTGTGCTGTACGTCCAGGCTTGCCGCTTTGTGAAACAAGCTCACCATTCAGGTAGAGTTGGTACGATGTGAAAGCATGCGGCACGTAGAGGGCTAATCGTCGCTTAACGTCTCGAGGGTGAAGGCGCAGATGCGCGCGATACGTTGCAAAACCGTGGCCCGGGTATTCGTCGACTGTTGCTCCCCTTTCGTTCCAATAGCCCGGAAGAGAAAGAAAATCAAGCGTACGTTGTGGGAATTGTCCGCTGACCAGGAATTGCCCGTGATAGAATTCCCAGGCGCCATCCAGTTTGATTCGCTGGCCATCGAGCAGTTCGTGATTGGAAAGATCCATCTGGCCCTGGACTACTGCAGGTTCCCCTGCGGATCGACCGCAGCCAGGAATGGCGACGAAAACAAACAAGCAGACAGCCTTGACGGACGCTTTGTTCACAGGTGGGCGAGGTTTTAGTATGAGGCCACGTCTGCAATGAAATTGTGATTTTTGTCAGGTGCTTCTCGCGCCCGTGGAAGAGCATTTCGCGCACCTCGCGTTGACGGAGGGCGCCTAACGGTTTCTAATCTGAGGCCTATGTTGCGACGGCCCCGGGTGAAGCTGTTCATTTGTATAATTTCTTTAACAATGCAATGCAGCGTCTCTGGCGCCTGCAATTCTGGTGATCCAAGCTGTAGCATAGCGTCCTTCCCGTTGTTTCTGCTGACCTGTACAGGATACGCAATGGGTGGAGGCATGCAAGGATGCCCTTTGAATCTTCAGGGGCGCGTGGTGACTCTTGCCGGAAGTGGATTTCTTGGTGGGGATGTGGAGGGGCGAGGAAGTTCCGCGAAATTCTCTGGTCTGGGTGCCTGGGCTGCGAATGGTTCATTCGCATTTGGCGGAGACATTGGCAACAAGAAGATCAAGAAAATAGATTTGCGAAGCGCGGACGTCGCCATCATCGCGGGCCCGGCCGCCGGGGCAGTGGTCAGCGGAGACGCAGACGGTTCGTCTGCGGTTTCCACCTTTAATGATCCACAGATGACAACTCTCTCTGGCAATGCGCTTTATGTCGTTGATGGAACAAATAACAAAATTAGACGGATTGATCTTGCCACTGGCATCGTTAGCACATTTGCGGGACCGTCATCCGGCACTACGACTTTTGGCGACACCGACGGAGTGGGGAATGCGGCGCGCTTCTTCGCGCCGACTGGCATCACGACTGATGGCACAAATCTCTACGTTGTGGAAAACGGCAATTGTAAGATTCGTCGGGTCTCGCTCGCCACGCAGCAGGTAACGACGATCGTTGGGCCGCTACCCGGAAGCAACGGGTGTAGTCTGGACAATGATGGCATTGGAAACGCGGCACGTTTATTTGCGCCGGGCGCGATTACAACGGACGGTAAGAATCTATTTGTTTCTGATAACAGCAAGATTCGCAAAGTGGACCTCAATACACTTCAGGTTACTACGATCGCGGGGCCAGCTCCTGGTTCCAGTGGAACTGGTCACGTGGATGCGGCGGGGACTGCGGCACGATTTGGTTCCATCCTGGGTCTGGCTACCGATGGCTTCAGTCTTTTTGTTTCGGAAAGCTATTACGTTCGCGTGCTAAACCCTGGCACACAGGTTGTCAACACCCTGGCTGGAGATGGAAACCTTGGTTTGACAGATGGGGTCGGGCCAGGAGCACAGTTTACAACCCAGCTGCGTCTTTCCGCGTCTGACGGCGCTCATTTGATCCTTGGAGACGGCAACAACGTTCGTCTGCTAGAATGACGGGTTCGGAATTGATCGTCCTTCCTCCGGGGTGTTGCGATTCTGGCGAATGATCGCAAACAACTACTTCCTCGATGATCCCGATTTGCAGACCTTTTTCAATCATTTGATTGATTGGGATTCCATCGTGCAGGCCGTGGAGGGAAACGATTTCGCAGATCACAGACGCTTTCTGGAAACGGGAAACTCTCGCTTCGAAATGGCTCCGGCGAGTGTAGAAGAAGCTGTTGGTCTCTATCGTTCGAGCCTGGAGTCTCTCGGTGAATTTTGCGGCAAAGAACTATCACAGGTTTCGCAGGCGATGGATCGCGCGGCTCTCCAATTTCAGAATGGCCGCGTTGTATTTCCTTCCGAGACAATCTCAGTTTATGAAAAATTCAGGGAAACGGGGCTCATGCCTTATTCTATCTCGAGGCATGCGGGTGGCCTTGGCTTACCAGCAACGGTCGGTGCTTTTATTGTTATGCTTCTGGCGCGTGCGGACGTTTCCTTTTGCATGACCATCACTCTACTGAACCTTGCGCAAATTGTGGCAAGATACGGAACGGAAGAGCAGATCGAGCAATTTGCCGCAAAAGCAGCTGCAGGGGAAACGTTATTCGCCATGGCTTTGACAGAGCCAGACTACGGATCCGATCTCAACAGCGTTCGCATGACTGCAATCAGAAGTGAAGACGGTAGCTATCGATTGAATGGCACCAAGCGGTTCATTTCTCAGGGATGCGGTCTTGGGCCTTATCCATGCACTCTTCTGACCCTGGCACGCACTGGAAAAGCGGGTGGTGGTGCGCGAGGTCTTTCCGTATTCCTGGTCAAGAGCGAAGATGTAACGATAGCCGGCATTGAGAGTAAGATGGGAATCCACGCTTCCCCCACCTGCGAAGTGGTCTATGAGGATGCGCCCGGACAGATCCTTGGAGAGGAAGGCCTGGGTTTAACCAGATACACGGCAGGCATGACCAATTTCATGAGACTGGGAAGTGCAGCGGGTGGGCCTGGCGGCGGCGCGGGCGCCTACTTCGAATGTGAAAAGTATGCGTCATCGCGCATTCAGTTTGGAAAACCAATCGCGCAGATTCCGGCAGTTGCAGAAATGATTCAGAAAATTCGCAGAGAGGTCAATGCAATGCGGCTACTGGCTTTTGAGACAGCGCGGATTGTCGATTTGTTTCAGCACCACCAGATTCGTCTGGAAAAGGAAGGCGTAGAGGATCGCGACATTCGGCGCGACGAAACCATCAAGACATGGAGTACGCTTGCGTCGATTCTTACGCCGGTTGCGAAATATTATTGTTCCGAAGAAGGACATCGGTGTGGGAATCTCGCCGTTCAGATTCACGGCGGAGCCGGTTATACGGAAGATTACGACGTCTCCAGAATGTTCAGAGATTCACGAATCAATACCATCTACGAAGGAACCAGTCAGATTCACGTTCGCATCGCCACCGGCGCGATTTCCGCTGGTATGGGGGAAGGCGCAAATTTTAGAAAATACCTGGAGGACCTGTACTCGCAGGTGCGAGCTCCGTCGACTTTTCTGATCGAGCAGTTCCGTTTGCTGGAGGAATCTGTAGATTGTTTTCGCATGATAGAGAGCGAAGACAGTCGTGAGCGTCTGGCAGAGAATTTGATGATAGTGGCCGCACGATTCTTGTGTACGGTCCTTTACGAAAAGGCCCTTGGGCTACTTGCCAATCATTCGGACCTGGAACGGTGGCGGGCGGATTGTCGAAGTTATGGGCTCGAAAGCGCGGCGATTGCGTCTGGCTGCTTTTACAGGCTCAAAAACAGCGAGTTTGCGGCAGTCTGAAAATACGTGGATATCCACTCTTTTTTTGTGGACAAGTTTGTTCTGCCTTCTTAAATGAGTGTATATCCACCTATTGGTCGGATGGAGGGTTTTATGGAACTTCAGGCAATCACTCCCAGGTCAACGTTCCGGGTGTCTTTCCACGATTGTGACGCTTTCGGGCATCTAAACAATGCACGCTACATTTCTCATTTCATTGACGCGCGCACGGATCATCTTCGCGATTTCCACGGGTATGATGTGTATGCGGACGCCGAGAAGACGGGGAAGAACTGGGTGGTTCAGAACACTTCCATTCGGTATCTGTACCCGGCTAAACTCAATCAACTGGTGGAAATCGAGACCAGGCTTTTGCGATTTGAGAAACATCGTCTGTTCCCAGAAGGAATCATGCGAGATCCTGAAACAGGAAAGGTGCATGCCATTGTATGGTTTGATCTGGCGTATGTGGATTTGAAAACCGGACGTCCCGCGAGGCACGGAGAGGCGCTCACAGAATTGGTTTCGAGGATTGTAGAAACTGACCCTGATATGGAACGTTTTGACTTTGCAAAGCGCGTTGCCCAGATAATGTCGATTCATGGCAGGAGGGAAACCTCGCGTGAAGCGGAAGTCGCTTGATCAGTCAGAATACAAACGCGCCGCGCTGAGCTGCTTCAACTTCAGTTTCAGAAACGCGGCGCGTGCGGTTACTCTCCTGTACGATCGCGCCCTGGCTCCTGTCGGAATTCGTTCTACTCAGTACAGCTTGCTGATCGTTCTGGCCGGCTATGGAAGTCTTACGATCAATGATCTTGCTTCTGGACTCGGGATGGATCGCACGACTCTTTCTAAAAACCTCAGGCCCATGGTCCACAGAAAGCTCATTCAATTCGAATCGCAGAAGGACAGACGCAAGAAAGCCCTGGTATTGACAAAAGCAGGCTACACCATGCTTGAAAAATGCACTCCACTGTGGGAGGAGGCTCAGGACTCCGTGCAAAAAATGCTGGGGGAGGATGCGCGCGACGTTCAGAGGAGACTCGTGCGCGTGGCCAGAATTCGAAACTGATCCATTTTTCATGGACAAACCGACGCCCGGCAGCGAAGCAGAGAGTCGGTGAGCAATCGACTGATTTATCTCCTGGACGCAGACGCGCGTGCGCGCGGAGACCTGGCCGAGCAAATCGGCCACTATGGTTACGGAGTAAGCACATTTGCATCTCTCGAGACTCTGCGAGAAGCAGTGGCTCAGTCGGTTCCAGCCGTCATTGTAGCTGCCATGGATCGACTGGAATCGGAGATGCATATTTCTGAAATTCAGCGCAATTTGAATCCATCTCCCTGTGTTGTGTTTCTCGGAGGAAGCGACGACATGCAGATGCGTCTTCGGTCGGTAAGGTTTGGGGGAAGCGGTTTTTTCTCTAAGCCTGTGAACGTGGATGCTCTCGTTACTCTGCTGGATCGCCTAACGTCTCCGTTTGTAGTCCAGGCGTATCGGATCCTGATCGTGGAAAGCGATGGTGAGCTCTCGCAGCACCTTGCCAGGATTCTGGGGGCTGCGGGAATGGAAACGCATGTGGTCTCCAATCCGGCTGAAATGCTGCGAGCAGGAGACTTGTTTCATCCGGAATTGATACTAATGAATCTTTACTATCCGGAAATCCTGGGAATGGAGCTGGCCACAGTTCTCAGACAGGATCCGCGGTATGAACGAATTCCCATTGTATTTTTGTCCAGCGAGCTCGATCCAGCAAGGCAAATGGCGGCTCTTGCAAAGGGCGGCGATGATTGCCTGACTCTTCCGATCCATCCAGACTACCTTGCATTGATCGTTGCTTCTAGAGTGGAAGCAACTCGATCCATCAAATCTCTCTACTTCCGAGATGGCTTGACCGGTCTATTGAACCATCGGGCGATGCTAGACTCTCTGGAAATGAAATTGGAGCTGGCAGGAGCAAGAGGAGTAGAGTTGCCGTTTGTGATGGTAGACATTGACAGGTTCAAGTTGATCAACGACACATACGGTCACCCGGTGGGAGATACAGTTCTAAAGAGTCTGGGTCGTCTACTCAAGCAGAGAGTGTGGAGTAAGGACCTCGTGGGCAGACTCGGAGGGGAGGAGTTTGGTGTCATAGTGAACTCCATGGACGCAGCTACTGCTGCCCGGGTGTTCAATGAGATTCGCATCGACTTCGCGCAGATTCGTCACACTTCAAGCGAGGGCGATTTCTATGCTACATTCTCCTGTGGAGTGGCCTGGTTTCCACGTTATGCGACATCTGCGGAGATAGAGAGCGCGGCCGAAAGAGCTGTGCGCCAGGTGAAAGCCCTCGGTGGAAATCGCGTGGGCCTCATTGGCAGGCATGAGAGTTAACCGGTAGCCAGTCGGTCAGGCGAAATCCCTTCGAGATTATTTTGTGCCATTCGATCCACGGAACGAGTGGTTTGCGTTTTCTTGTTCTCTGCTACCTCCACGCTGTCCGGCAAAATTCGCCAGATGGGAGAAGCAAGTGCTGCCATTCGATCGAATGCTGAATGAAAGAGCGGTGCGTCCTGCTGCGCCTCTACTAGAAGTACGGGGCGTGAGCGAACGCTCAGCTCTGAAAGAACCGACAAAAATCCATCCAGAAGAAGCTCGCGCCCATGCGCGCTTTCCCCTATGTCCAGGAAATGGCGAAGCGGAGAAAGAATCACAGCAACTCCGCCTCTCCTTGCATTCAGGATTCCACGTGCAGCGCCGAGGAACTGCAGAGGTGTTGCGATTTTCTGGCAGGTGATGGTCTCAAGCAACACATCTGGTTTTACATCCTGCGACGCGGCTTCTTCAGCAATTGCAAATGGATCAAACCGATCTGCGCAATCCATGACAGTGATGGGAAGCCCAAGGAGGGCCAGTCTGCTGATCCAGGAATGAGAGAGGGCGTATATACCCGAAACTCCTGTCAGAAGGGAAATGCGTCTGAGTCTTGGCGGCGAAATGGACGTGAGAGGCAGATTCACGATAGCTACATATATGACGGCTATTTTTTTGTCAAGTAAAAGCCGGGCGACAAAATCGAGTATTGTTTTATGGGGGACTTGAACGGAACCAGTATGGTCTATCCAGACTTTCTGATTGCAGTTGCATTAGAATCTGATTTGAAAGCCCGCTCGATCGGGACCTGCGAAGAAAAAGGCCGAAGTCGAGGGTGCAGGATTCGTGGAAGCATAAGCATAAAAAAATGCCGCGGCCCCCAGTGCAAAATCTACCGAGGCGCATGCACTCTCCAGCCTTCGCGTACGAGCGAACGTTTTTTTTTCTGTCTGGCGTAAGTAATAGGAAACCAGAGTGAGCCTGTCGGAGGGAGCGGCTGCAAGGAGAGCGATCTGTGTCGTACGTTGATTTTTAGATAGTTGCCGCATAACGTTAGAATATTTATTCCACTGAACGAGCCATCGCAAGGACATACCTGCAGACACACCGCCCAGAACCGGCACGGCAGGATGATCCCAGGACGGCACAGGCTTCGTGGCAAGCACTCCGGCCAGACCAAAGAGAGCCAGAGTTCCGCCGTATGCCTGGAGGCGCAGGTTGGCTGCATGTCTGTAGTCCGTCTGAGACTCCTGTCTGAAAATTTCGGTAGTGAGCGCGGCGCCAGGGCGATCGAGAGAACTAAACAAGATGAGGGACTGCACGCGGTCGATGCGGGGAACATCGCGGATATATGCGTGCCATGCCGGGGCAATCACGCCACCTTCGAGAATTCCAGAAGCTGCAGCTGCGCCTGAAAGGAAGTAACTCTGCATCTCATTCTCACTCGACTCAGCATGAAGCGGGCAGGCAAGAGTAACGGCAGCGATGATCTGAAAGATACGACGCACGACCAAATTTTGGGCAGAATCCTCGATATGGCAAGTGAATCAGAGAAAAACTGGGAACGATTGAATGTGAAAACGATTTCCTTATCAACAATCCACTGGAATCCTGGCCTCTTGAAAGCAATCCTCTTTAGCTCTGTTTTGTCACTGGTTGTTTGCGGCACTCTTTCCGCTCAGGAAACTCCTCTCATGCCATTGACTCTGGACCCGGTCATCTCTCCACTTCCACCCGGACCGCGCTCGATTGATGAGAGAAAAGGAACATGGAGTATTCAGTGGGGTTACAACCGCGACGCATACACTCAGAGTGATATCAACTTTCGCGGACCGGGGTATCGTTTCACTTTAAAAGACGTTGTGGCAAAAGACAAACCAGAGAACATCGGGCCAGTCTATCTCAGTCCAAGCGAATTTGACGTGCCTCAGTTTAGCTTTCGCTACACGCGATACATCACCAATCACTTTACTCTTTCATTTGGTCAGGATCACATGAAGTACGTTCTCACGCGCGGACAGGCTTCCAATATCTACGGGTATATAGATCCTCTTGCGATTCAGCGCGCGCATCTGCAGCCTTCTCTTGAATCTCTCCCCTATCTCTATCTATTTCCCGCGCAGTACAAGCAATACGAAGGAGTGCATCTGGGAGAGCCAATCAACATCACTCCGGACTTTTTGAAATTTGATCATACGGATGGACTGAACTATTTTCAGGTGGATGTTGGATTCATTCAGCAAATCTGGATGTCGGACAGTGGAGAGCATGGCTTGAGCATGCTCTCTTCGATTGGTGGTGGTCCTATAGTTTGTCGTAGCGACGTAAGACTTTTTGGCGAAGGCAGAAACAATGTGTATCATCTTTCGGGATACGGCGTTTCTGCGATGGTCGGGTTGCGTTTTGATTTCTTTCGATCTTTCTTCGTAGAGCTCTCAGGGAAGGGAGGCTACGCCGATCTTTCAGACATTCTAACAAATGGTAGAAGCAAGGATCGCGCCCGGCAGAATTTCGGTTTCGTGGAGAAAGCAGTCTTTTTTGGTTACACGCGCTAGCGCGCCTGGCTGAGCCACGCAGAAGAGTCTGCCGGTTCTGCGAAGTGAAATCCCTGGGCAGTGTCGCATCCAAGGCTTCGCAGAAGTGTTTCCTGCGACGCAGTTTCTACCATGGTTGCGCCGGCCACGATTCCCAGGCTGTGCGCGATACTGATCATTCCCGCTACAAGTGCGCGATCACTTGCATCGTGAGGCAGACCGCGTGCGAAGGAGCCGTCTATTTTCAGCATATGCAGGGGCAGTCCCTTCAGGTTGACAATAGAAGCATTGCCTGTTCCAAAATTATCTACGGCAAGTTTCACTCCAAGTCTCGAGAGCGCGCGCAGTATGCTTGCTACTTCATCGAATCCTCGCGCGAAGCTTGCTTCTTTGAGTTCGAGCATGAGACGCGAAGGTTCCGCTGAAAAGTCCGCGAGAGACTGAATGACTGATTCCAGGATCCCATGTCGCTGGAATTGTTTGGCGCTTACATTCACGGAAACGAACGTATCTTTCCCTGGAAGTCGGGAAAGAAACCTGCATGCTTCGCGCAATACGAATTCTCCTAGAGGATCAATCAAGTTCGCTTCTTCTGCGACCGCTAGAAAAACAGAAGGTCCAAGAACTCCTCTTCGCGAGTGTTTCCATCTCAGTAGAGTCTCATACCCCGTCAGTGTTCCATCCGTCAGTTTAAAAATGGGCTGGAAATATACCGTAAATTCACCGCGTTCCAGCCCGTGACGCATTTCCGCTTCCAGGGTGAGTTGTTCTTTGATTGCAAAGCGCATTTCTTCGTCGAAGATCGTATAACGGGATCTTCCGAGTGCCTTGGATCTGTACATCGCAGTGTCTGCATCGCGTAGCATTTCTTCCGACCTTGCGTAACCGGAAACGTATGGTGCAATTCCAATGCTTGCCCCCGTGAATACTTCAGAATCTCCGAGCATGAGAGGCTGGCTGAGTTCTCGCAAAATGCGTGATGCAACGGCTTCCGCTCCCTGAAGATTCGTATTCTCAAGCAATAGAACAAATTCATCTCCGCCCAGGCGCCCCACAGTATCTCCTGGTCTTGTGCATTTCTCAAGAACGCGCGCCACAGCAATGATCAGTTTGTCTCCTGCCAGATGTCCCATGGTGTCGTTTACTATCTTGAAGCGATCCAGGTCCAGAAACAGAAGTGCGAAATCAAAATCATCTTCGCGTGTTTTCTTCTTTAGCGCGTGTCCAATTCTATCTGTGAGCAAATGCCGATTGGGCAATCCTGTCAGCGCATCGTGTGACGCTTCGTGAATCAGTCTGTCTTCTGCTATTTTCTTTTCAGTATGGTCTCTGGATACGACGACTGCATGAGTGATTTCATCGCCTGCGCCGCGATAGGGATAGTAAGTTACATCAAAGAAGCGCGGGCCGAGAGCCGGAAATTCAAATCCAACTCCATAATTTACAATGTTGCCTTTGAAGCACTCGTCCAGATAACCGCGGATCACTCTTTCGAATAGATCTCCACCCCAGACTTCTGTTACCGGTTTACCAATGAGTATTTCTCGCGGCTTGTGATGTGCTTCGCAGTAAGCATCATTGACTGCTTCATATTTATATTCGCGATTGATCAGAGTCATGAATTCGCGGGAAGTGTTTACAATGAAGTCGTAACGGTGAGATTGCTGAATGGCGTTGCGCAGTTGCTGTTCGCTTCCGCGAATTTTATCCAGCATGCGCATCTGGTAAGCCATGGCCATAAACCCAACAAATCCGAGCACCGCGATGGCAGCAAAAAACTGATAGATGTCAACGAGCGGGTCTTTGACTGCATAGGCTGCCACAGCTGCGCCCGCAGTCGAAAACAGTAAAAAAGAAAGGAGCCCGGCGCGCGATTCAAAGATGAAAGTGGATGTGGCCGTGACAGCGGAAAGAAAGATCAGCATGTCGATCATCTGCACGGGTGCGAGTCTGAACGTGTAGAGAAGTAGGAAGAAATGGCTTGCGATGACGTAGAGCAGAATGATGACCAGCTTGCGAAGATGCTTTTTTGCGAAATTGCTGACGAAGGACGCGGCCAGCGCCGCGGCAATGAGAATCATCACCGCAATGTAGCGAAGCGGCTGCGGATCCCTCATCCCCAGCCTGTCTATGATCACCCAGAAAATCGCGTATGAGACAAGCCCGATCACCAGGAGCAGACGCGACGTGCGCAATTCGAGTCGCTTTTCGTCTGGCAGCTGCATTCAAATGAATAGGAAGAACGAGTGGTTACGAACTCGTCAACTGAAACCCGTAAATTTCTTGCCCCTGGCCCCGCCTGCGGAAGGAATTCCATATGACCAATCCAGCACTCGCCCCTTTTGACCTGACTGGTTACAGCGGAACCCGAGGGTGGAACTTCTATTCGCAAACCTCCAGTTTTGTGCATTTGATGAATCGATATGGCGCGGACCTGGCCGCAGGTCATTTGGACGCGATTCATAAACATCTTACAGAATATGGAGCTTTGTGTGGCGGCGTTTTGAACGATCTGATCGAGGCATGCCATAAAGAAGGAAAATACGGAGAAATCGTGCCGTATGACGCCACAGGAAACAGAATAGACGAAGTGCGCTACAGTCACGAGCAGAGAGAAGCGCGCAGAATTTGCTTTGAACATGGCATCGTGAATCTGGGGTACCACTCAGACTGGAAATTTCCGTTCAGTTTTCATCATAGAATGATGCTTGCTTTCATGACCAACATGAATGGCGAAGGCGGAGTTGCCTGTCCTCTGGCCATGACAGATGGCCTGATTCTGGTGCTCGAAAAAATCGGCACAGAAGAGCAAAAAAGAAAGTATCTCCCCATTCTTGCCAGACAGGGAAGTGGATCACATTTTATGGCCGGGCAATATGTGACAGAGAGAGTGGGAGGATCCAACGTCGCGGCAAATCGCACTGTGGCGAGAAAAGCGTCTAACGGTAGCTGGATCTTGAACGGAGAAAAATGGTTTTGTAGCAATCCAGGGGATCTCTGGGTCACTACGGCTCGAATTGAAAACTCTTCCACGATCGGCTTATTTCTGGTGAGTAGAATCAAAGACGATGGAACGCTCAACGGATGCAGGCTGGTGAGGAAAAAAGACATCATTGGCTCTAAAGGCAAAATTACAGTGGAGACAATCTACGAAGATGTGGAAGCAACGGAGCTGGGCCGTCCGGCACACGGACTGGCAAACCTCATCAAGTATGTGATCAACACTTCGCGTTTGCATGTCTCTGCGGGGGCTGTGGGTCATGGGAGAAGATCTTATCTGGAAGTGCGCGCTTACACTCAAAAACGGACAGCGTATGGGAAGAAGATCATTGAACTTCCAGCAGTCCTTCGCACTCTCGCGCGCATGCAGGTGCTGCAGACTGTCGTTGAGTTTGCCGTTATGCGCAATTACGATCTCAACGCGAAGGATCATGTGCTTTCAAAGATGCTGACTCCTCTCCTGAAGTATGCCTCCACTGTTCTGGCCACTCATCTGACTCACGAAGGCATTCTGGTTCTCGGAGGCAACGGGATCCTGGGCGATTTTTCTATTTTGCCGCGTCTGCACAATGACGCTATCATCAATGAAACCTGGGAAGGAACGCATCCTCTTCTTTGCGAACACGCTCTCAAGGCGTATGGCAGACCAAATGTTTACAATGCGTTTAAAGAAATGCTTTCAGAGGCCGTACGCAACGGAGGATCTTTTCCTCTTGCAGCGCGCGCGCTGGCACTCATTTCTTCGCGGATCAATGATTGCGAAAAGCAGTCTGATTTCTGGGTGGATTCTCATCGAACTGAATTCTGCGATCTCTTGTATGCTGCTTTTTCTCTATCAGAAATGATCCAGGACTCTGCCGGGTCACAAGCGTTTCGTCCGCATACGGAGGCTTATGCGGAACTCCTGATCGAAAAATATTCGGGGGAAACTCTGAATGGATTTTTCTCCGATCCTTCGCAGATGGCTGCGATTCTGTAAGGAGTCAATCTGGTCGAATTCTGCCGACGATCATCTCGCGGCTGATTTCTCCAAGAAGTCTTGAGTCCAGGCACTCCGTGCGCAGGTCGCATAACACAAAGTATTTGCCGGTAGTGATCTTTCTTTCTGCAAAGGAGTCGCGTGGAAATACGGAACCAGGTAAAGAATAGCCCGTCTGAGTGCGTATTTGCCAGGCATCCTGGACTGGTGCACCGTTTCTAAAGAGTTGCTTTTCTTTCATTTCTATTGCATCTCCGGGTAGACCTGTGATTCTTCCCAGGAGCCGAACGTCCGGGTTATCCGGGTGTTTGTACAATATGATATCGCCAAATTGCAGTTCTACGCGCTTCACAACGTAGACTGTTTGTCCTTTTTTTACGGCAGGCTCCATGCTGGCCGTGCCCACGCGAAGAGGAAAAATCCACACAGCATGCACGACGAGCCGCAGCATTAAGGCCAGAATGGCCGCTGCCACTAGACCCGCCACGATCACTGATTTTTTTACAGGAGCGCGCTTTTCTGGCACAAGGTCTCTGTTGCGAAGGGCCATGTGCAAGGATCGTGTGGCTTGTTTGTTTACCAATCAAAATTTGACAGAGGACCGCTCATCAGTACTCTGGCATTGTGGGCTACCAGTTCATTGATAAACAGCAGGATCTGGATCTGGCAGTCTCTGTAATGGGCAGGTCACAGTACGTTTCTGTGGACACGGAGAGTTCTAGCTTCTATACATATGAGTCTGAACTCTGTTTGATTCAGATCAGCGCTTCCGGTAAGAATTATCTCATCGATCCTCTGGCCAATCTCACAGTGGACGGTCTCGCAGAGATCTTCGCAAACCCTTCCATTGTAAAAGTAATGCACACGGCCGCCTCTGATATTTCAGAGTTGCGGCGTCTTCGCAAATTCAAGTTCGAGAATCTATTCGATATCATGGTGGGTTGCAGGATGCTCGGTTTTGTCAGCTGCTCCCTTGTGTCTCTCGTGAAGCATTACACAGGCCGCGATCTAGAAAAAACAGAACAGAAATCCAATTGGAAGAAAAGACCGCTCACTGCTTCGCAAATGGAATACGCGCATCGCGACACCATCTATCTCGAAGAAATCATGAAGGCCATGAAGGTCGAAATCGAGAAGTTCGGGTTTGCGGATGAATTCGCAGAGGACATGATTCGCATCATCAAGGAATCGTATCCAGTTGAAAGGATTTATGATCATGATTCATGGAAGCACGTGCCCGGTGCCTTTCAACTTTCCCCGATCGGTCGCGGCTTCCTCAAAGCGCTCCTTGAGATTCGCGAATCACGCGCGCGTAAAGATAACATTGCTCCGTTTCGTCTTGGTTCCAATGACGCTCTTTTGAACGTAGCAGAAAGAATGCCCGATAGCATCAGCGAGCTGTCTACTTTTGGACTTCATCCAGATTTTGTTCGCAAAGAAGGGGAACGAATTCTGGAAATGCGCAACAAATCGCCGCAGATTACGAATGCAGATTCGCCTCGTGAGAAACGCAAACCACCCGATCCTGCTCTGGCTCGTTTGAAAAAATGGCGCAAGGATGTGGCAGAGTATCGCGGATTTGAACCTTCCATCATTTTATCCAACAGGCAGCTTGAAGCAATCATGGAAGCGCGCCCTTCTACAATGGAAGATCTGGCCCGCCTGGATTTACTTACGGACTGGAAGCTGGAGCATTATGGTCCTATGGTACTGTCTGTTCTGGCCGGTAAAGAGCCACCTCTGGGCGATTTGAAAAGGCTTCCTCCAGAAAGACGACGCCCGCAAATTTCAGGTTGATACCCGGGCCCTTCGCACAATCTGGGTTCATGTTCAAATCTGTTCGTCTGACTCGTCTCGGGCTGATCAACCTCATCCTGTTTACTCTTTTCATCGGGGCATTCTTGAGTCCTTTGATTTACAGCGGCTTTCGCAGCATGGTCCTGGATCACCAGTCGAGCGCAGATCCAATTCCAGAGAGCGATCAGAAGGCGGCCATCGCCTTGCAGCAGAGTTACATGAACGTTTTTAAGAAAGCATCTCCATCCGTTGTATTCATTCGCACTCGAGTTCTAGTCCCGCCCCGGTACTGGTTTGATCTCTACAGCCAGCAAGAAGGTGCGGGCACCGGCATCGTCATAGACAAAGCGGGTTACATTGTTACCAACAATCACGTGGTGGCTGGCGCACAAAAGATTGAAGTTGTTTTTCCGGATCAAAGAAAAGAGAGAGCAAAGCTCATAGGAAGAGATGAAACAAGCGACATCGCAGTCATTCAAATTCCAGGGAGCGACAAACTGGTTCCTGCAGTTCTTGGCGATTCAGACAAAGTGGCCCCCGGTCAACTTGCATTCGCACTTGGATCTCCGTTTGGCCTGGAAAGTACATTCACTGTGGGTGTGATTTCTGCGAAGCACAGAAGCATAGACAATACCAAATACACTCGCATCCAGACAGACACTTCCATCAATCCGGGAAACTCGGGCGGACCACTTCTTAACGTTTACGGGGAAGTAGTTGGAATCAATCAGTCTATCATTTCTCCGGGCGGTCAGGGCGGAAGCGTTGGAATTGGTTTTGCTATTCCAATCAATGAAGCCAAAAGCGTGATCGAACAGTTGCGCAAAGAGCGTCGCGTCATTGGAAGACCTACTCTGGGAGTGCAGGTAGGAGTTCCTACACCGAACCTGAGACAGTTTTTGAAAGTAAGCGAGGAATATGGACTCGTAGTTCGATTTGTTGTTCCAGGTTCTGCGGCTGAGGATGCGGGAATGAAAGCCAATGACTATCTACTGAAAGCAAATGACAAAGAGCTTCGCGAGCCGGACGAGCTTCTAGAAGAAGTGGCCAAAGCAGGAATTGGCGGAAAGATCAAACTCGAATTCGTTCGTGGTGGCAAGAAGCAGTCCGTCACGATTGCCGTTGGCGAGGATCAGTCGAATCAATGATCGCTCTTGAGCCGAATGCAGAAAAATGGATTCGGCTCGAAAGCGTTGATTCAACCAACAGTTTCCTACTGCGCGAAGATCTTCCTTCCGGAACAATCGTCATCGCAGATCGGCAGACTCAGGGCAGAGGTAGACATGGAAGGCAGTGGGTTTCTCCCGAGGGCTCTTTGATTTTATCCGGCATTCTCTGCTTTGATTCAGAACAGATTTCAGATGATCGCCTGACGTTGCTTCCATTGCTTGCCGGAGTGGCTCTGCTTCGGGCTTTGCAGAAAATGAATCCGTCTGTGAATTTAGGGATCAAGGAACCAAACGACATCATCATTGATAGAAATGCACGAAAAGGCAAGGTAGCGGGCATTCTGGTAGAATCAGAAATTAAAGGCCGCGAAAGGCGAGTGATCGTTGGCGTTGGAGTCAATGCAACGAGTGCACCGGAAACATCTGATTCGGTGTATCAGCCGGCAGCGCTCTTTGATGTCTCGCAAGGGGAAGGTCCATTCGACCGTGACGAGTGCGCTCGACTTTTTGTCATGGAACTCAATGCAAGGGCATCGCAGATAGAAAGTGCCACACCTGCATTTCTGGGAGAAGTGGCACAATACAGGGTAGGTTCATGAAAGAATACATTCTGGCTGTAGATATTGGAAATACGAATACAGTTTTTGGTTTGTTCGAAAATACAGCAGACGTTGAAATCCAGAAAGACTGGAGGACAGTGACGCGTCGGGATCGCACTTCGGATGAATTAGGTATTTTTCTATTGGGTTTTCTTCAATCGTCAGGAATTCAATCTTCGCAGATCAAAGGCTTTGTGTATTCGTCTGTGGTTCCGTCTTTCAATCCAATCGTAGAGAGAATGGCCGCTGACTATTTCAGTTCCGTTCCACTTCGCGTGCGATACGACAACATTCCGCTCAAGATTGATTATCCCAGGCCAGAGGAAATTGGAGCAGACAGACTGGTAAACGCAGTGGCTGCAGACAGGATGTTCCCTGGAAATCAGATCGTTGTAGATCTGGGTACGGCGACCACCTTCTGTGTGGTTCACGAGGGAACGTATCTTGGTGGAAGCATTGCGCCGGGGCTCAAGCTTTCTATGGAAGCTTTGTTTCGCAACACTGCGCAGTTGTTTCCAGTTGAGTTTTCAAGACCTGCATGCGGTGTGATTTCTGACTCAACGCGCACAGCCATTCAAGCAGGATTCTTTTTTGGCTGGGTGGGACTTCTTCGCGGCATTCTGGAAGAGATTCACAAGACATATCCGGGTAAGAAGTATCATGCGATCGCCACGGGCGGGCTTTCTGCAATGATTCACAGAGAAGTCCCCGAGATTTTTGCAGCGGTGGATCCGCTTCTGACTCTACGGGGTTTGAAGCTGATCTACCAGTCACAGAAATAGATTGCATCCTGACATGCTCGCGCGCGAACTGTGTGCGCGAGGTATCCAATTGAGCGCACTATTTAGAAGAAAGCCAATGTCAGAACTCCAGAAGGAGGCATTCGGCGGAGACCAGTCTCTTCACCGCGCCCTCGGTCCAGTCAACCTGATGCTCCTCGGAATTGGCGCTGTGATTGGTGCCGGGATTTTTGTTCTCACCGGAACGGCTGCCGCACACAACGCTGGCCCTGGAATCGTGCTCTCGTTTGTGATCGCCGGAACCGCATGCGGCCTCGCAGGTTTGTGCTACGCTGAGTTTGCATCCATGCTTCCGATTTCAGGAAGCGCTTACACGTATGCATACGCTACTCTGGGTGAACTGGTTGCCTGGATCATTGGCTGGGATTTGATTTTAGAGTACTCATTCGCATCTGCAACTGTGGCAATCGGCTGGTCCGGCTATGTAGTAAGTTTTCTAAACGATCTGGGAATTGTGATTCCACCGGAATTGACTCAACCACCTGGACGCATGCTCGTCTTGCTCAAAGGGAAGTGGGTGTTACTCAACGACGATTTGATTCGCACTCTGCTCAACCTTCCTGCAGCGCAGGTGATCACTGCCAGTGAGATTCAACAGGCTCTCAGTGGAGTGCAACATGTGCACAGCATCATGAATCTTCCCGCCATGCTTGTGATTGTGTTTGCAACTGTCATTCTGGTGATCGGGATTCGCGAATCGGCGCGGACCAATGCAGTCATTGTAGTACTAAAAGTGGCGGTCGTTTTGATCTTCGTCTGCGTGGGCGCGATGTACGTAAAGCCCGGGAACTGGAGTCCATTCATTCCGGAAAACACAGGAACCTGGGGCGAATTTGGATGGAGTGGTGTGTTTCGCGGAGCTGCTGTAATTTTCTTCGCATACATTGGATTTGATGCAGTGTCCACTGCCGCGCAGGAATCAAAGAATCCCCAGCGCGATATGCCCATTGGCATTCTGGGTTCTCTTGCCATTTGCACCATTCTCTATATCCTGGTCTCCGCAGTTCTTACTGGCCTGGTATCCTACAAACAGCTAAACGTTCCTGATCCAATCGCTGTGGGAATTGACGCGACCGGAATCACATGGCTTGCGCCTTTGATCAAGATTGCTGCCATCGCAGGTCTTACCTCTGTGATCCTGGTCCTCCTTCTTGGCCAGCCTCGCATTTTCTACTCTATGAGCCGCGATGGCCTACTTCCTGAATGGTTTAGCAAAGTGCATCCAAAGTTCAAGACTCCGTACATCACAACGATTGCAACAGGTGTTCTTGTCGCCGTAGGTGCAGGTCTCACTCCCATTGATGTAGTGGGGCACCTGGTGAGCATTGGAACGTTATTCGCCTTTGTGATTGTGTGTGGCGCGGTTCTGGTTCTGCGAGTGCGTCATCCCGAAATCAAGCGCACATTCCGCGTTCCCTTTCTTCCTGCAGTCGCGGTGGGAGGAGCGCTCTTTTGCGGCTACCTGATGGCCAGCCTTCCCTGGGAGACCTGGGAACGTTTGATTATCTGGATGGTGATTGGATTTGTAGTTTATTTTCTATACGGCATTCGTAAGAGCAAACTGGCAAAATGAAAATAGACCCGCCGGCCCTGGGCCGCGCGGGTTTCCATGATCAAAGGATGGTGGAGACCGTTCCTATCGTCTCGCTTTTTTTCTAGGATTCAATTTCAAAAGTGAGTCCTGCGTATTTCACCAGGCGATCAATCAAAGGAGCCGCCATAATTCCACCTGGAGTGAACACTCCTCCAGGAGTTTTCAAATCCAGGAGAGTCAGAGTCGCTTCTGAAATCATTTTGCTTGTAGATCCATAGCCTGGATCGCGATCTCCTTTGACTGCTGCCTGGATTCTCTTTCCGTCTGGATACTGTCCAATGAAGATGACATCATAGAAACCGCTTTCGCGCTCTTCCTTAGATGGACCTTCTCCTGGCTTCAGACCGCTTCCGGAGAACGCAGCTTTTGCAGCCGCGTCCACGAGGGCACGCCCCGCTTCGCCGATCGTAGTTAAGAGCATTTCGTCATACACGAAGTCTTTTCCATACGGATGTTTTAACAGGAAGTTCGTGCGATGAACGTTCTTCGTATTGATCGGCGCCATCATGAATGGAGCCGCCCACACTCCTGCTTCTGAATCGTACTCAGGAACGATTCCAGCCGGCTGTGCAGGTCCTTCAAAACCTGGAGTCAGAGCAAATGGATTTTTCAACAGTCCCAGAATGCCTGCGTCTTTGATCGATGCACGCAGAGTCGCCTTCATGCTGGCCATGGTTCCGCCGGAAGCTCCGCCCGCCATCTTGCGCACTCTTCCTTTGACTCTGGGTGCAGGGGATCCAAACTTCGCAATGGCGGCTTGCTGCAAATACCATACGCCAAGATCAAATGGAATGGAATCAAATCCCGCTGAAAAAACAATGCGCGCTCCGCTCTTGATTGCGGCTGCTTCATGAGCGTCGATCATATGGCGCATCCACGCCGGTTCCCCGCATAAATCCAGATAATCGGTTCCACTTGCAGCACAGGCGGCCACAAGTTCTGAGCCATACAGCTGGTAAGGACCTACAGTTGTAAGAATGATCTTCGCGCGATCGCACATGGCGCTCAAAGAGGATGGATTGGATGCATCTGCTTCTATGAGAGATGTATCTTTTGGGGCGCCCACAAGGTCTCTGACTTCAGCCAGTTTGCCCTGGCTTCTTCCCGCCATGGCCCAGCCGCGAATGCCTCTTTGCACCAGATACTCGGCCACGAGCCTGCCGGTGAAACCGCTTGCTCCGTACACTACAAAATCAAATTCCTTGTTGCTCATAACCACCTTTAGGCTCGGTCGAATAAACTGTCAAAGTCGATTCTAACCTATGTTCGAGTTTGACGATTTTCGGGCCCGCCAGCAGAAACGACCATGCATCCTCCCCAGCTCACGATGTCCCGGGCCGCTTTCTTGCGCGGTTCGATCAAGCTGTTTGCTCTTACATCTCTGACTATGTCAGGAGTAGACTGCGGCCCCTCCAGCATCCCTTCTCTGAAAGGAATCAGCGCACAGGAATATCGCAACATGAACGCGGTAGGTGAAGTGTTCCTTGCGGATTCACCTTTTCCTGATTTTGATCTGGGTCAGGCGCTCGACGACTATGTGTTCGGTCATCCTTCGCCTCTGGATACAAAGGACATTGTGCGCGAACTGGCAGGAGCTCCTTCTTCTTATCTGGCCGCCATCGTGCTGGATGGATCTATGACTCCGCTGGTTAAACTATCTCGCGCGGACAGGGAAGCAAGAATGCTCGGCTGGAAGAAGTCGGACAACATCATGAAGAGAGGTCTTTATAATATACTGAGGCAAACAACGTTCTTTCTACTTTCATCCAGTCCGGCGCTTCCGCGTTACGCCGGTTATGCGATCCAGGGAGATCTGGTACCTTACGGAGGTGGAATGTGAAAAAGCAAATCATCACTCCAGCAGAACACAAAGACATCATCAAAGAATTTGATCTCGGGCGAAAGTGGAGTCTGAAAGCAGACGCAGTCGTCATAGGTTCTGGAGCGGGCGGTGCTGTGACCGCAGCAGAACTGGCGAAGAACGGTTGGAAGGTGGTCCTGATCGAAGAAGGGAGTTACTTTCATCCGGGAATTTTTTCAAACGACGAATTTTTGTCTCAGGCAAGGCTCTATCGCGATGCAGGCTACGTGCTGACTGAAAACCAGACGGCAAGCATTGTGCAGGGCAGAACTCTGGGTGGATCTACCACAGTCAACTGGCAGACTTCTCTGTATCCTCCATCGTATGTAACAGACGAATGGCGGGACAGGTTTGGACTTCCAGGTTACGGAAGAAAAGAAGAGATTTCTTCGTACGTAGAAGAGGTCCACAAAAGACTCAACGTTCACGAAGTCCCCACGAAATTGATCAACAGAAACAATGGAGTGCTCATGCGCGGTGGTCGCAAGCTTGGCCTCCATCCTGAAGTGCTCAAGAACAACAACAACGGTTGCAAAGGTCTTGGACGATGCGGTCTGGGCTGTCCGATCAACGCAAAGCAGTCCATGTTTTTGACCTACATTCCGGATGCGATTGCCGCGGGCGCCATTGTAGTGACCAACATGCGCGCTGTTAAAATCAGCGATGGCAAAACAAAACGAGTCACGGCAGAATTCACTCCAGATCCATACCAGGCTTCGCCTGAAGAGATCATCGAAGAGATGCAAATTGAAGCGCCGGTGGTGATTGTAAGCTGTGGCGCGCTCGAAGGTCCGGCACTTTTGCAGAGATCCGGTTTTGGAAATGAAATGGTTGGTAAAAATTTGAAACTCCATCCAACCTGCACGATCTTCGCACGCTTCAATTCCAAAATCGACATGTGGCACGGTCCACCGCAATCTGTAGTGATCAAGGATGGGCACAACCAGAAAGGAACTGGCTATGGTTTCTGGCTGGAGGTGGCGCCCTTCCGGCCAACTCTAACTTCTGCGATCATGCCTTTTTATGGAGCCAGACAGTTTAGAAATATTAAGGATTACACGAAGTTCAATGCGGGCATTGTTCTGGTTCGCGATGGAGCAGACGGAGCCACAAAGGGCAAAGTGGAATGGAGCTGGGGAAAAAGAAAAGTTCACTACGAAATCACGCGAACAGATGGAACCAACATGCTTCTGGGCCTCAAGATGCTTGCGGAAGTCCAGGCGGCGGCGGGTGCAACAGAACTGATCTTTCCGTTCACGGACATGCTAGAAGAATTCAAGGTGGTGCCTGGTTCAAAGTTCGACTGGGTTCTTTCGCGGAGTTTTGAGCCTGGAGTTTTGCCCATTGGTTCTGCTCATCCGCACGGATCGATTCAGGCTTCCAGTGACCCAAAAACAGGAGCCATTGATCCGAATTTTGAGCTCTATGGACATAGAAACATCTTCGTGATGGACGCTTCCTGGATTCCAACCGGATTGTCTGTGAATCCGCAAATCACGACCATGAGTTCTGCGCTTCGTGCAGCTCGAAAGCTTGCTGGAGAAAAGTCGAAGCGTCTGGATTGATCAGACGGAATGAATTACCTTGCACATATCTACCTGTCCGGAGAGGACGAGGATTTGATGATCGGCAATTTTATTGCAGATTCTGTGCGAGGCAATCAGCTCGCTGATTTTCCAGAAGGCGTTAGAAAAGGAATTGTTCTTCACCGTAAGATTGATTCTTATACGGATCGTCATCCGGTCGTGACAGAGAGCAAGAATCGCCTGCGCCCTGAGTTCGGGAAGTGGCCACCTGTGATTGTTGATGTTTTTTATGATCATTTTCTGGCCGCGGGCTGGGAAAAATATCATGCTGAGCCTCTGCCCGCGTACTCTAAACGGGTATACAAAATACTAAAGAAAAGAAAGGAACTGCTTCCAGAACGAGTGCGTGGATTCTTGCCGTACATGATTTACGGAAACTGGTTGGTAGGGTACAGCAAACTCTCAGGAGTGGAGCAGGCGCTTCGAGGAATGTCCAGAAGATCCAGGTTCAATCCTGAGATGCATAAAGCAGTGGATGTCTTGAAAAAGCAATACGAGGGGTTTCAGGATGAATTCGAAAGATTCTTCCTGGATCTCCAGGCTCACGTTGCCGAGTAAATCTGTTCTAACTTTCGATCCAGAAACCAGCAATGGTGTTCCAGGTGCCATGTATCATAGGCAAGGATCGTGTGCAGCGATTGTTCTCCTCTTTGTGGATGTTGACCCGTTCTGTCGAACTGTGCTTGTGAAAGAGTCCTCAGCCAGGCTCCGGTCCATTGTCGCACGCTTCGGATCAAATCCACAGAATCAGAAGCGGAAAGGGCAGAGTATAGACCCTTCGTGATGAATTCATTTTCGTCCCATGCTGCGAGCGCGGGTTTGTCTTCTCCGGCCACCCGTCTCATTCTATGGCTGAATGCAATTTCAGCATCTGCCAGGTGTCCGAGTAAGAGTCTACATGACCATTCCCCGGCGACCGAATCTTTTGCGAACGTGCGATCAAGCTGCACGTCCGTCAGTTGGAGCACTCGCGCATCTATTTTCGCATACCCATGATTAAATGATTCCGTAAGTGCGGCGCTGGACAGGGCTGCAAATTCTTTGAGTTCCGGTTTGTGCTGATTCATCTATCGATTCCTTTCTCAGGTCTGCGCATTTGCGAATGCGCTGTTCAGATACTCCCATTCGCGTCGCGATACTTCTTCCACGAATGATTCGAACAATTCTTTTGTGACCGGAAGAACTGCATAGTATCCTTCCTCCACAGTTTTGAACAGAGGATAAATGCCCAGCATCTTAGTCATGAACCTTGCAGGCTTCATGATGTATGCATTGATGGGCCGATGTGCGAGCTGATAAAATGATTCCATGTTTGCCAGTACAAGTTCGAGGTGCCTTCGCCGTTTTTCTGGAGAACTGGAAGAGCAGTACAAATCTCTATATTCATTCACGGACAATCTGTGTTCTGCGCCATGGCGATCGATCAGCAGTCTGGCCAGATCTGCGTCGAGTTCCTCTGTGAGTTCGTTGAGTTCCATCAGATGCTCTATGTTCGCACGAGTTTCTTCTTTGACCAGGTGCTTGACTGTCTGGAATGTAGTGAGTGCAAGACGCTTCCATTCTCGGTCGCTTTCCAGGCCATAGATCCTGTCGAAGAAATATTCGACCATCGCATGCGTCTCTTCGCGCTTGAAGTAGTCTGCGTAGAAGTGGTGGAACCTTTCTATTTGAACTCGGATGATTTCAGCCTGCGCCTTCTCCAGATCGGACTGCATGCCTGCAAAACTGGCAGGTAGCGCGAGCCTGTCATGCCTCTTTCGAGGGCATACTTGAGGTTGGCGAAATCGTTTACAGGCTAACGGCCCAGGATTTTCAGTCTAATCATGGTTTCGGATCAGCAGATTGCAGAGCAGGCAGTCAAAATTCGCAGATTGATTGTGCGCATGGTTCATGCGGCCAAATGCGGGCATCCAGGTGGGCCCCTGGGAATGGCGGATATTTTCGCCTCACTCTATTTTGATCCAGAAATCTTCCGTCACAATCCAAAGCGCACGGACTGGCCGGATCGCGATCGTTTGATTCTTTCCAATGGTCACACATGTGCCGTTCGCTATGCGGCCATGTGCGCGTCCGGCTATTTCACGGAAAAAGAAGTCATGACTTTTCGCAAGCTCGGCTCTCCTTTCCAGGGCCATCCATCTACCAAGTTTCTGCCGGCCATGGAGAATTCCTCTGGCTCTCTTGGCCAGGGACTTTCGACGGCGGTGGGTCTTGCCCTGGGTCGGCGTGTTCAAAAAAAGAACTACAATGTATTCGTCTGCATTTCGGACGGAGAATGCGGAGAAGGTATGACCTGGGAAGCGGCCACGGCTGCCGTGCATCATCGCGCTCCTGTGATTGCGTTTATGGACTACAACGGCATCCAGATTGACGGATTCACTCGCGACGTCTGCGACCTGGGCGATCTGGAAAAGAAGTTTGGTTCTTTTGGCTGGCAGGTAGAAACAAGAAACGGGCACAGCATCCCTGAGATTCGTGAGGCACTTGGCTCTGCTGCAGAGCGTCTGCGGAAGAATCCAAACGTTGGTCCTCAAATGGTTCTTTTCAAAACGGTTCTGGGCAAAGGCGTTTCCTATATGGAGAACGTGCCAGGCTGGCATGGTAAGTCACCCAACGACGAAGAGTTCAAACGTGCCATGCGAGATCTAGGCGTCGCCGTCTAACGTTAGGAATCCGTGCCGGTTCTTGTGCGGATTTGCTCGCACACTTTGCGTGCTGTGTCTTCTATAAGTTCAGATGCTCTTCGCATGGATTCTGCGCGACTGATGTTTGGACCGGCAATCTGAAAGACATTCTCCGCGTCGCCTTCTACTGAACCTGCCAGAACAAAGCATTCTTTTTTGTGCGCGCGCGCCAGTTTCAGTATCTCAGATGGCCCTTTTCCTTCTTCCGATTGTGAATCGAATTTGCCTTCTCCCGTGAAAACGTAGTCGCTTTGCTTTATGGCGCGTTCCACGCCAAGCAATTCTGAAATCATCTGGAAGCCAGGAGTCAGTCGCGCCCCAACGGCAAGAAGCGCGGCTGCTGTTCCTCCGGCTGCGCCCGATCCAGGCGTGTGAATCAAAGATCGATTGCATTCTTTCTCAAGCAATCTGCCAGTTTTCTCGAGGAGCTTATCCAGGTGTTCTAGATCTTCTATGCGCGCGCCTTTTTGAGGTCCAAACACAAAAGATGCTCCTGTTTTTCCGGTAAGAGGACTCTGTACATCGCACATAACCAGTAGTTTCACGCTCGCATTCGGTCCGAGCCGATCGTCCAGAGTAGAAAGATCCATTGCCGTCAGGTGTTCGAGACCAGACGGACCCGGTCCGATGGACTGGCCGTGTGAATCCAGAAGCTTCGCGCCCAGTTCCTGAAGCAAGCCTGCTCCGCAATCATTCGTCGCACTCCCACCCAGACCGATGAGGATTTGCACGGCTCCCGCGTCCAGGGCAGCGCGGATGAGTTCACCTGTACCGGCAGAAGAAGATCGCATAACGTCTCTTTCTTCTTCTGTAACGAGTGCAAGACCGGATGCGAGCGCCATCTCTACGATCGCTGTCCTTACTTTGTTTAGCGTTCCAATCACGAATTGTGAATCGCGCATTCTACCGAGTGGATCTTTGACAGTCACATGCTCGATCTTTGCGTCTGGCATTGCAGTCGATAGTGCTTTTGCGGTTCCGTCTCCGCCGTCCGCGATGGGGATGCATTCTACGACTGCATCCGGAAATACTCGTAAAATACCGCGCTTCATGGCCAGAGCTGCATCTACCGCCGGGATGCTTTCTTTAAATGCATTGGGTGCGCATAGAAATCGAATCGCCATTATTATTCAGTACTACGTATGAATTTAGAATCCCTGGGGATAGCAGGTTTTGCAGCCGCGAATGGCCAGCTTGCGTTTGTCTACCCTTGGATCCGAAATGGCAAGGATGAGCTGGTCTACGGGCAGGTTTGCTTTGCAGACCGGGCACGTTCGTTTTCTGGTCGATTTTTCTCCAAGGCAGTACGGGCAGCCCTTGATCCGGGTTTGTATTTCGACGTTTCCAATTTCTACCACAGACGAGCGGATTTTTTCGCCCTTTCTCAGTCCAGCCGCGCAGATCGGGCAGTAGCCGCGAATTGGATCGGATGGAGTGGTGTCGATTCCGTAGTCGCGCAGGTTGAAAAGCATCCAGATGAGTCCGCCAATGAGGACTGCGGCCAGCAGGAATAACAGAGCGAACCCGAGATCCATGCTCATCGACTAATTTCTCTGCCCTGTGTGCAAAGCACATTTGCAAAATGCTTTTCGCCCTGTCTGGTCGCGCGAATTCGGATCATGCGAGTTTTGTCGGGCATCCAGCCGAGCGGTCGTTTGCATCTCGGGAACTATTTTTCCATGATGAAGCGAATGATCGACTATCAGGCGAATGCGGATTTGTTTTGTTTCATTGCAAGCTACCATGCAATGACAACTGTGCAGGAAGGTCCTGCTTTGAGGGAAGGGATTCATCAGGCAGCTGTGGATTTCCTGGCATTGGGTCTTGATCCGGACAAATGCACTTTCTGGGTTCAAAGCGATGTGCATGAAGTAACAGAGCTTGCGTGGCTTCTTTCCACGAGCATCACAGTTTCGCAACTGGAGCTTGCTCATTCTTACAAAGATAAAATTGCGCAGGGCATCATTCCTTCCGCTGGCTTGTTTACGTATCCCGTTCTTATGGCGGCAGACATACTGTTATTTGGATCCAACCGGGTGCCTGTTGGAAAAGACCAGAAGCAACATCTGGAAATCACGCGTGATATCTGTCATCGTTTCAATACCAGATACGGTGAAGTTTTCGTGATGCCAGAGCCAGACATCCTGGATGAGACTGCTCTGGTTCCGGGTGTAGACGGTCGCAAGATGAGCAAGAGCTACGGCAATGCGATTTACTTCTTCGCAGACGAAAAGGAACTCAAGAAAGCAGTCATGTCGATTGTGACGGATTCTCAGGGCGTACATGATCCAAAGGATCCGGACAAATCTGTTCTCTATCAGATCTATTCTTTGTTTCTGGATGAACCGGGAAAGGCGGCTCTTGCAGATCGATTTCGCACACCCGGCACTGGCTATGGCGATTTGAAAAAGGAACTGCTTGCGCGCGTGCTCGATACGTTTCAGCCATATCGCAAGCGGCGCGAAGAGCTCCTGGCTTCCCCCGAAGAAGTGTCCGCATTGATGCGAAAAGGGGCAGAGAAAGCAAGAGCCGCGGCCATGCCCATCATTTCGAAGGCAAGGGAAGCAGTTGGAATTGCACCGAAGACTGCCACTCTGCCAAAGCAAAAGAAGAAGTAAGCGGAACGAATGAAACTGCCCGCACACTCATCTGTGTGGGCAGATCTGCAACCGTTTCAAAAGCAATTCTGGTTCTATTCGCACTCTGTGTTTTGCTTTTGCGCTCTTCCTTTGATTCGCTGGCAACGGATCTCTATGCGCATGCATATGCATGGCAGGTAGCGCATTCAGACGTTGTTCCAGGTCCCCGGCCATTGCCAGAGTTTGCCTGGGTATTTGCGATCTGCACACTGCCTTTAGTCATTTTGCTTCCGGAAAGGATTCGGTCCTGGGCGGTCGCCTCTGTTTTGTTTGCTTCTTTCTGTATTCGTCTGGCAGGAATTCCGGCTCTTCCGTCTCTGCCTTCCTATAGCAGAGATCCTTCAGCAGCGCATTCCAATTTCAGGAGAGAGGCTTTGCGCGTCACCATGGTTGTGAAAGAAAGCGTTTCTTCTTCTTCGCATGTGGCAGAATTTCGCATAACAGGCCGTGAGGTGAAAGTGAGACGTCAGTGGTTTTCCATATCAGATCTGGCAGAAGAGGAGAAAAGTGCGTTTCCAGTTCTTGTTCATTTTGAAGGAGCAAGGCTCTACGGGGGATGCAAGGTGCACGCTCGCATCTCGCTCCGTGCTATGCCCCGTGAAATCAAAAATGAATCGTACGCATCGTACGTGCATCGACTGGGCGCAGTGGGCACCTTGCGTTTGGAACCCTGGCAGGTGCTGGCCATAGAGTGTGGATCTCCGGGATGGCGCGATTCTGTGACGCTTTTCATTGAAAGGTCTTTAGGTCATCGCTTTCGCGGGCGAACGCTTGACGCTTCCCTGGGATTTGTGCTTGGCCAGGCGGGGACTCTGGATTCTGAACTCAAAACAAGTGCGCGTGAACTCGGGATTCTGCACGTGTTTGCGGCAAGTGGCATGCATCTGGCGATCATCTACGGAGTGATCTTTCTGCCGGCCTCGTTCCTTCTTGGTCGCAGGCATCCCATTTCTGCGCTTCTTCCGATTGGTCCATGTTTCCTCTATTTGTGGCTGCTCGGGTTTCCTGTGTCTCTTGCAAGAGCCTTCGCATTCGCAGTCGTATACGCTCTCACCTGTCTGTTTCATCGTCGCTTAACGTCTACTACTCTGCTTTTGAATTCGGCCATATTACTCCTGTTCTGGATGCCTGAGGATTTTGCGACTCTGTCTAGCGCTCTGTCTTTTGGTGCGGTGGCCGGTATCTTTTACTTTGCTTCGCCGCTTCTAACGCTCTTTCGACTCAAAGGGCCCTCTGCGTGGATCTGGGGCCAGGTGTCTGTGAGTGCATGCGCTGGAATCTTCACGACTCCTCTTTTGATCTTTGTGTTTGGCGGGTTTTCATTTTCTTCTTTGCCGGCCAATCTAGTGGCCGTGCCATTGAGCGATCTTGCTTTGCCTGTTCTGTTTGGAGGCCTGGGTCTTGAGAGCATGGGCGCACCAGAGCAGGTGCTGGAGATTGCGTGGAAGCCGGCTCAGTGGATCATGAGTGCTTTTATTTTTTTAACGGAGAGGGCAGGGCCGCATTCTTTGTACAATGACTTTGATTCCATCTGGTCTCTGCCACTCTTCGCGGCCCTGGGAGTTGCGCTGACTGCCGGGTATATTTTGATTCGCCCGGTGGAATGTGGCCGCCGACTGAGAGTGATTCGAGCACTCAGTCTGGTCAGTCTGCTGGCCCTTTCGCCTGTCGGCGGCTGGCTGGGTAGATTGTTTGATTCATCGAGTGCGCGGGGTTTCATCGCGGGCTTCTTCGGGGTTGCGCACAGACCCGCATCCTATATTTCGAACCATGGACCTGACGGCGAAAGAGGTGAGGGAAATTCTCGGTCATCTTCAGGCGTCGCCCAGCAAGAAGCGAGGCCAGAATTTCCTGGTGGAGCCGTCTCAAACTCAGATGATTGCCCAGGCAATCCTTGCTCATCCCAACCGGACCATCATTGAGATTGGCCCGGGCCTGGGTGCGCTGACTAGACCTCTGGTAGAATCAGGACGTTCCATCATCGCTCTGGAACTGGATCGTGCATTCTGTAGATATCTTAGCGAATACTTTGAAAGATCGCCTAACTTCCGCCTGATCGAATGCGACGCGCTTGCGAAACTGGAAGAATGGTCGCGCGCAGCAGATTGGTCGAACGTGGCGGGTCCAACGCGCGAAG
>JAIBBM010000077.1 GCA_019694685.1 Leptospirales bacterium
AATTTTGGTCAACTACAAATATCTGTATTGGGTGTAATGCGTGCAAAGATTGCGTGATAAGCACGTCAGACGTCGGTAATGCGTGCTATAAGTGCGTGATAAAACGGGGTCGGGGGTGGGGTCAGTCTGGCAGTTTCTGGAGGACGAAGTTGTCGTCTGGATGGCGGGACAGGACCATAAAATCGTCGTAGAAGGCAAAGTGGATGATGTCTGGCTTACCACCCGAGTTGCCCAGAAGGATGGTATCGCCGCTCTGCTTCCAGGTAGTGGTGTTTGAATCTTCCTTTCCGTCGGATGCAGTGCGCACAATGAGCGTGCCATCTTCCAGAAATTCCCAGGTGAGGGTCTTCGAGGACGGAATTTTGCGGGTACTGTCTCCGTCCGTCATGCTGATGGTATTCCATTTCCCGATGAGTTTGGCTTTATAGTCTTTGGCAGAGAGGGTTGCGGGGATCGCAAGAAGGCAGACGAATAGCATCGTCGCGAATAAACGAAATCCGGAGGTGAGACCGGTAGACACGTTGCAATTGGGTTTCATAAACATCCTCAGAGTCAGGTTCAGGTCAGGGCGGTTTGTTCGGGCAGTTGAGAGCAGAAGTCCAGCGAAATGACATCCAATGGTATTAAATGGTATCAAATAGCGTCTAACGGGCTCTGGATTCGAGTCAGGGAAGCCCGCGATACGTGGGTGTAGATTTCGGTCGTTCTGGAACTGGCATGGCCGAGCAGCTTCTGAATGTAGCGTAGATCCGTTCCCTGTTCCAGTAGATGGGTCGCGAATGCATGACGAAGATCGTGCACGCTTGCATGGCGTTCCACTCCCGAATCGCGCAATGCCATTTCGAAGATCTTCTCTACAGTTCGCACCGCTACCGGCGTGCGATCTTCTCGTCCCGCGAATAGATATGGGCAGCGACTGGACAGAGGGTCTGTTGCGATCGTTTGCAGGTATTCAGCAATCAGAATGCCAGCGCGATTGGACAGGATGGTGTACCGGTCTTTTCTGCCTTTCGCGCGTCTTATATAGATCAGGCTTCGCTCAAAGTCTACGTCTTCTTTTCGCAATCGGGCGGCTTCGCTTACGCGAAGGCCAGCGGAGTAGATGACAGCCAGAAGGGTTCTATGTTTGAGATTTTTGGGCGCGGCGAGTATCTTCGATACTTCTCCTGTGCTGAGTACAAAGGGAAGCCTTTTGTCTTTTGTGGGTCTGCGAAGATGAAAGGGAGCCCGGGTGCCTCTCAACAGGCTGAAGTGAAACTGAATGGCACTGATGGCCAGATTGAGAGTGGCGGCGCGTGCAGATCGCACGGAGGACATGTAGTCCAGAAACATTTGAACATGTCGATCTCTGATTTCAGGATGAGGGACGCCCGCATAGATCAGGAAATTTCTGTTGAGCGCCAGATACGATCGCATGGTGGACGCGCTGTATTTGCGAATGGACATTTCGCGGCGAAGCAATTCCAACTTTTCATAGCGACCTCTATAGCCCAGAGGAAGAAGCTCTGCCATGGTTCTCTGGTTGAGAGGCAGAATCCAGGACTTGCGCTTTGCTAAATAAGAAGAACCCGGGATTTGTCGTAAAACACTGGTTATGCGACCGAACGCCTCTCTATTCAAGACTTCAACACACAGAAAAGGGATGCGGCGATTTCGCAGTAAAGTGACTCGGATCTTCACTCTACTGGAATGTGGTGCGAATTTGAATCGTTCCGGGCGAATCGGGGCCGTGTTCGCATGGCTTCGCCAGGTGACTCCCAGGAGCCATTTTTCCCGTTTCAGGGTATTAGATTCGACGAGCAGAGTTTCGCGGCGCAAGTTTTATTTTGAAAACATCTTCATTATTGAGCATTTCACGCGACGCGTCCGGAATGAATGCTACGTGGGAGGGAATGAACGTCACAGGGCGAGTGACCGAAGGGTGAGGTCTGGCGGAAGGGGCGAAAACCCTCGATGGATAAGTGAGTGCAAGGCCACAGGGCGGCGTAAAAACGTCCGCATGACTGAACCAGAAAGCATTCTTGCTCGCAAAGTAATTGTAACCTGTGCATTGACAGGAGTGGCCGCGACCCGCAAACAATGCCCGGCGATCCCCTATACGCCGGCGGAAATTGGAGAAGAGGCGCGCCGTGCGTATGAAGCGGGGGCATCCGTGGTCCACATACACGCCCGCGAAGATGACGGAAGTCCATCGCACAGAGTGGAAGTGTATGGCGAAATCATGAAAGAGGTGAGAAAGCGCAGTCCAGTGTTGATCAACTTTTCCACAGGTGCGGTGGAAGTGCCAAAAGAAGAGCGCGTGCGTCACATTACAGAATTGCGGCCGGAAATCGGAGCTTTGAACATGGGTTCGATGAACTATGCAAAGTACAACTCTACGAAGAAGGGTTTCGTGTTCAACTGGGTATTTGAGAACTCGTTTGATACCATTCAATTCTTCCTGGATGCGATGGTGAAATCAGGAGTGAAGCCAGAACTTGAATGCTTTGACGTGGGCCATTGCTATAACATTCGTCCGTTCCTGGACATGGGACTGGTCAAAGGTCCGCTTCAGTTTTCCTTCATTATGGGCGTTCTCGGTGGAGTTCCGGCCACAGCAAAGAACCTGGCGGCTATGGCGGAACAAATTCCGGAAGGTTCCATCTGGGAAGTCATTGGAATCAGTCATGTGCAATGGTTGATGATTGCAAGCGCTCTGGCACTGGGCGGAAACATCCGCGTGGGACTGGAAGATAACTTCTATGTAGCTCCGAACGTAATGGCAAAATCAAACGGAGATCTGGTAGAAAAGGCTGTGAGAATGGCTAGAGACACTGGCCGGGAGCCGGCCACAGTGGAAGAGGCGAAATCTCTCCTGTCCCTGGCAGGTTAGTTCGTTTACGGATCGTTAGGCGGCAGAAGCGGATTTCTTCTTTAACGTTTCAAACAGGCGAAGTGCTTCGTCGTATCTGCTCGAAAACAGATAGGCGAGGCCAAGTTCCATTACATCTTCCGAAGAGGCGCGTTTTTGTTTTTCTATGGTGGAGGCTCGCTCTGAGTACTTGCTGCGAAGTGCGTCAAACTGATCTTCTGAATAACCGTATTTCTTTCCGGTGATCTTTTCAAAGAGCTTGATGAGCAGTTTTTCCGCATCGCGAAAGAGGCCCAGCTTGACCATGGATAGAGCTGCCTTCTGGTGAACCGACTGGTCTCGAATCGACCCTGCTAGATCACGATAGAGACCCACAGCCTCTTTGTCGAGCCCCGCGTGGTGAGCGCTACGCACGATATCATCTGCCAGTCTGTCTCTGTAGTAAGGAATTTTTATAAATTTGTTCAATATTTGAAAAGCAGGTCTGTACTGGTCGCACATAAACGCGCATTCAAGAAAGCGGTCAAGGATCATGGCGGTATGATATTCTCTGGTTTCGAGCCACTGACCCAGGAGGGCGCATGCGTCGCTGTAGTGGCCCTTCCAGTATTGCCTCATGGCCTGGACGAGAGGAGCGAAGAGCTCGCCCTCAGGATCTGTGGTGTTGCGAGCGATCTCGAGCTGTCCAAGTCTTGCCAGATCGCGCAGATCTTTGGAGGGAGAGTGCGAGTATTCTTCATGCGAAACAATCGCCTCGAACTTTCTATTCGCATAGAGGTCCCAGGCTTCTAGTATGGATTCGAGGGAAGTAACCGTTTTGAGTTTTTGCATGGCCGCCTGCTATTTGCTTCGGTGGGAAGCGGCCTTTCTATAACCGTTTTTTGGCCTTACAGGATCTGGAATCCGGCCTTGATTCCTGCTGGAAATGTGGTTTCTGGAGTAGCCACGATTGATTCTACTCTGGATAGAGGGGGGCCTTTTTTAAGCTTCGATTGGAACTGGTCCATGCTTTCCCGGCTGCCTCGTGCCAGGCATTCTACGCTTCCATCGGGTCTGTTGGTTACGAAGCCTTCTATGTCCAGGCTTCTGGCCTCCTGGCGAGTGAACTGGCGGAACCCAACCCCCTGGACTCTGCCCTGGATGACGAATCGCACTGTCTGTTTGCTTTCCACAGGGAGCCATCGAAAGCAGGGCGTAAAAAAAATCAAGATTTGCGCGGTGGTTGCGCCTGGATCTACTGACCCTGTGAAGCGTCTGTCTGTAAACCTGGACCATGTGGCCACTCTGCGAGAGCAGCGTCATACTCCGTATCCTGACCTGACCCGCGCGGCGGATCTGGCGCGAGCGGGCGGTGCGGACGGAATCACTCTTCACCTTCGCGGAGACAGAAGGCACATTCAGGAATCGGATCTGGCGGCCCTGTCCGGTGGACTCCTTCCGGTCACTCTTGAAATCGCATGCACGCCAGAGAACATGGAGATACTACGTAAGTACAAACCTTTTGCTGTGACGTTTGTTCCGGAAAGACCGGAAGAGCTTACAACGGAAGGCGGAATGAACTTGAGCGTTGCCTCGGCCATGCTCGCTCGTCTGATTCCTGAGATTCGTTCTCTCGGAATTCGCGTATGCCTGTTTTTAGAGCCGGATGAAAAGGCTCTTAGACTGGCAAAGGATCTGGGCGCCACTATGGTGGAGATCCACACAGGTGGTTACGCAGAAGGGCGAGTGTCTGTAGAGGAAATTCTTCAGGCAGCGGACGCGGGCGATTCGATGGGACTCGAGATCAATGCAGGGCATGGTCTGACTGTAGAGAATGCGCGTCGTCTGGGTCAGGGAAAGATCCATGAGTTTTCGATCGGGCATTCCATCATTTGTAGATCTGTGATGGTTGGCCTTGAGGAAGCTGTGAGAGAAATGAAGGCTGCCATTCAGGGTTGAATCGAACTGCAAAGTAACACCGGCAATAAAAATGGAATTCCTGAATATCATCATCGACCGAGTGGATTCGACAAACGTCTTCAACGTGCTACGCGGACGCATGCCTTCTCGAGAGAGCCACCTTCATTCGATGATGGACAATGATTTGATTCAGGAATATCTTCTTGAAATTGAACGGCTGAGCAAAATCGGCACAAGCCTGACCGGTCAGGAACGAGACGGAATTTTTGATCTAACGGGAAACCTTCGCAGAATGGGAGAGTCTTTCTTCCTTCAGTTCTTTCCCTCTGCAGTGCAGGAAATGCTTCGATCTGCGGAGAACGGTTTTCTTTTTTTGCACACAGATGAGCAACTCAGGCAAATTCCCTGGGAGCTACTGCACGATGGAGTCTGTTTTCTTGCGGATAAGTTTTACATTGGAAAAAATATTTCAGGACACTGGAGAGATCGGCAGAGAGAGGAGAGAGAAAATCTTCGCGTGCTGATTGCATGCGATCCAACGGAAGATCTAGAATGGGCCAGAAGAGAAGGCGAAGGTTTGTTTGAAGCTCTCAACAGCGAGGTGGATCCGGAACGTCTGGACATTCGCTTCATGTCTGGCCGGGACATCACAAAGCTCTCTCTTCTGGATGCGATGAAGGATCGCGATGTGGTTCACTACGCAGGCCATGTGGATCCGGCCAGAACTCCAGGAGAAAGTGGATGGCCTCTGTCAGGAGGAAAGATCCTTCGCACGCGCGAAATAGAAAAGGCCGGGTTTTCTCCTGACCTGGTGTTTGCGAATGGATGTTCCGTTCAAAGATCTCTTGGCGAATCGGACGTGGCTTCTGCGTTTCTGCGTGCTGGAATTGCAAACTTCATTGGCACCAACTGGGAAATTCGAGATTCTCAAAACACTCTGGATTTCGCGGTGCATTTTTATCGCAGCATCTTCGAAGAAAAGTCTCTGGGAGAATCTCTTTTCGAGGCCAGGCAATTTGCGCGTAGAACGTATCCACCTGCAGATCTTACCTGGGCCAACTACGTTCTCCATGGCAACCCCATGGCGCGTATATATAGAAGCAATCGTCGGTTTCAGATCGATATGCCTGCACTCGTGGAGAGATGGATTGTGGAGGAATTTCCGGCACCCATTGCGCGACCCTATTCTGAATTCATCGCCTACAAAGACGCAAACCATGCTCCTGGAATGCTGTCTGCTCTGGTTCATGCGTTTGAGGAATTCGTCTATCTTACAGGAGCCATCGTCTTCGGAAGCGGCCAGACAGTCGGCTTTCGCGCGGCTCTTCCTGATTTCGGAGTGAATGCCTGGCTGAGCTGGATTCATGAATCTCTCGCGCAAATGAGCGCGCTTCGCATGGAACCGGCACTTCCTGGTCTGGCAGGCGTGCTCAGCCTTTCGCGCGAAAACCTGGAGAAGCTGGCACTTTGGGCAAATCTGTACAGGGAAGGAAAGCTCGTTGGAGACGAAGCTCAGTACGTAGTTACCTTTCAGTATATTTTTGAGAGCATTCTGTCGGAAGCGGGTTATCTTCGCAGGATGCTCTTCCTCTACATTGATCCGGAAGGTGGGTCGGTTTTGTTTCAGGGAACCGGTCCTCAGCCATACAGAATTCTACCTCAAGATATGGAAGATGCAGCGGTCTGGGTTCGAGAGCACAGAGGACAGATTGTATTTATCAACAGCACTCGTAAGATTCGCTTTTCTTTGCATGCGTTTTACACTCTCAACGCAGCTGGAATTCCTTCGAGGCGCATGACGATTTGACAGATCGTTTTGAGGGAACATGGAAAGCGCCTGCCAGAGATCTACATCCGCCTGCGGAGCTTGCTGCGGAATCTTCAATCTGGATCTAGGCCCGGAGGTTCTTGCAAATCTGATTCGGGAACGCACGAGTGATTTTGATTCCGTGATTGTAACGGAGGCCGCGAGCATTTCTGCCTACAGGCAGGCGCGGGAAAAGAAAGAAGAATCCCTTTCGCGCAGAGATCAGGAAGTGTACGTTTGTCCTTTTTTTGGATTACCTCGCGGAAGGAAAACGGCAGGATGCATGATCCATCCGTCGATCACAGGCAACCCTCATTCGCAGAACTTCTCATTTTATGGGGCGTCCATCTGTCAGGCCTATGACTGCCCGAACAAAGAGCGAGATGCAAATCTAGTGTACTCGGATGCCGCTCTTCGCATCGCCAGTGGCGATTCCACTGTTTATGCGAGACTCATGTCTGATACTCGCTTCCTGAATTTGCTGATTCTGATTCCTGATTTTTTTGACCGGCTGGGCCAGTCCATGAAGGCTGACGCAGTGAGCGGAATTTTTATCGATCTGGAGCGTCTGGCACGCATTCGCCTGAGTTCTACTGCCTCTTATGGCGTTACAAGCTTTGAGTTTCGCAAGTACAGCGAAGACCAGGCGGAATTCGACGATCTGTTCGCTGGCTGTAGCGCCGCGGATCGGAAGGTGGCGCGCGAAATCTACAGGAGCATGTTTTGATCTGGCCCATTCATCCAGTAAATCCAGAAAAGAGAGTGCTTGGCTGGATTGTAGAGGCTCTGCGAGACGATGGTGTGATCATTCTGCCTACGGACACAGTGTATGCGTTTGCATGTAGCCTCGATTCTCCTCGTGCCATTGAGAAGATGTACAAACTCAAAGATCTTCCAGAATCCAAGCCTCTTTCCCTTCTCTGCAAGGATGTGGCCATGGCGAGCAACTTCGCACAGGGAATTTCTAACAGCGTCTTTCGTTTCATGAAGCTGGCTACCCCGGGGCCCTTCACGTTTCTATTCAAAGCTAATCGGAACATGGACAGGCGGGCCACTGGAAAGAGAAAGGAAGTGGGCATTCGAATCGTGGATCACGCTGTGGTGCAGGCAATCATTGAAGAACTGGGCGGACCACTCATGTCCACAAGTGTTCCAGAAGAAGAGTATTTCATTGATCCGGAGCACCTGGACGCGGTCTGGGGAAAAAGGGTGCATGCGATTGTGGACGGCGGCGTGAAGGAAAACACAGGGTCGAGCATCCTCGATTGCACGGACGGAGAAATCAAGCTGGTTAGAAAGGGAGCGGGCGCAGAAATTCTTGCGCAACTTGGCCTGGAAGAATAAGTAATCCAGGAATCACTTCATTGAACAAATTCGGAGCCACCAATGTCGGGACATTCTAGATGGGCCAACATCAAGCACAGAAAAGAGGGAGCGGACAAGAAACGCGGCGTAGCATTTGCTAAAATTTCTAAAGAATTGATTGTAGCGGCTCGTCTGGGCGGATCAGATCCAGCGTCCAATGCCCGCCTTCGCATATCCATCTCGAAAGCCCGCGCGGCAAATATGCCGAGAGACAATATTGAACGTGCAGTAAAAAAAGGGGCCGGGGAACTGGAAGGAACTACATACGAGGAGATCCTCTACGAAGTTTACGCTCCGGGTGGAGTTGGAATTCTGGTGGAAGGTCTAACGGACAAAAAGTCCAGAACCACTCCTGAAATCAAAAGCATCCTCACAAAGTACGGCGGAAACCTGGCTATGGAAGGCGCCGTATCTCGCAACTTTACAAGGTGCGGTGTGATCGTAATTGAAAGTCAGGGAAAGTCAGAGGATGAATGGATGGAGTTTGCTCTCGACGCAGGAGCGGATGACTTCGTAGTCCAGGAAGGATTCTTTGAAATTCGCGTGCCAGTGGACCGTTATGCGGCATTGCAGGAGAAGCTTTCTCAGAAGGAAGCATCTGTGGTGGAATCTGGAATCAAATTTGTTCCTCTGCCCGGGACAGAAGTAGAAGTAAAAGACGCAGATCAGGCGGCAAAGATCCAGAAGTTCCTGGATGCCCTGGAAGACCACGATGACATCCAGGCAGTGTCTACCAACTGGGCCTGATGCGCATCCTGGCATTTGACCCCGGATATGGCATCACCGGATGGGGAGTTGTAGAAGAGCCACCTCTTCTGGCCGTGGACTATGGAGCCATCGAGACAAGTGCAAGAGACAAACACGAAGTTCGCCTTCTGGAAATTTTGAATACTTCGCGTGAACTGATCGGTAGATTTAAACCGTCCTTCATCGTAGTAGAAACTCTTTTTGTTTCAAAGAATGCGAAGACTGCAGGTGGAGTGTATGAGTCACGCGGAGTGATTCTGGCTGCATGTGCGGAAAGCGGAACAGAAGTCATTGAGCTTGGACCTACTACCATCAAGAAAACTGTGACTGGAAGCGGGCAGGCCACCAAGCAATCGGTTCATCAAATGGTGAAAAGACTGCTGGGCATATCGCAGAACATTCGTCCGGATGACACGGCGGATGCACTGGCAGGGGCGATTGCTGGAATACTCGCGGCAAAGAGCAGAATGGTGAAGCAAAGAATTCGGAGCGCGAAATGATTTCTGGAATCCAGGGAACCCTGGTGCGCCTGGGAGCGTCGAGTGCGTTTGTTCTGGCAGGCGGGCTGGAATACGAAGTGTACGTGCCTCTGTCTGTGTATGATGCACTCGAGAAGCAGGGATCCGGATCTGACGTGCATTTGTTTGTTCATCATCACTTTTCGCAGGAAGATCAAAAGCTATTTGGATTTGCGGATGCAAGTGAACGCGAAGTGTTCCGGGAACTGATTCGTCTACAGGGAATGGGCCCGGCCCTGGCGCTCTCCGTTCTCAGCCACTACGATGGTCCGAGGCTCCTTTCGAGTTGCGAATCTGGAGATGTCCAGGGTTTAACTCAAATTCCAAGAGTGGGAAAGAAGACTGCAGAAAGACTGATTTTCGAAATTACGAGTCGCAAAGAGCGCTTTCGTAAGCTACTGGCTGGCCAGAGAAAAGGACCCGCGCCAGAGACAGAGCAAGACCTCGCGCGAGAGGCTTTGTTGCAACTTGGATACAGAGAGGCCGCGATCGCAGAAGCGTTCAAGAAACTCGATGCGAAGCCTCGCACTGCCTCAGAATGGATTACGTCTTCGCTTCGCGTTCTTTGACGTTTTCGCATCCTTTGTTTTCTGAGTGACACACCTGACTGGCCGGTTGCAATTTCGTCATGGCCACGCTTGCATCCATTCGTAAGTATCTCTATCCAGCCCGATACCAGCTGGCAGCTGTGCTTGCGGCCGCGGTCTTCCTGTCTGCTCTGGCAATCTGGAAGTATCGCCAGGATATGCAGGGAGCCCTGCACAATTATCGACTCGAAGCACACGACGAAGCTCTTCGCGTGGCGCGAAATGCGAATGACATGTTCCGACTCATCTACCAGGGGCTTCGCACAATTGCACGTCTTCCAGGTGTGCGAAAGATCCAGGACCAGAACCTGGTGTTTCGAGGTGGTGGGGCAGGTTTTGAAGCGGATGCGAAGCTGGCCGTTCAGGAGCTCTACAACAACCTCGCCACAAACGTTGCCATTTCAGAAGTATACATCGCTCCCAGGGATCTAGACCCGGACGCACCTGCTTACAGTAATGCACACAAAGAGCCTCTGGTGACTTTTGATGAGCTCATCGTAGGACAGACTGCACTCGGCAACAAAGGCGACAATGCAGAAAGCGTTCCTGAGATTGAGCTGTATGAATACCGTTTGATGAAAAAACAGATTGAATACTTCCGGGCAAAGACTCCGCGCATCGGCATGATCCAGGAACTGGACTTTCCCGCTCGATCTGGACAGGAAGTGGTCACATGCGACAACTCCCATTATAATCCGAAGAAGCCAGATGACAAGGACCGATCCGGTTTTGTGTATTCAGTTCCTTTCTTTGATGCAAGCGGGGAGATGGGGGGAATTGTGGTGGCCGTGATGCTGACATCTGCTGCTGCAGATTCACTTCCATCCGGAAATTTCGCTCTGCGCAATACTACCTATAACTATACAATCGAACATGCGAAACCTGGAGAGACCAGATCTTCCCATGCGTTTCTTGAAAAGGGAGAAGCAAACCCGGATCTGCTTTACTCGGAGGTTTTGAAACTCGATATCCGGGACGATGAGGCACCCTGGATGTTGTGGGCCGGGCTTCCCAACGAAATGTTTACATCGCGAACGGAAGTGCGTGACGCACGAGTTTTTGTCACAGGCGCACTTGGTTTCATCTGGATTCTTGCCTCTGCCGCAGTTCTCTTGATTTTATCCACGAGGCGTAACCGCGCCATCCTTGAGACTCAAAATGAAACGCTCGAAACTCTAGTAGGCGAACGGACGGCAGATCTCAATGAAAGCCGCGGCCAGATGCGAGACATTTTGCAGAATGTGAGCCAGGGGATTCTCACTATATCCCGCGACAGAACCGTGAACTCAGAATATTCTGGATCCATCCCGCAAATCCTGGGTCTTGATCCTTCCGGAAAACCGTTCGTAGAACTCTTTGGCGAACCACTTCTAAAAGAACGCGTTTCTAAATTCATTCATGCTCTCTTTGATAATCCATTTATGGGAGCAGACATGTTCGACTCTGCCAATCCTCTGCGAAGCATAGTGTATTTCACTCCCGAGAGAAAGGTCGCGCATACACTTTCGTTTGGTTTCGCACGGATATGGAAAGATAAGGCTGTGGATAAGATTCTGGTCATCATAGATGATAGAACGCGCGAAGCGGAGCTGGAGCGCGCAGTCAAGGACCGGGAAAAAGAACAGAGCTCACGGGTGGAGAAGCTGTATCAAATACTGAATCTAGAGCCGGAGGTATTTCGGAGCTTCGTGACGGAAAGCCTCGAAAGTCTGGGATTCATTCGCAGGCGCGTGGAGGAGACTCTCCAGGGCGGAAAAGCAGAGGAGACTTTGCGCGGGGCACTGCGAGACCTTCATACTGTGAAGGGAAATGCGCGGGCTCTGAATCTGGACTCGATCGCGCAGAGAGCCCACGCGGTCGAAGAGGATATCGGCAAGATGGTGGAAGGGTCCGCGTTTGAACCGTCGCAGCTGGAGGCGATCCTTCTTGAAATCGACTCTGTGGTGGAAGAAATCTCCGATGGAGAAAATCTGTTTGGGAGAATTCTGGGAATGAAAGATCTCATCCAGGTCCGCACAGTGGACGCGCTTGCGGAGCTCGAAGAGAGAAGCCACAGGCTGATAGAAAAAGAGGCTCTCGATTCTGGTAAGTCGGCAAACCTGGAATTTCATTCTAACGGCACTCGCCTTCGCAGTGAGATCCTCATGCGCGTGCGAAATGCGCTGACGCACCTGCTACGAAATGCGATCGCGCATGGAATCGAAGGTCACGAAGAACGACGAGCAGCAGGCAAAACCCTGGACGGCCGGATCTCTGTGGAGATCAAAGAAGTAGAGGACCAGATACTCGTCGTATGCGAAGACGATGGGCG
>JAIBBM010000078.1 GCA_019694685.1 Leptospirales bacterium
AGAAGACTTTGCTCGGTATGGAGATCCAGCTAGAATTGAACTGTTGCGATCGATCAAGAAACTACTCGATCCTTCCGGCATCATGAATCCTGGAAAAGTTTTGATCTGAGAGAGTTTTTTTTGCGAAAGCGTTGACTGTACTTCGATGCACTGTAATTTCCTGCTTACCACCCAACGGAGAATACCATGCCAAGCGATCGTAAACTAGTAGCCTGCATGCAGGAACATGAAATGAAAACTGTTCTCAAGCATTTCAAAAAAGGCGCAACAGAAGCAAATGTGGAAGCCATCCAGAAAGCTTGCAAAGCATTCAAGTCACTGGACTCCTACCGTCCACACAACCGTGATAACTTCTACAAGTACATCGCGGACAAAAATGTGCTCAAGAGCCTGGCGTAAGCTTCTCGACGGCGCCATGCCATGAAGCCAATCACTCTGGCCGCATCACTGGCGGCCTTCGCACTCTTTTTTGCATGCAAACAAGAACCGGTTCCCACAACTCCGGCAAGAGACTTCGTCTACCTGTTGCAGGTGGACGGAGCCATTACGCCTGCCAGCCTGGAGCAACTGGAAACAGCGCTGGATCAATCGGAACAGGACGGAGCGCGCGCTCTCATTCTGATGCTCGATACTCCAGGCGGGCTTGTTACTTCGATGGATGGAATGATCCGTCGCATCCTTGCTTCTAAAATTCCGGTTCTGACCTTCATTGGGCCAGCCGGCGCCTCTTGCGGATCTGCAGGAGTTTATATTCTCTATGCTTCTCACGTGGCTGCCATGGCACCAGGAACGAACATTGGGTCGGCCACTCCGGTTATGATTGGATCTGGCGGAGAAACGGCCAAACCTTCCTCGAGCGATATACCAAAGGAAGCGGGTGCGGATGATCAGATCAATCTAAAGCGAAAGCAAATTCATCATGCCATTGGACAAATTCGATCCCTCGCAGAATATCACGGAAGGAATGCAGATTTTGGAGAGAAGACAATCACAGAAGCGGCTAACGTTACTTCCACGACCGCGCTCCAGATCCATGCCATAGATCTAATTGTGTCTACACCAGAAGAACTACTGGCCAGCGTTCAAGGAAAGCGAGTGCGAATGCTCACTGGAACCCAGGAACTCCTCTTGAATCATGCTGAAATCAGAAAATTGGACCAGGGTGTGAGAACTCGCTTCCTGACGTTTCTTGCACACCCGGCTGTAGCATCCATTCTCATGATGATCGGAGTGCTCGGGATTCTTGGGGAAATTCAGTATCCAGGAAGTATTTTTCCTGGAGTCATTGGAGCGCTCTGTCTACTGCTGGGACTGTATGCAATGCAGACTCTACCGGTAAACTACGCGGGAGCAGGGTTGATTTTGCTGGGTGTCATTCTGATGATTCTAGAAATCAAAGTGGTCAGCTACGGAATGCTTGCGGTGGCCGGAGTCATATCCTTTGCACTCGGTGGTGTCATGCTCGTGAGATCCGGCGGTGAAGTAGAAAAAGCAACCATCGCACTCATCGCAGGAAGCGGAATCGCCATTGGCTCTGTGATGGCTGCACTCATCTATCTTGCCAGGAAATCACAGAATGCAGATGTTCAATCGGGCGCAGAACAAATGCTTCGATCCATCGGCATGGCTGAGACTGTCATCTCCCCTTCCGGGGGAAGAGTGCGAGTGCACAGCGAACTCTGGAACGCGCGCACGGAGGGATCTGAAATTCCTGAAGGTGCGAAAGTACGGATCCTGGAAAGAGACGGCACGTTTCTGCGCGTGGAACGGGTCGCAGACAAAGCTCCCTGACTTCAAAAAAATTTAAGGAGATCATCGCATGGACAAAAGAAGATTCGAGCATCGCGCTTTCGCGGCCCTCAAAGTGGCCACCCTTGCAACTGTCATTCTGTGCAATCCTCTCTCGCGTTCTCTTTCTGCAGAACCATCCTGTGCAATTGGAATGGGCACTGTATGTGTGGATGCAGTGCAAAGAGGAGAGACAGTCACTTTCACGGCACAGAACCGCGAAACCTACGAGGTCACCATTACGATCAATGGAAATCTCAAGAACATGACATCGTCCATGCGTCTCCCCTACTCACGCACTCTGCCTGGAAAATTCAATGGACCCATCCTGACCTGGAAAGCAAACCCTCGCGGAGCCTGGTCCTGGACATACACGTTCAACTGGACTCCTGGATCTCTCGAAGGCAGGCATGATTCTTCCGTCGTATACGATCTTCCTTTTCATGGTGCGCACAAAATCGTCCAGGGGTTTCACGGCTCTTTCAGTCATACAGGGGATTTCGAATACGCAGTGGACTGGGAGATGCCTGTAGGCACTTCCGTATTCGCGGCGCGAGAAGGAGTGGTGATCGGAGCAAGATCCAATATGAACGAAGGCGGACCAGAGGAAAGATATCGCAACAGCGCGAACTTCGTTTTGATTCGACATTCGGACGGATCGATCGGTAGCTATGATCACTTCAAGCAGGGCGGCGTTGCTGTGCGAGTCGGCGACAGAGTAGAACGCGGAACTCTGATTGGATATTCGGGTAACACTGGTTTCTCGGGTGGCCCCCACCTTCACTTCTTCGTATTCAGAGCAAAAGACGGGTTCACGAGAGAATCGTTTCCTATTAAATTCAACACAGCCTCCGGCGTCACAGTACCTCAAGAAGGTGCAGTCAATTCCTCTCCTGGAAGCAGCTCTACTGAAGCTGTTGAAACTGCAGAGCAACCTCGAACCACACCGGGAAATGTAACAGGAGATCTTCGCGTCTGCGGCATAGTAGACAACTCGGGGCCGAGAAACTGCAAAGGCGACTACAAAACTACAGACAAGATTTTTGTATATGTTCCCATCAAAAAGCCGGGCGCATACAAATTCCGCATATCGTTCACAAAGCCATTTGAAAAGTCGCAACCTGTGAACACTGAAATCACAACAGAAGCAGACTGGGGATATTCCTATTTCTGGATCACTCCGTCAGAAGAACGCAGCCCATCCGGAACGTGGGAAGCAACCATATACGTAAATGAGCATCCGGAAGGATCCGTTCGATTCAACGCAAAATGAAAAACCTGGCACCTGGAGCATAGAATGGCAAAAGGTGCCACGATCTTCAAAGCAGAAGTGGACATCGCGGATATGGACCGCGAATACTACGCACACCATTCTCTGACTCTCGCATGCCATCCGTCAGAGACGGAAGAGAGGATGATGGTACGACTGCTTGCATTTTGCATGTTCGCGAGTGATCACATTTCTTTTGGCAAAGGGCTTTCCACTCAGGATGAACCGGATCTCTACGAAAATGATCTGACGGGCGCGATGAACCTGTGGCTCGATGTTGGACAGCCAGATGAAAGGAGCATCCGGAGATCGTGCGGGAAAGCGCGCTCTGTCGTGGTCGTGGGTTTTGGAGGACGCGGCGTGGGCATCTGGTGGGATCAGAACAAAGAACAACTGGACAGACTGGAAAATCTAACTATTCTAAATCTTCCTCTAAAATCCACGCAGGCACTCTCTTCGATCGCCGCCAGAAACATGAACCTGCAGTGCAACATCCAGGACGGAACCATGTCCATCATATCAGGAGATGATCTGATCGACGTAGAACCTGCAGTACTTCACGGAACCTGGCCATCCAGAAACTGAGTCATGCAGGATCATGCATGGTCATGGTGAGTACATCTACAGGTTGCGATCTTCCGCGAACAATAAACGATCTTGTTTCCAGAATGCGAAGCAGCTGAATTTCTTTGCATGACTCGTCGAACGTGTCCTTTGTGGCAACAATCGGACATCCCAACTCCTGAGTGGCCGCTTCCAGGCGACTGGCCAGGTTGACAATGTCCCCGATCACGGTCATTTCGCGTCTGTCTGCGGAACCAATGTTGCCTCGAATCACGCTGCCACAGGCAAGACCAACACCAATTCGAATCGGATCAATGCCCAGAGCCGCCAGATCTGCATTTGTTTGTTCAACTCCCTGGAGCATTTCTGCAGCCGTCTTAAGGGCGCACAGTCTGTGCATGTTGTCCGTGAGCTCTGCGTCAAATACTGCCATGACGGCGTCCCCGATGAACTTATCCACAAATCCGTTGTTTTTGCTTACAACATCTACTACTCTAGAAAAATGAATATTTAAAAGTTTTACTATTTTCTCCGGTTCGTATTTTTCAGATAAAGCCGTAAAAGAACGAATGTCAGAAAATAAGACAACGGCTTCAATCCGGTCCCCATCGCGATTGATCTTGCCGTCGAGGATCATATCTCGAACGGCGGGAGACACGTAATGCCCGAAGACGCGCTTGATCATTTCCTTTTCGCGCATGGCACGGCTCATGTCGTTGATGGCTCGTTCCAGATTTCCAATCTGATCATCGCTGTGCACCTGAACGCGAGTCTCATACTTTGCGTTTTCCAGGTCTTTTACCGCCCGGGCCATGCTGTTGAGAGGCTTTAGAAAACTTTGCGAGTTTAGAACCAGAAGCACAAATCCAAGAAGCCAGTACAGGCCACCCATCACAACGCCCACAATCAAGGCCCGTCTTCCCGCGTCAGGATCCCAGGCAAGCTGCATTCTAGAAACGGCAAACGTTCCCAGAATCGTAACGACTGGAAAAATTCCAGTGACCAGAAACAGATCAAAGAATCGAAATCCCAGAGAAGGAGAACGAAGCCGGAAAGTTACGTCGAAATTTCCATCTGGAAACCAATCGGGAAAGAAAACAAAGCGATTGAGACTGTCTGCCAGGTAGTAAATCACGATTGCATTGATGCTCACAGCAACCAGCACGTAGGAAACAAATGGAATGAAATGGCCAAACTTCCGCAATTCAGGAGAAAGAATTGTAACCAGAAACTCGAGAAAGGAAACGCCCCAGATCAGCATAATCAGGAAAGGAGGAAAATTGTAGATTCTAGTGCGCGCCTGTTTCAAGAGACTCGCTGGAACCTCTTCTCCGCGCTTACGCCTCGAAGATGCAATAAACACGGGATATAAAAAGACAAAACTCAGAACAAAGGAAGAGACCTCAAGAAGTCCGAGTACAATGGAAGCGGCGCTCGCATCATAAATTCCGGGCTGACCGAGCAAATAACTGCCAATGAGTGCACCGAACGCAGTATTGCAGATCAAAGCAGTAACCTCGGAAACAATCAAAGGAATGCTAAACAGTACATACGGACAATGCCGGCGAAGAAATTCCATCTGCTTGCAAGACAAGCACGTGGAGAGCGCATGCTGTCAACCACTTGCCCGCAGATGAATCTCTTGACGCCATGAAATCAAGAATCATCCTGAGGTCACAAAGAGAGGTTCTCATGTCACCGATCATCCTACTACCGGTCATAGTACTTGGGCTTATGTTTCTGACGCAGGCCATCAAAATACTTCGCGAATACGAACGAGGTGTTGTATTCCGTCTCGGAAGATTTTCTGCAGTCAAAGGCCCGGGCATCATCATCCTGATTCCAATCATAGACAAAATGGTGAGAGTGAGCATTCGCACCATCGCTTTTGATGTTCCTCCACAAGATGTAATCACGCGAGACAACGTTTCTATCAAAGTGAGTGCTGTAGTTTACTTCCGCGTCATGGACCCGGACCGGGCCATCATTCAAGTGGAAGACTATCTCTATGCTACGTCTCAGCTCGCGCAAACAACACTACGAAGCATTCTGGGAGAATCAGAACTGGATGAAATTCTATCCAGAAGAGAAAAGATCAACGCAGAACTTCAGCTTGTCCTGGACAAACAAACGGACGCATGGGGAATCAAAGTTGGAATTGTAGAAGTCAAGCAGATCGACCTGCCTCAGGAAATGCAGCGCGCCATGGCCAAGCAGGCAGAGGCAGAGAGACTTCGCCGCGCGAAGATCATTTCCGCAGAAGGAGAATTCCAGGCATCCGCCAAACTCTCAGAAGCCGCAGCAGTGATCGAAAAGCATCCAACCGCCATCCAGCTTCGCTTTCTGCAGAGTCTCGTTGAGATTGCGGCGGACAAGAATTCAACGATTGTGTTCCCGGTCCCCATCGATTTGATTCACTCGATACTTGAAAAAATGAAAAAGTAATTACTCTTTCATGGAAAGGTGTGTGGAAGTTTTTCCCTCTATCAGAGTTTCGCGGATGAACTCCACCACCTGCTCTTCCGTTTCTATCTTGAACCATTTTCCGTCCGGATAAACAACAACGGACGGACCTTCCTCGCAACGGTCCAGGCATCCTGCCATATTGACTCGAATGCTGCGACCTGGGCACATTTCCTTCACCTTGTCTTTCATGAAGTTGCGCAGCTGTGTGCTGTTCTTATGACCGCAGGATGGTCTGGGCGCGGACGGGTCCCTTTTATTCTCACAAACGAATACGTGCTTTTCGAAATGCATCAACCGTATACACGGCGAAGAATGCGCGGGGTCAACAACGATTCCATCCTGGATCCGGTTTCATCTGTTTCAATGACCAGAACGCCTGCCTTGCTGAGTTCAAACGGAAGAGAGTGGCTGCCGAGCATTGTGCCTGCAAGGCGAGTGAGATTGGGCTCATGACCCACAATTGCAATTGTTTCTGCCATGTGAGATTGGATCAGAGATAGAATGGAATCGTCGTCCTGCGCTTCAGGAAGAAGCAAATCTGAGAGGTGAACCTCTGCTTCCGGGTACTGTCTCTTGAGTAGTCTTGCAGAATGATGTGCTCTGACTGCAGGAGAAGTGAAAATCTTTTGAATCCCGGGATAGATCCGCTCCAGGCCTGCAAACGCCCTTCTGGCGCGCTTCTTCCCTTTGTCCGTCAGAGGGCGATCCAGATCAGACCCTTGAAATTCCTCGCGAGCCACGGCGATGGCATGTCGTATGAGCAGAATCTTCATAGATCCATTTCTCAGATTTGAGACTTTCGCCGGGACTGTTTTTCTGCGAATTGTATTACAATTCTGAGTTTTACGTAGACGGAAAAGAAATTGAAGGCATCGATTCTGCACCGATTCTGGCCCCATGCTCGCCGCCATGCAATTCTGCTCTTCCTGCGGCAAGACTCTGTCCCTTCGCATCCCGGAAGGGGACAATACGATGCGGCACGTATGTGACTCCTGCGGCGCCATTCACTATCAGAATCCAAAAATCGTTGTGGGCTGCCTCCCGGTATACGAAGGTAAAATCCTACTCTGCAAACGCGCCATCGATCCTGCGTATGGAAAATGGACTCTACCTGCGGGCTTCATGGAAAACGGAGAATCCCTCGAAGCGGGTGCTGCCAGAGAAACCCGTGAGGAGGCAGAAGCAGAGGTGCGCATTCTTAGATTGCATTCTGTTTTCAGCATTCCACACATTCACCAGGTTCATTTCTTCTTCCTGGCTGAAATTCTAGACGGTCGATTTGGCGCTGGAAAAGAAACCCTGGAGGCAAAGCTCGTCACAGCAGAAGAGATTCCGTGGGATGAAATAGCGTTCGGGTCCGTTCGATTTGCTCTCAAAAGATACCTGGATGCCCCGCATCAAATGGAAACGCACGTAGATTCTTACCTCAAACCACAGTGAAAATTCATTGCCCGCTGTGCGAAATCATCGTCTAACAGTTCATCAAACCTTTGGGAGTCCCTCGATGAAAAAACTCACTGCAGCCACAATGCTCGCGGTTACCCTGGCAGTTGGATTTGCACTCGGCACGCTGAGCGCAGAAAACCAGCCACATATGAAAGCAGCCCTGAGCCAGCTTGGGCAGGCAAAAGACTCGCTTCAAAAGGCAACTGCTGACAAGGGCGGACATCGCGCAAAAGCGATTTCTCTGGTCAATGAGGCGATTGAAGAAGTGAAGAAGGGAATTGCAGCGGACAACGCACGCTGAGCCCGAACGAGGGGAGAGGAAACTCTCCCCGGCTTTTTACAAGATTACTTTTTGGCTTTGAGTTCAGCCTGACGACCGACAAGCTCTTTGGCGTATTTGCTATTCATCCCCTTCATATGTTCCTGCGTCTTTTTAATAGCCGCGTCCACTTCTGAAAGGGTCATCCTGTTGACTTTCTTGTTCTTTTTCTCGTCTTTTTGTTCGTCTGCCATAATTTTGCCTGTCGCGTCAGAGAACTTGAGATAGGCCATGAAGACAAGTAGAATTCCCGCAGTCCTACTGTTAGCCCTGAGCGCCTGCGCGCACTCTCCGGGGGGCTACTACTTCTGGAAATCGGAATGGAAACTGGAAGAAAAGAACCTTCCCTACCTGAACCAATCCAGATTCGCCTATATACGCATGTTTGATGTTGCCCTGGAAGGCGGGGAAGCAAAGCCCTCCGGAACCATTCGGTTTGCGTCCAGATGGCCAGAACACCTGGAAGCCGTCCCGGTTGTATTCATCACGCAGGAAGCGATCAAAGCCCAGAACGATTCGCAAGTTCCTGTCCTGGCAGAACGCATTCACAGGCTCATGCGCAATCTGGAACAAAGTGGATCTCTGCCCGAAATCAGAGAATGGCAAATAGACTGTGACTGGTCCGCGAAGACTGAATCCAGATACTTTACACTTCTCAAGCAATTGAAACGACTCGAACCGCAAAGAAGATTGTCTGTTACCATCCGGCTCCACCAGCTCTCCACAAGTGTACCGCCTGCAGACCGAGGCATGCTGATGCTCTACGGCTTTGAAAATCCAGCGGACTACCGTCAGGCAAATTCCATCTTTGATGAAAAAAGAGCCGCTCCCTATCTGAGAAAGCTCAAATCTTATCCACTGACTCTCGACCTGGCACTGCCTGTGTTTTCCTGGGCAGTTGTGTTCTATCAAGGATCGTTTCGCCACTTGATTCGAGACAACACTGCATCCTTGCGGCAAGCAGATGGCCTTACGGATTTGAGTGCGCCCTGGTCCAGATCGCAGTGGTTTCGCGCTGAGAAAAATCTCTGGATAGGACCAGACCGAATTCCGGCCGGAGCTGAAATTCGACTCGAAGAAACTGGCCCGGCCATAGCAAGGCGCGCGAAAAGCCTGGTAGACTTATCCGCTCCTCCATTTGCATCTGACTCCCGCATTGTCCTGTTTGACTTCCACTCCGCCCAGAACTATTCTGTGTCCGAAATCGAGGCTATCTTTTGAAATCAAAACTGATTCTATCTGTTCTTGCATTCGCTCTCTCATTTCCATCGGCGATTCTTCCCTGTGGACCGTCTTCGGGCCTCGCAGATCCTTTTTTGTTTTCCGAAATCCCATCCAGTGCGTATGGAAGAGTTTGCATCGATTCTTTGCTCATAGATAAATCCAGCATGCCTGTTGCCTGCGGCGCCATCACTCGCGAAGAGGAAAACGCAAGAGAATGGGCTGCCTACCTGGGGATCACTGCCGCAGAAGCACGCAAGGGAGTGTATGAAAATCCAAAGCTTCCAGCATTCACTCGTGCGCTTGCAAAGAAGCCCGGCGCATCCGAATACCTCGCTCTGGCCAGATCCGTAGAAAAAGTACAACTCAGCACGGTAGGATGGGATTACGACTTTGATCGGGAAAAAGAAAAGTCAGATCTATCTCAAACAAAATCCATTTTAAAGGATCTGCAAAAAAAGGCAGCTACTACGAATGATCCATTCCTTTCTCCGAGATACAATTTACAAAAAGCAAAACTACTTCTGAGACTGGGGAACTATAGCGAAATTCTCTCCATCCCTGTGCCTGAAAATCCAGGGTTCACCAGATCTCAGATTCTAAGACTGCGCTCGGGTGCAAGCCTTCGCATGAAAGAAAAAGTGACTGCGGCCATTCAAACCATTCTGGCATACGAAGCGTCTCCCTATTCAGGCGCTGCAGACGATTTCAGATATTTGCTTCTGGAAGAAAAAGACTACAGACAGATCCAATCGTCCAATCTGTCTAAAAAACAAGTTGGGATATTTTACTTTCTTTCAGGAATCCACATGTCCTCAGGCGGCTCCTTTTCTCTGGCAGTAGAAGACCTGGAGAATCTTTGGAATGCAGAGCCGGGCACACCGTATGCAGATCCACTCCTTCTCAAAACGATCGCTCTCATGGAAGAAGAATCTTTGCCGGTGATCCTGTATCACCAGGAGCCACCAAAGCAGAATAGCGGCATCGATTCGATTCGCATTCGACTGCTCTCCTGGATTGCTGGTAAATTTCCTCAGCTCTATGCGCAAACTAATGCGAACGGACTTCCGGACTCCACCACACTCGCCGCCACCAGACTTCGCAAATTCCTCGAGAAAAATAAATCCAATTCCAGGAATCCTGCTCTGTGGAATCTGGCAGCTGCCTATGCCGCCTACACGGCAGGAGACAGCGACGCCGCAAGCGCAGCCCTCTCTGCAAAAGAAAAGAAGCCAGCCTACGAAGTGCGAAGACAACTCATTCTACTTCTGGCCAGGATCCAGAAAGAGAGAGTGATCAGCGAAGAAACAGAAAATGCATTCGTAAACCTGCTTCCGCTGCTTTCTGGTTCATCCTCCGGGATGGCACGTTATTCGCCATTTGATGAAAAAGGTCCGCCTGCAGCGACGATGATGCTTTATGAACTGCTCTCTGACAAATACAAGAAGGGGGGTGCCGGACACAAAGGAATCATTGCATCCTATCTGGCCGGTGCATTCGAATGGTACGACACCGCTCGCCTCGATGCATCTTCAGAACCGGATCTCGTGCGGCTCCGCGACTATCTGGCACAGCCGCCCGTTACAAGCATGGATCGTTTGATCAAATCCAAATTCCACCTGTCGCGTGCCGTCGTCATGGATCGCCTCGCGGCTAAGTATGCTCTGCAGGGAAAATACAAGGAAGCGGAGCAAGAACTTAGAGCAGCCGGTCCTCCCAAAAAAATCACTCTGGAATACACAGGTGATCTGGGCCCGTTTGACGCGACCTTTGAAGACGCAAGCAAGAATGCAAAGAACTGGAATCGCCTCACCTTCTTCCAGGAAATGGGCAAATTGTCTGCAGCCATTGATGCGAAACCGGCTGATGCGGAGGCGGCTCTTCTCCACTATCGCCGCGGAGTGGGAGCTCTGAGCGCAAGCCATTTTGGGAAGTGGTGGATTCTCATGAAGGATTACAGGTCTGTGGGTGACGTCTATATGGGACATGACTGGGAACTCATGCTTCGCCAGGCAAAGAATGATTTTGAAGCGGCGGCTCGCCTCACGAAGGATCCAGAACTGGGTGCGAAGAGCACGTTCCTATCCGCACTTGCGTCCCAGGGCTTGAATCAACCACGAGAATGGACGGAGGAAAAACAAAAACTTTCCGCGGCAGAAGCAGACAGTTATCGCAAGCTGGGAACAATTTACAAAGACACGCGATTTTTCAACACCATTGGCTCTTCCTGCTCAGTGCTAAACGATTTCTTAGGCCATTGAACAAGGGCGCCTAACGGCAGAAAGTTCAACGTTCGGCACCGTCTGGTTTTGCGGAAAGCAATTTGAATTCACGCAGAACGAGCATTGCAAGAACGGCAATCAACGTAACGTCCACGCCGGTGAGGCTGTAATAGATCCCGCTCACCCCAAAATAAACGGGCAGGATCAGCACCACAGGTACAAAGACCAATATCTGCCTGGACACTGCGAGGATGGTTGCCGTCTTGCCGTGTCCGATTGCCTGGAAGAAAGTGAGTCCGTTGAAAACTCCCGCCATCAGAGGCAG
>JAIBBM010000079.1 GCA_019694685.1 Leptospirales bacterium
CGACGCAGCTTCTGCACACTCTGCACCAGGAAGGAACTCTCTATTTTGATCAAACCGCGGCGCGCTGGCTATGGAATGAATCCAGGCTCAGGGAACTGCGAGACAATGTGGATCTTGCAGAATTTCTCGCGCGAAAGATCGGAGGGCTTGGCAAAGATACGAGAGAGATACTATCTGTGGCGGCCTGCCTGGGAAACCGTTTCGATTTTGCTATTTTGCGCGCGTGTTCCGGGATGGCAGAAGAAGATGTGAAAGCGGGCCTTGCCTCGGCACTCAACGAAGGCTTGTTGCTTGCATCCGAAGCTCTGCCTACTGCCTCCGCCGGTCCGGAGGGCTTCACGTATCAATTCGCTCATGATCGCGTTCAACAGGTTTCCTACCAGCTATGCTCGGACGCTTTACGCGAAAAAATTCACCTGGCGGCAGCAAGGCACATTCAATCCAAACCGGACGGCACTTCCACGGAAAATATTTTTGCTCTGGTAGATCATCTCAATCAAGCACGATCCCTCATCAAAGATCGCGCAGAAAGACTCGAAGCATCTAGACTCAACCTCAAAGCAACTCGCGCAGCAAAAGCAAATGCAGCATGGGCAGTCGCACTCAACACCAGTCTTGCGGCGATTGAATTTTTGCCTTCTGATTCCTGGAAGGAGGACTATCGCCTCTCTTACTCCGTGTTTCGCGAAGCACTGGAAAGTGAATATCTAAACGGCAACTATAGCCGGGCAGAAGAACTCTTCAGAACTCTATCCCGCCAGACCAAAGACACTCTGGAGCTTGTGCGAATCTATGAACAACTCGTGATCCTCTACACGAACATGGGCAGGCATGACGAAGCGATCGACCTGGGGCTCCGTGGGCTTTCCATGATTGGCATTAAACTTCCGCGAAGACCTGGCATCGCGTCCGTTCTATTGGAGGTCCTCCGCGTTTCCATTCGAAGAGGCCGAAAAAGCGCCGCCGACATTCTGCAGCTTCCTGAAATCCAGGACGAAAAACTTCGCACAGGTCTCGATCTGCTCATGGCGATTACGCCTTGCGCGTTTTTTACAAATCAAAATCTATTCGCAGCGATTTCCCTGCGCATGACATGTCTATCTTTGAAATACGGGAACAGCAAAGTATCTGCGTATTCGTATATGACTTACGCGATAGTGCTCCTGGATGTTTTCAAAAAACCCGCGGAAGCAGTTCAGTTCGGCCAGATGGCGCTTCGATTGAATGATCGCTTTGATAACCTGACAATCCGCGCGAAACTCGGAGTGATCTACGGCGCCTTCTTAAACCACTGGGACGGTCCAATTCATCGGACGATTTCCTATCTAAAGCGTGCCTTTCGCGCAGGTCTGGAAACCGGGGACCTGGTCTATTCGGGCTACGCTCTTGCAAACAGGATCTTCGCGGCCGTTGTGCGCGGAGAAAGTTTGATCGAATGTGACAGACAGGCCACTGCATTTCTCAGATTCACTGACAGAACCGGAGACAAGGACGTAGAGGGAGACTTCCGACTCACCCTGCAGGCATCACTGAATTTGCGCGGGAAAACAAAGAATCTTCAGACATTCACAGACGAAAACTATGATGAAGCCTCTCATGTAAGAGAAATGAAGAAGGGAAACCCGGTTACCCTTTGCTATTTTCATTTTCTGAAACTGCGCAACCACTATCTGCTCGGGAATATTCCGGCCGCCCTTGCGGCCGCTGAGGAACTCACCAAAATTGTTGAACCCGCTCGTCCCCTGGTCATTGGTCCCGCCTTCCTCTTTTTTCACGCCCTGGCCCTGATCGAACACATTGCCACAGGCAAAGCAGAAGCCAGACAGAAACGAACGTTAGCCGCTATTGTGAAGCAATACGAAAAATGGGGCCGCGAACTACCGGCTCCTCATATCCAGAAGAGAATGACCCTTCTGCGCGCGGAAAACAGAGCTCTTGCGGGTCACCCGCGCGCGCTCGCGGACTACAGTACCGCGATGCAACTGGCAGGTCAGGATGAGGACATTTTGATTCGCGCGCTTGCGGCGGAAAGAGCAGGGAGATATTGCAGAAAGATAGGAGCGCCAGAGGCAGCGGATCATTACATCTCAGACGCGCTTTACTATTATTCCGTCTACGGTGCGGATCACAAATTGTCTCTCCTCGAAAGCGATTTTCCGACAGCACAAATTCGCAAGACGGAGACACGTGCGACAGAATCTGCGGATCTACTGGCCATTACGCGTACCGCCATCGCCATATCGAGTGAAATCGTACAGAGTAGACTGATTGAAAGAGTGCTGGAGTCCATCCTGGTTCAGGCAGGTGCAAGACGAATCGCCTACTTACACGAACACGACGGGCGTCTTTGCATGGCAGCAGTGGGCCAGGCGGATCCTGAAATCAAAGTGGAAGTAGTTCACAAACTGGCTGCGGATGTTCCTTTTATTCCCCAACTCCTGGTTCACAACGTGATGAACAGGCGCGAACCCGTGATTCTAAATGATGCCTCCCAGGACGAAACATTCAATATGGGCGATCTGACCATTCGATCGGCACTGTGTATGCCACTGCTGGTGAAAGGCAATGTTGCGGGGGTGTTGTATCTGGACAACGACCTTGCCACGGGTGTTTTCACGGAAGAAAAGCTTGGATTTCTCTCTGTGCTTACCTCACAATTCGCAGTCTCTCTCGAAAATGCGGCGCTCTACTCAGGCCTCGAAACCAGAGTCCAGGAGCGCACGGCGGAACTGGAAAACTCTCTGGAACAAGTTCGAACACTGAAGCTTGCCCAGGACCTGGACTACTACTTGACCGCACTCCTCTTGCAACCGTTAAGCGGCATTCGAATCACTGGCGAAGGCCTGGCAATCCAGCAACACGTTTTGCAAAAGAAGAAATTCAAATACGTGCGCTGGGAAGAACAACTGGGGGGAGACATCTGTATCGCACGGGATGTGCGAATCGGTGGCAGAGTTTGCACCGCAATTGTAAACGCAGATGCAATGGGAAAATCCATGCAGGGTGCGGGGGGCGCGCTCGTATTTGGCGCAGTGTTTGAATCGATCACAGCATCCTCCTACGAAGATTCGGGACCCGAACAATGGTTGCGAAACTGTTATACAGAACTGAACGAAGTGTTTCGCAGCTTCAGCGGCTATATGATGATTTCCGCGGTTATTTCACTCGTGGACACAAAGGCACGAACCATTTTCAGTATCAACGCAGACCATCCATTGCCCGTACTGGTTCGAGACGGACACGCATCTTTTCAGCCTCAAACCGTACTGCCTCGATTTGGAATGAGACCCACTCCGCCAGAAATTGAAATCAACGTAACGCAAGCGAACGAAGGGGACATATTCATTCTTGCATCGGACGGCCGCGACGATCTGATCGTGCCGGGACCAGACGGGCCCACTCTCAATGAAGATCCGGATCTTTTTCTACATACCGTAGAAGACAACGCCGGAGATGCAGAAACAATTTTCAAAACTCTCTGCGCAGGGGATCGCCTCACAGATGATCTGTCTATCATCTCCGTGACTTTTCCAGCCGCGGCGTCACACAATCTTAGCCAGCAGGATGCTCGCGACGCCAGCGTTCGCGAATCGGAACATAGTCCGCATTGAGAGGAAATTCGAGGCGTGCGATGGTTCTGTTGTCCTTCTGGAATACACGAAAGTTGTGAGCATCAAAACCAAGATTGCGGATCAAAACCACAATCATGGCCAGGCCAAGACCACTTCCCTCCGTTTCGTCGCCGTACTGAACGTAGAATTCCGCGATCTTGTCTGAAAGCATGGCAGCTGCGAGTTGCTTGCGAATCCTGATTTCTTCCTGCGAAACAAGAACTGCATTGTTCTCCACGTACACCAGCAACCTGTGATCATTGTAGTCTACCTGAACGGAAACCACCAGTTCCAGATCCTTGAGGGCAGAATCATAGTGACCCTGTCTAATATCGGGATACGATTTTACGAAAGACTCAATTCCAGCAGTGTAACTGGTTGGATCTTCAAAATTGTAAGTATTCTTGCTAAAAAACGCGCGCTTCAAGTTGGCTTTGACTGCATTCTCCACGAGCTCGAGCACAGCGGTGGTCAGAACTACTCCAATGCCATCAATCTTCAGGTCTGCTTCCAGGTTTTCAAAAACGGCCCGAAGACGATTTCGCGCGTCCGCGTCCACGTATCGAACTTGCACCTGTTGTCGTCCGGAAGCCATTTGATCCCATGCTCAAAACGAGTTGCTGATCCGGATAGCGAAAATTCACGAAATTCACTTGAGCCCGTCGGCTCTTGCACTCATGTGAGGCGAGCATGAAGATTGAAGCAACACTGCCCGGCAGATCCTTCCCACCCGGTTCCACGGTGCTGCCCGAAGGTGTAAATTTCTGCGTCTTTTCGAAGAACTGCCAATTCATCGAGCTTTTGTTCTTCGATGATGTAAACGCAAAGGAACCCTCACGAATCATTCCACTCCATCCTGAAAACAATCGAACCTTCTACTACTGGCATATTCTTGTGAAAGGAATCAAGCCCGGTCAACTCTATGGGTATCGCGCCCAGGGGCCGTTTGAACCAGAAACAGGACTGCGCTTCGACGGTGAAAAGATACTGATCGATCCGTATGGAAAGGCAGTGGCAGTCGGTGATTCCTATGATCGCACTGCTGCCCAAAAGCCAGGGAGCAACGCTCATTGCTGCATGAAGAGCGTGGTCGTGGACACAGCCAGCTATGACTGGGAAGGAGACATGCCGATCCACAGGGATCTTCGTCACTCGTTCATTTATGAACTCCATGTTGGTGGTTTCACTCGAAGCATGGACAGCGGTATCGCAGAGGAGAAGAGAGGAACATTCGCAGGAATCATTGAAAAGATTCCCTATTTGAAATCACTCGGAGTTACAGAAGTGGAGCTCCTTCCAGTGCAGCATTTTGATGCGCAGGATGCTCCTCTGGGGAAACCCAACTACTGGGGCTACAGCCCTGTGTCCTTCTTTGCGCCTCACTCCGGTTATGCGACTCATTCTGATCCGCAGGCACCTGTACGCGAATTCAGAGATATGGTTAAGGCACTCCATCGCGCTGGAATTGAAGTAATTCTTGATGTGGTTTTCAATCACACAGCAGAAGGAGATCATACAGGGCCTACTCTTTCCTTTCGCGGCCTTGAAAATCGAGCCTACTACATTCCAGATCCTGAAAACAGATCCAGATATGCGAACTACAGTGGTTGCGGAAACACATTCAATGCGAACCAGTCCATTGCACGCAGAATGATCCTGGACAGCCTGCGCTACTGGGTTTCTGAAATGCATGTAGACGGATTTCGTTTTGACCTGGCGTCCGTGCTTTCGCGCGACGAATGGGGAGCGCCACTTCGCAGCCCACCGATCCTGTGGGAAATCGAATCGGATCCTGTTCTAGCGGGCACTCGCATCATTGCAGAGGCATGGGACGCATCCGGGCTCTACCAGGTTGGATCGTTCATCGGTCACAAGTGGGCGGAATGGAATGGAATCTTTCGCGATGATGTTCGTCGATTTGTTCGCGGGGACAGAGGCCTTGTTCCAAAACTCATGCAACGAATCACGGGAAGTCCTGATGTATTTCCGCAAAAAGAATGGGAACCCGAACGAAGCATCAACTTCCTCACGTGCCATGACGGATTCACTCTCAACGATCTCGTTTCCTACAATCAGAAACACAATGAAAGCAACGGGGAACAAAACAGAGACGGGATGGACGAGAACTACAGCTGGAATTGCGGCGAAGAAGGCATATCCTCAAACCCACTGGTAAATGCACTCCGCAAAAAACAGATCAAGAATTTTCTCACTCTATTGTTCATTTCGCAGGGAACTCCCATGATCCAGATGGGCGACGAAGCTGCGCGAACGCAGAACGGAAATAACAACGCATACTGTCAGGACAATGAAACGTCCTGGTTTCGCTGGAAAGATTTGGAAACCAACGCAGAGATCCTTCGCTTCCAGCGCGAACTGGCGGAATTTCGTAAGGCAAACACCGTATTCCATATGCCCCGCTTCTGGACTTCCGGTTCCCCGGAAAAGCCAGTTCTGCGATGGTCCGGAGTCCGTCTCTGGGAACCGGATACAGGGCATGTTTCGCACTCGATCGCCTTCCAGATCCAGGAGCCCGAAAAATCTGAAAAGATTTTCGTGATTCTAAACGCATACCACGGTCCTCTCGATTTTGAACTGCCGCCTTCCGAAACTGGCTGGAAACGCGCGATAGATACATCTCTTCCTGCTCCAGATGACATTTGTCCTCCTTCTTCGCGCCCGGTTATACCCGGAAAACAATATACAGCAAACGAGCGCACGTTCATTGTATTGACCACAGGATAATATGGACACAGCAATCTTTAGCCTCGGCCCCGCAACCATTGACTCTACCGTCACAGTCCCCCAATTCATCAACGATGATGAAAGAGTTCTGATCGATCTGCAGCTCAGCTCTGTAAAGGCAGCCTTCGCTAGCGGAGGGCCAACGAGCTTTGAAAATGCGGGTCCCCGTCGAAAAATATTCTTCGAACCTTCGCGCACAAAAGCGGCTATCGTTACGTGTGGAGGTTTATGCCCTGGACTGAACAACGTCATTCAAAGCGTGGTGAGAATGCTCTACTTCTCTTACGGAGTCCGGCAGATCCTGGGCGTTCGCTATGGCTACGAAGGTCTGATTCCAGATTTTGGTCATTCATTTCTGGAATTGACTCCACAACTCGTGCATGACATACACAAAACCGGCGGCACTATCCTCGGAACATCGAGAGGTCCACAGGACATCGGCAGAATGGTGGACACACTCGTTGCAAACAAAATTGATATTCTGTTTACGCTCGGCGGCGACGGCACTCTACGAGGCGCAGACGCGATTCACGAAGAAATCAAAAGACGCGGCTTAAAGATCTCAGTCGCCGGAATTCCAAAGACCATCGACAACGACATTCAATTCGCTCACAAAACATTTGGCTTCGCAACTGCCGTTTCCATTGCTAACGAGTCCGTTCACGCGGCACATGCGGAAGCAAAATCAGCGCGCAATGGGATCGGTCTTGTCAAAGTGATGGGTCGCGATTCTGGCTTCATCGCATCTTACGTTGCGCTCGCTTCCAATGAAGTGGATTATGTTTTCGTTCCGGAATCACATTTCGAACTTAGAGGCGAAAAGGGATTCCTCCCTCACCTGGAAAAGAGACTCGCAGAATCCAAACACGCAGTCGTCCTTGTTGCAGAAGGTGCGGGCCAGAAGTATTGCGAAATCACAGGAGAAAAGGATGCATCTGGAAATGTGAAATACGGCGATGTGGGCGTTGTGATGAGCACAGAGATCAAGAAATATTTCAAAGAAAAAAACATCCCCGTAGTTCTCAAATACATTGATCCAAGTTACATCATCCGCAGTGTTCCTGCCAGTGCAGACGACGCGGTCTTCTGCATCATGCTCGCTCAAAACGCAGTTCACGGAGCGATGGCGGGCAAATCAGGCTTCATGGTGGGATACTGGAATTCCTACTACACCTTTGTTCCATTGAAGCTCGCAACGTCTGGCCGCAAGAAAGTGGATCCCAAAGGCTACCTGTGGACGGTGGTATGCGAAGCAACCGGGCAACCGGATTTTTTCTAGAGGAAGGGCAAAGGCGATCAGACTCAGTCGATCGTTTCGCCTGCCTCTGAAATCCAAACCGCTCCCGTATACCCTTCAAAAGCTCGTCTGTACGGTGTGCCATCTTGCTTACGCGAATACTTGATGGAATAGAAGAACCTGGCGTGGTGCAGCCCCAGCAATCTGTAGAGGGCAGGAGCCCTGACCGAAGAATTCGAGCGAACATCCACTGGATCCCCCGGCGCCTCCGTGTCCGCGGCCAGAGCCGGCAAAATGGAACGCAGATGGAGAGGAATGGGGCAATCCTTCGTCTCCGCGTATGCTGTTTGTTTTGCTAAATTCATGCGAATGATCGCATAACGGTATTGGGAGATTCGCTCTTTTAGAACGGCAGTCTGCCCTACATCCAGACGGTCCAGATGAATCCAGACGAAGAACTTCTTGCGAGAGTACTTCTCTGCGGCGTCGATTGCAGATTTGAGATCATTTGCCTCCAGAACTACCTGGCATCCGTGATCAAATCCATTTCCGGATTCGGGCAAAAGATCTTTCCAGTGAACACTCACGCAGATCGTGCGAAAACCATATTCTGAAATCAATGCGAGAAGCGGATCGGAAGGCTTTCGCATCTCTGCCGAGTAGCCATCCACGCCGCGAAGCATCGCCTTGAGAACTACCGTCATGGAATCACCGGGAATGAACAGCGGCCGCCCCTCCGCTTCATTTGAAGCAGCAGTCACAAGCAGGATGCGATTGTGCAACGGAGGCGGAAGGTCGAGAGGAGGACTGCCCTTGCATACGTTCAGACCGTCGCCGCGAATGCATGGATCACGGTCATCCGGATCGCCGCCTGGCCAGACTGAATTGCCGTCATTGTCTTCATCCAGGAGAACTCCTGCATTGAGCAGGATGCGCCCTGCCATTGTTTGCGAATCCAGCAAATGTGCAGATGAAGATGGTGCGGCAACAGGATAGCGAATCGCAAGATCGACGCATGCTCCGAGTGCAAGAATGAAAGACAAAGCAGCCAACCATGGTGCATTGCCTCCTCCAGCACCCTGCAGCTGGCTCCCCAGGAAGCGGGCGCCCAGAGACCAGGAAATTCCAATGCCGGTGGCCATCGTGAGGACGGTAGTGTCAAAAGACGGAAGAACAAAAGGAAATACGCCGGAGGCCGCGTACAGAATCAACCAGACTACAAAAACACCTAACTCTTGTAAGGCGGGCACCACGAAAGGCGAATAGTGCGGGGATCTATGAATCCGGCGCCTGAGTTGAAGCCAGATATACAGAAAACAGAAGACAAGAAATTGCAGGAACACTTCGACAGGCGTGCTCAGGAAACCGGAAACGTCTGAAAAGAGCATGAATCCACGACTGAGCAAGACTGAAAATAAGAACAAAGGACTGTTCTCCCCACGGATTTCAGGAAAGACCGCCAGAAGCGGAAGCGAAAGCAAAAGTCCAACGGTCAATGTGGCCGCCCATACAATCAGAGGATGAACAGCTGGAAGATGCTGGGTTGCCAGAGAATCTACATAAGCCTGAAAGAACAAAAATACACCGACACCGGGGAGGAGACTCACGGCGATCCATTCAAACCGCATCAGCAGGGCAGCCAGAATTCGCATGGAGAAAAAAAGCACCTGAGCCAGCGCAGCGATGACGGCGGCCGCTACTAAATTGATCTCCACTGCGAAAAGCAAGTCTCCAGCGTAGAACCCGGTATGAAAGAGTCGGAGCGCTTCCAGCGGCAACAGAACGACAAACGTCAGAACAATGGTAAGATAGGACGCAATTCCTGGAAGCAAACGTGCGTGCATCTGCATGGAGAACAATTCACGAGCGGTAGTAGTGGAGAGGCGGGCATTCAAAGGGTAATCCCGAAGACTTTGTGTTTCACATCTCCGCGATTTTCCGTTCTGCTGTACAGTACTTTCAGCACGGACACCTTATTGAATCCTGTCTCTTCTTCCGTTTCGTAATCCCAGAGAAGTCCCCAGAGACTTCCTCTGGAGCGATACCCACGTTCCGGTCGTTCTACATCCTGGTAGGCGATACCCAGAAGAGCTAGCTTGCGATCGGTTCTTTCGTATCGATCGTAGTTGCGATACCAGACAGATCCAAGCAAGCCGAGCTGAAAAAGTCTCGCGCCTGAATCGGATTCGAGTTCAATCCACGGAATGCTCCAGATCGTACGCGAAGTTTCATCCTTGTTATAGTAGAAAAGCAAAGGAACGCTCCACACTGTACGCGAAGTCTGCGAACTATCGTACGTCAAAACAGGACTTGCGAAGAAAGTAGAGGTTCGGTCGTGATCATACCAATAGACCGGCAATAGACGACTGTGAGTCGACTCGGGTTTGAATTGAAGACCACCAAGATAGAGAGCAAAATCCAGATCAAACTCAGACGGATCTCTGGATGAGCGAAGAGAAAATAGCGTTCCGTACAGCAGTTTCATATCAAACTGATTTCTGCTGTTGGCTATATGAACCGCACCGAGAAGCGCTTCAAATTCATTGTAGTCTTCACGATGTGTGTGATCGAGTAAGAACAGAAAATTCTGCCTGTTGTAGTTTTCATAAGATCGCACGTACAGTCCCGCAAAGATTCCAGTAAAGTCCGTGTCCGTGGTCCAGGTATAAATGAGAGGAAGCAGGTGATTGGATCGTTCTGTTCCTTCGCTGTGATAGTATGGAAATATGAACAAATAATCGTCTCTTCTCCACATCACAATGGGAAGACTCCACACACTTCGCAGGCCTTTCTCGTCACTTTCCCAGTCTTCCAGCAAAGCGAGGTTCGTATGGAACGATTGTGTTTTCTCAGTCGAGTCCGCACGCGAAGAGCGATACAGGAATGGAACAGGCAAAAACCACCAGGAAGAAGAATATTGCTCTGATTGATTGGCGGATCCAAAGTAGAGCGGAGTATACAGTGAATAGGATTTTTGTGTGGCCCCACAATCCGTATCATCGTAGTAGCCGAGAATCGCCCACACCTGCCGTTGCTTTCCTCCTTCACACCCGGGTGAACCGTAACTCGTATAAAAGAACGGAGCCACCAGCAAATTAGAACTTGTTTCATCCACGCTGCGATTCACAAAGCCAAGAACGTTCCAGTGTGTCTGCTTCCCATTTGCCGATTGATTGAAAGTATAGAAAGGCAAAATGCGCGAACCGCTTTCCTCAGGTGAACTGTAGAAAGATGCAAGACCATATAGAAAACTCGTGGAGCGAGAGCCTCCTTTGAGCGTTTCGTTTGAATAGAGACCCAGTAAGATAGAGGAATTGTCTTCATCTGAATTGGAGTGTGAATAGTAACCAAGTACAAACAAAGTCTTTTCGCGCATTTCGCCAGTTCGCGAAGTGTGATAGTAAATGCCGGGAAGGGAGGCAAAGTATACCTCCGCTGAGTCCGATTTTGCTGCGTGCGATTCATCCGTATCGTAGTAGAAGAAAGGAAACATCAGCATTGTAAAAGAATTCCGCGCCGCTCCACATTCTGTATTTTGATAGTAGGTGAATGGAGCCCATGTACGACGCTGCTTGCCTTCGCAATCGGCAGACCCATAGCGAGTATAGAACAACGGCGCAACCAGCAGATTTGCTGAAAGTTCATCCGTAGTTCTGTTGATCAGCCCCAGGACATTCCAGTGAGTCTCCTTGCCATCGAGCGATTGATTCGAGTAGTAGAAGGGCAGAATCCAGAATGCTTTTCCATCGGACTTTTCATAAGAAGTGACAAGACCATAAAGATACTTTGTATAATATCCACCGCCCGGATATTTCTCATTTGAGTACAAACCAAACAAGACCGAAGTAGAATTCTCTCTCGAATCAGAATGGGAATAGTATCCCAATACGAAAAGGGTGCTTTCTTCAAAATTGGCGAAATGACGGCCGTGATAGTAGATACCCGGCAAAGAAAAGAAGCTTGATTCGGTGGTCTTTTTCTCTCCT
>JAIBBM010000080.1 GCA_019694685.1 Leptospirales bacterium
AGGCCGCCGAAGGTTTTCAGCGGAACCTGAAACACAGTTTCATCGCCGGCTATTCGTATGTTTCTCCCGAGTATGCTCCTCTGTATTTGAATGAGTATGCTGCCATCAAGAATCTAAAACATTATGGCTTGAAGATACTTGGTGATCGCATTGCGAGAATTGGCATTTGTGAGGATGGTGAGAAGGAGACATTGCCCCCTCCTCTCCGAGGAAGCACAGGACGCCGGGACAGCTACCTGAAGGCTCGAATTCGCGTCCTAAAGTATCAGGCGCCAACCAGCAAAGATCGCCTTCATCTGGACCTGCGCGATTCTAGACGGCGAATAGCAGCAGATGTGAAGGCCATGCTCGATGATCCGGACTTCTTTGAGGCTCGACAGGCTCACATTGACTACTTGAACTTCTGGGACGATGCTGCGCTCTACAGAAAGCAGGCAGAGAACAAATACAATGCAGTAGCAAGAGAGTTCTGGAAGCGTCTCCACCGCTACGACGAAAGAAGTGTAAGTCGGATTGCCGAGCAGATGAAAGTCCCTCACCGCCTGCTTCTGCGCATCGTTCGCAAATGGGCAAGATTCAAGATGGTGCGCGTCAGAGAAACGCGAACTGCATCCACTCGCGTCATTCAGTATTCTGCCCATCGGCTCACTCAGAACCTGCCTGCTTTCCTCTACTCTTTCGACATGAAGGAGTTCATGAATCAGCCCGAAAAGCATGAACACGTAGAGGTGAGCGAAGCAGCTCGAACTCCAAAATCAAAATATCGAATGCACAAGAATCAAAGACTACAATACATCAAGGAGATGAACAAATGAGACACAAGGAAAAGACCAAGTTCTTCGCAGAGGATTTCTGGAAGCTAATTGAGAGTCAGAAATACAGATGCGCCCTGACCGGAATAGAACTAACACCTAATAATACAGAGCTTGAGCTTAAGGAGCCCTACAAAGAGAAGGGCAGAGCGGAGTTCTGCAACCACTACCTTGTGACCAGAGCCATTTCTTTCATGGCAAGGCACATTCCAGAGCAAGAGATCATCGATCTTGCCATCGAGATTGTGAAGCACAGGGGAAAGGAGCGTGGATATGGAATCAAGAAGATACACAGGTGAATTCTCAGCTGCATGGGTCCATGCACTACGAGACCGAATGAGGAATCGATTCAGGCAATTCCGATCCAACAGGACGGAGGACAAGTGGATCAACCGAAAGCAGAGGACGTGGACAAGCTCCTGCCTTGCCAACATCGTCAAGATGCGGCATCGGATAAGACACCCTCTTCAACCACCTGCCCGGATGGGAGAATGGGATACAGTCATTGCTTTTCAGAAGAGGAAATGGGCACAAAAATTGGACCCGGCTGCGGCGTGGGCAATGGCTGAGTTTCGATTGCTTGAGAAGATGAACGCGCACCGGTTCCAGACTCGCCGGGAACACGGAAGCACGTGGGCCTATGTGGCAAATCTTCTGGTGGCTCTCAATACGCGCCGATGGGAAAAGAAGGAACGCCGGAAGCGGTCCCGGACCAAGTGGGTTGCCGTATTCTGGAATCTGGGGGTCAAGATGCGGATTCGATACGAGCAAAAGAAGGACTGTGACAGGGAATGGAATCTGGCCATCCACGGGGCGCGGCAGAATGCTAGATCCATCCACTGGGACACGGAATGGGACGACGCGCTCCGCAGGTTTTGTGATCCTTGTTGACTCGGATTGCGTCGGGGTTGGGGTCCGCTTATGCAACGCATTATACTGTTCTGTCTCTTTGTTGTTATGCCTCCACTGAATGCGGAGCGATTGGTCGACCAAGACTTTCTGCTAAAAAACAGGTTCATAAACAGCGATAAGGCGCCGTACTGGTATGGTATCATCTTCAAGCAGAACGGACGCTACGAATATCAGGCTGGGGGCCAAACCGGGCAAGGGAGCTACCACGGCAGGTTTGAGGTCAGCAGCAACGGCGTGATATTGTTTCCGGACCCCAATCCCTACGGCGGTGAAACTTCGGGCTACATGTTCGTGACTCGTCGATGTTCCTTGGAAGCTTCGCAAGGGAGAGAGCGACTACGCTGCGTAGCCGACAGGGTTTCGCAGGATCCAGGTGAGTTGACGCCGATGGAGTTCAGCATCGAAGAGGATCATCGGGAAGAGGACGCCACATCCCAACGAATCCGTAATGCCAAGAATTGCGAATACACTGCGCAACTCGTGGGCAGTTTCGTGAGCGGGGATTGCCGCAAAAAACTTCCCCAAGGGTGGATATTCAAACAGGACTCAGAACTAATGGGTGACTACTATACGGCGGAGTTGTGGACATCGGGGAACCAATACGCAATCCTTCTGAAACGGAGCATCGGTCGCGAGACGGACGGCTCCCTCATTTGGCAAGTGACTGACGTTGCCTTCCTCTCCAAGAGTGCCGGGGATGACGATTCCAAGTTACATCTCGCTCCAGCGGGACTAAGCCAATGTCATACACCACGTTCCTCCGACCGGCTCGTGGGTATCTTCAAATGGGCGCCTCGATCCGGAAAGACCGAGGTGCGAGCCCGCACGGCATGGATAGTAAAGGCCGACCGACTGAGCCCTGTTTTGGTCCATGCGGTAACATGTGGATTCGGATCGGCTGATAACAACTAGTTTCCGCCCGAGTGGATGATGTCTAACCAGCGCACGCGCACCGTGATGCGACCGTGCAGTAATTAGCGACGAACAAATTCCACAACCCGAAAGAACGGGCTATCCGTGGCAAAATTCCTCAAATCATTGCAGTCAGCACCAATGACTGCGGCGTCATGTGTTTGCACTCGAGCCAGTACCCTGTCACGGATCTTCAGAAAATCAGCAGTGTCCGCGCGAAAGCATTCTCCATTCTTGTTGGCAACGCGCAAAACAGATTGAAGATTTGAGCGTTCGATATCAGCCACGATCCGGCGGTACCCGACCAATTGCTTTTCTCCCCGACCCCGCACCGCTATTCCACCGGCAAACGCTGCGATGTTGCAGGCTTGAGAAGACAGGGCCGCCCCGCAAGTGTATAATGGTTCATGAATTTCGAAGCTCTTTCCAGAGGCTTCACAAAACGCATCTTCTTTCACTAACGTATAAGAGTCATCTGTACAAAACTCGACAGTATAATCTCTTCCATTAAAAAATATCGGCGCGAAGGCCACATCCAATTTCTCTACTTTCAATTGGCTTGGAGGTAACCCAGCAATGGGAATGTCGGCCGCATTGCTCAGGTAGGCCCCGAATACCCAACCTTCCAACTTCAGCTCGTCCACTCTAACACGCGTCCACCGACCTGTGGCACCTTGGATCACCTCGCTTTCCTTCTCCTCAAGGATCTTGACAGCGGTCCCATTCGACACGAGTGTCAAGGGTGCACATGAAACCTGGGGACATGACCTCAGATAAAGCCCGCTCGCGGCTGTAACAATCTTTGTTTTGCTGCATCCAATTGAAGCAAAACCAAGAAGCAGAAAAAACCCGATTCGCAAAAAACTCATATGAGCAGACTTTTCGGCGGAATGCGATGACTTGTACATTAAGCTAATCCTCTTCGGCCTTAGTGGTTCGCCCAACCTGAATTCTCTACACGGACCGCGCTAATGAAACACCGGTCATACCAACCATATCCGGGTCGCCCCAATGTCGTGCGCCCTTGAGCGACCGGCTCAAGTTTGAAACGCTCCGACAATAGAACCTGGGGTGGATTGCGCCGAACCTGCTTGCAGTTTGCCCCCAGCCGCCCGTAGGCATCACGTTCTAACCCGCACACAGTTTCGAACTGATCCGTTGTCGCGCAAACGATATCCGCAACGAGTTCTAACCGTCGCTCCGTCCTATTGATTGCAACGATATTCGTTTGCTCCGTCAAATAAACGTTGTAGGCCTCTGTAGAAAATTGCGTTTGCCCATGGGTGCCGCTTGTTTGCAAATCCGCCGCACCGCTGGACTCTGGTCGCTTCGCGATCAGAAACTGCGCCGAGGTCCAGCCCACTTGTGTCCCGTAGCGCACACGAAACCATTGCGATCTCTTCTCCAACACTTCAACTTGTGCACCGTTCGGCATCGTCAGGTATGCGGCGGCACCTGAAACCTGCGGCCGATCCAGTAGCATCAGTCCACGATCCGCGGCCACGTAGGCCTTCTCAACAAATAGCATACCGAGAAGGCCCCCCGCTATGAAGAAAATGTAAGGGGCAATCCCGCTAAAGGCCGGCCAAAACACGGAAGCGCGCGCCTTCTGTGCACGATACGCACCAATAATCGCGAGAGTAACGGGTAGGAGAACGCAAAAGACGAAGGTTAAGAGTGCCAACACGGAAGCCACGAAAACAGATTCGGGGGGACCCTTGGTATAAAACCACGCTGCAAAGACAAACACGACCGCAGCGATGACGGAATTTGTGCGCACAAAGACGTTTCTAAATGGCACAAGAAAGCCCTCTTTTGAGGGCACAAAGCCCTTTCGGGCTGCTGCAGCACTCGCAGCTTGAACATGTTGTAAAGTCTCGGCAACGGGCCGGAGAACACCGTGTAAAACCTCAGAACGGCCCTTGATGGCGAAGAGTCGAATCCGAGTCAACAATAGCATTGAATAGAAAGCTGCCGGATTAATAGCCCGCGCGATATGCAGCTTGCGCAGATCCTCGCAACGAGTATCAAGGGCGGTTGCCTGCACATCCAGATCTTCCGAACAGCGTTCCAACGCTGCGGTGGCCAAGGCGGAGTGCTGCCGCAAGACCTCCATCCTTGCATCCAGTTCATCAGAGGATTTCTTAAGAATTTCTCTGGCTGCCTCTGACTCCGGTCCATCCTTCAACGCCGCAATCCGATTGCGGACGGATGTTGATCGGGATTGTAATAGAGCGAGGACAATTCGACAGCGCACAAGTTGAAGCGTTTGCGTGAGCTCCACCAGAAGACCCGTATTGTTTAGCTGGGGACTCGCCATGATATTATGCCCCCTCAAAGCACGCAGCGCGCATGCAAAATTTGAAAATCCCGTCCTCAAACGGGAGGCATTCTTCGCGCGTGCGGTATGGAGGGTAACGATAATCCAGCACACACTGGAACTGTTGGCCACATCTCAGGGCACCCGGAAAATGATCCCCGTCTCCAACCGGCCGGAACTCCGCGAGAACCCACGAACTACATGAAGGAGTCTCCTCGGCCTTCTTTTGATCCTTTGCATGGATCGCAGAGACCGCAATCGCCAGAAGAAGGCCAAAGCAGGCTTGGCCGAGAATCTTGATACGCATGGGGAAGAGGCACGACCCCGGTCGCGATTTGGCAATACATTTCCAGTAATCCGGGATTCATGCCCTCTCGGTCAACAACGTAACACCCGATTAGATAGGAGGGCTGCTCCTTCCCCAAAGAGGAATCGGTTAAGGGCCCTAATTTCCTTGCCACGCGATTGGAATGGTTAGCAATTGGCGCAACCGTAGCGCTCCCAGACAGAAAAGGCACAACAATGAAAAAAATCTCGGCAATTTTGAGCATAGCCGTTCTTGCATTCACGATGTGTTCGCCAAAAGCGCGAGTCACGACCCTTGACGGATTCCTTCAACGCTACTCACAAGAATTTCTCAAGGGAAGTCCATACAAGCTTCTGGTTAAAGACGATGCGAACGGTTTCGCGGCAATCTCGCATTGCGTAGGCCACTTTGCTTACGAGGGAGAGTGTGCTGACTTTCCGAAGCGTGTTGATGCCGCGATGTGGAGAACGGCTACAGGCGACATTATCTGGGGAGTATACCAATACGGTTGCGGGGGTGGCGGGTGCTGGGGCGATCTGGACTCGCTGCGGTTCTACGACACGAGCCTGCGTGATATTACGCCGAATGTATATGACCGCACCGAGGTTGACAATCTGGCCACGGCGGCCAAGATACATGATCCGAACGGGGTATCGTTGCCGGCGGATAAACGGAACTTCATGATAGACATCCCGCGCGTCGGCACCACAATCAAAATGACGGTTGGAGTCGTTTTCATCGACTGGAAGGAATTTGCGGAACTCCAATTTGATAAGACAACGGGCAAGTTTCGCTTGGTCGCGAAGTAACCAGCAACAGACAATCTAACGGTGTAACGGCGCTCAATTCAAAAAAGGATTCACTCCGCAAGTACAGAGAAACAACACCCTGCATAATAGTATCCAGTCGAGGCCCTGACGCGCATCAGAAAGCGCCACCTCGCGAGGAGTAAGAAATGGAGAAACTAAATTTGGTGCTTCGCTTTGATCGCAAGCACATCGTAGAACGCCCCTACGGGATCAAGGAAAATGAACAGAAAGCCGAGGGCTACAAGAACGGCTTCCGAAACCCGGTCAGCTTCGTTGAGGCAGCATGCGACGATCCCGGAAACGACAAAACCTACTTCTTTGAGTTGGAGGAAGGCGTGTCTTTTCAAGGATTCCGGGAGTTTACAGCGCGTCTGGATGAAGCAGAGCTGGGCAGCTGTGTGACTCTGGCCATCCGGGAAATTCCCAAGGGCAAAGGCTTCAATTACGGGTTCACATCCACAGTCGAACCGACGGAGAGGCCAAGTGAGCGATCGCTGACGCTATTCGGAATCCCGGGCTAAAGCCCCGCCGACCCCGCAACCTTTGCCCAGAGTGAAAAGCCGAGGGCAAAGGTATCTGATCGGAAGCCAAGAGCGGGAGATCAAATCGGCTCCCAAGCTCCACCTCATGATTTTTTTTCATTCCTCTAGGGATCACCGCCCGAAACGGCCTACAAACCAATCACTCTGCCTGCCTTGCAGGCACAAAAAGGAGACCGCTATCCGATACGGGCGGCGATATGTACGATACCAGGATTTCTGCTGATGTAACATGAGGGGGCGGACGAGCCCTGACCAGAAGCGGCCTTCCTTGCGAGAAGGCCGCTTCGCTTCAAACCAACTAACGAGGGTTCAGCTACCGCGAGGAAGGTCGCATGAACACAGCCAGCATAGCCGTCTCCGGGCAGGATGTACTCCCTTATGCAAAAAACATCCTGCTTGAGGGAAACGCCGGAACGGGAAAATCGACAAGACTACACCAGATTCTTTCCAATATTTCCCAAAGGGAAATCCTACAACTCTCGTTCACGAGAAAGCACCGCGATGACGGCATCAAGCGGGGCTATAAAGCCCTGACCATGCACCAACTGGCCTATCAGATCATCAGCCGTCTCACCGGTGCTTTTCTCCTGACTCCAGCACAGAGCGCTCTGGCTCACACATGCCGTGATCTGATAGCGGACATCGAAGGAGATCAGCCCGATGTGAAATTCAAAGAAAAGAAGACCGAACAGTATCCGGTCCTTCTGAGGCTAGCCGTAAAGACTCTATCGCTCGGATTCCGTTTTGAAATCGGCGCGCCGATCCGTACCATCGTTGTTGACGAATTCCAAGACCTCGAATCGCTGATGGTGAAGCTACTCAAGAAGATACTAAAACAGAATCCCCATCTTCGGCTAATCGCCGCTGGAGACCGGACGCAGTGCATACGGTTCTCGACAGCGGCGGAACATAAAAGAATCGCTGCGCTTTTCGATGGATTCGACAAGGGATTCGGAAAAGCGAAGCACATCAAGTGCACCGAAAACTACCGCTGCTCCTTCGGTGTCCAGCATGTCGCGAACGTCATCGGCCAGCGGATGATACGCGGGTATATTCCTTACAAGATCAAAGGACCTGCGAACCCGGCCGCGCTCCATTTTCATTTCTGTAACGATCAAGAACAAATTGTGAGCAATGTCCAGAGTCTCCTGAGATCTAACTCGAAGCTAACGGTCGCAATTCTGTGCTCTTCTAACTACGAGGTTAAGGCATTGCATCGCTTCAGGAAGGAACCTGGCGTTACAGTGGAGACCATTCACCAATTCAAGGGCGGCGAGGCTGACGTTGTGATTCTCGCCAGCGCAAAAGGGAACCTTGCGAATGATATTCATTGGGCGACGGTGCTCTTCGTCGGGATCACAAGAGCAAAACATAAGGTCCATTACGTTACCTCCTTTCCGGAACGGGACGTGCTGCCCATCTTCGAGGGCGCACAATACACAATAGACAGATCAAACGTCATCAAGCAAACAAAGAGATCGGTGGTTGGCCTAGGGACGGCAAAGCTAGAGATGACACACAAGAACATCTCAACTGCAGTGATGGACAGCCTCGAGATCGATTTCGCCTATCAGGATCTGCCCTTCATTCCGATGGAGCAGCACAATGGCGCCCCGAAGAGAAGCCAGTTCCTATCAGTAGCACAAATCGATTTGCCAATCAGATACTTGATTCGAAGAGGTAATGGGAAAGTAACATTCGAATTCCATGACCTCAACCCACTGAAAGGGCGCGGCATGAATGACAGCGAAATACTCAACTTTCTTCATGAGACTGTCTCTGCATACTTTGATCATAGAGACTTCAACATTCTGAGGAAAGCCAGGATCAAGCGACTGGATCTTTGCCGCATCGGACAATTCAACCACCCAGCACAAATACAAAAAGCCATTCATCTCCTCATGAGACTGCATGCCAAGACCATAAGGAAGATCGGATTTGATGAGGCACATACAGTATATCTGAACGCTGGCAGCCATAGAACCCGACACTATGACCGCGTCATCACGGCCTACTGCCCCGGAAGCAAGAAGGTGAACGCCGTTGATCGCGGTCATGGCCTCATCAAACTCGAAAGCCGGTGGAGATCAGGAACAAAGGCCATCAAAAGAATCGGCCTCAATCTCACACTCGGCGAGCTCATCCGCGAAGCGAGCCGCCCTAAAAGACTCTCACGCAGATTGAGTCAGTGGATCAAATACGATCTCCCTATGAGTTACTCTCCGAGAGAGAAGACCGGCCTGCTCAAGAAGAGATATGCGGCGGATTCCATGCAGGACATTGAAGCACGTCTAGCAGGTGCAGGTCCAATCAAACGCCGTGAAAAGGAAGCTTTGTGCCATATTCTTAGTGACCTAATCCCCCAAGAGGATCAAGCGGAGTGGAGTAAGCTCTTTGGCCGTTGAGCTCACGTCGTGAAAGTATCGGGTCTGACAAGTGAAAGGCAACTGGAGGGGACTTCGGTCCTCCCAGAGGTCGGCCTCGCCCCCTCGCAGACCACCCCCTTACTCCTGACATCATGAGTTCTGACAAATGTCCAGATTTGCACATATATTAGTGGGGCTAAAAAGCGGAGCAAAGACACCGTGCTTTGTATAGTATCTCAATACACCTTGGGTTTTTGCGGGGCGTAAGCTCAAAGTAGCGAATTGGCTCAATCTAGACATCTCCGGACAAGGTTGCGGGGTTCAAGCGTAATCCGCAGCTCCGAGCCTCCGGGTCCGCGACCGCGCCCCGGCCCCAGCTCCATTCCGTATTTTCACCGCCCCAAGACAACACACATCTCGCAACGCGCATTCCGACTCGGCCGTTATACGGCTCTCATAGATCAATAACCATTTCAAAACGCAGGAGGAACCTAAGAGCAAACCGGCCAGCAAGCCGGTTTTTCTTTTTCTAGACCACAATCAAATCAAGAGGTAAGAGACAATGAGTAACAGAGTAAACGAATCGGTCTGTCGTACAGTGACGCAGACCATCATCGATTTCATGGCCAATGCGGACACGCCGTGGGTCCAGCCATGGAAAGGGGATGGACTCCCCAGAAATCGAGCGAGTGGGAAGCCCTATCGCGGCATCAACACACTGCTCCTTCTCATGGCAGCGATGCGCATGAACTTCCGATCAAATCTCTGGCTGACATTCAACCAGCTGAAGCGGATGGGTGGGCGCGTGAAGCCGGGAATGCGTGGCACTGGGATCGTATTCTTTTCCTGCCACGAAGGAGCTGTGATGCTTGTAGACGAGCTGACCGGAGAAGTGGACGAGACCATCGAAAAGCGGTGGTTCCTCCGAAACTACATCGTGTTCAACGTGGAGCAAACCACGCTGGAAATTGAAGCAGGGAACAAAGCAGCCTTCAGTCCGATTGAAGCGGCCGAGGATCTTGTTGCAGAGATTCCAGCAGTGATCGAGCACAGCGGAGACAAAGCTTACTACAACATGGTGAAGGACACAATCACTCTGCCAGCCAAAGAGGCTTTCGAGTCGGCGGACGCTTACTACGCGACTCTGCTTCATGAGCTGACACACTGGACGGGACATTCAGAAAGACTTTCCCGTCTAGACTGTGCTCGCTTCGGCTCGGACAGCTACGCGAAAGAGGAGCTTACGGCTGAGCTCGGCAGCGCTTTCGTATGCGCCCACCTCGGAATTGCGAGGAGTAGATTGCAGCATGGGGCAGCATACATCAAGAGCTGGTTGAAGATTCTGAATAACGACATTCGGTTCATCTTCAAAGCAGCCAATGATGCGCAGAAGGCCTGTGACTACATCATGAGCTACCAGCGCAAGCCTGCAAAGAGGGTCAAAACCGCCTAGACTCCCGCTCCCCTAATCCATCTGGACCGCTGGCTGACATTGCCGGTCTGGCATGGTCGAGAATCTGGTGTTCCACCGATTCTCCTTCTCTCAAACATTACGCTGACTGCAAAGCTCCCGGTTTCCGGACGTTGAATTGCAATCGCCGCCTCTTCATCTGATCTAGCGCCATCGGACATCGTGTCCTTGTCGCCTGCTCGCCCGAGGCTGATTCAGAGGCTCGTTGCGCTCAGTCAGAATTCACGCCCCCAATTCTCCTTGGCCGCCCTCTCGAACTCTCCAGGCAAAACCTCTTCCCCCTTTTTGAGCGGTATAGCCATTCAATCGAGAGGTGCTCTTCAAGGAGACGGGGGCTTTGCATTCTCAGCCTTTTGCTTAAAGGCCTCGCTGCAAGAATTTCGCCTTCGCTTCCCCATCAGCACGGGGTTCAGCACACGATTTTGCATCAGCAATTCGGATCACGCGGTCTGGCCGGGGGCTATGTCTCTCTCTGCCCATGTAGCCGGTCCGTCATTCACAGATCCAGAACGGAGTCCGGGTTCAACCACGTTTGGTAAGACCACAGCATTACCGGATCATCCCCGCCTCTGAGTCCTCTTGAGGGAGTTCCTCTTGAAGGAGGAAAATCGGCTCATCCGAATGAAAGGGTTGGTTATGTCGAAGATCAACTTGGGTTGACGGGCAAATTCAATGATCCAGTCGTACTGAAATGGAGAAAGCGGCATTGGATTCTCAAGATTTCAAAAGAGAAGGAAGTTTCGTGGATTCCGTCCTCCGAAATGAAGTGCATAATTTTTTCGCACTTTCGTCAAAGAAAAATTCATACAGCTCGGCCAAGCGCAGGTTCACCAGCCGCTTCCCGCAGATTGGAACTGAGTATTATTCTGCTCTCACTCATTCAGTTCTAGACAGAATAT
>JAIBBM010000029.1 GCA_019694685.1 Leptospirales bacterium
TTTCCCCGCAGGCGCATATGCAGGGATACAAGGATCGCAGAACGTGATCGAAGACGAGTTGGCAGTGGGTGATGGAGACGAGGGTGGAGTGGGGAGATGGGGAGTGTGGGGTGTGTGCTGGAGACGCGTAGTTTAATTTTTTGTAAACTTAGAGTACAATTCTGTTTTTCCCGCGCAATTTGATTCAGGCCAAAGTATCTCGCGTTCTTGAAGAAACTCCATTCATTCAGATACATTGTCGACCATTCTGGTTTGATGTATCCGTATCCTCTGAACGCAGATTTTAGCGAGCCATTCAGTCCTTCACTTACCTGATTGTGAACTCCGTTCTTCGACCATCGTTCGCATGAGAAAGCAGATCGTTCGTCTTTGCCTTTCGCACTGTGATTGATCATTCGATGATTCTTGTAAATTCTGTACAGCCATGTGTATCCTTCGTCTGTGAAAACAGGAGCATTCATCGGTATCGACTCTTTGATGAGCGGTCCGATTGTATTTGCTTTTTGATCTGAGATCGATGTGAGAAGTACAGGACCGTTCTGCCAGCCCATAACATGTACAAGAGTTCCAATCTGTTTTCCACCTAATTTGTCTGAAAGATAAATCGCACTCGTCATTCCTTTGTGCTTGTGTCTTTTTCTTCCCTTGTTTGCGCGTTGTGACGCAGAGTACAGAACCATTGTGTCTGCATGAACTACAGGTCTGTACTTTACTTTGTTCGTGATGTCTGTACCGTCTTTCGGAAGTTTGAAGTTCTTGAACTCCTGTTCGAGCGTAGAATGAAAGAGTTTCTTGATATGAGGCATCTGTTCGCATGCAAGAACCTGAATTCTACGCTTTAGAAAGAGGGCAGACGGATACGAGATTCCAAGACGTTTCTTGATTTCTGTAGCCGTTAGAACTTTTGGATGACGTATGAGTGATTCTTCGATGGCCCAACCGAAGAACCAAAGCGGCATTCTGAAATGCTGAAGAGGCGTATTCTTGAGTCTCGATTCTTGTCTATGGCACTCTGGACAGCGAAGTCTTGCCGGTCTTGAGCCAACAGGTTTTGTGCATTTAACGTTGCAATTTTTACAGAGGCACGGATAAAGCTTGTCTAACAGAAGTTCTGTGATTCGCTGGAAGTATTCTACATTGAGAGGATGAAATTTGGGATTGTCTTTTTGTTTACGGTGTACCTCCTGTTTACAGGAAATATTCCGATTTGTAACTACTTCGGAAGGTTCCAGGAAGTCTATAAAGGATAATACATTGCTCTGCCATTTGCTTGAATGCGCGTGATGTGCTGAATTCTGAAGACTGGACAACATGCAACACAGATTTCGTAGTCTACGCGAAAAGAAATCAGAAAAATTGGAAAATGTGCGAATCCGGCTTCCAGCACGTTAATATAGTATTAAAAATTTTCTGTACTCGTACAAAGGTATCCTTCTAAAAGGACTTTCTGCATAAAAATGTTGAAGTTTAGAAAATAGATTCCTTCCCTTTTACTCACAAAATTAACAGATGTATGAAAAATCAAGAAATTCCCAGTCATTGATTAGACTTCTCGAAGAATCAGAACATAGCTCTCCTGTCTTTCTTTAAAGATCAGAAAAGAAGAGTATTCTATGATGATGAAGACCGAAAAAAAGTCTCAAGCAGATGAAAATGTATGAATGCTATCTGTCGAATTGTTCTTGAAATTAGAACCAAGACTTTGATCTGAAATAGACCTGATCGATTCAGGATTGCCGGAATCATGAACAATTCCTCTTTTGTGTTTCGGTGCAAAATCGAAATCAAGATGAGGATGATATTTCTTAAGCCAGTCATCTCTCAGCTTCTTCAAATCCATCGTCATAAGCTTCTTGAGGCTCAGATCGTTTCCGAGAATCTTTTTGTTCTCAAGCCATTGCCTGTTTGCCTTGACTTCAACTTTGACAACATCAGGATCAGGAAGTTTGTTCTCATTCGTCTTTCTTTCAGGAAAGTACACCTTCGTCGTAAGACCATAATGCTTGTTGCTATGATGGTTAAAATACAGGGTCTTGTTTCTGAGTTCTCTGAAGGAACCGCAATAAGTCTTTGTATATCTGCCTCTACCATGATCCAGAATCTTTTTTGCCTTTGTTTCTTTGAAGAGATTCCTGTAGATCGAGGAAACTTCAAGTTCTGATCTGCAATTATGCAACCTGCAGAGATCCAGCCGACGTATACTGATCGATTCCGCATCTAAACGAAAATCAAAATATTTCTGAACTCTCTGAAGCAGAAAATCAAGAATTTGCCAATCGTTCAATCCATTTCTCTTCAGGAGATTCAGATCCAAGAACGAGAAAACATATTGTTTGCACGCATGATAGTACTCTATGTCGAACTCTATGACGTCGAAGACCGTTTTCCGATTGCCATACCGATTCTGCCGGACATTGCCTCTCTCAACGTATGGAAGGAAAGGTGCATCATCAGCCTTTACTTTCAGCAGAATCGAATCAATGCAGCTTTTTTGATAAGATTTCAGAGAATATGAAATTGTATCGTCAATTTCAAAAGCTGCATTGTTTTTGAATGACTGCTCCTGAAATGAGCGAAAAGCGTATGTGTCCTGATCAAAAAGAGAATTCAAATGTTCATCTGATGGAACGGGAAAAGGGGAAGTGATGAATAGTTTTTTCTTGCATCGTGAAAGAGCTACATACAAAATGCTGAACTGATCTTCATCCTGTCTTGTTTCAAAATCCACATCGAACCCGACCAGAAAAACTGTCGAAGCTTCACTCCCCTTTTCTTCATGAATCGTCGAAATCGTGACTCGCGAATCGTTTTCAAACAGCACCTTGTATGAACCGATCTGTCGTCGATATCTGCTCAGAATCAGAATATCTTCCTCATTGTTGAGTCCAGCGATTTGTTCCTGTACGTAGTTCAATTCGTCCTTCTGATGCGTAAAGTAGACCAGTTCGGGTTCTTCTCCTTCTTCTACTGAATCGGGAAGTGAATAGAGCAGAGACGAGTCTTGTACAAGAGTTTTCGCAAGAAAACCGTTCAGAAAGCGGATGTTACAACGAGTAGCCCTGTGATTTTCGTTCAGAATCTCATATTGAAAGTCTTTTATGCCAAGATCGTTTTCCAATGTCTTGAAGTTGTCTCCGATTTTGTATTTGCTTCTCTTGTTCTGATATGTATAGATCCTCTGATGTGGATCTCCGGCAAGGAAGACTTTGCAGTCATAGACTTTCACCAGCTTTTTTACAAGGGCAACATAATCTTCTCGTAAATCCTGATACTCATCAACGCAGATCAGTTTCAGATGCGCTCTATAGCGCCTCACATTCGATGCATCCAGCTTGATAAACCGCTGAATCAGTTCATCAAAGTTACCCGATTCAATTCTCGCCGGCGAGACTTTGGCTTTTTCGAATCGGCTTTCAATGCGCTCTCGGCTCGAATTATCGAAGACTTCTGGAAGCAAGCCGACAGATTTCAGAACCTCGTATGCGAGAGAATGAACTGTAAAAGTATTTCCCCTGTTGGATATTTCCGTGTCTTGCATTCTGTTCTCTTTGATATTTCTGTTAAAGCTCAGAATGCATATTTCATCTTTCTTTATGACCGATTCATGCACAAGAGTTTCTACTTCCCGGATCATTGCGCACGACTTTCCCGTGCCGGCCAGACCAAGAAAGACTTTGTTGCCAGGACATTTTTTGGATTCCGATTCTAGCATAGTTCACTCATTTAGTGAACTATAAATCGTTTTTTTTATATATTTATGAAGAAAAGGATGTACAGCCGAAAGAATCGTGATACGTTATTTTCATCGAACATCTCTTGCAAAATCGATTGCTTCTTTCAGAATTAAGCAAGACGGGTCAACCCGTTTACGATTCGCATATTCGCACTTTCAATACGAGAAATCATAGTCAAAACATTTCCGCCGAATCTATACAGAACTACATCATAAGCCTCGAAGAAGGTCATTTTCGTACGCCGAAGAATTCCGTTTACAGTCTCTCGTCCATTCGCTGCGTCAAATCAGCTCTAAAAAAATCCATCTCAATATCATTCAGATCACATCCCAATGGGTATATCTTGGTCGCTGCAATCGAAGCGCTTTTTAAGGATTTGAAAATCGCCACTCCTGACCAGAAGGTATATTCCAGTCATATTCTGAATCAGAACGATATAGAATCTCTCATCAGAAATTCTACCAAGAAAATTGGACTGATGATTCGTACTCTTGCCATTACAGGTATGAGAATCAGCGAAATGCTAAGCATCCGTTTGAACGATTCGCAGCCATTTGGTGAAAATACGCTGATTAGAATTGTTGGAAAACGATTGAAAGAGCGACAGATAATGCTGCCGTCAGATTTGTTCCATTATATCGTCTCAGTGTTTCAGGGCAGTGAATTTCTCTTTGAAAATGCGAACAAAAGGCCTTACCGCAGACAGTATGTTCTGAGAGAAATTTCCCGCAAAGGAAAGAAAAGTCTGAATCGCAAAATCGGATGCCACACCCTTCGACATAGCTTTATTACAATGCTCATAGATGCTGGAATTTCCCTCAAGAAAGTGAGCCAGTATGTCGGCCACTCCAGTACAGATATTACATCAAGCAAATACGTTCACCATGAATTGAATATCTCAGAAATCAGTTCCGTATTCGGGAGGCTGTTTTGTCAGCCATAAAAGCCACAAAAGACAAAAAGCGAAGGCGAGGAAGACCTCGAAGAACTCATCCTGTCGATGTAAAATCGAGAACTATGATACCTATGAGTTTCGCCCTTCATAGCATTGTCGAAAAAGAAGCGAAAGCACACCATCGATCCAGAGCAGGACAGATTCTCTTCGTTCTGAAGACACACTATGGTATTGGAATTCCAGCATGACTGTGCTACTTCCCGAAACGAAAAATCTGTTTGAAGCCAATGGAGAAGACTACTATTCTCTCGAAAAAAAGTTCTCATCGCAATTCGAAAAACTAGGATTCTACATTACATCTCCTTTTGACTATGAAAGGACTGTTCCGCCGATGCGACTGAATTCAACCTCAATGAATAGGCTGAAAACAATCAGCTCTATTTTGCAGGCTGATTGCCTTGTCGCTGCGATTGAAACCCCTGTAATGTTCGTTTTCAGAAGGGTTCCTGAATCATTCAAGCTGTTCAGTATTCAAAGCAGGACAAAGAAAAGGAGCGTCTTTGTGTTTAAAGCACCAGACTCAATTACATGGTCACTGTATGAGAAGAATGTTCTCATAAGAAAGTTTGATAGAGAAGTCCGATCTGTCGCCGGTGCACTACGACTGTGGAACGATTTGATGATCGCACGAAAGCGAATCTTTGTCTATTCGGAGCTATGAGAGGCACAATAGAGATTATTGAAATTGGATCGAATGAAACCCAGCGGCGCATTGAGCGTCATGTTGATATGACCTTTGATTCAAAAGAGAGGGAAGCAACGTTTTTCTCGCCGGCGAGAAACTCAAAGGCATCGAAAGAAATGTTGAAGATAAAATGCGCAGAGATTTCTGTTTATTGCGATCAGGATCTGAATGATATTGTTGAAGTTCAGGGGTTTCTACGGAAGGAAAATGATTCGTATCGACTCTGTCTGGTAAAGTTTTCCCTGGAGAAGTCAAATGATTTCCTTTGATCGGGCTGTGGAGATACAGGATTCAAACATCCAGAAGATCCTTTGGTTCTATCCCGAGCTGGCGGGCAATGATGAAGAGAGATTTCAGGGTTACATTGCTCTTGCCACGTTCGATCTCCTGATAGGCTCTGACGGTGAGCTGAAGATCATGATCCATGAATTCCATGTCTTCTTGGGTGATTCCAGTGGATTCTCGAAAGCTTTTGATCTTCTGGCCGACTTTTCTCTGAAATTCGGGGTATTTCATGCCGGAGGATTATAGAATTCTTCTTGCATTAATGCCACGTAACATAATTCCATGAAGTATAATGTCATGAGCGTGACTGGAGGAAATCAATGGGTCTGCAATGCAATGTCAGAGATAAACTTTATCGGCGTCTCGCAGGCGCCGCGCTTTGGTCACTGACTTTTTGCCTGATCGCGAGTTGCGCCAGTGTGGGAGAGCAGACTCGTAGCAGATATCCCTCTTTGCATACACGGATCTCTGGTCCCATCTATCTCTATTCGTTAAACGACGAATGGCCTATGGAGAAGCCGCGCGAAGTCGAGTTCCGGGAGGATGGTAGCATTAAGGATGAAACAGGGATATTTAGGAAGACAATCAACGGGGCTGACATCAATGCCGTTTCCTGGATTCCACGTAGCGACGACGAGATTGGCGTTTGGGTAGGGTACGATGGGCAAGCACAGGTAGAGTGTTTTGTTCGCTTTGAAACAAATGTGCCGGAATCTGATGGCTTTACTTCTACTGGACGAGACGACATTCGGAAATCTCTGCGCCCTTACTTCCCCCCATTGGCTGCCCTTCAAATTAAAGGAAGCGAATGTAATGCCACTTTCACGAATGCGCGTTGGCTCGCATATTCAAAGACTCCAAAAATAGAAACGAAAGCCGCAGACGTTGCCGCGGAATGGCCAAAGGTGAACAAGTCGCAATGCCGAGCTATCTACGACTTCCGAGAAAAAATCATATCAGCGACGCAGCAGGCATTGTACAAATCTGTATCCGAAGAGTTTGACAAATGCATTGAGGCGAAGGTTCTTAAATACGTACGTTCACATTTTCCAGCAGTGGCCGCGTATGCCGATCACCAACTGTACTTTACCGACGGTTCGAGTCCGGATAAGAAATTATTCCAACTCTTCAATATTGCGGTGCTTGCCCGAAATCCTGAGAGCGGTTTCAAGTTTGACGACAAGGACATCTACTTGAAGGCAACCGGGGTCGGTACACTTTCATTGGTATTTGCGCACTCTGGCCTGAGTGCACAATTGGATTTCCGTGACTACACTGGTAAATTGAATATCATCGGACTCGTGCCGCACGTTAGACTGGATTGGGCGCAAACAGAAGCCCCATCTTTCGTCAACTTGCTATCAGCTCTACCAGAAGGCAATCACTGGGACTGGGATTTCATCGATAAACTGTAATGACAATTCGATTGTGAAGTTAAGCAAGTGGCCCAAATTCAATCGCTCAACAAGATCTTCTTGATCTGTTCTCCTATCGCGCGTGCCAAAGGTGGAGGTACGCTGTTTCCAATGAGACGATGAGCGAGGAGCCAGTTATTCCCAAGCCTGAACGATTCGGCAAAGCCGCCGATGATTTTTATTTCGGGAATTGTAAGTCGCCGTGCGACTCCGTCTATCTCAACCATCCAATTCATCGGAGTGCTTGTTAACGTTGGACAGGGAAAACCAAAGTCCACAACGATTTGCTTCTGGTAGCCGTTTCTCAGTCTGTCGGTTACCAATAGTCTTCCGTCCGCATTGAAGACACTCCTCATTGAGCAACCCATTGTCTGAGGAGCGGGAAAGTTGGGAAGTGTTCGTAAGTCTTCGCGGATTCCAAGAATGAAAAGGCGACACCTTGATTGCGGAACTCCGAAGTGGGATGCGTCGAGAACTTCCGCCCTCACTGCATAGTCGGAACTCCGCAGTCTGTCCATGCAATCCAAGAAAATTCCTCGCGTCCGGGCATATGTCATTGCAGGAACATTTTCAATCACGAATGCCTTTGGAAGAAAAGCTCTCAACATGCGAATAAACTCCAGATACAGTCCATTCCTGCTATCGTTGGCCATTCGCTTTCCCAGAAGGGAAAATCCTTGACAGGGAATTGACCCTTCGAGCACATCAAGCTCTCCCGGCTTGATGTCAGCTAAGCGAAGCGCCTCGATTTCATCAACGTCACGGATATCTTTTTCTAGCAAAGTTACGTTGGGAAAGTTCTCCCTGAATACAGAAGCGGCGGGACCGGACTTTTCAATTGCCAGTCGGTGCTGATAGTGAGCTTGTCTGAACCCACAGGCGGAACCACCTGCTCCAGCAAACAGGCTAATGCTGCTAAGAATCTTCATTTCTGAACCCTGAAAGTGGAGTCGTATCCACGATAACCGCACTCTGGACATCGGCACGAAAAATCTTCTTTTACTGCTTTGTTTGCTTCTGGAACGCGCTGCATTTTGATCCACTTTCGTAGCATAGATTTAGAGATTTTATTTTTTCGTGCATAATCAAGGGCTCGTACTCTTTCCTCAATCGTCTCGAGGGTTGAAGCCTCCTGATGGTGGGCATAACTCAGTTCTTCTGTTCTGTGTTCGGCTGGAAACTTTTGGGCAGTCAGTCTGTACAGGCCCAGCGTCGTGGTACTCAATCCAGTCAAACAATGGGCTTTGAGTAGAAGATCCTGCAATGTCATCGTAGACTGAAAAACATTTTCTCCGTTCAATATCCAGTCACCGATAGCAAATTTGTTGCTGCATTCTGCTCTCACAAGCTTGATCCCTCGCGAGGCCCATTCTTGAAACTTCATTTCATCGTAGTTCATGTTCCCTCCGCTCATGAAGCGATAGCTACTGCTTTTGAGCAGACATACTATAATTGCTTTTAACGAAGCTTCGAATGGATTTGCGAAATTGTTTCTCGCCGGCGAGACTCGCCGGACCGGTTAAATATATCTATTTAGCCATCTGATAGCTTTGCACCGGAGGCTTAGCGTGAATTCAGGGCCTATTGAAATCACATGAAGTATAATTCGTTTGATTTGAACCAGAGTGAGGTTTTGTGTATTCAAAATAATATTTAAGAATACATGACAATCGTTTCGGAAACTGTGCATGGTCGTAAAGGAGAGAGACTATTAGCGGAATCTCATTGCTGAAACAGTTTGTAGCACACAAGAATCCCATTGTTCCGTTTTACGGAAAGATAGATTGTGCTTTGAAATGGATTGAAAAGATAGCTTCCATTTGTCTCTCGACTCATTTCCGTCCGTTTTCGGCAGATGCTTGATTCTTTCGTATGCTCTCTTCCATGATTCAGACCAAGTTCTATTGCCCGGTCGACGACCCTCCTTTCTGTTAAGAACGTACTTTTCCATTCTGGAAATCGCACTATCTGAGGCAGGCCCAAATAAAGTCTCAGAAAGATATGACAGAAAATCGTTCTTTCGCATTTTCCTGATTTCGATATCCTTACGAATCTGCCAGAGCCGGGTCCGTCTTCTGACAATTCCGCGCAAAGCTTCAATGGTCGCGATTCGACAGAATCGCCATCCGCCGAGGTCAATTCCTGCGAAATTTCTGATTGCATCGCGCTTCGAATTCAAGAGTCTTCTGCAATTGCGAAACGCTGAATCAAACCACGAATGCCATCTTGGCGTTACCAGAATCTGATCAAGAAACTTCCGGATAGCCAGTCGTTCAAGATTTCTTGCTTCTTGTCGTGCGAACCAATCGGGAAACAGTCGTCGTTTTTGTGACTTTGAAACCATATTCTGCTCCGATTGTCTTTAGAATATCCGCCGCAAAGTGAACAATCTCTTCTTCCGCATACTGCCTTTTGAGCTTTGAGGCCATCTCGTCGATCAGGTAGATGTTTTCCAGCGCATGTTGTCCTCCCTTTTTCAAAGGCAGAATATGCTCAGCAGTTGTCGTTTCTGGGGTAAGATCCCGTCCAGTTAACGGACATTTGAATTTTTGTTTCTCCAGTAGGCCATAAAAGTCTTTTGATTTGAAGGTGTATTTATCCAGCTTCATTCCTTATCTCTCGATATTGATTCTTCGTTTTCATGTACAGGATTTCCGGTAAATCCGTCTGCAACCTGCGGTAGATTTGATATTCTCGCCTCCCATGACGCTGTGTCTCTCGACGAAGGTCCCGTAGCTCGATTAAATTCAGAGACGACCATCGTCTTACGATTCTATGAAAGTTCTTGTTTTCGATTTGCAGCTCTAAACAGATCTCGTTCAGTGAAGCAAAGGTGTTTATTTTGAGATGCTGCCAGAGACTCTGAGCTAGAAAGTTATACTTTCGTTCCTTTACTCTTTGGTATGGTTTTGAATTTTCTCTCAACAAAAAGATCTGATGCTCCACCATTGCATCTTTAAGACCTAAATTCTCAGCGATTTCTAGAAACTTTCGGATTTCTGGAGAAGAAAATGGATCAGAAATGTCTGAAGTCTTTCGCATTTCAAGGGTTAGGGGTTCGAACTTGTGTTGGGAATATTGATTCTGGTGGTTACCGCTTACAGATATTTTTTGTAAACTTAGAGTACAATTCTGTTTTTCCCGCGCAATTTGATTCAGGCCAAAGTATCTCGCGTTCTTGAAGAAACTCCATTCATTCAGATACATTGTCGACCATTCTGGTTTGATGTATCCGTATCCTCTGAACGCAGATTTTAGCGAGCCATTCAGTCCTTCACTTACCTGATTGTGAACTCCGTTCTTCGACCATCGTTCGCATGAGAAAGCAGATCGTTCGTCTTTGCCTTTCGCACTGTGATTGATCATTCGATGATTCTTGTAAATTCTGTACAGCCATGTGTATCCTTCGTCTGTGAAAACAGGAGCATTCATCGGTATCGACTCTTTGATGAGCGGTCCGATTGTATTTGCTTTTTGATCTGAGATCGATGTGAGAAGTACAGGACCGTTCTGCCAGCCCATAACATGTACAAGAGTTCCAATCTGTTTTCCACCTAATTTGTCTGAAAGATAAATCGCACTCGTCATTCCTTTGTGCTTGTGTCTTTTTCTTCCCTTGTTTGCGCGTTGTGACGCAGAGTACAGAACCATTGTGTCTGCATGAACTACAGGTCTGTACTTTACTTTGTTCGTGATGTCTGTACCGTCTTTCGGAAGTTTGAAGTTCTTGAACTCCTGTTCGAGCGTAGAATGAAAGAGTTTCTTGATATGAGGCATCTGTTCGCATGCAAGAACCTGAATTCTACGCTTTAGAAAGAGGGCAGACGGATACGAGATTCCAAGACGTTTCTTGATTTCTGTAGCCGTTAGAACTTTTGGATGACGTATGAGTGATTCTTCGATGGCCCAACCGAAGAACCAAAGCGGCATTCTGAAATGCTGAAGAGGCGTATTCTTGAGTCTCGATTCTTGTCTATGGCACTCTGGACAGCGAAGTCTTGCCGGTCTTGAGCCAACAGGTTTTGTGCATTTAACGTTGCAATTTTTACAGAGGCACGGATAAAGCTTGTCTAACAGAAGTTCTGTGATTCGCTGGAAGTATTCTACATTGAGAGGATGAAATTTGGGATTGTCTTTTTGTTTACGGTGTACCTCCTGTTTACAGGAAATGTAGTTTAACTTGTATTGACAGTTCACATTTCCAGCGGGGAATTGCTCTCATTGGCAGAGTAATGCACCGTCGTTCAAAAATCTTCCTGATTCCATTTCTTTTCGCTCTTCAGGGCACTCCGCCATCACAACCAGCGAGATTGACGATCTGTCCATTCCACAGTTTCTCTACGTGACGGCGCCATCTGGACTGTACGTGCGCAAGGAAGCAGATGCGAAGAGCAAACCTGTGGCCCTTCTGAAAAAGGGAGCGTATTTTCATTTTTCTGGCGTCGCAGGTGCCCCCGTAACCATCGATAGTATTTCATCTCGCTGGTTGAAGTATTCCGGTCCGGCAGGAACTGGATATGTATTTGGAGGTTTCGTCTCCAGGGAGCCTCCGCTCCTTGTCTACACCAGAGAGCAGATCAACGAAATTGAAAAAGAAAATCGGGCGTATGTAGAAAGCCTCGCGCGAGAAGAGCTGCGCAGGATGGAAGAAGCGCAGAAAGCAGGGCAATTTTACCAGAACTGCGACGCCTGTGAGCATTTGAAGATTGATTGGAGACGCGTAGAATTGCGCGCAGGCTGCGATCAAAATGCCCGAGAGCGCATCCATCAATTGGTGATCGAACGAATTCCCGGTTATGACAAACGCGGAATCAATGACGAGGCTACGCGTCAGGCTTTCCTGGATGCCGCCGAAAAAGTGGACAACCCTTATTGCGAGCAATTGCTGATGAATTCCTGGCAAAGTCAAGGGCCCGCACAATGCAATGGCCCTTCTTTCTTTGAATGATGGTCGAGTATCCGAATGGAGACGTTCCTTAGAATCGTCCTCGGGATTCTATTCCTTCCTCTCGTAAGCTGCCAGCAAACGCCCGCGGGCATGGCGAAACTTCCATCGGGAACCTATTTCAGAGGCTTGCAGATATCGCGCAAAGCAGACCAGAGGCCGCGCCACAAAGTGAGAATTCGTTCGTTCTATCTGGATGAGACTCTGGTTACCGTTGCTGATTTTCGCAGGTTCGTAGAACGCACAGGCTATCAAACGTCCGCCGAACGCATGGGTTATGCGATGATTTCATTGGAAGGGATGGCAGACTGGAAATGGAAGCAAGCCAGAGGAGCCAGCTGGAAAAATCCATTTGGAGAGCTTCGCAATGTTCCTGTGCACGAAGAGGATCCTGTGACCGCTGTTTCATGGGAAGATGCAAATCGATATTGTGCAATGGTCGGCAAGAGATTGCCGACGGAAGCGGAATGGGAATACGCCGCAAGAGCAGGAAGCGATCTCAGATTTCCCTGGGGCGATTCGCCCATGCGAAAGGGAGCGTTTGGATTGAACTTCTGGCAGACAGAGCATCACGAACACGGCAGTCTAGAAGATGGATATCTGTATCTTTCTCCAGTGCGCGCGTATCCGCCAAATGATTGGGGGATGTACGATCCAGTCGGAAACGTGTGGCAATTGACGGCTGACTATTATAGTCCTTACGCATACGAGGATGCAGCATCGGAGGCGGATCAGAATCCAGATCGTGCGGTTGCAAATCCAAAAGGTCCCGATCACGGATACGAGAGAGTGGCGCGCGGTGGATCGTGGTGGTGCTCCGAAAATACGTGCAATGGTTTTGGATTGTACTACCGCGGACACACAGCTCCAGTGGCCCCTTTCAACAATCAAGGTTTCCGTTGCGCGAAGGACCTACCGGTCGACTAGTCTGCCTCGAAACGTTGCGGCCTTTGCTTGAGAGAGAAGCCCCTTGACAGCATCATCATGAAAAGCGATCACTCATTGTGAAGAAACTTCATCTAGCCGTCGGCATCGCACTTCTACTTGTTTTTGTTTCCACGGGGGCGTTCATGAAATGGGAGCAGCTTCATACCGATGGGCTCGATCCACTCTATAGAATGATGCATCGAAGCAGGCACATTTACATCCTGTTTGCAGGGCTGATTCATTTGATGGCGTATCGTGCTTACGACGACGGCTTAAGTGGCACAAGATCGATCTTGCTAAGGATTTCCTCGGGATTTCTCTTTGCATCTGCCGTCCTTTTTCCCATTGCGTTTCTAGTAGAGCCCCAGCTCCACCGAGTCGCGGCTCCAGTGACTTTCTTCGGAGTGTTGCTTACTTTGATCGGTGTTCTTCTCCCTGTCGTTTCAGGATTTATGCGAAAATAGCGCCCCGGCCCGTTGCGGGTAAGATCTACATTTCCGTATCCAAACATGTCACACCCCCCGGATACAATCCAGTCATCTGGAGGCCCCCGTGAAGATGCAATCTGTCAGCTGTCCCAAATGTTCCCATAAGTTCGAACTGAGCAAAGCGCTCGAAAGTGAAATGGAGGCAAAGCTTCGCGAAAGCCTGGAGGAAGAGCAGACCAGATGGAAACAGGAGGAAGCCAGCAAGCTCGAAAAGAGACTGCGTGCGGAAGCAAAGGATCGGCTCAGCGTTGAAATGCAAGCATTGCAGGAGTCCGTCGCAGAAAAAGAAAAAGCGCTGAGAGAAGCTCGATCTTCAGAACTGGAAGTGCGACGAAAGATGCGTTCCCTCGAAGAAAAGTCCGCCGCCTTTGAAATTGAAAAGCAGAATATCCTCGATGACGAACGCAAGAAGATCGCCTTGCAGGCGGAACTGGCAGCAGAGGAAAAATACAAACTCAAGATCGTGGAAATGCAAACGGAGCGCACTTCTCTTGCATCTAGAATAGACGAGCTACAGAAAAAAGCGGAGAAGACCAGTCAGGAATTGCAGGGCACCGCTCAGGAGATTGGACTGATGGACCTCTTGCAGAAGCATTTTCCGGGGGACCGCTTTGAACGAGTGGGCAAAGGAAAAAAAGGAGGGGATGTCATTCACTCTGTCGTCGTAAATGGAAAAGTCTGCGCTAGAATCGTTTATGAAAGCAAACGAACTGCAGCCTGGTCGAATACCTGGATTGAGAAACTGCGCACGGACAGAAACAACGAAAAGGCGGATCTTGCCATCATTGTATCTCAGGCACTGCCTGACTCCATTCGATCAGCGGGTTGCATGGAAGGAATCTGGATCTGCGATTTTCAGACTGCTCCCTGGCTCAGTGCTGCTCTGCGAAACGGCCTCATTGAGCTTGCTCGAGTGCGCTCTGCGATGGAAAGTCAATCTGACATGAAAGACATTGTATGGCGGTATCTCACAGGAAATGAGTTTAAAAATAGAATTGAGCGAATGCTTCGCACATTCATGTCCATGAAGCAGCAGATTGAACGCGAGCGCGCCCAGGCATTGAAATGGCTTTCAGAACGCGACCAGCAACTCAATTTGATCGCAGAAGACGTGAACGGATTTCGCGGAGAGCTCGAGGCCATGCTTCAAGTCTCGTTGACTGGTGTTCAGTCTCTGCAACTGGCGGCGGGTTAAGTTCTCGCGTCCGCTTATTTCAGAGACTGCGATGAATGCAGGAAGGAGGACAACACCTGACGAAAGAAAAAAAGGTTGCACGCAAGGCGAAAACCGGGCGAAATTGTGAGCCGGTAGCGTGACTTTTCTTGAGGAACAAAAATCTTACCATCCTGAAACAGTTCAAACGTCTGTTCCATGCAATGCGAATCGGTGTTTGTCTGTGCGGGTGTATGTTAGCCGGCTGTGCTCGCAATTTCCCGGTGGCAATCCGTGATGAGGAAATCGCCGCTTTTTCTATGCTGGCGGCCAATTTGTCTCGCGCTGCTGTTCCAGCTGTGATCTGTCAGAATCGCGGCTTTTGTTATATATTCTGGTCCGCGAGCACCTACAATGGACAACCTAGCCCTGTCGGGCCTGCAGGTATGGATGCCAGGTGCAATGCGGATGGAAATAAGCCCAACACAAGTCAGTACAAAGCTCTGCTTTCCGGTGGCACAAGGCGAGCCACCACAACTGCGAATCTGGGAGATGGTCAGCTAGACTGGGTTCTTTACGCGAGCATGACTTACAAACGGCCCGATGGTACTCTGATCGGATCTACCAATGCTGCAAAATTGCTTATCTTTCCTCTCACCAATGGAATTTCGCCATCCGCCGGCTCTGGAACCTGGACCGGAATGAACATAGACTGGACGGACAATACAGATATCTGCACAGGCTGGACATCCACCGGCGGCTTTGGCACAATCGGCACGGCCAACGCAACAACCACGGGCGCTCTTTACCAGACCAACGCGCAGGGCTGCGGTGCGGTCATTTTCAATATTTATTGTGTGGAGCAATAGTGTTTTGAAATTTCCAGGCAACCTCACGAAGTGCTTTGATAAGGATCTGTATCTGATGTTCCTGGACGGCTTTGAATTCGTGCCGGACTTTGACAGTGAGGACTTCACCGCGTGGTTTCGCACGCCCGCTACCGATCACAGAAACTATCTCTGCAGGTTTGCACAGGAAGGAACGGGCGGCTTGTTCTGTTTCTGGAAAAAGGACGGAGGAGATGATTATTCAAATTCTCCTGTAATCTACCTGGGCTCAGAAGGGGAAAGGGGCGTGGCTGCACGGAACTTCGACGATTTCTTACGCGTTCTATCTTCAGGTTTCATTCTATTTTCCCTGGTGTTTGCGGGTAAACAATATCACTTCAGCGAAGCAGAAGAGGACCCGGAAGAGAAAAAAGAAAACCAGGCAACCTTTGATGAGTTCGTTTCATGGCTTCGCGCTGAGTGTTCCATCGAACCGGCAAAGGATGTTTTGCGAATGCAATCCGATCTTGCAGATTTGAATGCTGAGTTTCAGTCCTGGATAGAAGCACGTGGCAAAACTTGAACGATTCTGGGACTGGCTGACCGATCGCGCTCGTGTGGGGCATCTTTCGCGCGATGAAATTCGCGCATTCGCGATCCTAAATATGATTTGTCTGATGGCCATGGTTTCCATCGTCACCGTGACCACTTTGATCCTCGTGGCAGCGGGTCCTTTGCGTCAGACTCGGTTTGACGTAGTCCAGAACGCAATCTCCCTTGTACTGTATGGCCTGTGCTGGATTCTAGTGCGAAGGGGAAATGCAGTCATTTCGAGCGTGATTCTTTCTCTATTTGGAAATCTCCAGATCACCACCCTGGTACTGTACTATGGATTCGGCGGAGGAATTCAATGGTACTATGGAGTGCTCATGGCCGCGCCGCTGGTCACCATCCCAGGAAAAAGACAACCTCTCAGAATGGTTCTTGCTTCTCTTCCTTTGATTTTGTTTCTCTGGACGCATTATGAATTTAGAATCCGCGGCAGGATCCCCCTGGCCGAGGCAGATCCAGGTGTTGTGATCTTCTTTTTTTCTAACTCGCTTTCTTCTCTCTTGATTCTGGGCGTTATGGTGGCATACTTCCGTTATGCGGCAGTGAGGGCAGAATCTGAACTGGAGGTGGAGCGCAGACGTTCAGATGCGTTGCTTTTGAATATTCTTCCAGAATCGATTGCCGGGAGACTGAAGCTCGGCGAAAAAACAATTGCGGATCGGTTCGAGAATGTGACCGTACTGTTTGCGGATCTAGTGCATTTTACGAAAATGTCGGCGGAAATTCCGCCAGAGGAAATCGTCCGGATTCTCGACGAGATCTTTTCCTCGTTTGATGAAGCGGCCGCTCGACTTAGACTCGAAAAAGTAAAAACCATCGGGGACGCATACATGGCGATTGCAGGGGCGCCCGAAGAGCAACCAGATCATGCGCATCGCGCGGTACTCTTCGGGCTAGAGATGCTTTCCATTCTCGGAGTCATCAGCGATCGGCTGGGAAGGAAACTGGATTTGAGAATTGGAATTCATACCGGACCGGTTGTGGGCGGTGTGATTGGCCGCGATAAGATCGCCTATGATTTCTGGGGAGATACAGTCAATACTGCGAGCAGGATGGAATCGCACGGAGAGGCGGGAAGCATTCATATCAGCGAGGAGACTCGTCGTGAGATTGAAGGTGGATTTGTAACGCGCGAGCGCGGTAGAATGGAGATCAAAGGGAAGGGCGTACTACAGACTTATTTTGTGGAGGCCAGGCAACCCGCCGGCGACGGCACAACCGCCGGCAGTTGACACGCTATCACTGCGCCGTTGCGGACGCTACGAGGCTTTCAAACACGGCCTGCATTTCTGGAGTCTTGGAGCAAGCGCCAATCTTCTGAAAAGAAGATACGAGTCCGGCGAATTTTACCTGAGTTGTGGCCGGGAGCTTTTCATTTTTCTCTTTTACTTCCTTGAGAGCGGCTGTCAGATCGCTCGCAGGTGTCTTGATGGCTGCGGCAATCTTTGCACAGTCTGTGCCATTCGCTTCGATTCCTGCCTTGAGGTCATCCAGGCTTTTTTCCACTTTCGCAACGGAAGGACTTTTTGGGGCGCACTGAACCAGGCTCAGCGATGCCATGGCAACAAGCGCGACCATCAATACTGCTTTCACAAATTTCATTTTGTACTCCTGTAGATGGATCGCTTCCGGAGCAGTCGCGTGTCAATGAAGAATTGCGCCTCTTTGCGCCCCGGTTTTTTGGGCTATTGCCGCTGCAGTTCCGAGTCTACAATGAAATACACTGCGTCGTCTACGTTGAGTTGGGGCCGATGATCTGCAAGGGTCAGGTCACACTTTCTTTTGTAACGAAACGTCTGAAGCTTTCGCACTCTCTTTTCTGTTTGTCCCTGCCAAACGTCGCATGTGTGAGTCTTTTCAAATTGTTCTATGAAATGACATTTTTCTTTGAAGCAGATTTCGAATAGAACGGAAGTTGTCTCGCCATCTTTGTTTCTGTTTGGAATAAAGTAGCTGTGAAAGATCTCGTGTTCCTGGCCTGTCACAGGAGACCACAGTGTGTTTGAGGACCCTCCACCTCCGCCATCGACTCCATAAGTGAAGAGTTCAATTTCGTCTTTCTCCCATCCTGCAGATCCAACCGAACCTGAGTGAGCTCCCTGGTAAGGTCGCATAACGTTGCCTCTGGAATCAAAGGCTGAAATCCAACACGGCTGATCGTAGTTGTATGCGGACGCGCAGTCTCCTCCGGGTGCTTTTGACGTTACCACGAAGTACATAGTATGAGATGCATTCCAGTGTCGAATGGGAGAAGCAGGAATCGCGTGAGTGACGTAGGCACCAAAGACCCATCCCGTGACATCTTCGGTCTTGACCAGAAGCCACTGGCCCTCTTTGTCTCCTACTCGCTCAAATGGTTCCTTTCGTTTGAGAACTTCCAGTGGAGTTGCATATTTCAAAAGACGAATGGTGGGAGCATCCGTTCCAGGGGATTGCCTTAGAAATAGCCCGGAAATTGCGCTTACGAAGCTGACAGGACGTTCTGATTTCAGGGTGGTTCGATCCTCTACTGGTTGTGCAAAGAGAGGCGCGAAGATCCATACTGCAAGCAGGAAGAAAGCCACATAGCGAAAGATCATTGCAGAATGATGACAATGCGTATTTTGCCGCCGGTCAAACGAAATTCGTTCTGGACGTTTTTGTTCCGCATTGCGTGTTGAGCCATGAGCTGTCCCTATCAACCTTTACTCAGTACATACGGCCCTCCCAATGTGAAATGGTGCGAAGAGAGCCTGTGCGCGATTGTGCAGGAGCCTGCCAATACATGGAGCAACCTTTTGTTCATTTTTGTTGGCATGTGGATTCTCACTCAAGCTCGTAAGAGGAGGCCTTTTGTGGCTCTTGGTCTGGCTATCACCATCATGGGAACGCTTTCTCTGGTGTATCACGCCTCGAATCTTTATCCTACGCAGCTCGGTGATTTTCTGGGAATGTTTCTCTATCTGAGCTTGCTTCATATGTGGAACATCCGCCGCGCGGGAGTTGCGTTGACCCAGAATGCTTCGGTGATCGTCTATTTTTTGATTGTTTACATAAATATAGGAATGCTTGTTCTCTTTCCTATGATTGGCCTGCGCATTCAGTTGATTATTTTTATTAATACCCTGATCGTGTTTGCAGAGGAAGCGTTTCTCGCGCGCGGAGTGATTGCGGAGATGGGACGTTCGCCTTACAAGAATTACATGCTTGGAGTGGTGTTTGTTTGCGCCGCAGCTGTCTGCTCCGCTCTGGACTATTCTCGCAGATGGTGCGATCCAACCAATCACTGGATCCAGGGGCACGCAGTATGGCATTTGTTGAGCGCTGTGTCCGTGATTTTTGTCTTTCGCTTTTATAATCAGATTGGGACTGGCGCAAATGTCAGGGCAGCTGCGTGAGAATATTTTGACTTTAGAAGCGTTAGGCGAACCCTGGCGCATCTAAAAAAACAAAGGAGTTTACATGAAGTTCATATCAGCAGTTGCTCTTGCAATTTCCCTTGGCGCAGTTTCGCTGTTTGCCGTTCAGCCATACTTTCAGTGCACGGGAAAGCTCAACGGGAACAAAGTGAAGCACGCAGGATACTATGCAGATGCGGGTGCCGCCAAAAGAGCGTTCGAAGCGCAAAGAAAAGGCGTGACTGACGTTTCCTGCGCCCCCAAAAAATAGATTTTGATTTTTCTTGCCGCGCCCGTGCCTGTGCATGGGAGCGCGCTACCTAGTAACGAAGTACTCGATTGTTTGCCGCATCTGCGATGATCACGCGGCATGAGTTGTCGAGAGCCACAGAGGCGGGATTGCTCAGAGTGACGGCAGTCGTTCCCGAAGCATTGGTAGTTAAGCTTGTCCCGCTCGCGCCCTGTCCCCATACTGTTGTCGCGGTAAAGCTTTGGGGCGGAAAGTAGATCACCCTGTTCGCCGTGGCATCGACAGCATATAGACCACCCAGATCGTCCAAAGCAAGATCCAGTGCGTTGGTGAGGCCGGTGGGGCTGACGCTGGCGCTATTTGTAGTGAAGCTATTCCCACCGGAGCCCTGGCCCCAGACTTTCGTGGCAGTGAACGAACCCGGAGCGTAGTAGACGATTCGGGCCTGGTCCGTCACATACAATCCGCCATACAAATCCACTCTTATCCCTTTTGGTGAGGTAAGTCCAACTGCCGAGACGCCCGAGCCTCCAGAGGTTAAGGTGGTTCCGGATGCATTGATTCCCCAGGCCCGTGTGGCAGTGTAGCTACCCGGCGGGAAATAAACGACACGGCCGTTCCCTGTGTCGGACACATACAATCCACCCGTGGAGTCCAGTGCCAGACCTCCGGGCCCATTGAGTGCAGTTGCCGAAAGTGCGCTAGTGGATGAGACAAAGTCGTTTCCAGCCGCCCCCTGACCCCACACCTTCGTTGCCACATAAGAACTTGAGGGAAAGTACAAAACGCGATTGTTGAGGCTGTCTGCTACGTATAGCCCTCCCGCCGCGTCTCTGAGCAGGGCAGTCGCTGTGTCAAATGTTGTGGAAGTCGTTCCTCCCGCTCCAGATGACGTGAAATTATTACCGGGAGGCCCGAGTCCCCAGACTTGCGTTGCCGTGAAGCTGTTTGTGGGGAAATACAGGATGCGAACGTTGACGTCATCTATTACGAGCAATCCATTGGCCATGTCCGGATACGCGTAGGTGGGACCGTTTATGGTCGTAGAAGAAAGCCCGGTGGCACTGCTCGTGAAACTCGTTCCCGCAGATCCCTGACCCCACACTGCGGTTGCCGTGGCTGTGCTGACCACATGCGTGCATCCACGGTAAAAGAAGATCAGAGCAAGATCCGCGCGGCACATGATGTCTGATGAAGAGCAATGAGACGGGTATCTGCAATGAAGCAGGCCGGGCAGCAGCAGTAACAGAGCGTAGGGACTAACCTTCACCATGATTTAGACGGCAGAAACTCGTTTGAGGGCGAGTGAATTTTGAAGAATTGTTTCCGATCTAGTGCCGATTTGCTCTGGCGCCAGATACAGCTTCCAGCTTCAGCACTCCTCGCGGACAGACTTCTGAACAGATGCCACACCCAACGCAGGAAGCGCGCACAATGTCCTGGCCTCGCTGCGCATACCATTTCACGTCGATTCCCATTTCGCAGTAGTTGCTGCAGTTGCCGCAACTGATGCACTGACCGCCGTTGGTAGTGATGCGAAACCTGGAGAAATACTTCTGCAGAATCCCAAGGTAAGCAGCCATAGGGCAGCCAAATCTACACCAGACGCGTGAACCGAGAAGTGGATAAAAGCCTACTCCAATGACTCCACTGAAGATAGCACCAATGTAGAATCCATACCATTCAGCGAGTCTCGAAGAAAGGTTTCCAAAGACGGCTCCGGAGGTTGCGGAGTTGATCCACAAAAGAACGGTTGTGATTGTGATGAAGGCAAGAATTCCGTGCACAATCCAGCGTTCGAATTTCCAGACTGCTGTGCTCTTGTTGGAAAGATCGCGAAATGGATCTCCCATGGTTTCCGCAAGTGCTCCACATCCGCAAACCCAGGAGCAATACCATCTCTTGCCAAAGAAATAAGTAAGAAGAGGTGTTGCTACAACAGTCATGAAGAGAGCGAAAAATAGAAACCAGAACGAAGGACTCGATGCGGCGAGGCCTGCCCACCGGTAGGGATAGAAGTATTCTGGTTTCAGAGGCCAGAAATAACTGAAGTAGAACTCTGGTTGCTTGAAAAGTTGCAGCCAACCAGGGATCAGATACGCAAAGAACAACTGAAAGAACATGACCGAACCGGTGCGAATCATCTGGTAACGCGAAGCCCTGTATTTGATGAGGCTGCGCACTCCAAAAACTAAAACCGCAGCTGTGTAAACCGTTCCATAGAAAAACCATTGATCCGAAGGCCTTCCGCGAACCAGGAAGGCAAGGCCGTCGAGCAGGGAATAGACAGCAGACTGCATGGTCGTTTGCAGAGGCCCGCCAGCAAAAGTGAGTTTATCTCCAAAATAAATTACTATGTAAAAAAGAGTAAATCCAACAGCCAGAGTGATCCGACCGATCCATGCCGGGATTCTCAAATGAAACCTGCCTTTTCTGCCTGCGTTCGTACCAGGGGTTCGTATTTTTTTGAAAATTCAGGATCGAAATTAGCTTCATGCAAGTTTGCAAGTACGTAGTCCAGACTCCGCTCTTCCTGAATCCACTTTTCGCACACCTCATGTCTGTAGCGGATTCCCATCAGAACAAATCCGCACACAGCCCGGGTTGCTCCGTGGCAGGCGATGCGAATGGATTTCTGATTCGCATGGTCTATCATGAGAACCGATTTGCTGTCTTTGGGCATAGTTCCGTACGCCTGATAGTCCAGAGTAAAGAAGCGCGCCGAATTGAACCACACACCGGGCTGATAGGGTGCCCCGGGCGTCTGACCGGACAACATTTTGCAGATCTGTAATCCTGCAAGCTCACCCTGAATCCTTCCAGTATACCAGAGTTGTTCTACTCGTCCGGGTCCGCCCGGTTCTTTGAACTGGGCGCAATCGCCTGCCGCGAAAACGCCAGGTGCGTTTGTTTGAAACAGGTCAGAGACAAGCACTCCTCGGGCGCAATCTATACTGCTTGCTTTCGCAAAGCCAGTGTTAGGCGACACGCCTGCGGTCAGTCCTACCAGATTGCATTTGATTTCGCGGCCACTTACGGTCGTGACACCGGATGCCCTTGTTGTCCCCGTGATTTCTTTGAGACTCTCCCCTAAATGAAGCGCGATGCGGTGCTTACGTATCTCGAAGTTCACGAGTTCAGATTCTTCTGGAGGCAGTATATGGGAGGCGTAGCTGTTTTCGCGCACGAGCATGGAGACCGGGATTTTCCTTGAATGAAGCATTTCTGCTAACTCCACTCCGATGAGGCCTCCGCCCACGATGACCGCGTGATGCGCAGACCTTGCGTTCTCTTCGAGTTTCTGTAGATCCTGGAGAGAGTAAAGTCCTTGAACTCCTTCCAGGTCTTGCCCGGGCCAATCGTAGAGAGAAGGGGTAGAGCCAGTGGCGATCAACAGTGCATCGTAGGGAAGGGTTCTGCCACTCTCGAGGTACACCGTGCAGGCTTTTGTATCCGCGCGTAGAGCCGTGTCCCGGATGAGTTCCAGAGAGTTATCTTTGTAGAACTTTCTTTCGTAGCACTCTGTCGCTCGCTCTTTCAGGTGTCCCATGAAAATGTACATGAGAGCAGTGCGAGCGTATGGATAGTCTGACTCGTTGGATACGATCTGAATCTTTGCGCGAGGTAGAACCTTTCGCACTGTGCGCGCGGCTGTCAAACCGGTGATGCCGTTGCCTGCAATGACCAGGTTCATGTAAACAGATGGCCGGATGCTTTCCCGGGGTCAAAGAAAAAAGACGGGACGACGTGTTTCATGGATTTGTTTATTGTCCATGGAAGAAACGTATTACAACCCGGCGGACCTTGCGAAATTTGGAAGTATCTCGGATTTACAGCCGGATCTGGGCAAAGCATTCTTTGCTTACTATGGTAAGGTCTTTGAAGCGGGCGCCCTTACGCAGCGCGAGAAGTCTCTCATTGCTCTTGCGGTGGCTCATGCAGTCCAGTGTCCCTATTGCATTGACGCATACACTACTGATTGTTTGGAAAAAGGCTCGGATGAAACTCAAATGATGGAAGCAATCCACGTAGCCGCGGCTATTCGCGGAGGAGCATCTCTCGTGCATGGAGTGCAAATGATGAATCACGCGAAGAAAATCGGAATGTGATGGCTGGAACTCTTCTTCGGGCCAATCATCCTCTTGCGCTACCGGAAGCGCAGCGCAAATTTCTAGAATCGGGAAGTGCTCCCGCGTTTGACTCCGTTCTGTTGAAACAGGGGGCGGGCGTTCTGACCTCATCCGGCATTGATATTCTCCAGATGAATGTTGGACGCGTCTGCAACCAGACTTGCGCGCATTGTCATGTGGACGCAGGGCCGGATAGACGCGAGAGTATGTCGCGCGGAACGTTTGAACACTGTTTGAGGGTGCTCGAAGAGGGAAACATCCCGGTGGTGGATATCACGGGTGGCGCTCCTGAGCTAAATGAAAATTTTCGCTGGTTTGTAGAATCCGCATCCGGCCTCGGAAAAAAGGTGATGGTTCGCTGCAACCTCACCATCATTCTTTCCAATGAACGTTTCATGGATTTGCCGGAATTCTTCGCCAGGCATCGAGTCCAGGTCATTTCCTCTTTGCCCCACTATTCTGAAACTCGCACGGACGCACAAAGGGGGGCAGGTGTTTTTGAGAGATCCATGAAAGCCCTGAAGCTGCTCAATGATGCGGGCTACGGTCGGGAGGATTCTGGCCTGGAGCTTCATCTGGTGTACAATCCGGTTGGCGCGTTTCTGCCCGGCTCCCAGAGTGAGCTCGAAGATCAGTTTAAATTCCAGCTTCTTTCCAGATACGCCATAACGTTTAACCATCTGTATTGTATAACCAATATGCCCATCAGCCGCTATCTCGAGTATCTGGTCCGGTCCGGCAATTACGAAGCTTATATGAATCGGCTGGTGAGTGCGTTTAATCCGGCAGCGCTGCCGGGTTTGATGTGCAGGAACACTCTGTCTGTTGGCTGGGATGGGCGTATATTTGACTGCGATTTCAATCAGATGCTGGACCTGGAGGCGAAGCCCTCTTCGCATATTTCTACTCTTGATCTGGCCGCTCTTCGCAGACGCGAGATCGTCACCGGCAGGCACTGCTACGGGTGCACGGCAGGCGCCGGGTCCAGCTGCGGCGGGCAGACCGCCTGACGTTCTCGTTTGGCGCGAGGTGTTCGCACACTGATCGCACGTCGTGCGCACTCTTCGCACAACACGTTAAAGACGCCGTTTGAACTAGTCCCTTCGCAGTAGAAAAAAATCTCTCCCCTCCGCGGCTTTGTTTCTGGACATTTTCTATGAATTCTAATCTATTGCGCCCAATGCGTTATTTGAAACTGTACCTGCTACCATTCTTCTCTTTCGCGCTCATCGCACAGTGCGTGGGCCGCTCTGGAGCGGAGGATTACGTCTTGTTTGGAGTGACCATCCGACAGGGCACTGACGTATCGCCTGCCGCGTCCTGCGCATCCGAAATTGCAGTGACCACAACGCAGATGGATTTAGTAGAAGACGGAGACGTTACACGATCTTATTCCACTACTTCTCCTTTTTACACAGACGTAGACTCAGATGGCGGCACTTCCTGGGGTTTCAAGAACATGGAAACGTGCGTCTATCTTGTGAATGCTTTCAATGGAACAGTTGAGATACCAATCACCACCAATTCAACTTATTCCGGCCGCCTCAATGTGAAGACTTCCTTTCCTGTGGCGGCTTCTGGCAACTGGCCCGGGTCCAATCAAAATCTTCCGGCGAAGCTAGTGTTCACAGGAAACGGCACTACTGGTCACGGAGCCACTTCTCGTCAGTGTTTCACAATGGCAGTCATCCAGAATGTTGCGCAGAATCCAAAAGAATCTCCCTTCACTGTGAGCCTGGGCGAAATCACAAGCGCGGATGACGCGGGCATTTACAAAGGGAAGAATCCATGCGATGTATCTGCGAGCGTGGAAGACGACGAAGGCCCGGGCGTTCGAGTATCCAGTATTTCTCGCGTAATGGAAGAGCCAGGTGGAGCCGGGTTTACGAATGCACAATTCCTCGTCCGTCTGCGCACCATGCCATCTTCGAGCGTAGTGATTCCGATCAACGACACGTACGATTCCACGAATTCCAGTCACAGGGAAGGGATTGCAAGTCCCACCTCTCTTACGTTCACAACAGGCAACTGGAACGTGGACCAGGCCGTCACTGTTACATCTCAGGATGATCTGGAAGTGGATGGCACCAAGACATATACCGTGCAAGTAGCAGCGGCCTCCAGCGGTGACTCCAGCTACAACGGATTCAAGCCGCGCGACGTGATCGTGATCAACAACGACAAGAGCGTTCCGGGCTACACATACACACTGTTTGATACGAGTACGGGCAACACGAACTCATCTACAGGGGCAACCGTAAACGGATTTGCAACTGATGAGATGAACAACATGAGCTGGACCTATTCTAACTTCAACATCAAGCTTCGCTCCAAGCCTTCATCAAATGTGACTTTGAATTTCTCAACCAGCAACTCTGCCATCAGCAACCTGATTACCACCAGCCTTACATTCACTCCCGCCAACTGGAATGTGGATCAGACGGTGTATGTGACCGGAAAATCAAACGGTACGGATGGACCGTCTGGAAACGGAAACCTGGACTACACGATTTCGTTCACCACAACTACAGCGGACAGCACTTACAGTTCGATTCCAAAGCCAACGTTTGTGATGAGATCGTGTGACAACGACAACACTCATTTGATCCAGCCCTGCAACTTCTCCGGGCAGCCATACGGTGATTCGCGTGGCAGGTTGAGTGGGGCGGAGCCTTCATCTACCACAAACATGTGGCTAATCACGAAGAGCAGCCCGGGTTCTACTGTAACGGTCGGTTTGACGAGCACGGACACCACGGAAGGTACAGTGCCGGCTAACGTTACGATTGATTCTACGAACTACAACGCGCTCGGCGGAGGTTCGAATAAGATCGTGCTTTCGCATGTGGATGACACGGCTCTGGACGGAACCATTACCTGGGACGTGACCACGGCTCTATCGACCGGCGGCCTCAGTTACAACACTGCGGACGTAAACGCGCAAACGACAGACAACGAACAGAGATACTACATCAACGTCACGGGAACTACAAAGGAAAACACTCCGGGCCAGACTGCGACCATCGATGTTTGTCTCGGGGCGACCAATGCGAACAGCGTGACCATCAACGCTGCCTGTGTCGGAACCGCTGAGTGCGGATCTGTGAGTCCTGCCAATGTAACGTTCACGCCGGGTCAGACGATCTCTGGTGCGAATCCTACGAATGCTAGCTGTTCCTCGGATGCAAACAAGAAGACATTCACGGTAACGGGTGCAGACGATTCTTACGCAGACGGAACGCAAAGCTACAATGTTAGCCTCACGGTGACCACTACGGATCCGATTTACACCGGAAATGATCCAGGAAACCAGGGAGTTTCCAATCAGGATGACGAGCTACCAGGACATGCCGTGTTTGTGTACTCAACTGCGGTCGTGGGAGAAATGACTCTCAGTGGCATTGGAGGCGCGGACAATTATTGTGCGAACAATAAGCCGGCGTACGCACCTGCCGGAACTTACAAGGCACTGATGGTAAGCGATGACGCAAGCAATCGAAGAATTGCAACCACGGACGGCTCCACGAGCGCGGGTCAGGTGGGCTGGGTGTTGACACCGAACAACTACTATTATCGTTGCAGTGGATCGGGCGCAGCGAATTGCAGCGATCAGTACACGAGGTTGTTCATTGCGAACTCCGCTGGACTCATTCCGTTCCCAATGTCCCTGGATTTTTCCACGACAGGCACAGATGTGTTCTGGAGTGGCATGAATGGGAATATGACTGCGGCCACTCAGTCTTCTACTCCTGCGCAGAATGCGGGAGATCCATCTTATAGAGACAACTGTGCTGGATGGACGTACCAGAACGCTCCGGTCAATCCGTTCCCAACGTACTACGCAAACACGTGGACGAAGAATTCGACAGGAACGATTACGGTGGCAACCAACGTTGCATGCACGAGCACGCAAAAAATCATCTGCGTGCAGCAGTAAGATTCGCGGCGAAAAGGCACAAACGCGGGCGTAGCAGCCCGCGTTCTCCATGCGAGCCGATCAACCGAATGGGTTGACTCTAGCGTTCCGTTATAGACAGTGCTTCATGACTGAGCCTCACAAATCGCTGACATTGTTTTATTCCTGGCAGTCAGACTTACCTGCAAACACGAATCGCGGTTTCATTGAAAAGGCTCTACAGACTGCGATCGAAGAGATTGCCCAGGATCATAAAATCAAGATCACCATTTACCAGGATTCTAGAGAATCTGCGAATCCAGAAGCGCTGAGCAAAGTGCTTGGTCAGATTGATCACTCTGCGGTGTTTGTCGCGGATGTAACGCCCGTGGACAAAAGCAGAGGACATTTACTCCCCAATCCAAACGTCATGTTTGAGCTGGGCTATGCGATGAAGTCGCTGGGCGCGGATCGCATCATCGCAGTCCACAATGACTTTTTTGGAGATACCCGGTTTCTTCCTTTTGATCTTGGGTTTCAAAGGCAGACAACCTACAATCTGTCGCCGGAGGCAGAGCTCAAGAGCGAAGAGAGAAAACCTCTGGCAAAGCAGATTGCATCGAGTCTTCGCACAATACTAAGTCTTACGTAAGACATTTGCAGCGAAAGTCCTGTGAGTTCAGGACTTTTCCGTTTCAGTGTCTACCACCGGTTTTCCGGCGCTTCCGCACATCAGGCAATGACCATTTGCCTTGAATCCTTTGTTTGAGCATTTTGGAGAAAGGCATCCCGTGGCTCCGCATCGGGGGCATTTCAATACAGTTTTCTTACATTCAGCGCATTTCAACCATGCTACGTATTTATGACGGCCTCATTTGTCGATCTTTTGCGGACCGCCGGGGGAATGAGATTGAATTTTGTCCGATTTTGGGATTGATTTTGCGGACCTGTGTGCGGTGATTCCCCGCAATGAAAGCCACTCCTGAAAATGCGGCGCTTCTTCATGTGCGAGGCCTGGCGGATAGAGACGCCTATAGCCGCGCGCTCGAAATCATGAGGCCTACCCCGGCAAACTGGCAGAGTTTCTTGCGTCGCGCATTGCTACTGATTGCAGTTGTCCTGTTCGTTGCGGGCGTGATTTTCTTTTTCGCCTTCAACTGGAAGGACCTTCCTCGCCTGGCCAGGCTTGGACTGGTGCAAGCGCTCTTCGCCATGTTCATCGCGGGATTTTTCTTCTCGCGTGGTGTGGTTCGAGGGGCAGCGGCCACAGGAGCTTCTCTTACGGTGGGCGCGATTTTCGCAGTGTTCGGGCAAATCTACCAGACCGGCGCGGATTCCTACCTGCTCTTCGAGATGTGGGCGATCTGTGCTTTCTTCATCGCAGTCTTTTCGCGGTTTTCTGGATCGTGGCTCATATGGTTGATCGTAACAAACCTTGCCGTGTATTTTTATTTTGAGCAGATGTTTGCCTTTGGACACGATCTACCCAGGTGGCTTTCGCACTCAGCCATCTGTGCCATTGCATGGATCTGGTTTGAGTTCCAACACATGCGCAAACTGGAGATTTCGCCTCATCCGTGGCTCGCGGATACGGCCATGTTAGGAATGATTGCGATTTCTTCTCTGGGAGCAACCATGAGAGTGTTTGATTCGGGTACGGATCCAGACGCAAGCCACACCATTCCTGTTTTTCTGTTTTTATCCGCGGTCGCATTTACCGCGAGTTTCTTCTATTTGAAGAGGCTCTTCGGGATTGCAGTGGTCCTGGGTGGATGGATCCTCTTTCTAACGAGTGCCATGGCAAAGAACCACAATACATCCGCGGATTTTCTTGCGCTTGCCTTCTTTCTCATCGTTCAAACAACCCTGGCCATCCTATTTCTACGTTATGCGGCGAGGAGGTTACAGTCATGAAACTCATCGACATTCTGCCATCTGTTTCCGAAGAACAGATCCGAGCTCTGGAAGGTGAGTTTGCTCCATGGTATGTTCGTTTGCTCAGCGGTGTTGTATCCTGGGTAGCGGCGGCCCTGATTCTCGGATTCTTGCTTGCGGCTCATATGCTCAAGACGGACTCATCTCTGGTGATCTACGGTTTCCTTCTCATGGGAGCCGCATGCGTTTTGTCTCGCATCGGACGAAATGTCGCAATGGAACAGGGTGCACTTGCCGCAAGCTTCTCCGGGCAGGTTTTGTTCTTGATGGGTGTCTATGAGCTGCTGGGCCATCCTCGAGAATCCGGAGTTGTGTTCTATGTTGGAAGTGCAATGGAAATCATTCTTGTATTCGCAAACGCAGACAGGCTGCATCGATTTCTTGTCACTGGTCTTGCCCTCACTTTCTTTTTCGTCGGCTGGGGGTTTGCGAACCATGGCCTATCCGGGATCGGCCTTTGCATTGTCTGGGCCGTGGGTGGAGTTTTGTTCTGGTTGATTTCCGGGGATGGAATTCCGGCTTTCTGGTTTTATTTCCTGAGGCCAGCAGGAGTCGCTTCGTTCATTGTTTTGCCGTTGCTTGCATTTTCAGAGTGGCAGGCCCCGTCAGGCGACTTTGCTTACACTCATCAGGTTTTGACTGGAATTGCCACCGTGCTTCTCATTGTGTTTTTATATGTGAGGCTTGCGAATCAAAGAGCGTTTCTCGTAGTCTCCTGCCTCTTTGTTCTTGCACTTGCCTGGATCACATCTTCTTCACCGGCGATCATGCTTGCGGCATTCATGATCGGCACTGCATTTCATGCGAGGTCGCTCCCACTTCTCGGATATTCAATGATCCTGCTCGGGCTGGGAGTCTTTCAGTTTTACTACGAGATGGGAGTGTCGCTGTTGATTAAGTCTTATATCCTGATGGGAAGCGGGCTAGTTCTCGCCGCGGCCTGGATGGTATTGCGATACCTCGTCGGGCCGGAATCATCCGAGGAAGAAAAAGATAAGTCAGGAGTGGAAGTATGAATCGCATCGACCTTGTCCTTCGCCTGCTTATGGTGGCTCTGGGTCTTTCGATTCTATTTCTCGTGAATCAATCGATTCTGAAGAAGGAAGACACGATTCGAAACGGGGCGGTGATCTTGCTTCCCCTTGCACCGGTGGATCCGCGTTCTCTCATGCAAGGCGATTATATGAGGCTCAACTACAAGCTCAGTATAGTTCGGTCTGTCGAGGAAAGCGCAGGACTGGTGCAGGACGGAATTCTTGCAGTATCCATGGAAAAGCAAATCGCGGTTTCGGACAGAAGAATACAAAGCCTGTCTGAATTGCGCAAGGGAGAGCTTCCTCTTCGCTTCAGGCAAAGAGGTCGCGTGCTGAAATTCGGTGCGGAGTCTTTTTTCTTTCAGGAAGGAACAGGCGAGGATTACGCGAAGGCAAGATTCGGAAAGTTGCGTGTGGATTCAGACGGCAATCCAATTCTAGTGGCTCTTTGTGATGCGTCTGGAAAAGAAATGGGGTTTGCACTGAAATAAGATGGCTGCGAAAAAGATCCAAACAACCCGAAAGAAAATAGAAACAGAGAAGGGATCTATCTCTGTTTGCATTCGTCGCCCATCTTCCTTCAACGTCTGTTTGATCATCGCCAACGGTGCTGGCGCTCCCATGGATAGTCCTTTCATCCGGCACTTTTGCGATTCGCTCGCAGAAGATGGAGTGATGACTGTATCTTTCAATTTTCCTTATCAGGAAAAGAAACGCAAAATACCGGATCGGCAGGCAGTACTGGAACAGACGTATCTATCCGTCATTGATTTGGTCGCCAGGGAGTCAAAGCTCGCGCTCTCGCACATTGTGATCGGCGGCAAGTCCATGGGAGGTAGAATCGCAACGCATATCGCGCCTCGCGCGAATGTGGGAGGCCTGGTGCTCCTTGGATATCCGCTCCACGCAGTCGGTAAGCCCGACGTGGTGAGGGACGAGCATCTCTATTCCATCCACGTTCCCTGTCTGTTTGTTTCCGGCGATCGAGATTCACTGTGTACTCTGGCGCTCATGAAGAAGGTAGTTTCAAAGATGAAGCGCGCCGCTATTTTTGTGGTAGAGGACGGAGATCATTCTTTTAAGATCCGGAAGAATCCGGCTCGAACGCAGGAACACGTTTTTGCTGACGTGCGAGAGCAAATCCTTTTATTTCTGAAGAAATTCAAATGAATGCACGTCTTTGTCGCTCAGGTCTGAAGGTTGGGATTGCACTCGTGATCATTTTCATTTGTTTTGCAGCCACTCCTCAGCCGGGGAGAGAAGAAGCGGCAGAATCGCAGCCGCTGGCTACGCAACTTAAAGTCAAAAAGGTGGAGTGGAATCTGGATACATTCTGCGCTCATGTGTGGATTGAAAACCAATCGAAATCCCCGGTTGACAGGCTCATCATTGAAATAGGGGCGGATTCGCTCCGCCCTGTGCGAACTACCTGGAATCGCAGCGGCTCTGAGGCAGTTCTTGCTCCGCATGCAGAGAGATCTTTTGAAATTTGCGATTCCTCTCTAGCATCCAGAAAGGAGCAACTGACGGCCAGAGTGATCATGGCGTCAGCTGTCATAGATCTTGCGAAGTATTCGGATCTCTGCGATTATATACGAAGATGCGAGGTGAACCCTGAGGCAAAAAGACTCCTGGCCAATCCCGAGGCGTGCGAGAAGATGTTCGCGGGTCTGGAGAGAAGTTCTCAGACAATGGCATTCATTCCAATCATCGAGGACTGCGCGAGAAAGACTGCATGCTCGGAGCTAGAAACGTTCAAATGCTTCGCATTGAGTGCGACCCGATCCATCCCGACAAAATCAGACTCTTCCGTTTCACCTTGATCGCCGCATGTCTCTGATTGTTATCACATCGTACTACAACCCAGAACACTATCGTTCGCGATTCGAAAACTTTGGGCGCTTTGTAGCGGGGCTTGAGTCTGCCGGCATTCGTTGGATGGTGGGGGAACTTGCTTTTGGAGAAGACGACTTTGAGCTCCCTGATCACCCCTCGATCGTGAGAATGCGCGGAGGGGATGTGATGTGGCAGAAGGAGAGAATCCTGAATTTGCTATTGGATCAATTGCCCTCCGACGCAAAGTACGTGGCCTGGATGGATTGCGATTTGCTTTTTGAGAATCCGGACTGGGCACGCGAGACCGAACGGAATCTGAAGTCGGATGCCGTAGTTCAGTTGTTTGACTACGTGGTTCGTCTCCCCAGAGGGCACGCGTCTTATCGGGGAGAAGGAGAGGGATGGGAGGGAATCGGGTCCATTCAGAGAAGATCGCCTAACGTTCTTTTGGGAGGGGATTTTGCAGCGCACGGACACACAGGTTTTGCCTGGGCCGCTCACCGCTCGATTCTTGAGAAGGTACGTTTATACGATGCCTGCATTGCAGGCAGCGGAGATCACATGATGGCTCATGCTTTCTACGGAGACTGGCATTCTGCATGTGTGGATCGAATCCTTTGCAGAAATTCATTTCATGTATCTCACTTTGAAAGATGGTGTCGCGCTGTGTATCCTCTGGTTCGCGCGAAGGTAGGATTCACCAGAGGTGCGATCTATCATCTATGGCACGGAGAAACCACGGATCGAAGGTATGTGCTTCGCAATAGAGAGCTGGCGGCCTTTGGTTTTGATCCTGTGCGTGACATTCGTGTCGGCCCGGAGGGTCTGTGGGAGTGGACTGGAAAAAAAAGCGGTTTGCCTGATTGGGCCCGGTCTTACTTTAAGCAACGGAAAGAGGACGCATGTTGAATCTTCTGAAATGGCCATTTCTTTTGTTGTGGCGCCTCCTGACTCTGGGAGCGGGGCGCGGGCGGATTGGAGAGGTGGCAGATCGAATTGCCCGTCATGGCGATCGTTTTGCAAACGCCCGTCAGAATGAAAAGGCATCCATCGCAAGGCAGTATTCTGGGCGCGCGCGAAATGCATTCACTGTGGGCGGCGCAGAATCCCTGGAAGAAGATTTTCTCGTGGCCGTAGGCTTGAAAGCGGCTCGCCAGGTCAGAGAAGCCGTAGAATCAGATGCAAATGATCTGACGCGCGACTCCTGGCTTCGCAATTCCTCAAGCAACTCGAGGAGTAGCGAATCCGCGTCCAGCGGATTTGTATCCTCCTCTTCCAGTTCAGATTCTTCTTCTTCGGAATCATCCGTTGAAGCAGGGGGAGGGAGTTTTGGCGGCGGCGGGGCGAGCGGCGGCTGGGACAATCCCTCGGACAACAGCTGACATTTTAGCCTGGACCTCGGACGAATATTTCTATAGGATTGCTTATGAATCGAAAAACGGCGACTTCTGCTCTTGTAATCTTCTTCTGTGCCATTGGAAATCTGAACGCGTGGAGTGAGCATTCTATCTTCATGCATTCAGCCCTCAGTGGAATGAAAGAAATTGCCGGAGCCGCGCCAGTGGCCGCGGAGACTCTGGATTCATTTCTGGCAAAGGAAAGCAAGGGACTCGCGCAGCTTCTGTCTGAAGAAGAATCCTGGGCGCGTGCGAACATCGAGGGATATCCTGCCAGACCAGATGACCTTGCTTTCGATCGCTCTACAGAGACGAACTTGCGCAAGCGCTTCCTGTACGCTCTCAGAGTAAACCCAGAAGCGAAGATGGCCATGGCACTGCAGCTCATGCCAGGTCAGGATCCCGCGGGCAGAACTTTTTTGACTCCGCGAGATGTATCTGTTTACAAAAATCCAATCTGGCTTGCGAAGATTCGTTTCGCGCAGATTCGTCCAGGAGAACGCGTCGCACCCCTCGAGATTTTGTCCACCGCCGCAGACGAGCCAGACCTGGGTCTGGACATCGGGCTATTTGAAGACAGCGGTACTGAATGGGGGAGCAAGATGGGTTTTGGTAAGATTCCATTTGGAAACGCCAACCTCGAATACAGTTCTCAAGCTCCATTTCACATGACGTTCTATCATGAGGCGGGAATCGTGTATATGCTCGCAGGATTCTTAAAGCACACGTATCCTGAAGTTCGAGTGCGTCAGTTCTACGCGCTATCGCGGTATGCATTTCGCACGGGTCATCCGTACTGGGGCTATCGTTTTATGGGAATGGGTCTTCACTATGTGACGGACCTAACTCAACCTTACCATGCGCGGGTCCTTCCCGGAATCGGTGTGCTCAGAATGCTCTGGATCAACTTGATGGACATTGCTGGACGCCATCAACCAAAGTTAGACGCCATCCAGCTCGTCTCCAATCGCCATAGTGCGATTGAAAATTTCTATCAAGTGATTCTTCACAGAGACTCAGTCGCGCACGACATGAACCATCCATACTGGAAAGCAACTGTAGATGAAAGCAAAGACCTGTCGTACGGGAAATTTGGCCGGAAATATTTGAAAGATGTTGTCACTCAGGAATCTGAATCTCGCGCAGACGCGCTGGACTCAAAGCTCACGGATCTAATTCCATCGAACCTCGTGAGCGATCCATCTGTTGAGTTTGCGGTTGCGAATGCTGGAAAGGATCTTACGAAAGTGATGGAGAAAGAAAAGCCAGGGTCCGTGGATCAATTGTCCCTGGTTCTTGCTGATTTCGCGGCGTCCTTTGGATCGCATTCGCGAAACTTCATCAGAGCAGTCCTTGCACTTGAGGACGCCTACGCGTCCTCGAATGCGAAGTAGGTCAGGGAACGATCACGCCTTCAAACAGAAGTTTGTCTGCGATTGCCTCGTTTGCTTTGAACGGCTCCTCCAGACCGTATACAATGGTCTGGAGTGAGTATCCATCCTGAGAATAGAGCGCATACTTGAAGAGAAAATTGGTGCGCTTCATGGTGATGGCAGCCTTTAGAATAAGGAATTCTTTTCCGTTGATCACACGCCTTTCTTCTGAAACGATGTTGTAAGAGTCCACTGCGCTCTTCGCATTTTCAACCACAGCTTGCTTGAGCAATTCCAGACTGAAGCTTCCCTTTTCTGGTATGAACATGCAATACAAACCGTCACCCAGATCGCGCAATGTGAACTCAGCGTCTTTGTTCGTGCTGTTTGTCAGGTTCCACTTGCCCGATTGAAATTTGAGGCCAGCTCCAGGAAAGATGGTACTCTTCAATTCTCCCGCCTGTGTCTTTCCCAGGAATTCGTTCAGGCCTGATTCTGTTAAGTAGGTCCATTTTCCGTCGTCGTCCAGGCGAACGTATTTGCCCGCGGTGGTTCGTGCAAGCTGGGGATCAGCCACAAGTGCAGCCGCCGACAGGGTGGTGGTCAAAAAGGTTGCGATCAGTTTGCGCATGGCTGATCAGACAGAACGCCGTCGGTCAGGTCTAGACCTTTTTTTATATGCAACGCCCCATTGAGTCCCAGTTTGACTTTGGAGGAAGGCAATGATCCAGGGAAACTATTTTAAAGATAACGAAGACTTGATGCTCCAGTTCAATTCTATTCTAGACTGGAAGGAAATCGTCGCGGCCTATGAACGCGGATTTGAAGACGCAAAAACTTATGAAAAGACAAAGGACGAAAGGTTCGCGAATGCTCCGGCAGATGTGAAATCTGCTGTAGAGTATTACGAATCTATCCTGGAAGCCACCGGTGATTTAATGGGAACTTACGTCGCACCGCGAAGTGCTGAGATGGATCGGGTGGGCCTGAAGTATGAGAACGGAAAAGTAACTTTCCCAAAAGCGCAGGAAGAGTGTTATTCCACTCTGCGTGATGCTGGCCTCATGCCGATTGGAATCAGTCGTAAGAACGGAGGCCTGGGTCTGCCGGCAACTGTTCAATCCATGATCTGCGAAATTGCTGCGAGAGCGGACGCAGCCTTCTGTCTTGCGTTTGGAAACGTGAACATTGTAGATATTGTAGAGAGATATGGCTCAGACGAGTTGATTCAAGAATGGATTCCGGACATTGCGGCAGGAAAGTACAGCGCTGCGATGGCATTGACGGAACCAAACTACGGATCGGATCTCCCCAGTGTTCAAACCAAAGCAGAGAAGGGCGCAGACGGCGTCTGGCGCCTGACTGGAACCAAACGATTCATCACTCATGCATGCGGCTATATTGATGCTCCAAGCATCATTCTCACTCTGGCTCGCACTGGATCTCCAACGAGCGGAGCTCGTGGACTTTCCTTTTTCCTGGTTCAGGGCAAAGACGTGCATGTGGCGGGAATTGAAAAAAAGCTCGGGCTTCACTGTTCGCCAACGTGTGAAGTGGTGTTTGACAACTCTCCTGGCCAACTGATCGGAGAAGAGGGCTTTGGTCTTGTGAAGTACTCTATGGGCATGATGAATGCTGCGCGCATTACCATTGCGGCACAATCTGTGGGCATTGCAGAGGCAGCCTACCGTGAAGCTAAGAAGTACGCATCAGAAAGAATTCAATTTGGAAAATCCATTGATAAGATTCCTGCAGTGCGCAAGATGCTCGACCGCATGGAGCGCGAAATCGCTGGAATGCGAATGCTGGTTCTCGAAGCAACTCGATCTGTGGATCGCTATGTATGGAAGAAAGAGCATCTGATCAGACACGAAGGGAAGAGTGAAAAAGACGCCAAAGCAGATCCGGAAGTGAAACTCTGGGAAAAGCTCGCGGATTTGTTTACACCCATGGCAAAATATTACGCAAGCGAAGGCTGTGTGAAGATTGCATACGACGCGCTACAGATTTTCGGAGGCGCGGGCTATACGGAAGAGTATGATGTGGCACGCATTTATCGCGATGCACGCATTACAACCATTTACGAAGGCACAACGCAACTCCAGGTAGTGGCAGCCATCGGTGGCATTGTTTCTGGCATGGCCCCAGCAGGAAATCTGCGCGAATACATTCAGCAAGAAATGAAGTCGATTTCTCCGTCAGCGGAACTCAAGAGATCCTTTGATTTGTTCTCTGAGATTGCAGAGGCATACAGAGATCTACCAGCCGGGGAAGAGAAAAGTATGCTTGCGTTTGAAACAGTGGAAGCAGCCACACGTCTCCTGATGGGCCTTCTCATGGAGCGCTCTCTGGCGCGTACTCCTGATAACGCTCATCGCAAAGAAATGTGTCGCGGTGTGAGCATCGATACGATTGCCACTCTGGAAGGAACACGCGCGCGCATGAAGCTTTCTGCAGTGAAGTAAACGTCAGGCGACGATCCAGGCAAGGGCATAGAGCCCGTAACTCGCATCCCCAATGGTTCGGGCGCTCTGCCCGAACCGTTGATTCGCAAGCACTCCCTGCAAAGTCATGTGTGCCACTGCGATTGCGGTGAGGATCCATCTACCGTCCAGGGCAAGCGAAAGTGCTGCCGCGATCATTCCGCAAATCCAGATGAATGCAATCAAGCGGCCAAGTACATCCGCTCCAATGGCACGAATTGCATTGTGCTCTCCGCGAAGCCTGTCCACTTCCAGGTCATGGCTGGATAGTACCAATACATTGATCCAGCAGGAGCAGAACATCATCGCTACATACGGCAAGAGCGATATAGAAAAGGCGGGCAGAGCCGCGATCCACGCACCTGCAGTGTAGCCTGCAGAAACAAGAATTTCTTTTTCAAATCTGAGATGGAATTTGTTTATGATGATGAAGTAAATGCACAGGAACAGCAACATACCGAGTCCACCTGCGATCATGATCTCAGGCAGGCGAAGCATCAAAATCGCGGCCGCGAGAAAGGCCAGAATGGCGAGGGACAAGAGCCAGTTCTTTTTTTCTGCATGATAGGTTCTGCGTGCGTCTCCTTTCTGCTGTCTGAGTCTTGCGTCCAGATAGTGGTCCACGTTATAGATGCACAGTACGGCCATGAATAGACACGCCAGAACAAAAGGATCCAGCTCTATTCTGGCGGCCCGCGCTGCAAACAGAGCCGCGCAGACCGCACCCGCCGCGACGTCGAAGCTCAGGTACTGCAGTGTTTGCATCAGCGCAGAGCTACCGCTGGTTCTGGAATATCGATCGTAATCACCGTGATATCATCTGACAGAAGAGTTCGCATCTGGCTTAGATTGTGAACGAGTGTTTCTCCGAACGCATCTGCATCTGTGGTGGCAGCACACCTTTCCACCTGGGCATAGAGCGGAATCGTGTAGTCTTCACCTGGAAGATCCTCGTACAATCCGTCCGTATAGAGAATCAGTTTGTCCCCGGGCTGAAGGTCGAAGGTGGCATCCTTGTAATCGAACGATTGTATTACGCCCAGCAGCATTCCTTCTGATTCGAGAGGGATTACTTTACCTTGCCGCAGTACAAGGACAGGGGGATGTCCTGCAGCGGCGAACTTCATTTGCATCGCATCGAAATCAAGGTAGATGCAAAATGCGCTCACAAATCTGTACTGGATGTATGTGCGAAGGAATTGATTCATCTTACCAAGGACAATTCCCGGAGATGCTATCTCTGAACAAACTGTGCGAAATGCCACTTTGACTGTGGATGAGTCGAGTGCAGCAGAAACACCGTGGCCCGTCACGTCTGCGATCAAAATGCCGAGAGATCTTTCGCCTGTTTCATGGAAGTCGTAAAAATCTCCACCCACCGCATGCAGGGGAATATATGTTACTTTTATTTCTGCTTCGCTTACGGGAATCGAATGGGGGAGGATACGCTCTTGAATCGCTCGCGCCAGCTCCATATCTTTTTCCAGTGCGGATAGTCTGGCCTGTGCTTTTCCTTTTTCTTCTGAAAGGCGCCTGATTCTGCGGCCGAGAGCGAGAGAAAAAAGAAGCACTTCTGCCACTGTGCCCAGCTGCGTTCCAAATCGGCCTGCAAGAGACATGGGCAGCAGAGTGAAAGAGGTAGCAGACTCAACTATGGATCCTGCCGCCAGTGCGCTCCAGGCCAGGATAAAGTAGCGAGATTGTTGCACTCCGCTTCTTGCCGCCATGATTGCATTTAGAAACAATGCGATCGAACCCAGGGGCATCAGCGCAGTGATGAGACGAACAGAGATCATGAAGGGAAGGAGCAAGGAGGATATGGCTACAATGACTGCAAACCAGATCAGGGACATCATGAGTTTGTCCATGTTTGAATTTACTTTCTTGTTTTGCAGGAATTCCCGGTTGAACAGCGCCACACTCACGATCGCAAGAGCGGTCACGAATAGTAAACCTTCGTTGAGAATGAAAGGAGAATACTGGAAGAAAAACTGCTGTGCGAAGCCATTGAGGAGCAAATAGGAAACCAGAATCATCGACAGATACAGGCAATAGTACAGATAACTTCTTTCACGCACGAAAACAAAGATCATGAAGTTATAGACAAGTAAAGACGCGATCGTTCCAAAATACAGGCCATGAATCAAGTATTCAGGCATTGCCTTGTACAAAAACTCGTCCGCTTCCCAGATCCGAACCGGGACCATGATGGTTCCTTTGGACGTCACGTGCAGGTAGACCGTGCTTTTGGATCCCGGAGGCAATGAGAGACGGGACGCTGGATTGCGATGTGGCACGGTGCGCGTGCGAAAATCAACCGTATCTCCGGCTGATTGGCGCATAACGTTCCCGTCCGAGATAAAAAACAGATCAATTCGATCTAGATACGCAGACCCCACTTCAATGATGATTCGCCATGCTTCTGGATTCTTGTTTTCGAGGGGAAAGCGGGCCCAGACTCCAGAAGTCTTGAAGCCGAAATTGGGCACGATTCTGCCTGCGTGCTCCCACCCATTGCTATTTCTAGCCTCTTCGAGGCTGTCTGCTTCTCGCAGGATTTCGATGTCAGGTCTTTCCGCTTCTTTGCCGCATGCCGCGCCAAACAGAATCAAAAGTAGAATCAAATTTCTCAATTGCCACCCGCCTGAACTGGCGCATGCTGAATCTGATTTCGGCCGGCTTGCTTTGCGCGATAGAGCATGTCGTCTGCGTTCTTGAACAACTCCCGCGCTGAAATCCGGGGCTCCCCGTGAATATCCGGGTGATGGACGGCAACACCTATGCTGATGGTCACGTGATCAGCGGTCGGCGATTGAGCATGAGGAATCCCGGCAGAGCTAATGGCTCGTCGGAGATGTTCTGCTCTTTCTACGCCCTCTGACAGGGTTAGATCTGGAAGTATGACAACGAATTCTTCTCCGCCATAGCGTGCTGTGAATTCGCCGCCACGTCTGAAATGCGACTGAAGAATGTTGGAAATAGCAATCAGGCAATCGTCACCGGCCTGATGCCCGTAGTGGTCATTGAACATTTTGAAATGATCCACATCGCAGACAAGGAGTGTTACAGGTTGGCCGTGTCTTTGTGCACGACGGATTTCCTCCTCAATTCGAACGTCAAGGGATCTTCTATTGTAGAGGCCAGTAAGGGAATCGGTGGTGGCTGCCTGTGCAAGCTGAGTCACCGCATGCTCCAGCTCCTGATTGGCTGCGATCAGATCCTGTTGCATCTGTCGCCGCTCCGAAATGTCGCGGATAATTCCAATGAACAGCAACTGACCTTCTGCGCGTAGTTCGCTTACTTTCAAGTCAATGGGAAATTTTGTGCCGTCTTTTCTGCATGCTTCCGCTTCGCGAGCCATGCCGATTACGTTTTTCACTCCTGTAGCCACATAGTTTGCCAGGTATACATCATGCATGGAATGATGCGGTTCTGGCATCAAGACGCTGATATTCTGGCCTGCAAGTTCTCCGTCCCTGTATCCAAAGATGGCAGATCCTGCGGGGTTGATGGATTGAATGGTTCCTCTGGTATCTATGATGATGAGACCGTCGAGCAAGGAATCAAATACTTCGCGAAGCCGGCTTTCTCTATCTTTGAGTGCAATTTCAGTTTCGTTTACTCGCGCAAACAAATCGTCCACATCCCGTCCAAGTTCTGCGATTTCATCCGCGCCTTCGAGTCGTAGACGAACGCTTCTGTTTCCACTTGCAAATTTCTTGATTCCGGTTGAAATAGTTTCCGTTCTCCGAGTGACTCGCATCGTGAGCACGAGCCACAATGCAAACGCACCTGCAAGCAGGCCAATGGCAGTGACAGTCATCTGCGTCCGTAGTTCGCGATTTGTTTCGCGGATTCGGTACGCAAGGTCCAGCTCGTAGTACACAAACCCGCATCGCCCTCCGCGCAGCCCGTTTCTGCCTGGAGCGCACATGCCTGCATAACCGACTACAAAATCAGTCCCCGCGTCCGGGAGGATGCGCGGGCCCGAAGCCAGAGGGTCTTCAAGAAACTTCGCGTGAACACGGGGGTAGCGATTGGCGACGAGCTCGCCTACGTCCTGAATATTTGTGGAAGCAATGATCTTCCCATCCACATCGGATGCGAAGAGGACAGAAAGATCTGTTTCTGAGGCAAAGCTGATCATGGCGGCTCGCAAGGGCTCAATGTTCGTGGTCCGAAAATAGACTTCCCCCGCTGATTCGAGGAACGCCAGCCTTTCTGCAATCTTGATTCTACTTTCACGCGTGAGTCTGCCCATGCGCACTGTGCGCGCAGCAGCGTACGCTACGAAGAGTGAGCTCAAGGCAAACGAAACGGCAAGTGCAAGGATCAAGAAACGAACCGTGCGAAATCGTTTCATTTCTCTGGCGCTCTCTTTACGAAGCTGTCGTCTGCGATTCCTCGCGTGTCAGGAGCTTTTCTGAGCAATTCTTTCTGGGCCATGATCTTGCCCAGTCGCGCTGCGTGTTCTTCAAGTGGTCCGGAAAGCTCGCGAATATTTTCTGATCTGTCAGGGATGTGAATGCCGGCGTAGGCCTGTCTGGTTTCCCCGGGTGTGAGCTTAAGTTGATTGGCCACGCGAGACAGAAGGGACGCATCGTGCTGTATATGTCTGTTTACTTCGAACCATCCATCCACTACGTTTTGTAAATCGTCGCTATGCTCCTCGATTGCGTCCCTGCGCGCAATGAGTACGTCCAGAATCTCGCCGGGTATCTCGCGGCTTGAAAATATTTCGCGAGCTCCCGCTTTCAAGAGGCGGGACCTCTGTGGTTCAAATGTGACAACTGCGTCTACTCGTCCCTCACTGAAGGCTTCCTCGTGTTCATTGATCCTGATTGGGACAATTGTGATGTCCGCGCTCGTCATTTTATTCTTTTCAAGAGCCCGTGTGAGAACGAATGCGCCAAGCGCGGATGCTTCCACTCCGATTCTTTTTCCACGCAGCCCTTTTACATCCGCAATGAGTGGTCGGGCTACAATTGCGTCTGCTCCCTGGGAAATGTCATGAATCAGTATGACGGAAAATGGAATGCCACTTTCGCGCACCATCAAAGCCTCATCCAGGGTCAGGGAAGCGCACTCGAGAGCGCCGCCCTGGAATGCGCGCAGCACTTCCGTAGCCGAAGGATATTCGACCAGGCGAATGTTTCCTGGTTCCCATCCCTTCCGGTCCCGCGCCAGATAGAGAGGAGCGTATCCTGGCCAAATATTTGTTCCGATCCGCAGGGACTTACCCGGCTCGCAGTCGAGAAAGAACAACATGGCACAGACTGCGGCGGCGCACCGGAGCATAAGACAGTATGTTTTTCCCCTGGGAAACCACATCAACTTTTTGACCGATCGGCCTTAAAGTATTGCCTGCCGCTGCTGCGGGGGGTAATATTGTGAAACGAATGGACCCGGTCTTCGAGAGAACGTGCGACCTTATAGATGGTGAGCTGGAGAACTGGCTTCAGGCAGTGCTGGGGGATATTCTAACCTCGTATGATCGCCTTCATTTGCGTGATCCTCTTTGTACCTGTCTCCTTGAGCTTGCGACCAACGCAAACAAAGCGAACATGAAGCACATTTTTTTCCTGGAGAAGGGCTGGGATATTTATGATCCGCAATTGTATACAGAGAGACTGAAAGAGTTTCGCGATCATGTCCTGCACTTTGAAAGTACGGTCGCATACGCGGAAAAAGCGAAGCAAGCTGGCCTGTACGTTCGTGTTTCCATTCATCATTCGCCTGCCGGTTTGAAGATTGCAGTGTACAACAACTTACCGGTCATACCGGAAGACGAAAAAAGGATTCGTGAAAAGTTTTTGCACGCTCTGGAGTATCAGAATCTGGTCGACTTCTATCGTGATTACGGAGACAATAGCGAGGGCTCAGGTCTTGGATTTGCGCTGATGGTTTTGATGCTTCGAAGCGAAGGCATCCCGCCGTCTCTTTTGAGGGTCGGAACGGATGGCGGTCAGACTGCTGCCAGAATCGAAGTACCCTTCCATCCGGGGAGCGCTCCTCAGTCTCAGTGAAAGAACTTAACCAGTGTTACGCGATTGCCGCGCGTATTGTATTGCACCAGATCAAATATCGCCAGAGTCATCTTGATGCCGCGTCCATGTTCTAGCCTTTCTTCATTTGCCTGATCTGCTCTTGCTTTTGCGGATTCGTGATCAAATCCGCGGCCTTCGTCCTCCACCTGGAATATGACTCGATTTGGATTGAGTGAAACATCCACTTTCACTTTTCTACCCGCATAAGCAGGATCCCTTTGGCGGGCCAGAAGCAAATCGAAGTAAGCACCCTGCGCCATAGCGCGCGTCTTCGTATCGAAGTCGATTTCCAGGTTTCCGTGCTCGACTGCATTGAGTACCATTTCTCTGACAGCCATCTTGATTTGCTGTGAATCTTCTTCGCTGCAGTATCGTCGCAGGTTGCGCGATATTCTGTGCGAAGCGAGCTCTGAGGTGCTGATGAGGTTATCCACATAGTACCTGGTTCTTTCTGAATAGAAGAAAGCTTGCAGCGGATCGTCTGCGGGACTCTGCGCCTTGCCAAGAATGGTTCCGTCATCCCTCAAAAGTTCGAGACGCACCTGCAAGTCTCGCGATTCTCCGAGGCTAGTTTTGAATGCCTGCCTGAATTCAGTATGGTCTCTGGTTTCCAGCTCCTTTAGCTGAAAAGTAAGTAGCTCGCCTTTCCAGGAACGCGCGGTGTAAGTGATGTCCTGCAATCTTTGCCCAATGATTTTCTTTGGAGAGTAGCCCAGATGAGATCCGATGGCGCGATTGACTGTCAGGAATGCAAAGTGGCGATCGAGAGAGAAAATGATGTCCTGGGTATCTTCCACCAGTTTTCTGTATTTCTGCTCGGAAAGCTCGATGGCTGCTTTCATTGTTTCGAGTTCTTCAACGTGCTTCTTAAGATTCGACCTCAGTACCTGCACTCGGTCAGCGAGAGCAAGGGAAAATACGACGGCCTGGATCATTCCTCCAAATTGAATGCCGTATAACGTCATATTATTGGCAGGAAGATATCCCCAGTTGCGAAACGTGAATACAATTCCTCCTATCACATAGACCACAACAGCCAGAGTGAAGAGTCGAGCCGGGCGAAAGCCAGACATCATCACTCGAATTCCGGCGATGAGCATGGTGAGGAGGCATGGGGTGGCCATGGCCGCCGCGATTTTTCCCGTTGTCTGAGGTTCTACCAGAAGGAAAGATAGACTCGAAGCAAGTGCTATGATTCCAGAGAATTCAATCCAGCGATTGAGCCAGGGTGCAGTCGTGACTGTTTGAAGAAAGCTTCGGGTGAATTGAAGGGATAGAGCGATATAGAGGCAAACCCAGGGTCCGTTGAAGCGATATGTGAGGGCAGGCGTGTTTGGCCAGAGAAATTCAAACGCGAGTCCGTTTGTGGAGAGGGCGTATACGGTGCCTGCGGAAACATAAAGCAAATAGCTGACATAGCTTCTTTCGCGTATGATCACCAGAACAAAGAGGTTGTAGACCAGCATGCAAAGCATGGTGCCGTAGTAGATCCCGAGTAGCAAAGTTTCGATCCAGTCAGATTGCGCGAATGCGGCGGGAGTCATGATGCGAACTGGAATTCCCACGAGCCCTTTTGTTTGCACGCGCAGGTAAAGAGTGGTTTGTTTTTCTATATGAATGGGAAAGATAAAGTATCTGTGAAAGATTTCGCGCGAAGAGAATGGCTTCTCCGCGCCGAGTTCGCGTACGCGTTCGCCTTCGAACAGCGTTACCCGCCCAAGAAGAGGGGCGCGAATGATCAGGTACAGGTCACGAGGGGTGCGTGACGTAAGATCCAGGCGCGCCCAGATGGCAGAAGAAGTAATTCCGAAGTTCAGGTCGTTTGCGCGCGATTGGACCCAGGCAGTTTCCGGCATGGCGCGGACTTGTTCATAGGTGAGTGCTCCGCCTGCGTCTTCGAGTGAGCCTACAAATGATTCGGGCGGACTTTCGTTGATCGCCGTTACGTCCAGAACTCGAGCGTTCAGGGGCAAAGAGGCGGCGATGAGTATCCAGACCGCAAACCTCATGGACGGATTGTGAGCGAGGCGAAACGTCTGAACAGCAATTTTCGTTCTGTTTGACAGAGGCTGCAACCGCACCAGACATTGAGTATGGAATCAGTAGTCGGCGTTCTAGTCCATCAGGGCGACAGGATGTATCTCAGCGGAGAGGATGGTCGACGTCATTTTGAAGATGATCCTGTCTGGCCCGGGTATGCGATTCACTGGACCGGCAGGCGCTTGAAGGGCAGGCTCCTTCCACAGATCGACTACGCTACCGGCAAGAAAATGGTCATACTGTGGCCGGATGAACCTCCGGCGCGTCCGAGCGTGGAGCTGATTTACAATGAAAGGCTGACTCATTACTGGGAGTCTATGATGGGTCACATCGCCATCAACGTCAATGGAGAGATATTCAACTTTTCCAATCTTGTGAATGAAAACGAAACCATGACACCTGAGGAGTATTACTATCGTCCCGCGCTGGGTGAGTTTGCTCCGCATCCAGTGCGCGGAAAGATTGGAACGGATGAAGAAGGCAGGCCCTACTATGACAAGTTTGGCAGACTGTTCATGCGATCGGTGCACATCCTGCGCATCTTTGATATTGATCCGCAGGTTGTTCGCAACCATCTACAGGAAGTTTTGAAAGAAATACATGCAGCACCCAGGGATCCAAAGAAACCAGAGAATTATGCGCAGTTCAGTGTGCTCAAAAGAAGCTGTGCGACTTACACCAGAGATGCCCTTCGAGCCGCGGGCCTTAAGAAGATCGCCGGAATCATGCCGCGCGATCTATTTGTGAATGCTGCCTATCATACCACCGTTAAGCGGCATGGATCTGCGGAAATCATTCAGAAGCCGCAACTCGTTGTTCCTGAAGCTCCGCGAAGCGCGCCCACCGCTTTACTCAATCCACTCAATCGTTTGCGCAATTCATCCATTTCCTATAAACCGCAATAGACGAAATTCGAAAGCTTCTTTCACGGCGTGGTTGATTGGCATTTGTTCGTTCATCCACCCGGGTCGAATGGATCGGAGGCGCGAAGACCAGTCTGAGTAAAGCGGAGCGGTGACTGCACTCTCTACCGCGGCAGCTGTCTGATCCGGAGCCTCGTGACTGTGCACGCTGCAAGGCCTGAAACCAATGCTTCCGTCTCTCTTTCTGTGCGACGCAAAGCCAAACAGCCGGCACACGAGGGGCCTTGCCTCGTAGGCGAGACATTGTCCCCGGCCATTTCCTTTCGATTCATAGAACATGCATATAGAAGAGTCCGGTACAGTGCCGTTAGGCGGCATAGAAGCGGCAAGCAAGATGGCCTCGAGAGGTGTTGCCGTGACGTTCGGGTTTTCGCAGCATCGTCCGCATCCGGAGGGGCAGGCGAGCCCGGTCGTGGCCACAAAATCTGCAATTTTAGCGTCCAGCGCCGAGTATTCTTTTCGAACCTCTTCGATCAGGCTCTCTGCGTCCATGCCCCAGGGGTGGAGCGGGTATTCAAAATGTCAAGGGAACCATAGCGATTGCCGATTCCTGCTTTCGCGGATACGTGCCCGTTTGAATTTCGTCCAATGCGGGCCTTGCCCTCAATCTTACTTGTTTTTTTTGGCATTCTGGTGTCTTGCCAGACACAGACCAGAGCCCCGGAAGCACTCCCGTCGATTTTGATTGTGGGGGATTCCATCATTCTGGGGAAGCTTGGCGAATATCTGGAGACGGAGCTTGGCCGGCGCGGACATGAGGTTCATCGTCATGCTATGGTGTCTTCCGGACTCAGCGGATTACATGATTACAACTGGCCGGAAGCAACGTATGATTACATAGACCGATACCATCCGGATCTACTGATTGCCATGTTTGGTGCAAATGACAGCCTCGCTGTGAAGAACTACGCGGACGATGCAAAGTTTACTTTCTTTAGTGATTCGGGATTTCGCGAACGTTATGCGCGCAAGGTGCGACTTTTCCTCAGTCTGAATGCTCCGAGAGTGAAAACTGTCTACTGGGTGGGACAGCCAAACCTGGATCACCACGAGTTGACTCCTAAATTCCCTGTGCTCAATGAAATCTATGCGCAAGAAGTGGCGCGAGTTCCCAATGGTGTGTTCATTCCAGTATGGGACTTTACTTCGAACGCGGGAAAATACAAACCTGTGATGGCGGATGCAACCGGGGTCGTCGGTCCACTCAAATGGGACTTTGTCCACTTTACACCTCACGGCGGTAAGGTGCTCGGGGATCATATTATAGAGGCGATCTACAACCATCGGCGGTCTCATGATCGTTGAATTCAGAAAGGCTGCTTTTGTTTTTATCGTGGCCGGGGTTACGACTCTGGCGGCGCTGCTGGCAGAGAGGCCAGAAGTACCGGCAGAGGTCAGGTCCTGGCTGCCGCGCATCAATGATCTTGCCCCTGACCTTCCCGGCTTTCCATGGCCGGGCGCGAAAAATTCACCTTCCGATCATCGCACGGCCCCGGGCGAAGCCACTTCGCGTGATCTGAAGACCGGAGGCGAGACAAAGACCGGAGTTCCGCAGAAAGAGAAGGTGCTTCTCGAGAATGAAAAGGCACTGGAGGGTGTCCTTCGCACGCTTGGAAGAAAGGATAGGCCCGTGCGAATCGTTCACTCGGGCGATTCACTGATGTGGGCAGACAACGTATCTTCGCGGCTCCGTCGTCATCTTCAATCCAGATACGGAGATGGCGGCCGCGGAATTGTAAGCATTGTAAATTCACCGGATTCAGTGGTGCAGGACATTCGCATTGAACCCACTGGATTTTCGCTCCAAAAAATTTCAGGAGCGTTTCCTCAGGGAGTGGATTCTAAACTTGGATTTTTCAGCAGATCTTCGCAGTCGATCGCAGATCCTGCGAACGTGCAGTTTTCATTTCCGGATGGTTCAAGTCCGATTCACAAGGCCAGAGTGGTCTGGTCTGGAAACGGTACGGTCAACCTTGCAAGCAACGGAAAAACTCTGGATACAGCGACAAAGGTGGTAGAAGGTGCATGTCGCCTGACGGTAGCAGAGACAGGCGCAGAAGGTGTTCATGCAATCACAATGCAGGCGTCTGGCTTGCCTGTGATCCACGCGGCTATCTTCGAGTCTTCGTCCGGAGTTTCTTATTCAGCTCTAGTGACCATGGGCATCCATCAGGCCTGGGTTCGCACGGTATCGGATGAAAACTTCATCTGCGGATGGAGAGCCGCCGCTCCTGATCTCGTGATTTTTCAATTTGGCCTCAATGAGTCTGCTTCCATTGACACGTACTACAATGGTTTTTCGCAGTCCGTCTACGAAACTGACCTGCGCGCATACTACACGAGGCTTCGAAAGGCATTGCCTGATGCCGCAGTGCTCATTGTAGGTCCGCTCGATCGAGTAAAATCAGCGGACGGAGGACTGGTTCCTGTCGCGGCACAGACACAGGTTCGAGAAGTGCAGCGTAAGATCGCGCGAGAGTTTGGTTTCGCGTTCTATGATACTGCGGTGGCTCTCGGGCCTTCTCACGTTTCTGAATTCATGGCAAAGGGTTTTTTTCTATCTGATTATATGCATCTGTCTGTGTCGGGAGGCAATGCAGTGGCAGACGCGATGATTCGCGACATTTTTGCCGGAGATAGTCCGCCAGAGAAAGCCAGCACTGTAGTGGAGAAAAAATCAGAAGATCGAACCATTCTTTTTCATTCCGTTCGTTATGCGTGGTATCTCGGTGGAGTCATTCTCATGGCGGGGCTTCTCAGACGCTTCGTTCGCCTTCGCATGTATGTGCTTATGGCTGCCTCTATGTATTTCTATGCATCCTGGCGACTCTGGGCGCTGGGGCTTCTTGTTCTAACCGCGACCGTGGACTACATCCTTGCTCGAGGCATTGAAAACAAGCGTCTGGAAGATACAGAATCGTCCAGAAGATGGGCCGGATTTCTACTGTTCCTTTCCCTTTCGAGCAATCTGGGAATCCTGTTTTTCTTTAAGTACTATAACTTTTTTGCGTCAAGCGCCGTGCAGGCTGCAGGATGGTTTGGACTGCACGCGGATTTCCCCGTTCTGAGCCTGATTCTCCCTGTGGGAATTTCCTTTTATACATTTCAGAGTCTTTCTTATACGATCGACGTGTATCGCGGTGTGGAGCCGGCGGAGAAGAGCCTGCCCAGACTATTGTTCTTTGTGAGTTTCTTCCCTCAACTTGTGGCCGGGCCAATCGTGCGCGCGAGGCATTTCCTTCTGCGTCTGAGAGAAGACATGCGCCACCTTACACCGAGTATGCGACAGTTTCAGACAGGCATCTTTCTTATTATGAAAGGGCTTACGAAGAAACTCGCGGCTGACTGGATCGCTGTGCAAATGGTGGACCGCGTTTACCAGAATCCTGGCATGTTTACATCTGCGGAAATACTGGCGGCAGTTTATGGATATGGCCTTCAAATATACGGCGATTTTTCTGGTTATACTGACATTGCGCTCGGAAGTGCCAGGCTACTTGGATATCGCCTGACTGTAAATTTTGACCGTCCTTACATGTCTTATTCCATCACTGACTTCTGGAGAAGATGGCATATTTCTCTGGGGAGCTGGTTTAGGGATTATCTCTACATTCCCCTGGGAGGTGGTCGCTCTCACGCCGGGTTGAATTTGTTCATCACCATGACGATTGCGGGGCTGTGGCATGGCGCCGGCTGGAACTTCGTAATATGGGGAACTTTCTATGGTGCGATGCTTGCGTTTGAGCGTGCGACGGGTCTGTCAAAAACGTCCACCGCAAATGGTTGGAAAATGCTGCGCATCTTGATTACTCTGCACCTGGTCTTGTTTGGCTGGATTCTATTTCGCGTGGATTCCATGGAAACCTTTAGAGGAGTGATGGGAGGACTTTCGCGGCTAGAGTTTAGATCTCCCAATCTGAACTGGATTCAAATCCTGGTTCTATGCGCTGGATATGGATTGCACCTGGTTCCGGTGAGATGGATCCTGCGACTGCGCGCAAGGTATGCTCTCCTTCCAGTTTATGCAGCTGCCACTTTATGCGCGATCTTTCTATTGATCGCCGGACACCTGGCCGTTCCGCAAGCAGTCCCGTTCATCTATTTCCAGTTTTGA
>JAIBBM010000081.1 GCA_019694685.1 Leptospirales bacterium
TACGCCTCAATGGTGCGAAAGCTTCTGCGCGACCCCAAGAGCTGAAAACCAAACCTTGTATACGCAACGATCTGCCCGTGTACACGCACAGATTGATGGATGCGGCTGTAACTAACTTCGGAGAGGGCGGGGTTCGAACCCGCGGTACATTTCTGTACACATGCTTTCCAAGCATGCACCATCGACCACTCGGACACCTCTCCTGGTCCGGACCAGACCGCCAGAGAGGGGCTCATGGTCAAGGACTTCACGGGGCAATGCTTGACTGACGAGCGCACCTGGAAGATCGCACGTGACAAGGCGCATGTCAGATTCTAATCTCGAGTCCTACGTCTCACCGGCCGGCCTTTGCTGAGTGATGATAAATGGTGTTTTTGGTGCCAGGAAGTAGCCTGTCATACTGGCGAACAGAATAGGAACAAAATGAGAAAAGCCAGTCATCGTGGAGAGCAGAAGGGTCGTGCTCAGCGGAGTGCGCGTAACGCAAGAGTTGAGCGAAGCCATGCAGCAAACGGCCGCCAGGGGCAGGCTGATGCTCGGAAAAATCTGTTTCAGAAGTAAGCCAAGGACTGCGCCCATAAAGAAAAGAGGGATGATGAATCCGCCGCGCCATCCTGTCGTCACAGTGATGGCAATGGCGCCTAACTTTGCCATTAGGAGGGCGATTAGAAACCCGATTGTGAAATTTCCCTGAAAAAGAAGTTCGATCTCACGGTGACCAAAGAAGCGCGAAAGAGGCATGTAGAAAGAGATAGCACCCAGAAGGAAACCGCCGGCACATGTCTTCACGAAAATTGGCGCTGAGATCTCTCTAACGAACACGCGAAGATGATTCGTCACTGAGATGAAGACCCAGCCAACCGCCGCGGCAACGGTTCCAAACACAACGGCAAGTCCAAAGTCAAGAACAGACTGTGTGGTATACGCGGGAACATTCCAGACAGGACCAAACCCCAGATGGATCAAGAGCGCAAACACGGTGTAGGCTGCAAGACTGGAAACAATGGCAGGTATGATCGCTTCGTAATATTCCACCACATGCCGATGATGCAGAATTTCCAGAGCGAATAGACTTCCGCCAAGTGGTGCGCCAAATAGTGCGGTGAATCCTGCTGCCATTCCGGCGATGGTCATCGAGCGAAACTCTTCTCCTTTCAATCTAAGTCTTTCGGAAATCCAGGTGCCCACTGAACCAGTCACCTGCACGAGAGGTGCTTCTGGTCCAAGGCTCCCTCCTGTGCCCACACACAGGAGAGAAGATAGAATCATCGAAACATTGTGCTTCGTGTCCAGTCTCCCACCGCGAAAGCGAATGTTGTTTACGATGAGTTGAATTTCCCCCGGGTCGCCGATCCAGTGGATGATCAGACCGGCCAGAAGCCCCGCACCTCCCATCAAGGGAATCACTTTCCAGTCTTCGACTGCCGATGCGAAATAGATGATCTGTTCTAGTACGATCCAATAGATTCCAGCACTCGCTCCCGCTGCCACTCCAAGAAACAACCAGAGATAGAAGACTCTACTCATAACAAACGGATTGAATTTAAGAGGAGGCCCTTTCAGAATCTTACGAAGGATTTCTCCCAATCGGCGTGACATTCAGTCAGCGCGAAACAAGCGTTCTGCGGAGCGAGCCATATTCCCGGATGTGGACTTGATGAGCGTCAAGAGCCTGGCAGGAGTGCGGCAGAGAGAGATTCAGTAAATCGCCTGACGTTATGTTCTTGCAATATTTGTTTTTTTGTCCAGGATCATCATGATCGCAGCAGACATCAAAGCCGGGAGCGCAATGATGCACCAGGCAAGAGTCGAGTTGTCAGTTTGTTCCAGCAACCAGCTTCCGTACGTTGGCCCAAAAGCCCATCCGAGCGCGGCCGAAAAGCCAACGAGTCCAAGATACCTTCCTGTTCTGTGGGTCGGTGCGATTCGTTCCGCGTGCGCGACGGAAGGAGGGGCAACGAGCATTTCGCCCAGAGTAATCAACATAGTAGTAAAGACGTACCACGGAAGCCCGTCCTGCATGCCCAGAGCCGCGTATCCAACAAAATAGGTAATGCTGCCGATGATCATCACTCTTAGATATGATATAGCGCGGAATACATGCATCATTTTGACCTGGAGTAGCCCCACTATCAAGCCATTGAGCGCGTAGAGCCAGCCTAGATTTGATTCACCTATGCCCTTCATTCCTACAAGATACAGAGACATCGGGGTGATGATCTGCGCCATCACACTGGCAACAAGAAAGACAGCGAATAGATAGACAATGAAGGACATTGGTAGCGTTTCCTTTTCGCCAGAAGTGCGAGCGATGGCCGTGCGCCCGCGCACGTTAAGCGACATCAAAGGCACGATCGAAACGAGCAATAGAACAGCCGTCAATGTAAATGGTATGACATAAGAATAGCCGACGAGCCACCCTCCTGCCGCCGGTCCCGCCGCAAAACCAATGTTAGACGCCGCTCTCGTGACTGCAAACCCATGCATCTTTTGTTCATCTGGCAGCAAGATAGACACCGCGTTTTGAGATGCCATCTGGTGAACGGAACCTGCCACTGTTTGGAAGAACGAGAGTAGAATGATGGGATAAAAGCCAATTCTGAAATAAATCCCGAGCGCAACCAGTGCAAAGAGGAAAGACCTTGTGAAGAGCGAAATGGACATGAGACGCACAACAGACCCGCGGTCCGCCAGTTCCCCTCCGAGGTATTGCGAAAGAGCGCGCACCAGTCCCAGAATTCCGAATGCGATTCCTGTCTCCGTGATGGACACTCCAAGAATCTTGTGGCAATACACGGAAAGAAATGGAAACGATAGTGCGAAGCCGAAAGTACCGGCGAAGTGATTGAGTGCGAGTGCGCGCAACTCAGGCCACGCGGGTCTCAACCATCACGCACGCATCCATCAAGTATTCGAAAGAATTCGCATCCAGATACTCACGCACAGCTTCATCTCCGGCACCAGGCTGGACCCAGACTTTCTTCATGCCGAGTTCACGCGCCTGGGCCAGGCTCTCCAGTGTGAGTTTGGGAGGAATTACATACACAACAAGAGCCGCTCCTTTTTCCCTGGCTTCTCTGAGATCTGCGCAGGCCGGTATTCCTTCTACACTCTTTGCACGCGGGTTTACCGGGATGACTGTGTAGCCTTTAGAAACCAGGTCGCGCAGAATGATATTTCCGTATTTCGTTGTATCATTGGTGGCACCGACGAGAGCGATCGACGGACCGGTGCGAAGGTAAGAGGCAAGGTCGAACATAGATCCAGGAAAGCGCAAACTATTTGGCAGGCCATTCTTTTTCTCGACAGGCATGAATGCGCGGCTCTTCTGATGCTGTGGAACGTGATCTGACATTCGGAAGTCTCAAACTCAAACATCCTGAAGTGATTGCAGTGGTGGAGCGCATCCTCCCATCGGACAGGTTTGATGAACTGGCAGAGCAGGATCTCCGGATTCTGGAGTTGAGATTCGATTCTTTTTCTGAGCCCTGGAGTGATGTGGTTGCGTTTGCACAGTCTATGCGTTCTCGTTTTGCGATTCTGGGTACATGCCGGGAGAACGAGGAGAATCGCAATCTCCTCAAGCAACGTTATGCGGACTTTGTTCCTGTTGTAGATTGCGTGGATATAGAGATTGGAACGGAAAGGGCGCTGCGATCCGAGCTCATACGAATCACAAAAGATTCATCCAGGCAACTCATGCTGTCCCATCATGATTTTGAGAAGACTCCGCCGGATGCAGAGCTCGATCGAACCATAGATGACGCTCTCCTTCTTCGCGCAGATTTTGTGAAACTCGCCCTGGCCGCGCCATCGAGACAGGACGCAGCAAGACTCATGTTTTTACTGGAGCGCCGCCGGGACGCGCATCTCAGCGCATTTTCCATGGGCAGCGCGGGTGCGGTCACGCGTATCGCCGGTGGTCTTTTTGGATCTATTTTTACCTACGGGTACATGGATCATCCAAATGCGCCGGGGCAGCTCTCTGCCCGGGAGCTACTGGCCCTCAGAAAAAAATTCTATTCCTGACCTGGAAATCGGTGGTCGCCTGGCGCCAAATGCTTTAATATGAAACTATTGAAGTCCGTATGGATTCACAAGCATTCAATGGAGGGTCCCATGACCAAACTTAAGACAGCAGTCGTTCTTACCACAGCACTTTCCGCAGCCGCACTTTTCGCGGGAGATGTGCAACTGGATAAATCTCACACAAAGGTTGAGTTCAATGTAACGCATCTGACGATTTCAGATGTGACCGGGCGCTTTGACGAATTCGAAGGCAAGGGAAGTTTCGACGAGAAGACGGGAGTTCTTTCCGCACTCGACGTGAAAATCAAAGTGAAATCCATCAACACAAACGATGAAAAGAGAGACGATCACCTGAGAAGCGCTGACTTCTTTGACGCGTCCAAATACTCAGAGATCACATTTGTTCTTACAAAGCCTGTGACTCTGGTCAAAGGCGGAACTGCGAATCTTCAAGGCAATCTTACCATGCGCGGCGTAACCAAACCGATCACTTTGCAGATGAACTACAAAGGAACCGTCAAAGATCCCTGGGGCAATGTGAAAGCTGGTTTCATCCTCACTGGAAAAGTGAACCGCAAAGACTTCGGCGTTAGCTGGAGCAAGAACATGGACAATGGCGGCGCCGTTGTCGGCGACATCGTAACGATCAACATCGCCGGAGAAGCTGCGGTTAAATAATCGCAGACGGCCGTGATCGTAAGGGCGGCTCGTGCCGCCCTTTTTTTTGTCTCGCAGGGTTCGAAGTAACTCGAATCCTGTGGCCTATGACAACTATGAAAGCAGCCGCCATGCAGTCGTTTGGCGGACCTGAAAAAATAAACATATCTGATTTACCTGTTCCGGCCATCGGTCCCGGTGAAATGCTCGTGCGCATGAAGTCGGCCAGCATCAACCCGATCGACTGGAAAACAATGCTCGGGAAAGTAAAGATTCTTATACAATATCCATTTCCTCTGGTTCCAGGAAGTGACGGCGCCGGAGTCGTTGAAACGATTGGACCCGGGGTTTCCAGATTCAAGGTGGGAGACAGAGTTTATTTTAGACCTGGCAAAGATAGAATCGGAACATTCTCTCAATACTTCGTGGTGCGCGAAACGGAAGCTGCCGTTTTTCCTTCGAAGCTGAGCTTTGATGAAGCAGCTTCTCTTCCACTCGCAGGCCTGACGTCCTGGCAGGCGCTCGATCTTGCGAATGTGAAAGCTGGAGATCAAGTTTTGATCCACGCAGGTGCAGGTGGGGTTGGTGCACTGGCAGTTCAGCTTGCGCGGGCCCGTGGAGCCATTGTGACTGCTACATGTAGTGCGAAGAACGCGGACTTTGTTCGATCTCTTGGTGCGACCAACATCATTGACTATCGCACGGAAGACTACACGTCAGGCGGCAAACGATTCGATTTTGTTTTCGATACGCAGGGTGGCAAAGAAACGAATCGTTGCATGGATGTTTTGAAACCTGGCGGCATGGTGGTGAGCATTGCAAATCCACCTGATCCCATTGAAGCTGTGAAGTTTGGCAGACCCTGGTATGTGAAGTTGCTTCTTCAACTGGCAAACATCGCGCCCAATCGCGCTGCGCGGAAACGCGGCGTTCAGTATCGCGCTTTACTCATGGACGCGAGCAGTTCACAGCTCGAAGAAATGGCAAAGTTAATCGAGAAAGGATCCCTGAAGCCAGTGATAGACAAAATATTTCCTTTTGCCGAGACCAGAGACGCCATCGCATACCAGATGCTGGGGCACTCGCGGGGAAAAGTGATCATTCATATAGAAGATTGATTCTTCCAGGATTATTTCATTCTACTGACGCCCGACCATTTTGCTGAAGTCGGGCGTTGCATGAGCTTTTCAAGTCGCTTCAAGTAGATGCGTGGAATGGAGTCTCTCACGCATTTTTTTTCGTAATCGACGAATAGCTGTTTTGACTCTGCGAAATTGCCTGCTTTGTAATGAAAAAGTGCGAGCTGCAGGTCCCCGTGAAGTTCTTTCTTCTGGTCCCTGAGTTCATCCTGGTCCATATCAAAACACTCGTATAAGACGATTGGTTTTTCTTTTCCGCGCACCAGTACTGAATCGATCTCGCGCAAGCAGAAAGCGGACGGATCGTCTAACCGCCTGTAGACGGCATCCGACAGAATGATGGGCACTCCAAATATTTTAGTCAGGGTTTGTAGCCGGCTTGCGAGGTTGACGTTGTCTCCAATTACGGTCGTGCTGATTCTGTTTTCAGATCCAACTGTGCCCAGCATCACATTCCCTGTGTGAAGTCCTGCGCCAATGTCCAGTGCGTCGTAGTTCATTTTCTTTCGATCTGTATTGTAGATGGCCAATTCGCGTCTCATTTCAATGGAGGAGACCAAAGCCTTTTGCGGCGAATCGGGAAACAGACACATGATTTCGTCGCCAACAAACTTGTCTATGATGCCGCCCTGTTGTTCAATGATCGGGCCCATTCGTTTCAGGTAAGCGTTCAGAAATCGGAAATTGTCAAATACACTCATCTTCTCTGACATGCCCGTGAAGTTGCGAATATCTACGAACAGCAGAGTGATTTCCTTTTCCACGCATGCTCCAAGCTCAATGTCCACCATGTCTTTGACGTGAAGAAATTCGAGGAAACGCGCAGGAACAAAACGAGAGAAAGAGTCCAGCATCTGTTTGGTCTGAGCGAGAGATGCAAACTGCGCTTTCATTCTATCCTCATGCTGTCTTGCAGCTTCGAGTTCTGTTTCTACGCTTTTGTTGATGAGGCGCCTGTTCCCGCGCGCTGCCTGTACTGCGGCCACCGCGAAAATGGAGAGAAATAGAAGCTTGAGGGCAACGCTTGTCAGGCTTACGGATCCACTTGTGTAAGAATCGTAGAGACTGCCTGTTTGAATGGTTCCTGTCTGTACCGCAATGAGAGCGAGTAAGGCGTAGAAGAAAATCGCAGAAGTGCTCGCAAGGATTGTGAGCACAGGAGTAAAACGCAAATTTACGAGAGCGATCCAGACAAAGTATAAAAGATAGGCCTCTGATTTGAAAGTGCGATATTCGCCGAACTGGTGCAATGCGATGCTTACGATCGCAACATCAAAGACACTTGCGAAGATTTTTACTTTATGAGTGAGTCGCCCGTAGTGAATCAGATAATGAGTGAGTGCGGAGAAGATTAGAGACGCACTTGCTCCCGCAAATATGGTCAGGCGGGAACTCATGGCCACTTCCTTGCCAAGTAGAACGCCCAGAGCGAAGTAAAGTGCCGTCAGGGCGATGCGCGCGTAGTTGATGATTTTTTCGCCGTTCTCCTCCTCAATGCGGAGGAGAATTTTGACATATGCGTCCCGGACGCGGGTATCGATTGGCGCAGCCACTGTTTTCATTGTCGGTCCGGCGGGTCCCGGTTTGGAGGGCAAAAGTCCTTGTTCTTGAACCATCGATGTGGCGATTGAACCCATGGAGGTAGAACAAACCATCCACGCCACTGTCCACGAGGATGGGCTGCGTATTGATCGCTTGATGTGTCTTCGCTTTCCTGTCCTTGGCCGCGAGGACTGGCAGGATCGAATTCGGACCGGGCAGGTTCTGCTCGAGGGAAGAACAGTCCGGCCGTCTGCAAAGGTGAAATCCGGCAGCCAGATCGTATTTAGATACGAGCGAAGACCAGAACCTGAAGTCAATCGTGCGATTGAAGTTTTATGGGAAGACCACGAGTCCATGGTCATTCACAAGCCGGCCAATCTCCCCGTTCATCCTTCGGGCATTTATTTTGAAAATACTCTCACTACGATTTTGCGGAGCATGTTTCCGGATCACACTCCATTGCTCGTTCATCGCCTGGACCGCGAAACAAGCGGGCTCTTGTTGCTTGCAAAAACCAAAGAATCTGCTTCGCGACTACAGAAACAGTTTTTGTCTTCGACGATTACTAAAGAATACCTGGTTTTAGTGGAAGGGCAATTCCCAGACTCCCTGGATGCCAGAGGATTTCTTGGTCCCGCAGGCAGCGAAGTCAAGAAGCGAATGAAATTCGCAAGAGTTGAGTTTCCAGGCTCTGTTTCGTCTCATACTGGTTTCTCTCTGGTCGGCCAGGGCCAGATCGACTCTGGTTCCTGTATCAGTCTTATTCGCGCCATTCTTCACACGGGTAGAATGCATCAGATTCGTGCGACTCTTTGCTCTCTCGGTTTTCCTGTGGTCGGGGATCGCCTCTATGGCGTGGATGAAACTATGTACTTGCGGTTTGTTCGGGGAGAAGAATCGTCCACTGATCGCGAGCTTCTTCGCATGGATCGCACAGCACTACACAGCGCGAGGCTGATCTTCGAATCCGGTGGAAAAACAATTCAGGTCGATTCAAATCCTCCGCAGGATTTTGTGGACGTTATGCGGCAATTCGGTCTTTCCGTGTCAAAAGAAGGTTAAAGTCTTACTCGAGCAGTATGGATCGTACTTCTTCTCGATTCTGAGCGTTGAGTATTCTTGCCAGTTTGCCCGCGTTCTTTTGGGGATCGTAGGCTGCCAGAGCGTCTGATATGTCTGCGAGACTGGAAATGGAAACACTGAAGTCATGAATTCCCATTTCCACTAGAATCGGGACGATTTCCGGAATCGCGGCCATTTCTCCACAAATCGAGACCGGGATGCTCGCACCTTTGAGGCCAGTCTGGATCAAACGAAATAGCGATGGTTGGAAGAACGGATCTTCGGAAGGACCTGAACGATGAAACGCAAGTGCGAGTCCGGCCAGATCATTTGTGCCCAGTGAGAAGAAGGTCGCATAACGGGACAATACGTCAGACATCACGCAGGCCGCCGGCGTCTCCATCATGATACCCACCGGAAATTCAGGACAGGCGATGCCGCGTTCTTTCGAAACTTCTTTGCGAATTGCATCGTAGTATTCTCTGAATTCTAGAATCTCACCGCGAGTGGAAACAAGAGGAACCAGAATGCGCAGATGCTCTGTTTGCATTCCTTCGTCGAGGGCCGCTTCGAGCAAAGCTTTGAGCTGCAAATGCAGAAGTCCCGGGTGAGAGAGTAGAAAACGAACGCCACGCAAAATCGCGTCCTGTTTATCCGCTGCGAGATAACGATTGAAAACAGGAGGAAGAGCCTTGTCGTCGCCTACATCCAGAAGTCTGCACGTCACTGGCTTTCCGCGAAGAGAACGGAAGACAGTTCGATACACTTCAGTGTGATCGTCCGGGGAATCGAACAAATCCGGATATTTGTAAAAGAGAAATTCCGTGCGAAACAAACCGATTCCGTGCGCGGCCTGTACACTTTCTTCCGACGCGTCTTCTGGATCGTCGAGGTTCACCCATATCCTGGCCGAGCCTCCTCCGCGCAGCGAAACAGGAGATTGAACCCTCCTTACCTTACTCTGCGTACCTTGCATGGCTGCGTAATCTGTTTGTTCCGGTTCGAGGCGAATCCAGTTTTCAGTTGCGTTGAGAAGTGCGGGCTGTCCTTCTTTTACGTTTTCGAGCAAACCCTCTACTGACACAAGGGCCGGCAGTCCGCGATCGCGCGCAAGAATGGCCATGTGACCTGTTACTCCGCCCTGTTCCACGGCCAGGCCCGCAACTTTGCGAATATGCAACATCAATGAAGGTGGGATTTCATCCGCAGCGAGGATTGCGTCCGCCGGTAGCTTCTTTAAGAAAGGAAGGCGTGGATCTCCCTGAGCCGTTCCAAGAAGGTGCGAAAGCACGCGAGTGGAAACATCTTCCATGTCCGCAATGCGTTCGCGAAAGAATGGATCCGGAGATTTTTCAAATTGTCTTTTGAAGTCGTCTAGAGTGTCTGCAAGTGCACCGGCTGCGTTTTGTTTTCCATTCAGAATTCGATTCTTCGCCGTGTCAAAAAGCATCGGATCGGCAAGCAGAAGGATCTGCGCGTCGAATATTTCGCGATGCTCCGCGGGTAGATCTGATTCGATCAGGATCTCTTCGATTTCTTTTACGCTGCTCGATCGTGCCACTTCCAGGCGATCCAATTCCTGTGGAATCGATTCTTCACTTACCTGATGATTGGGAACGGCGCGAGAGAGCGGAGGAAGGATGTGAATGAAACCGCGGGCGATGCCTTTAGCCGCACAAACGCCTGCGAGTTCTTTCAACTGCCTCTGTCCGATCGTTTGATGGATACAAAAGTAGTATCATCGTTCAGGCCGCGAAACATGGAGAAGAGTTTGATTTCGCGTTTGATCGCGTGGATGATCTTGCGCGCAGTGCGAGGCGAATTCTTTCTGAGGCTGTCTTTGACTCTTCTGAGGCCAAAGTATTCATTTCTGAAATTCTGGTTCTCGTAGGCGCCGTCCGTATACATAAGAATGACGTCCCCTTTTTCAATGGAGGTTCTACTTCCGTTGAAAAGGAAATCGTCGTAAATGCCAACAGGAATGCCCTTCACTTCCAGTTGCTCCACATAGTTTTCGCGTCTCCGGTATACAAGAATCGGAGGGCTGCCTGCGCAGCAGAATTCAACTGTACCGCTGTGCATGTCCAGTATGAGCACAATGAATGTAGCAAACTGTTCTTCTCCGAAGAAGCGAGTGCTTGCATGGTTTACCTTTCGCAGAATCATCGAAGGAATGATATTCTTCATTCTCACGCCTGTTCTAAGAATGTTGGCCAGCAGAATGGCAAGTAAGCCTGCCTCGATGCCTTTTCCAGATACGTCGCTTAACGTTAGCGCAATGCGACCCTCGTCCAGCATGAAGGATCCGTAGAAGTCTCCGCTCACTTCAAACTTCGGGATGGTCAAACCGCTGATTTCGTAGAACTTGTCCTGATAAACACTGGCCGGGTTCATCCCCAGATCCTGGCAGATGAAAGCATAGAGCTGCTTTTCGTCCAGGAAACGCTCGGACAGCAGAATGCTGCCTGTTGGCCGCCCTGTCGAGGCATGGATTTCCTTCACGCGAGCCGCCTGATCCTCCCGGATCAGTGCATGTTCGGCCAGGAGGGTTAAAATATGATCTTCGTCCATCCCTCTATCGCCATTTGAGACATAAATTTTCCATCGGATACTAAAAAACGATTGTACTGAAAATCGGCATCCGGCATCCAAGAATACACCGGGCTACGTCACTATGGCCATTTTAGATGAAAAGGATTTAACGAGACTAGACAAGTACCGCCATATCCTGGACCGGCTCGACCCACTGCGCCCGATGGGCCGGGTAGTGGAAGTTCGCGGACTTTCGCTCATTTCAGATGGTCCGCCAGACGCAAGCATAGGTGATATATGTCGCGTCGC
>JAIBBM010000030.1 GCA_019694685.1 Leptospirales bacterium
TTTGAAAAGGCGGGATCATTCTTATTGACCATGAACTTTGTGAGGTATTATCCAATTGCTGGCCTCGCATTTTTGATTTTCTGGGTGCTCGGCAAGAAGGCGTTTGCCCTGCGAAGAGTACAGGATTCTTTCCCGAAGGCGGAACGAATCTGGTATGAGATCAAGTACTCTTTCGGTACTCTCGTAATCTTTACTGGCATTGGCCTGTTCTCAGTCTATCTCAGGCATTTTGGTCTGACTAAAGTCTACGTCGATCTGGACAAATACGGAACGTGGTATATGATCGGCTCTTTTGTTTTGCTGACCGTCTGGCATGAAACCTGGTTTTACTGGGCACATCGCGCGATGCACTCTAAACTCTTGTTCAAGCATGTTCATCTGGTTCACCACAGATCGATCAACCCGACTCCTTTCGCCGCCTATTCGTTTCATCCGATCGAAGCAGTGTTGGAAGGATTGTATCTTTTGATCTTCACCATGGTGATTCCGTCCTATCGTTATATGGTTTTGTTTCACACGTTCTACGCGATGTTGCTCAACATTTACTTCCATACAGGATACGAGTTTTTTCCAAAGAACTTTCTGCGCGGAAGGATTACGAAATGGATCAATACGTCTACGCATCACAACATGCATCACTCGAAGACGCACGGTAATTACAGTCTCTACTTCAATTTCTGGGATCGCATCCTGGGCACGAATCATCCAGAATATCAGAAGACTTTTGAAGAAATTGCAGGAAGAGCAGCGGATGCGTCTGGAGGTTCTCCGTCGCACAGACCGCGCTCAGGGCATGGTGTGGGCAAGGAAGCAGAGGCCACCTGAGCAAAGCGCGTTCCATGGCGATTGGATCGGAACTGTTTGACAAAGAAATGAGCCATCGATTCTCTGATTGCCATGGCGCGTCAGTTTTCGGCACAGGCATCGAGCGAGCTTGAGACCATCATCGCGGATTTCCCTAACAAGAAATCCGCTCTTCTGATGGTGCTGAGGCTTGCAGAAAGAGAGTTCGGCTTCCTGGACGATTCGGCCATGGAACTGGTGGCCCGTTCCTGCGATGTCAGCCCTGCTCACGTTCTGGGCATGGTTACATTCTACACTCACTTCAAGCGTCCTTACCACGGCAAACATCGCTTTATGGTCTGTGCCACTTTGATGTGTTCGATTGGTGGCCCGCACGGAAAGACGGATGACGCCCTTCAAGTCCTCAAAGAAAAACTTGGTCTTGCCCCGGGCGAGCGTTCGGAAGACGGCTTGTTTTCCGTGGAGAAGGTGGAGTGTCTTGCGGATTGCAACCAGCCTCCTGTCATGCAAAAAGACAATGAACACAAAGTTCGCATGGGCAAAGAAGAACTGTCGCGATATGTGGATGATCTCTTAAAGAAAGAGGGACTGAGCGCGGGGCACTATTCCGGCAAGCCAGTGGTTCGCATGGATCCGAACGTGCCTCATATATCCGTGAAACAGAGTGTTCCCGCCCATTAGTCGCTCAAAAGTTACGTGACACATCAGAAGGGTGCTTCATACCTTTCCCATGACTCGCATCGCTAGACTAACAATTGCAGCGCTTCTCCTGGCAGAGGCTGCTACTCCTGCCCTGGCTCTCGGAACCTATGCAGAAGGTCAGGTGTATCTGACTGTTCGCAAGTTCGAAAGCAGCGGCATTATTTTCGAATCCTGGGAAGGGACCGGCGAACTCGTTACTGTGGATCGCTCTGAGAACTGCAAGCAGGAAGAGAATGAATGCTATACTCCCAAAAAGGAAATGATTTCGTTCAGCGTTCGTCCTGAAACAGACGGCGGAAAGCTGGCAGCGGAAATACAAAAGAATATCAATAAAGAAATCCTGGTCGCCTATCGCATTCATAGAATAGAAGCGGCCGCTCTTTCTACAGATTTTGAAGTCACAGGACTCCTCGAGATGCAGGATCGTCTGGCGGCGGATCTTCCCGCGAAGAAAGTGACTCGCAAAACAGGCGCTAAGCGAAACTTCAGTGTGCTCGGTCGCGTGGTTCATCTGGAATATGCGGGAACTGCAGTGGGAACCTACGAAGGCATCTACATTGATCAGCAAAAGGGAAAGGCCCATCCTTTCTCTATCACAGATTCTGATATGGCAGCTCACATTTACAAAGTGATGGCTCTGAGAAAAGATTACAATCTTGGAATCAGCCAGGCGTTCGTAACAGGAGTTCGCAAGTCAGACTACGATATTTTCGAAGTCAACATGAATGAACCTGCGGGAGCGGCAGATCCGCAGCCTCCTGAAACAAAGCCGGACGCTAAGTAGATCGTACGTTTCTAGTTCCTTTCGACGCGGGCAACAGCCCGCGTTTCTATTCCCATGCATGGACTCATTGAAGACATCGGCCTTTCGATCATCGTTGCGACGATCATCGGTGTAATTACGCACAGACTGAAACAGCCGATCATCGTAGGCTATCTTCTCGCTGGAATCATCATTGGTCCGCAGATTGGGCCGCAGCTCGTTCACGATCCAGAGCACATCAACATCATCTCTGAAATTGGTCTGGTTCTTCTGCTATTCATCATTGGCCTGGAAATGAATCCACAGCATCTGATGGCAGGAGGACGAGCGATCCTGTTTGCCGGGCTTGGTCAGTTTCCACTGACAGTAATGCTTGGTGTATTGTTATTCAGTGCTGCCGGCTTTGCTGCGGGTTTCATTGATGCCGTTTATCTGGCTTTTGCCTGCGGGCTTTCCAGTACTGCGATTGTTGTTAAAGCACTCTTTGATAAATTCGAATTGGATTCGATTCCAGGTCGCCTGACGGTAGGAATTTTGATCTTCCAGGATGTGTGGGCCATCCTCGTGCTTGCTCTTCAACCTAACCTTGCAAATCCAACCCTTGCACCGGTTCTGGGAGCGATCTTGCGCGCAGTCTTCCTTCTCGGACTTGGTTTCGTGTTCAGTAAGTACGTGCTTTCAAGAGTGTTTCACTGGATTTCGCGCGCACCTGAAATGGTCGTTGCTGTGTCTATTGGTTGGTGTGCTTTCTTTGCGGCACTGGCAAATCAAATTGGACTCTCGTTTGAAATGGGTGCTCTCATCGCAGGCGTCTCTATCTCCAGTTTTCCTTACAGTGAACATGTGACGGAGAAGATTCTTCCTCTTCGCGATTTCTTTCTGACTCTGTTTTTTATTTCTCTTGGTATGAAGATCCCCTATCCGCAGCCCGGTCTTTTACTCACAGTTCCGGTATTGCTGGGCTTCGTTGTTCTCTCGCGCTTCTTAATTGTATATCCTCTCGCTCTACTCGGTGGATCCGGGAAGAGGACTGCATTGATTGCTTCTCTGAATCTAAGCCAGATCAGTGAATTCTCTCTCGTGATTGCCTCCATTGGAGTGGCCAGGTCGCACATTTCTTCGGAAACCATGTCTGCGATTCTCTATAGTCTGGCAGTTGCCTCTGTCCTTTCCTCGTATGTTCTGAAATACAATCATCAGTTGTACGGGTTCATTGTACGTTATGCGCCATTCTTCAGCGACTCCAGGGAATCAGCGGAAACCTCTTCGCATGCAAAAAAGGATATCTGCGTGCTTGGCTTTCACAAAGGAGCGCGGGCCTTCGTGGACCGGATCGCTACAATGAAACCAGAGTTACTCAAAGGAATGATCATTGTAGACTACAGTGTGGAAGTACTTAAGGAAGTCAGGGACCGTTATTCGGTTCAAATCCTGTTCGGCGATATTTCGGCGGCGGATACTCTCGAGCGGGCAGGAGTTCGGGAGGCAAACTACATCGTTTCTACGATCCCGGACGCGCTTTTGCGGGGCACTACGAACCAGAAAATTGTCCGCGTATGTAGATCCCTGTCTACCGAGGCTTTCATCGCGGCCACTGCTGATTCCAGAGACCAGGCAGAAGGTCTGCGAACGGAAGGGGCTAACCAGGTGCTCTTGCCATACGTTGTAGCTGGCGAACGACTGGCCATGGAACTGGTCGGTCGTCATAGAAATTGACTCCGGCAGTCCATTTCCTATCCTGGGCCATGCTTCGCACTACTGCACTTGTATTGATCGCCACTCTTGCCTGGTGTTCTCCTGAAAAAACCGGAGAGGCAAAGCCTTCGCAGCCAGCAGTCACAGAAACACCTCGGCCCGGTCTGCCAGAGCTCGCGCGGTTTCTTGCCGGCAAGATGGAGCCAGGCGAAAGTAGACTGGGGAAGCTTGCCGCGCTCCCTGGATACAAGCAGCACAAGACTCAAGTCTCCGGTATCTGGTCCATGTATGTGAAAGACTTTTCCGTTCCTCTGCAGGAATGGCGCGAGCAGAACGTCCCGGCAGTAAAATCAAAGACAGTTTTTTATCCTTTCGCCGGCCCTGATTTTCCAAACGCAAATACAATCTATCCAAACGGTGAAACGTACATCATGATCGGCCTTGAGCCGGCTGGTTTCGCGCCTGATTTTGAGAGCATGTCTGATCACAAAGCAATGAGCGAATTGCGCAGAATGCTGCAGAGCGTAGACTACGTTTCGCGCAGATCTTATTTCATCACTTCATTCATGAACCAGAGTTACATCATCACAGAAGGTGTGGCACCTGTGATTTTGATGTACCTGGGGCTTCTGGATTTTGTTCCGTATTCTGTAAAAGCAATCGATCTGGATCCAAATGGAAAGATTCGCTATTTGAGCGATGAAGAAGTAAAACAATATCGACAGCAGAGAAAGTGGACGCACGTAGAAGTTCGCTTCCAGGCGGCGGCCGGTCAGCCTCTCAAGACCATTTACTACTTCAAGCAGGACGTTCAGGATGAAGCGCTGGAAAAAGATCCACGCCTTCTGAAGTATCTCGAATCTCTTCCTCAGTATGCGTCTGTTTTCAAAGCCGCTTCCTACTTGATCCACTATGAGACATTCAGTCGAATCGGTGACGTAGTTGTAAACAAGTCAGAGTTGATTGTGATGGACGATACTGGTCCACGTATGAAGAAATTGCAGGGTCAATTTGATGTGACTGTATTCGGTCACTACGGTAGGCCCATTCCTCCATTTCAATCTCAGTACCAATCAGATCTGGCAAAGATGTACAGAGATCAAAAACCGCAGCCAATCAAGTTTCGCTATGGCTATGGCGGGTCAGATGGTAGCAGGGGCATTCTTCTTGTAACTCGAAAGCAACAGCAGACACAGGCGACGCCGGAGAAATAGGCGTCTGATTCCGGGGAGTTTCTATGATCCGGAATCCGCTTGAGTTCAAGAACGCCTTTGCGCTCTTCCATCGCACATGGTTCGACGATGCGAAAGAGACTCAGGAATTCCTTCGTCTACAGGGTGTTCGGCGAGTCTTCCTTCTAGCTACGGTAGAAAAGCCAGGAAGCCCGGAATACACTCAGCTAAATTCGCTTCGTGACGTGCTGGAGTCGCACGGATTTGCAGTAGCCTTCGCAACCGTAGAGTCCGTTCTCGCCCGTCCTGAAAGCCACAAGCGTTTCCTGTCTGTCCTCAATTCATCCCTTCACAAAGAAGCCACAGCACTTTTGTATTCGCCGGCGGCCCAACAGGATTCGATCTACATTCTTTCTACTTTGCTTCTGGGTGCGGGACTTTCTCCTGCTAGAGCTCTCCAGAGAATCGTGGGCGAATATCCCGATCAGGTTTTGCTTCGTCGCCTCGAAGTGTATGCCGCAGAGAAAAACAAACGTAAAGCTGGGAATACTTCTCAACCTGAAGAGAGGCCGCGCTTCACCATTCGAACCAAGCTTCTTCTGATGGCCGCGGGTGTTGTGGTTACTTCTCTCACCATCGTTACGATGCTTGGAACTTTCTTCTTCAAGAAGACAAGCGAGACCATGATCCAGGAATACAATCTCAGTCTGGCTCGTCTGATCGGACTTCAGGTTCAATCAGATCTTCAGAATATCGTCTATCGTTCCGATGACGTTCTTGCAGGACGCGGAGAAGCAGATTTTTTCAAACAGAATGCTTCTGTTGTTCTCGTGCGCTCCGGTGCGCGCACAGTGATCAACCCGGAAATTTCAGAAGATCGCACTGCGGCCAGAGAGGATTTGATCGCTGCTTCTTCTAGAAACGGACCGGACGTAGAGAGAGCGGTGGTTCGTGGCAGTGAATTTCTTATTCTGCGTTCTCCATCAAAATCAACCACGATTGTTCTCTTTGCGTCGCGATTGCTCGATGCATTTCGCACGACGCGTCAAACGAATCTCTTTCAACTGTATCTGGTGGACAGGCAGGGGAACTTTCTTCTCTCTACCGCGGAGTTTCCGACTACAAGTGGTCGTGAAGTACCTATCGTTCTGCAGATGATCTCAAGTCCAGTGGACAACGGGTCCAGGAGATATGAGTTTCAGGGAAAGGAATACCTCGGGTCATTCCAAACACTGAATTTCAGCGGACTTGGCATTGTTTCGTTTGTGGAGGCAGACAGGGTTTTCGAGGCTGTTTACAGGATTCAAAAACAGAATTTCAAAATTACTCTGATTGTACTTGCGATCGCATTTCTGGGCGTCTTTTATTTCTCATCTACTCTCACTGGACCCATTGTGCGCCTTGTATCCGCCATGCGCCGCGTTCAGAAAGGAGACTATCATACAGACATTGTCCCGAAAACGGCAGATGAAGTTGGCATACTTACTTCCTCATTCTTGTCTATGACGCGCGGCCTCGAAGAAAGGGAAAAGATCAAGGACGCCTTTGGTCGCTTTGTTCATGAGGAAGTGGCCAACATGGCCATGCACGGCGAACTGAAGTTAGGCGGAGAACAGCGTCGCGTTGCCATTTTCTTTTCTGATTTGCGGAATTTTACGGGGATCGCAGAGAAGATGCAGCCGGAGCAGGTCGTGGATATGCTCAATCAGTATTTTTCCGCCATGGTTGAATGTGTCTATGAAACAGGCGGAGTCGTGGATAAATACATAGGCGATGCGATCATGGCGCACTGGGGGGCCTTCAGACCGGGGAGCAATGACACAAAAAACGCAGTGGAGGCAGCCATTCGCATGCGCGAAAGCCTGGTTCGATTGAATCAGGAGTTTGCGCGAAGAGGCCAGCCAGTCTTGCGATGCGGATGCGGGATCAATACCGGGGATGTGATTGCAGGACAGATCGGATCGAGAAAGCGTCTTGAGTATACTGTGATCGGGGATGCGGTGAATTTTGCATCTCGGATTGAATACTTGAATAAAGCCTTTGGTACAGACATTTTGATTTCGCACGATTCTATGCGCGAAGTGGAAGGAATGTTTCATGCCGTGCAATTGCCTACCGTAAAGATACGCGGCAAAGATGAGCCCCAAATTGTTTTTGCAATTCTTGGGCGCGCAGGGGATGAATCCGCCCCCCAGACTCTCGACGAGCTGCGGATGCGACTGGGCATTCAATTTGACGCGGAAGCAGCGCGCAAGGAATTGCATGCACCATCGGATCAAATCCTCTCGGATCGCCCGGCTCAAGGGTCTGATTCTGGATCGCGCGAGGCCCGCAGTTGAGACGTATCAAGCTCAATGAGATTCTTGTACCCTTGATCTGTGGAATCGTCTTAATTGTAGTTTCGATTTCGCTTTTTCAGGATCTTACGGGTAGAAGCAAATCCGAAGGTGAGGTCATTGGCTTTATCACATACAGATACCGCGTGGCACAGCGCAGAGCCGCATCTCGCGTAGTCTGGGAAGACGCAGAGCAGAAAGATTCAGTGTATAACCAGGATACAATTCGCACCGACGAAAAATCGGAAGCTCTTGTAACGCTGCGCAATGGCACGATGATAGAGCTGGATCCACAGAGTATGGTGGTTCTGTCCATGCGCAATGATGCGGGCGAAATCAAGCTTGCGCAAGGATCTGTTGTTCTCAGAAAACCTACGAGTGAAGATCGCCTGACGTTTGAGCAGGGTGGAAAGACGGAATTCATAAAACCAACCGGAGAATTGCGACTAACGTTGAATGGGAAATCGGCAGAGGCATCCGGTAGCTTTGAGTTTGAAAGAAAAGGAGAATCTTTCAAAAGTGAGCGGGATTCGATTCGCGTAGAAGAAAGCCGAGTTGAGAGAAGCAGGCCCTCTTTTTCGGAGCTTTTTCCACCGGACAACTTTAGAGTTTTCACTGATCGGGACCGCCAGGACATAACTTTCACGTGGGCTGGAGCGGCCTTGAATCTGGAAGTAAGTGAATCACGCTCATTTACTTCTCCACTTCTGAGACAGAGCGTTTCTGGCGTGAATTCGTTCAAAACTCCATTGCCCGAAGGGATCTACTACTGGAGAATTCTTGCTGAAGGAAAGACCAGCCTGATTCACAAATTTCGAATTGTTCGCACTACAGAAGTTCGGCTACTTTCCCCAATAGGAAACATTGATTTACGCGATGACAGTCCTTTTATTGAGTTTGCGTGGTCGGAAAGCAAGCTTGCTGTTTCGTATCATTTGCGTGTGGCTACGGACGCTCAGTGGAAGAATGTCGTGCTGGATAAAGAAATGATTCGCAATTCTGGAGTTTTTCCTCTTCCTCCGGGAGAATATTACTGGCAGGTAGAGGCAGTTGGTGCGCTTCCAGGTTCGAACAGCAGTACTTCCATCCAGCGATTTTCAGTCAAAGACGCAAGGGTGGTTGAAAAACCAGCGGACAAACAGAAAGAAGGATCTGCTTCGCAGGATGTAACTCAAAAACCTCAAGCATTGCCCGATAAGCCAGAAGGGATCGTTCCTTCTCCTGGATCGGTCGTGGACATGTCTACCAGGGACACACTTGCGTTTCAATGGAAACCTGTGAATGGGGCACAACGTTATACGATCATTCTCTACCAGGCTGGCGGCGTACAGGTCTACCGTGTGGATACAAAGCAATCCATGCATGTTCTGACTGATCTTTCAGTGCTCGACACTGGCTCCTTTGCCTATGAGATTCGCGCATACACCGCGTCTGGAGAAAGTTCATCTGGACTGATTCCGTTTTCTGTGTCACTGGGTGCTCAGCTTGAAAAGCCAAGGTTGAAAAATTGAAATCGCTCCTTTCCGTTTTCGTTGTTCTGATCTTTTCTCTACCGCTGCGTGCTGAACAGAAAATGACTCTGGAATGGGAGCCTGTAGCACTGGCAAAGGGATACGTGGTTCAAATTCGCACAAGTGATAACGACATCAAGGAAGTGCGAGTCTCAGAGAACAGAATGGAACAAAGTCTGAATCCGGGAGAATATCAGGTGCGTCTGGCTGCGCTCAATAAGTTTGGGAAGCCCGGTGCATTCACGGACTGGATCACGGTCAAAATTCGCTCGCGGGATGCCGGTGTTGTGAGGCTTTCGCGCGATGAGAAATCGACGGATCCAGACAGAGGAAAGCCTGCGCCACCACAAACTGTCCAACCCGGAGGAAGCGAAGAGGGACGGCGCCATGTGTCCGTCTGGCCAGGAGCTCTTATCCCGGGCTACATTCAAATCAGGGGGGATCACCCATACCGCGGTCTTGGAGAGATTACCGCTCTCTCTGCGATTGCGATCGCTTTCTACACAGAGAGAAGAGCAGGAGATAAAATCTCAAGCGATCCTTTCAATAAGCCGGTAGTTCTTTTTCCCCTCACGTGGAGCCTCCCTGCTTCCGTCGGCAGTTACTTTTACTTGCGACGAGAGAATGAGAAGCATCGGTACAGATTGCATCAGGACAATCAGAGAGGACTGGCAGCGCTCGGTCTTCTGGTTTACGCGGGTCAATGTGTGGACGCAGTCTTTTTCTCTTCGCCGCGCGCGAAAGCGAGCTTTCAATTTTCGCCAGATGCGCAAGGATTTCGCTCGCAAGTAGCCCTGACTTTCTTCTACTAGAAGTATGCGGACGCGCATGCTTGTTCTCCTGGTTTTGATTGCCTCCTGTTCGAAACCATTTCCAGAGGCGGACTCGCTACGCCTTCTGGTTTTTGCGCGTGCTCAGGATTGGAATAAGTACATCTTTATCACAACAGCCACGCACGACGGAAATTTCGCGGCCGGGTTTGCGACTGCTATTGCCGGGGCAGATGATTTTTGTGCGCAACAGAAATCTTCGAGCGCCCCATGGCTTCCAGGATTCTCCGCGGAGTATCGAGCGCTCCTGACGGACGGCGCGACACGGCGCGCAAGTCTGACTGCGGATGTGGGTGATGGACAAACCGGCTGGGTACTTGCCCCCAATACTACGTACTACAGACCAGATGGTATGGTCTTATTTACTACCAATGCGGTTGCGCTTTACAACATGAACACTGGCCTTCGAAATCCATTTACTTCGGATGCAAGTGCGGCGGCCCGATGGTGGACTGGACTTGACCTGGGCTGGGAAACCCTGCTTACTTGCTCTTCCTGGACTTCCTCTGTAGCGAACGGCACCCGGGGCCAGGGTGGCACTACCACGAACGCTTCTCTTTCTGCAGCGAGCAATGGTGGTGGCACGCCGATTCGTCTTCTCTGCGTGCGACAGTAAGCTGCAATTCAAGAAGCAAGCAAAACTAGAAGCTGGATATCTTCATGTGTCTGTGATCTTTTAGATAGAGACCACCAACAATGAGCGTCAGTGTAGCCACGGCGATAGGATACACAAGACCAGAGAAGGGGTTGCCTGTGGATGCAACTACGGCCGTCGCAATGAATGGAGTGAGTCCCCCGAAAACTCCATTTCCAATGTGATAGGGCAGAGACATGGACGTATAACGGATCCTCGTTGGAAACAATTCCACTAGAAACGCGGCTATAGGCCCGTACACCATCGTCACATAGATTACTTGAATAAATACAAGAATCACGAGTAACCCGGCTGCCTGGAGCGAAACTGTATGGGACGCAGTGGCATTGTCAGGGTTGCCGATTTCTTTCATTGCCATGTAAATGGGAACGTATGTGAGCGCGGCCAGAGCGCAACCCAGCATCATGATTCTCTTTCTACCGATTTTGTCCGACAAAGATCCGAAGAATACAAAGAACGGCGTCGCAAACACCAGGGCCAGAGCGACGATCACGTTCGACGTTACGAATTCTATGTTCAGTGTTTTCTGCAAGAAAGTGAGTGCGTAAAACTGCCCTGTATACCACACGCAGCCCTGGCCCGCGGTTGCTCCGAACAATGCAAGGATGACCAGTTTCAAATTCGCTTTGTTTCCAAAAGAATCTTTCAGAGGGCTCGTGGATGTGTTTCCTTCTTCCTTCAATTTAACAAATACAGGCGATTCTCTGAGTTTGAGTCTTATGTAGTACGAAGTAATTACAAGTAGAACCGAAAGTAGGAATGGAACGCGCCAGCCCCACGTGCCAAAATCTTTTTCGCCGAGGACGAGTCTGGTTCCAAGGATCACGCCCAGGGAAACAAATAGACCCAGCGTTGCCGTAGTCTGGATGAAACTTGTGTAGAAGCCTCTCCTTGCGTCCGGTGAGTGTTCTGCTACGTAAGTGGCCGCGCCGCCGTATTCGCCTCCCAGCGCCAGGCCCTGAAGAAGGCGCAAGGAAACCAGGAGTATGGGGGCAAGTACGCCAACCTGCTCGAAAGACGGCAAAAGACCAATGGCGAAAGTAGAGCCGCCCATGATCAGCAGTGTCAGCAGGAACGTGTATTTTCTTCCGACAAGATCGCCTATGCGTCCGAAGACGATGGCACCAAACGGTCTGACTACAAAACCGGTTGCAAAAGTAGCAAGGGTTGCCAGAAATCCAGCCGTCGGATGATCTTTTGGAAAGAATTGGCCGGAGATGACTGTGGCCAGGGCCCCGAATATATAGAAATCATACCATTCAATGACCGTTCCCGCAGAGGATGCGAAGATCACGTTCCAGATTTTTCTTTTCTCCGTACTGGTGAGAATCTGTCGCTCATGCGGATTTGCCATGCGAGCAGGAGGTCTGGCGGTCGCCTTACATCAAGAAGATTTTATGAGTTGCGGATAGAAACTCTGAGTCCTCCTGAAGGCGAACGCGAGAATGAAAGAGTCATCTGGTAGCTTTCTGCCAGCTCTCGCGCGATGGAAAGACCAAGCCCGCCCTCTGTGAATTCGTCAATTCTAGCTCCGCGTAAAGACAGTTGTTTCATTTGCTCCTCTGTGCATCCGGGGCCATCGTCTTCGATCGTAACTTCTGATGTGTCGAGTCCGATGACCACCTGGCCGGTGCAGAATCTGCATGCATTGTCGAGCAGAATTCCGAAGAGCTCGATGGCATCCTGTCTTTCCATAGTCCACTGTGGACTTTGATTGTGTTTTACTTCTATTCGCGGTCCCTTGTCCGCATACACTCTCAGCATAGTTTTCGTAAGATCATCCAGATCCTTTTTCCAATCAAAGGGCGTTCCAGCAGAAATGGCGCCTGCGATCGCGGAGCGAGTCATATGTCTTTCCGCAATGTCTTTGAGGTTTGCGGCACGGGCTGCAACTTCAGAAACATCAACGAGCACGTCGGGTGCTGGCTGTTTGTCGCGAATAGAAGAGAGCGACGAATGAATTGCCGCGAGTTGCGTCTTCTGTTCGTGAACCAGATTGGCCGCCGTTTTTCGCGAAATATCCACGCGCGATTGCAGTGTGCTCACCAGCCGTTTGATTTCTTCCATGAAGGGTTGGATTTCGGATGGTAGAGTCCTATGGAGGGATGCACTGCCATGCTTTCGCAGGGCCACGACAGCGGATCGAAGCGGAGCGAATCCTGCGTATACTGCCAGTATCTGTGCGATCAGAATGGCACTGATGGCGACGAGCGTGATGATCGTATAACGTTTCTGAAAAATGCTAACAGACGAATCCAGGTCTGTTGTTTCTTCTGCAGTCCAGATACTTACTTCGTTTCCATTTTTTCTAATTTCCAGACAATGAACGATCAGGATCTGCCCCATGGGTCCAGGACTTCTGCGAGAACTGCAACTCTTGTCTGCGGGCTGGAAATCCCAGAGTGAGCGTGAGCGAATTTCATTCGTTCCGACAGTGACTCTGTAGTAATGGCCGGAGTAAGCGCGTCTGTATTCTGTATTAGTTTTTTCTGGCGGCAATTCCGGCTGACCATTCTTCCAGGTAAGCGCAGAGGCGATCGTTTCGGCGTCGTGAGCGAGTCTCGAACGCATCTGGCTTTCTGCGACGTCTAGAATCGCAGCGGATACAAACCACCACTGAGCCGTGAAGAACGCAATCAGCACTGCGATCATGGCCAGTGATAGTCTGGAGCGAAGCGATTTCACTCTGAACCCTCTCTGGGAAAGAGGTATCCCTGGCCTCGCCTGGTAATGATGCGGTCTTCTCCTACTTTTTTTCGCAGTCGACTGATATAAACTTCAAGAACATTGCTTTCGTGATCCTGATCGTCTTCGTAGATCTGCTCTTCGAGCTTTGCCTTGGATACAACGATTCCGGCGTGAAGCATCAGATATCGCAGCACTTTGAATTCGTGAGCGGTGAGTTCAGAAGATTTTCCGTCTGCGACGACAGTTCGTGAGTCCTCTAAAAGATCTATTTTTCCACGTGTCAGCCTGCGTCCCTGTGAAGCAAGGTTCGCTCTTCGCAAAACAGCGCGAAGGCGAGCAAGAAGTTCTTCGTACTGAAAGGGCTTGGCTATGTAGTCGTCTGCGCCTGCATTGAAACCCTCCACTTTCTCCGTCCAGGAGCCGCGCGCGGTAATGATTACGACTGGAGTTTGAATTCCTCTCCTTCTCCAGTTTGCAAGAAGGGCGAGCCCTCCCCGGTCCGGTAATCCCAGATCCAGGAGGATCGCTTCGTACTGAGCGGTTTGCCCGAGAGTGTCCGCATCGTTTCCATTTTCGGCTGTATCCACCTGGTAGCCGTCTGCCTGCAGTTTGTCTCTGACAGAATGCAGAATGGAACGATCGTCCTCTACGAGCAAGATTCTCATTCTTCCTTTTCCCCCAGGAATTCCAGAGTGACTGCGTTGAACCTGAGTTTATACACTACGCGATTGTCCCCCAGGATTTCAACTTCGTATATATCTTGTCCGCCTGTCCGCTCTAATTCTACTTCCAGGAGTCGACCTGGCCTGCGTCGTTTGGCCTCTGCGATCACCCGGTCCAGAGACACGAATGACTTCTCTTGCGTTTGTGCTGGCAAGGAGCCATCTACTCCTGTGATGGCGACTGAAAGCGCGAATGCCAGTTTGAGAATCATTCTGCTTCTCACAGTCCTATTTCGCAAGCTGACATTTCGCGCATCGCCTTTTCTAATCGTCGTCGTCATCATCTGAGTCTTTGGAGTTCTCTGCATTTTCAGTTTCTCCGCCGCCTTCCTCCTTTTCGTTCTCGCCGAACTTCAGAATGAAGGAAGTACCCGGAGCGTGAAAAGTCCGTGTCGCAAGATCGAAGCCCTTTGTGATGTAGGTCATGCCTGCAATCGCGATCACTAGAAACACCGCGGCGGAGATGGGACGAGTGCTTGAGATGGATTCATCTGATTGAGCAGTCTTCTTGCCCGTAATCATGGCAATCGGATACGGCTCATTGTGCATGATCGTGGCTACGATTACGCCGGTGATATGGAAGGCCACTGCGAAGATGAGAAGGGTTGTGACTACTTCGTGTACTTCTTCGACTGCTTCTCCAAAAAATCCCATGCCAATTCCGGTCGCGACGGAAACCAGAGCCAGACCAAGCATGATCCAGACAGACAGTGCACCGCCTGGATTGTGGCCTGCGAAATACTGCGCCTTACCCCTGAAGACGTTTGCGAAATACTCGAAGATGGCGCGGGGGGAGAAGAGCAAATCCTTGAATTTGCTATGTTTGCTGCCTGCAAATCCCCAGAAGATTCTCCACAGAAGCATGAGTCCTGCGAGAGCCCCGAAGATCATGTGCAATGCGAAGAGGGTGGAGTGTTCATTTGCAAATTTTCCCAGCGCGAAAGCGGCCAGAATGGAACCTGCAAATGTCCAGTGAAAGAGGCGTGTGGGTAAATCCCAGATCAGTTGTTTCATAGGTTCAGGATAGTCTGTGAACCTGAACGCAGGCTGAATGTGCGAAAAAAAAATCTTACGGGCTCAGGCCTCTACAATACCAGCTTTGATGGCGTATTTCACTAGATCTGCGACCTTGTGAACATCCAGTTTCTTCATGATATTGGCGCGATGAACTTTGACAGTTTTGGGGGAAATCAGCAGTTCCTTTCCAATGCGAGCGTTGGATTTTCCTTCCGCGACCAGCTTCAGAATTTCGCGTTCTCTATTCGAGAGAATGTGAAAAGGATCCTGCGCAGACCTGGCGGGATCGAATCCGGAAACAAGCTGGCTTGTAATGCGAGGGCTCAAATATGTCTGACCTCTCTGGATGACTTCCACCGCTTTGATCAGATCACTGCCTGCTTCTTCTTTTAAAACATAGCCATGAATGCCCAGCTTCACGAGCTGTTCTACATATTCCGGTCCGTCGTGTCTGGATAGAACAAGGAGCTTTGTTTCAGGCTGGTATTTTCTGAGCTTGCGCGCGAGTTCTACTCCGGAAAGAGAAGGTAGGGAAATATCAAGTATCACCAGATCAGGTTTAAGGTTTTCAATTGCCTGAAGAGCCTCGAGGCCGTCGCCAGATTCCCCTACCACTTCGATTCCAGGAATCCGGGCGAGGATCAGTCTAACGCCTTCGCGAAGAATCGCATGATCATCTGTGATGAAAACTCTAAGATTACTCATGTGCTTCCCCCTGGGGCAGAGTGACTGAGAATTTCGAACCGTGTCCGCGGCTCGACTCGATGGAAAACTCGCCTCCCACAGATTCCACTCTCCTTCGAATGCTGTCCAGACCAAATCCAGATCTGGGTGCGCTGGGAGAGAAACCCTTTCCATCGTCTGAGATAGTGAGCTGGATGCGGGTTTTGTTGCGACTTAGTTTAAGCTTCACGCTTCGCGCGTGAGCATGTTTGACAATATTTGCAAAAACTTCCTGCGTGATCCGAAAGATACGCACCTGCAATTCATGCGAAAGGGTTCCTGCTTTCATTTCGAGGCTCACTTTCAGACCGTGAGTTTCGAGAATGTTGCGAGCATGCCATCGAACGGTTGCCTCGAGCCCGAGGTCATGCAACGATCTGGGATACAGGTTCGTGTAGATTTCACGAAGCTCCTGGCTTGCCTGGTCAATGATGGACAGAGCAACGTCGAATCGATCTGCGAAGTGAGTGGGATCACTTTTATAGGAAACCAGATTGAGTTTTGCGGCCAGGATCAATTGTCCGACGCTATCATGAAGGTCCCCGGCAATGCGTTGTCTTTCTTCTTCCTGGAGTTCAATGAGTCTACCGTTCAATTTTTGAATGCGAATCTCCAGTTCCTTTTCTCTGGAGATATCGCGCATGATGATTCCAGTGCTATCTTTTTCGAATGGAAAGAGTGAGTACCCAAATGTGGACTTCCCGGCGCGAAACTGCAGACCCTTTCTTGTTTTGTGACTCTTGCCCGCCTCGCGAACGTTAGCTGCAAATGCGTCCCGCTCTTCCCCTTTGAGTTTCAAAACCGGAACAAGGAGCCTGTTCATCAATTTCTCCGAGGAGATTCCTGCCCACTGCGCGAAGGAGTCATTTGCAAACCGTATGCGAAGATCGGGGCCTACGCTTACAACCGGAGAAAGACTCGACAGCAGGCGAGAATTGTAGTCGTGAATTCTCTGGAATTCTTCCAGTGCCTCCATGCGCGCTGTCTGATTGATCACGACTCCCTGTACTCCGACCACTCTGCCTCGGTCAAAGAACGGAGTTAGAAAGTATTGAACACAGTACCGATATCCGGTCTTGATTCTGAAATCTGCTTCCGCAATCACAGGTTCTGCGCGCGAAATGCATAAGCGAAACTGCGTGGCGAATCCGGCGTTAGCCAGATGCCTTTCTGTCAACAGGTTTGGTTTCTTCTTCTTTTCGAGAGAAAAGAGGCTTCGCAGAGTTGAATTGGTTGCCTCGATGTTTCCCTGGCGATCCGCTACGAAGAATCCCAGCGGAGCTTTTTCAAAGAGAGACTGATATCTGTCTTCTAACTTCACGCGCCAGGCTCCTCCGGACGCGATTCAGATGAAAGCAAAAAGCCTAGCAGTGCAAAAGCTTACTTCGAGAAAACCTTGCCGGCCGCAGGAGTGAGATACCAGTCTGTTTGGGCCTGGCCGGCGGACTGATACCATTCCTGGAACTTTGGATAGGCCGTGTGCATGTTCACCCTTTCCAGCGGCCAGCTCCAGTTTCCTGGAATCATGATGGCCCATGGAAATCCAGACGGATCCAGGTACTGATCGTGACCGTTTGCATCCAGATATCTTCCGAGAAAATGGATATCGTATCCTGTATTGACTACGTGAAGATGAAGATCGTAAGGAGCGTTTCCAAGAGAAGCTAGAGCCATTGGAGTGGCCGGGATTACTTCAAATTCGCTCGATTTGCCCGGCGCATATACTTCGCCCGCCGCAGAGTTCGCGGAGCTGATGGTCGTTCCGCTGTTTGGCATTACCTCGATTCCTTCAAAGCTGGTCAGGGCCGTTTCGTTTTCTAATTCCAGGCTTCCATTTGCTGCGAAGAGTTTAGAATGGAAGGAAGAAGAAGTGGTTGGTAACGTTAGGCGCAGTGTATGACGATAGCCCGCGCCTCGTGCAATGTGTCTGACAAATCCCCGCATTCTAGCGACTCGTCCGCTTGCGTCCAGATCCTGTTCGTAGCGAACTTCTGCCACATAGTCGTTGAAATCCGCATCACCCTGGACAGGATACAGGTCTTCAAATGCGACTGTGTAGAATCCCTGTGCGGGGACACGAATGATCGCAGATCTGGTTGCATCCAGAGGGTAGGCATCCTGAGAGTCAGGGACTCCGTCACTGTCCGCATCCGCGACTAGAGTCATGTTCACTTCTCCAGTCACAAAAAGGAATCTGCGAATCTCTTGCACGTCTGTGATGTTGATGGTCCAGGTATGCACGTCCGTTCCGATGGTCACGCGAAGAGTGACCAGTTTCGTGGTCTGGTTTACTGTGAACGTTCCTTCCACGCTTCCCTGAGCGTTGGACGTTGCCTGAAAGAGAAGTTCTTGCGCGCTTGAGCTGTCGAGGATTTGAACCAGAGTGCCCGACCCTTGAGGCACCGGGTCCCGCACTGTGATGAAGACTGGAATGGTTCGCGTTGTATCGAACAAGAAGTCAGGCGAACCGGTGACATCTGATACATCTACGGTAACGCTCGTCTCTCCCGACGGAGGCGTTTGACCGCCTGCGGCGAGGCTGAGGAGCCATACGTAATTTGGATCCTCTCGTGTACACGAGGAGAATGCCAGCATGCAAAGTAGAAGGATGCGTTTCATGGTCCCAACCCACGCATAGTAGAACACATACGACGAACGAACGCAATATGGCCAAAGGCCTGGTTTTCTATTCTTCCCGGGCTATTTCACAGTGTCACCATCTGGCGATATGATCTTCCGCCCAGCCGATTGCATCATGAATCGCGACTGTTTTTCTGCCGATTTTGATTTCACCTGTGTATTTTCCGATCATCTGGTGAACGTCTGAGGCGAGGATCACCAAATTGGATTTCGCATGTCTGTCGAAGAATGGCGTGAACTCAAAATCGATCGCGGATGACTGTTCTGTGCGAATCTTCCAGGGTTTCATGAAATCCTTTCTGTCATATTCAAATAAAACGTTCTCAGGGAGCTTGTATGTCTTTCCACCTGCAAGGATAGAGTTCTCCGTATAACCGCTGTTATCCGTCCATTTGGCTCCCATGTTTGCACCCACGATCTCTCCCTCTGATCTGGAGACAGCCACGCCCCAGTTCCACGTGATGTTGTATGGCCACACACCGCGGCCAAAGTCCAGGCAGGCAAAGGTGTCCGCTTTGTTGAACGTGTGCGATCTGGTCCCTATGGTCACTGTCCCGCTCGCCGCGAGGCCAATTTGTTTTGAAGTGAATTGAAAGCGTCTTTTGCTCCAGGGAATGACTACGTTCATGCTTTCTAGATCTTCTGGAATCTCCACATCAATGGAGGCGTTCAAATTTTCTCCGCCGATGTCTGGTATGGATGCGAGTAGCATTTGACCGTGCTTTTTTGCCTGGAAGTCGAAAGACAATCCGCCTGATTGATAGCGTGCATTGTTGTCTGTCTGCTGGCCCATTGTGATTCCGCTCGAAAACGGAACAATCTTGGTGAACTCTGCGAATTTTCCCGTAGAGAATTCAAGATAGTAACCAAAGATCAGGCCTGCGTAGTCCACATCTGAAATAGTAAAAGAAATCAACCATTCTTTGTCATAAATACACCAGTAGTTCCACTTCTTCTTGCGAAAGTAGTGTTTGCTCAGGTTGCAACGATGCAACGGTTTGCGTGACCAGCCAATAGCGGAAGGATTGAGGTTTCCGTTCTTATCGCACAGAGCGATGACCTGCTTGATTTCTGATTCCAGATTCATACGTCAGCCGGGATCATTCCAGGCTGGCAGTAAAACGAAAAATGATTTTAGCTCAGGGATACTTTTTGCTAAGAATCTTTCTGACGAGCCAGTAGAGAAATCGTGGAGGAAATTTGTATCCCTGAGTGGACAGACGTTTTCCCATTTCCTTGTAGTCGGCGGGATTGGCCGGTGGCCTGGTTCCCAGTCCGTCGACGTATCTATTGTACATACAGAACGCAGCGGCGATCAGAACTGCATCGTGAATTTCATCATCGCTTGCGCCTGCCTTTCGCGCGGCCTCCACATTCTCTGGTTTCACGTTTCTTCCGCCCTTCTGTGTAAGCGCTGCGATTTCAAGGAGTGCTTTCATTTTAGGAGTTTGTTCCGCTAGAAACTCCGGGGTAAGATACACCGATGCTGGTCTGTCTTTCCCCAGATGAGCACAGGCGCTTGCGTTGTGCGATTCGCAGCAGAATTCGCAATCGTTAAGGGCAGACGTGTATGCAGCAATTGTTTCGCGTTCGCCGGAGGAGAGCGTGGATGGACCAAGCAGGAGTTCGTGCGCCAGCGCAGAAAGCTTCTGTCCGGTGGATGGCTTGTACCAGAGCAATTCGAGGATACCAGGATATCTGTTGTTTGTTTGAATATGCGCCATGGTTGGGAGATTCAAATAGAGTCCGCATTTGTCGTCAGAAATTATCTTGACCCATCTGTTTCCGTGCCTTCTACTTTGCGCGATGAGAGCGCCGCTTCATTCCGTTTTTCCCGTTTCGTTTGGTTCCATCTCCTTCCTGTTATTTGCAATCACAGGCTGCGGCGGTGGGAGTAAGGAAACCAGGGTTGCGTATACAGAAACAAAATCATCCGCAGAAATTGTCATGCAAGAGCATAGAAGATTCACGGATCGCGGATGGAACACGATCATTGCTGATTCAGTGATTGTGCACCGTTTCCTTAACCCGGTCGAATTTCCTGCTGCCTGCGATCCCGCTGAGAAAAAGCCGGAGCTTTCATTGGATCCAGATGCTGAACGAGTCGCGTATCGGTGCAACGTATCTGCGCCCTGGCATATTTACTTTTTGCAGAAATCTGGAAGCAAAGCATTTGAGCTGTGCGCAACGCCCGCTCACCTGGACTGGGCTTCTGTTCCATCTTTCGAAAAGGCGCGCGTGTCTTTTCTGGAATGCGAGTCCATCCAGAACAACATCTTTGCTAATACCTTCAAAGAAATCGTGGCTGAATCGCGTTCTCGCGGCGGTAGCGCCAGTGTGGCAGATTTTCTGCGCGATACGATCTCGACCTCGTTCGCAAGTGTGTTTGATCCATCTGGCGATGACTGGGATCGGGCATTCCGGGATTTACCAGCAAGCGAACGCGCGAAATTGCAGCCTTTTCTAAAGAAGACTCTTGAAGCACCTTACAATCCTTATGCGGTTCATCGTGTTGTCGCATCTATGGAGCTTTCAGACGACCTGGATGATTTGATGGTTCGTGCGGGAGAGCAGATGATCGCAAGCAGACCTTCAGGCACAGAGGATCCTTTGATCACAGGAATGCGTGCGCAGACGTTTGACGTGGTAGTCCGTCAGCTCGGACGGACGAATCCAGCGGCGGCAGCAAGAATTGCCTGTAAGGACGCGGAAGCTTTTTCTCGAAATGGAATCTCCATTGTGATTCCTCGCGCGCAACTGGCGGCCATAGCGCGTCAAAAAATTCCATGCGACATCGGGGGCGTATTGGATAGAAGCAAATGCGACGGCGGTTTCGCTTGTTGCTACAGGGGGTTTACCTGCGGCGATTCGGTGAGGCACGCATGCACGGCTGCGGAACTATCCGAACTTGTGAAGATGGAACTGGCCCAGGACCCTAAAAAACCCTGGCCATCCGGTGGTGGGTTCGGGTATGAACTCCTGGTTGCAGTGGCTATGAATCAGAATAGTGAATCTGCCAGGCAATTCCTCGAGCGGGTGAAGAAGGTCCCCGTTTGCGACGCGCCAGATTCAAAAAAGCCTTGATCAATCCTGGCGTTTAGCTTCGCTCAGTTCATGCAAAAGCGCCACATAGCAATCGCACCCATCCTTCTTGCGCTGGGTTTGATCGCATTCAAATACTTCACAGCAGAGAAAGTCGTCAATCCAGAGACAGGCAAAGAAGCCCGCGTTGCTCTGAGCAAAGAGGAAGAGAGTGTTCTTGGTCTGCAATCATACAAAGAAGTGCTTTCAAAGTCCAAAGTAGTGGAAGAAGGAGCGGAAGTGGACCAGGTGCGTCGCGTCGCTCGGCGTCTGGCTGCAGCCACGGGAGAGGGCGGAAAAGGTTTTAAGTGGGAAGTCAGCGTTGTAGATAGCAAAGAAGTCAACGCATTCTGTTTGCCCGGCGGCAAGATTGTAGTCTACACAGGGATTCTTCCGGTTACAAAAACGGACGCCGGACTGGCGGCAGTTATGGGTCATGAGATGGCGCACGCAACAGCACACCATGGTGCGCAAAGACTTTTTCAGGATGACATTTACCAGACTGCTATGAACGGAGCGCAGCAATCCATTGCGGATCTGGATCCAGAAAAACAACGTGCTGTGATGGCGGCACTCGGAGCGGGCGCCAAGTTCGGTGTGATTCTTCCTTTTAGCCGCGATCATGAAACGGAAGCAGACGAAATGGGAATTCTGTACATGGCAAGGGCAGGGTATGATCCACGCGAAAGCGTGAAGTTCTGGGAACGCATGGAGAAGATGAGCGGCGGTCAACCTCCGGAATTTTCTTCTACTCATCCATCGCACGGGACTCGCATCGCGCGTCTGAAGAAGTTCATGCCAAAAGCAATGGAAGCATACGAAAAGTCAGACAAACAGGCGAGCAATGACTCCAATTGATGCGTTGATCCATCAGTTCGAATATGGAAGAATGCGTCTGCTCAAGACGTTAAGCGATATTGAGGCATTGCCCGTGGCGGACGAACTCCTGCACTGGCGGATGCCTTTTGGGAAGGGACGGGCTCACATTGGCTGGCAGATGATGCACTGCGCGGCCACTCTCGATCGTTACTTGAATGTTCGCATTCTGGAAAAAGATCCGGTAGATTCGCACCTGGTCACAAACTATGCGGGTGGAAGCAATCCGGATGATCAAGTGCGCATTACTCCGGATCAAATCAGATCTGCACTGGCAGCAACAGCTCCACCTTTTCTATCTTACTTTCGCGCCCTTTCGGAGGACAGGCTATCTCAGAAGCCGCACGAAAGAGCGGACAGAACTCATGTGGAAATATTTCATTTGCTTACGTGGCATGAGGCGCATCACCAGGGGCAGTGCCATCTGGCCATGAACTGCTTCATGGCAGGTCGATAACGGAAAATGCTTGTCTCCGGACGGAAATGCCTTACAGTCCGGTATGCCATCACTCCTCGATTCCATTCAGTCCGGTGCGTACGCAGATGCGCGGGCCCAGGCCCGCGAACTCGTTTCGTCTGATCCTCGGGCTCTCTCTCAGTCAGCCGTCAAGAAATGGGCGGGGATGCGATTTCGCAATTTATTCATATCGCATGCAACATCCGATCCTGCAGCAGTCTCTGCGGCCGTACAAAAGAAGTTAATCGGAAAAGACTCCCGGCCAGACAGACAGAAGATCTCCGAGCGCTTTCTGCGCCTCGATGGACCTCCTGAATGGCAACTTGAAATGCCAGAAGCACCGGCACCCTCATTGTCGAATAACGTTGTACTTTTTTGTCCGGGGCTTCTTACAGGCCTTCTTCCTGTGATGGCTTTTCAAGAGGCGTTTCCCGCTGTTGAATCAAAATTCGGAACTCGCATTCTCCAGAGCGATTCTCATCCAATGCGCGGATGCGAAGACAATGTGGCGGACATTGAAAACGCTTTGATGAAAGGCATTGGTCTGGATGCGCACGCAAAAAAAATCGTGGCAGGAAATGAGAAAATTCCAGGCTCCGCGATGGCCATTTGCTATTCCAAAGGCATGCCGGACCTACTCACCGCTCTTGTTCGCGTCCCTGAACTGAGAAAGAAGATTCGTTGTATTTTTAACTGGGCCGGCGCTCCGGGCGGTTCGCCTCTGGCAGACAATATTTACAATTCAGTGAAGGACGTGGACATCACAGTGCCGGAAGGACTGACAGGCGTATTGCAGGTGATTTCTCCTCTTCTTCGTATCGATGAAAAGGTACCGCGATTTAGCGAGTACAGAGTGAAAGAAGCCGCGAGATCCCTCACCACAACGGAACGCGGAGCATTTCTCGATCGTCACCTGGATGAAATTGATTCCTGGAACATTCCTGTTTTCAATATTACAGGATCTACAACTGTTATGGAAGTTCCGTATTTTCAAATGCAGGGCGTGATGGAGCTAAACAAATATGACGCGAACAACGACATGCAGGTGACCCAAAACCAGGCAAAGCTCAGAACACCCATGGCAACAGACCTGGCCATGATGCACGGGCACCACTGGGATCTGTCTTATAGTCCGTTTCCGCCTAACATGCGGTTTGGTGCACAACATCTGGATCATCCATTCCCCAAGGAATCAGCCCTTGTGGCGATGATCCAGCTTGCGCTTGAGCTTGGTCTCGTAGATTGATTTCTACTTTCGTAGAAGCTTGAAAGCGTGCGTCCAGTGATTGTTCTTGAATCCGAAATAGATCCAGAGCATCGCGAACGTCTCGAGCCAGAATGACATCAGAATATCTCCCATGTCATTTACGCTGCCCCAGCCCCAGGCTTGTGCAATTGCAGTTACTTCTTTCTTGGCCGCTTCATCATTGCCGGCGATAAACAAATCGGCTGTTCCATCTTCGAGCTTTGGCTGGATCATGATGTTTGCGCTGATCGTGTTGAAGGCTTTCACTACACGCGCTCCCGGAATCCATGCTTGCACCTGTGCTCCTCCCGGATTTTCCACAGTCGCGGCAAAGCGAGGAGGCGGGCCTGCGGAGAAATCCAATGGATTGGTGACGTTGATGACCACTTTCCCTTTCATGTTGTCGGGGCCCGCCTGATCAATCGCCGATTTGGTTCCAGTCCACAATGTAGCGAGCACTACAATGTCGCATCTGGCTGCGTCCGCGAAACTGCCGATAGACGCTTTTTCGCCCGCCTTGTCTTTCCACTCTTTTAGTTTGGCCGGGTCGCGCGTTCCTATAGTGACGTTATAACCCTGTTTCAGAAATCCCAGACCCAGTGTTTTGCCGACTCCCCCTGAACCAATGATCCCAACTGATTTACTCATACTTTCTTTCTCCCTTCTAGAATTCGATCCGCTTCATATGTTGCCGTGGTCAGCTTCCTTGCGGTGCTTTCCCCGAGCAATGTCGTATAACGTTTATATAGAGACGCCCAGGCTTCTTTGATCTGTGCGTCCAGGTCCCGCGATTTCTGCGTTGGATAGATGTGTGCCTTTTTGCCTGTGGTCTTTCGTTTCAGGAATCCTCGGCTTTCCATCTTGTCGATGAGTCGAGTGACTGTGGATGCAGCGAGTTGCATTTCTTCTGCGATTTCTCCCGGCTGAATGCCCGGCTTCTCATTGACTGCCATCAGCAAGAATGCATACGAAGGAGCGAGGCCTGTGGTGGAGAATTCCTCCTCCGCAAGCCTGCCCAGGCTGCGCGAAAGTGCGCCGCTTGCGAAAAAGAGACACGTGCAGTACTTTGAGTTCCCATCTTTCACGCGGCCATCGTTTCCGGAATAGTTGTATGTGCAAGCAATTATTTGAGGATCTGGCGGATCTTCCGTGGCGGGGTAGCTACCCGTGCGGTTTCGCGCTGGCGATCGCACAAAAAAACTTGCCCGCTATGCGCTGGCCCTCGTCCATCTGGTATGCGTGCTTTTCTGTTCGTTCTCGCCTTCTATTCTACCTTCTCGGGTCTGTTTGCGGAGACTCGCAAGCATCCGAGCAAACCCATCGGATCGATTCATCCAGGTGTGGTTCATCGCGGCAATCTTCCGGAACAAACGGTTCGGATTTCCGGGCTAAAGGCTGTGATGCTCGGTGGGAATGTGGATGGAATTGAGGGCGCGACCACGGTGAGCTATCGCGGATATCTCAAGCGTGTGGCTGCAGTTCTTCGCGCTCGCGGAGTGCAGGTGACAGAGATTTACAGTCCAACAAAAAAGGAAACGATCGCGGCCGCGATTTCCGGGGCACATTTTATTTTTTACGCAGGTCATGGAATCGGATCGAGCGAACCACCTCGTTATCAAGGAGACATCACTCCCGCCGGAATGCTGGTCGTAGACGAAGTATGGAGCAACGCGGAGGACGTAGCACAATGGAAGCCCGCCCCAGGAGCGATTGTATTCTTTCTGGGCGCTTGTTTTACAGCCGGAAATTCAGGCGATGATATTGGAAAGATTCAGGACGCGGAAGCAAAGCGCAGGATCGGAGTGTATTCTGCTCCATTCTTTCTACGCAACCGCTTTGGCGCCTACTATGCAGCGTGGTCAGATTCAGCGGCCCAGGATGTGATGGCTGAACTGTTTGCTGGCCGCACTCTCGGACAGGCATACGATCCAGACGGAAACATGTCAGGAGTATTTAAGTCTCAGCATCCGAATGTGTCGAGCAGCGAATTGTGGTATCATCGGTCCAACTACGATAACCGTGGTTATGCGTTTGACTATGCATTTGTTGGGAAGCCGGGCATGACTCTGGAGCAGTTGTTCAAGGATACGTCGCAAACTACAACAACCACAACAACGACTCCGACCACGAATGAAAACAAGATTGATCCAGAAGAAGCGAAGCGCAAAGGTACAGAACTCATTCGCGCCATCTACGATGGTCAGGACGCAAGCGCGATTCGCCTGATCAACGAAGGGGCGGATACAAATGTTCGATACAGTCAGTGGACGCCCTTGATGCTTGCAGTGTACTACGATCGCCCTTCTGTAGTGCGCGCACTCATTTCTGTTCGCGCAGATTTAAATGCGATGATGGATACGTGGACCGCTCTTTCTCTGTCGGACGCGTATGGAAGAACTGAGATTTCAGGTTTGCTTCGCGCAGCCGGTGCAAAGACTGAGCGCGCGATGCCAGGAACTCGTCCACTGGCGCCACCCAGACGTTGAATGTGAATCGGGCATCTTCACCAGCTGCCCGATGCTCCTCCGCCCCCAAAGCTTCCACCGCTTCCGCTGTAACTGGAACGCGAAGAACTGCTTGAGCTAGAGCTAGAGCTAGAACGGTAGCTGCTTGAACTGGAACTGGATCTGTAACTGCTGTTAGTTGGTCTGTATGTAGAGCTGCGGCTGGATGTTCCGCTGAACCATCCAGAAGATGAAGAAGAGGCGCCTGTGGAGGAGCGAAAACGGTTGAGAAATAAGTAATAGACGAGAGAGTAGACAGCGGCGGAAATTAAGCCGGAAAAAAAGAACGCCTGCACGCGCAGACTCCAGAACAGAATCCAGGCAAGCCAGATGCCGAGCGGGATCACTAGCCCTTTCAAATCACGCTTCCAGATAAACAAAATCACGCCGAGTAGAAGCAACGCTGGTCGCAGCCAGAATCCGCCGTGAATCAAGACCGCAAGCATCCATTCTGTATTCGACATGCGCGGAATTGCTTTTTCTTTTTGCGCTGGCGGCAAAGACTCCGTTTTGATCAGCGAAATGATTCGATCGAGTCCGTCGCTGATGCCCTCATAGAATTTTCCTTCGCGGAGGCGCGGCACAATCGTCATGTCTATGATTTGTTTCGCGTATGCATCCGGAATGGCACCTTCCAGTCCGTAGCCCACTTCTATGCGCAGTTTACGATCCTGTTTGGCTACAACCAGCAGCACTCCATCGTCTACACCCTTCCTGCCGATTTTCCATGCAGTGGCCAGCCGGATCGAATACTGTTCTATGTTTTCCGCGGATGTGGTCGGAACAATTGCAATGGCGATCTGGCTTCCCTTTTCCTTTTCCAGGCCGAGAATCCTGTTTTCCAGGTTTGAGATTTGCTCCTTCGAAAGAGTGCCCGTAAGATCTGTTACGGGCGTTTTCAGCTCCGGAAGAGGTTCTGCGTGCAGAGAAATTGCAGCTAAAAACAGGAGGAAGAAACGCACGAGCATTGGAGGCATATTGAGAACAGCCTGTCCATCATTTCGCAGGTTTCTGCTTGCACTCCAGGGGCGGCCCTTTTCCCTCCTGAAACATGGCTGTATTCGAACCGGTTCTGACAAAGCACATCTACGAATCCGGGTCCGAGACAATGGATCATTATCTGGCACGGGGCGGTTACGGCACTGCGCGTGAATGGATTGGAAAAGAGCCGGCTGAGATTCAAAAGATTGTAAACGACTCAGGTCTTCGCGGACGTGGTGGGGCTGGATTTCCAACTGGAAGAAAGTGGAGCTTACTTGCGCGTGGCACAGACAAGCCGGTTTACCTCGCAGTCAATGGAGACGAATCAGAGCCCGGGACTTTCAAGGATAGATATCTCCTGGAAAGGGATCCACATCAAGTGCTCGAAGGAATTATTCTAACGTCATACGCCATTGGTTCGCATCATGCGTTTCTCTACATGCGCGGAGAATTTATCAAGGGCTATGAAATGATGCGTCAGGCTCTGGAAGACGCTAAGAAGAAAGGATACATTGGAAGCAATATCTTTGGAAAAGGATACGATCTAAAAGTCACGCTGGTTCGTGGTGCGGGTGCTTACATTTGTGGAGAAGAAACGGGAATGCTCACTTCCATTGAAGGGAATCGCGGGTATCCAAAAGTGAAGCCGCCGTTTCCTGCTGTGGCTGGTTTGTTTGGATGCCCTACCATCATCAACAATGTTGAAACTATTTGTGATGTGGTTCACGTTGTGAAAAACGGAGCCGCGTGGCACAGGCAATGGGGAACGGAACAGAGCCCAGGGTTCAAGCTCTTTTGTGTGTCCGGTCACGTGAACAAACCAGGACTCCAGGAAGTGCCTCTGGGAACACCACTGACAGAAGTAATTGCGAATGCAGGCGGAGTGCTGCCGGGGAAGAAAATCAAAGCTGTGATTCCTGGTGGATCGAGTACTCCGCTTCTAACCGGAGACAAGATCGAAAAAGCAAACATGGACTATGAAAGCATTGCAGCGCTTGGATCATTCCTTGGATCAGGAGCGATCACGGTTCTGGGCGATGACGTGGATATGGTCCGGTCCGTTTTCAATTTGATGCGATTCTATCATCACGAATCCTGCGGACAGTGTACTCCATGCAGAGAAGGAACAGGCTGGCTGGAAAAACTGGTTCATCGTGTATATGCTGGTCATGCGCAAAAGTCAGACCTCGATTTGATCAACGACGTGTGCAACAATATGCGTGGGAGAACCATCTGCGCTCTTTCTGACGCCGCAGTCATGCCTATGACCAGTTATCTCAAAGAGTTTCGTGCGGAGTTTGAAGCACGCATTCCTACGTAAGGGCTGCGCGCTAGATGGACTTCCAGAATTCCGTCTGATCCCGTGTAACGTTCAGTCCACCTGGAGCAGACTCCACTGTAATCTGCCCCTCCGGTAGCAAAAGGGCTATTGGCCCTTCATTCCAGTTGCCGCGTACGTCATGCTCTTCTGTGTAATAGAGCTGATCATCACCTGCAGAGGCAAAAATAGAACGAAGCTTGCCGCGAATGTCTGTCCCCACCTGTGTCAAAAGAAGCATGAGTGTCACCGTCTGGCCGGATTCGGTCATGTGCGTGAAACGATATCTTCCGCTCACATCGTGCATGAACAATTCTCCCCGGCCTTCAGTCCTGGACAATTGATTTTTCACTTCCCGTGGCCGAATAACGTTCCAATCTGCTCCGGGCGAAATTCGTATCGTTCGCGACAGAACTCACAAAATACTTCCACCAGTCCATGTTCTTTGATGATTTCCTGAACCGCTTCTTCGCCTAGAGAAAGCAACATATTGGATACCCTGTCCAAAGATCGCAGTAGAATTGAAATTCCCCGGCACCTAGAGTGCGAAATGGAGATTTACTTAGAATTCCATCTTTGTAATCTATCTCTCGACCCAGATCCGGCCATGCAGCACCGAGCCAGCCAAGTGCATGATCCGTATCCGTCGCAGAAGCCCCGGGCAAAGCCTGGATCATGCAACCTGAGATTCTTTCTGGTTCAGAGTCTGGCCCAAAGATCGTTTGTATTTTCACGAATGCCTGAACCTGATCCGAGCGAGTGAGATAGTCCTCAAGATTCTTCGCGATGGGGGCAAGGCGCATTTCTACGCTCGATGTGTATATATTGCTATCTGAGAACCAGCGACTGACCTTTACGAATCCCGGCCCTTTTCCTTCCTCGAGGGAGCCATTCCATTGTGCCTGAGGAACTCCAGCGTGTGCGCGAACGCGTCCTTCAATGGATGCAAAAGCAATGATTCTTTGTGCAGGTCCGGTTCCTTCTAGATGAAGGCATGTTTTAATGGCGTCTGATTTGGATCCCGCACACTCAAGAAAGAACGCACCGAGCATTGCTTCTCCAAACAGGCATGTCATCTGATTGGATGCAGAATGTCTGCGGCCTGCTTCTATTGCTGCCGGCGTAATGGACCCGAGCACAAGTCGATAATTCCAGGCAGGAAGAAGTCCGCGTACGAAATAATTCTGGGAGGGATCGAACACGTGCCTTTGTAATGCGCCACCCTCCCGATTCAATCAAGAATTGATTTCTAGATTCGCGCGGCTTCCAAATAAAAGAGGGAAGGTTCTGGAAGTGTGGCACCGGCATCCACTAGATAGTGAAAACCGTGGAATTCGCGTACGCTCAAGCCCCTGAAAGCATCTCCCAGTCTGTCTCGCGCATCCAGACCAAGTAGAAAGTATTCTGCGTCGTCCCGGTCATTCGCAATTTCGCGCACGAGCGCTCTTAGAATTTGTGGATCATTATTCTTCGTATTTACAGTATGCAGGTAGGAATAAGGCAGAATAGAACCAGGTTCGGGAAGAGAGATTCCCCCCTTGAGTTTCATCCATGCGTTGTAAAGAGGCCTTGCAAGATTCAATCCGCGTCCGTAGGCGCAAATCCTGGTTTTCTTAAACGACTTCTGGTTCCAGACTCCCGTCATTCCCACCGGTGATCCATTTCTATATGCTATGTAGTACTGATCAAAAGAAAGATCTCTGAAATAAGGTGAACTAAATTCAAAGTCATAACAGGGATAGAACTGTTTCTGTCTGCCGGCCTCTTCGCACAACGATTTCATGAGGCCTAAATCTGCCATTTGTGCTTTCCGAATGGAAATACTGGCGTCATATTTCATTTTTGAAGCTGCGTTTCCCGGGATCGCTCGCGTAACATATGCGCCAAATGGAACATACGTCGGAAGCCCCGCTCTACTTCCGGTGAGAGAATTGATTGCTTCTTGATTGTCAGCCACGATGATGGTTTGCGCATAACGTCCAGCCAGGACTTCTTCCTTGACGAATTTGTATCCTCTCGCAAGCAAAGTGCCGCTTCGATATTCGTCTCGAATTCTGAGGTCGCAAAAGTACGGAATCCATTCTGGTTTTCCGTTGAGGTAAACACGGCGTTCTCCCACGCTGAAGCTTCCTGTGAGGCAGTGCTTCTCATGGTCTACGCCAACGAAGACACGCGGCTTTTCGTTTTGAACGCGCGCGCCAGCAAAGTAGTCCGGGTCTCTTTCCAGTGAAAGTGCCAGAGATCCGCCCATCGGGATGCGAAAGATTTCGCAGATTTCCGAATTGTCTTCCGGTTTTGCTTCTCTAAACTCAAATCTCATCTGGATGTGCTTCACTTGTGAACGCGGGCCATTTCCAAGTTCCTTCTCTTTTCGCCTGTGCCGCCAGCTTCTTTTGCATTTTTTCTAACGCGTCGCGACCCAGAAAGCGTACACGCAAGTTTCGCAGCTGGCCGGTCTGGATGGCAAGGGTGTAGTAGGGGTTTTGCTCGAGAATTTCCGTGGCAGCCTGCGTTGCTGCACTCGCTACGGATGGCGCGTTTTCAGGGACGCTCTCCACAAAAAGAAGTAATTCGTATCCGGCCGCTCCCATCTTCGCGCCAGGGTCTGCGTGGCGCAAAAAAATTCCGCAAATTCCATGGCAGACCTTGAGCGCCCGATGAATCGCCGCGAGGCCAGCTTCTTCGGAGATCTTTTCTCCCACAAGATCTGAAAATTCATTTCTAGCTTTGAAACGAATCGTAGGCACACGACGCATGAATCCAGTGACAGTCACTATATCGCCTGTTGCATATCGAATCAGCCCGCCTCCTGTAGTGAGTATGACTTCGTATGATTCACCGGCCTGGAGTTCATCCAGACGAAAAATGCCGCGTTCATTCTTGAATTCAAAAAAGTGAGAACGATAGGCGATCACCGGATCCATGTCATGCAGAATCGGGATCGATGTGATTCCCTCTGTAGCCAGAAGTCCTTTTCCTTGCACAGGAATATTGCCGGTGATGGAGCGAACCTGCGGCACAAATGCAGCCGCGGAAGCATCTGTCCACATGCTGATCATTTTTAGATTGGGCCATATTTCATCCCAGGTTTCAAATCGTGCCGGAACAGATGATGGTTTCTTCAAATCTGCCCACATCTCTCGTAGACGCGCATCGAGAGATATGAGGAAGGTTGGACTCCACACAGACACCATGCTCAGGGTCTTTGCTGCAATCAGCTGTTCAAGGGTCTTTCGAAAGAAATCCTCCGGCGAGCGGAAAGAAGCGGGCCTTCCCGTGAGCGCATAACGTAGCAAAATGCGCGTGGCAGCTCCCAGATAGTCCTCGTCGTTTGCGCCGATAGGAATTCCTCTGGCGGTCAACTTCCTCGCCTTTAAAGTGGGCGAGAGAGAAAAATACAGGGGCCCCTGGAAGATCGACTTGTCCTGCGCATAGAGTGCATTCATCCACACCCCAATGGCTATGTCCATTTCCCGTCGGAGTTCGCGCGTATATGGGATGAGCTTGGGCCGCACGGAGCCTGATGTTTCTTCAAAGAAGTCGGGCGTCTTTGCGCAGAGGATGTGTGCTGTTTCTGCCTCGTCGGCAAGCCAGGGTTCGTATTCTGTCGCACTTCGAATCGGCACCTGTCGCAGCGCGCCTAAGAGTCTTTCGGGCGTGGAGGTTTCATCCAGATCACCCAGGTGATGTTCGCTCGCAAATTTCGTCGAACGCATGAGTCGAAAGATTCGCCCCAGATTTTTTGTCTGATCTTTCATTGGATCCGCTGCGTGCGCGGAGAATCGGGAATATTCAGCATGCCCCGAGGCCAGCCAGAGTCTGAGTGTCGCACCGGCTAAATTCAAACTGCCGCCTGAATTACGTTAGACGACATTCCTCGAACCAGCCACCTTTTGGCGATCCCTTTCAGGTTCGATGGAGAAAGCTCTGTAATACATACGAGTTCATTTCCCCGCACAAAGCCAGGATTTCGCTCGCGAAAGAATCGAATGTACGCATTTGTTTCCCTGAAGAGAGTAGCGGCAATGAGTTCCGGCCTGAGCTCTCCTCTGCTTTCGGGAAACACAAGGAGGCCTTGTTCCTGGTCATAGTATTGTGGAAACATAAGCATGGATTCTGTTTTTGCGATCGCGGCCAGATCTTCGTTCTGCGAGTTCGGATCCGGAAAGAATTTCCTGGTGAACAAAGGTAGATACAGATACGTTCTGTGGCCCTTTGAAATTAGAAACCAGTAGAGAGGCTTCGTGCTTGTTGCCAGAAAACTTCCAGCAGCATTGCAGAAACCTCTCACAAGTTCCTGTGAACCCCAGTGTTTGGGCGTGATGATTGTGTCTCCCGAGAAAAGGACGTTGTAATCTGGATGCCTTGTGCGCAGTGCAATGGTTGTGAAACCCTGGATGATGTTTGCGTGGTCCATGAGCAATCCAACAAAGTCCTTTGAACCCAGGTCTTCGTAGAATATCTCGCGGCTTACACTGGAATAGTTTTCCTCCAGCAGCTGGAACATCCTTTCCGATTCCTGATGCGAAATGGATGCTCTTTTACGCAGGCAGAAGCTGAGACTCACAAGCCAATCCTGGCCTGAATCAACGGATACTCCAGCACAAAAACCAGCGTCCAGAAAGCCATATACTGCGGGGCGAAAATAAGCAACGTCAGGCGATTAGTCCGCTTGTCTGTTTCCGGTACGAAGTAAACACCTTGAGCCGGGCCCGAGGTTGAGATACGAAATCGGTGAACGAAATACATTTCAGTGATCAGGCTAAGAATGGTAAGTAAGATGATCAGTGCATGGACCGGGGGCAGAGACCGCGTGGTTAGCAGAGTAATGCAGATCCCAATCTGCAAAGAATCGTGCGCAATCCCATACTCCGTTTTCCATCGGATGGTCCCGTAGCAAAGATACAATTCAACGACGCCTCGCAAGATCATGCTCACTGCCAGGAGCTGAAAACAAATGCGCAACTCGCCGGGGGCGGTGAAGGATAGAATGGATGGTAGTAGAATCCAGAGTGTGATTGCGAAAATCAGCCAGAAGGATTTGACCATGGAGATTGGTCCACCCACTGCTTTACCCGATTTCTGCTTCAGGTAGAACAGAGGAGCTGCAGCCTGGAATATTAGAAGCATCGCGGCCATCATAGCGCATTCCTCTTCATGCCCTGATTCTCTTTTTATGGCTGGACCTGGCTTTTCGCCCGCTCATCATTTCCCTGATTTCACGAGCGATCGCATCCGTTTGATGAAAGTAAAAAGCTTCTCGGCCGAATCTTTTGATGTTGTCAGATTGTTTCTTGATCACGCGGACATCTTGATTGAGAATCATCGAAGAAAGGGGCGCATAGATCAACCTGACGATAGGCGCTATTGGATCAAATCGAAAGGCCATGTAGGTGTAGACTCTCGTCCGGTACTCGTCTACTGGAGTGCACTGGCTCATCACGATAAAGTGCCTTTTTTCAGAGAAATAGTAATCCACTCTAGTAGTAGAGGGCATGAGAAAGGCATCCGTGTGCTTTGCCTGGCTTCCAGCCGGGACCAGTAGTTTCCCAACCAGGCCGTCTACCTGTCGTTCGTTCAGGAATTCCGCAGTCACCGATTGGTTGTTTCGCACTATGGATAGAGTTGTATCAGAACCTTCGCGGGTGCGAAAGAGTCCAGAATGGACGAACACTGTGTGCGGAACGTCCAGGAAGTTTTCAATGCATTGGAACGCACTTCCATCGAATTCTCTTTCCATAAACCAGTTTTGCCATCGCGGGGCTGAAAACATTGGAAACTCTGGAACCGGTCCCGGAACTTTATCTCCCAGGAAGACCCAGATGAAACCTTGACTTTCTACTGCTGGGAGACTGCGCGCCGCCGGTCGCGCGCCCGATTCAGATTCGGCCGGGATGCGAAGGCATTTGCCATCTGCACCAAAAGTCCAGCCATGATAGCTGCATTGCAGGCCGTCTTTCTTGACTTTGCCCAGCGAAAGGGCAATGTTGCGGTGAGGACAACGATCTTCCAGACACGCCGGCTTTTCTCCCGTGCGAAATAGCACCAGAGGTTTGCCCAGAATCGTTCGCGAAACAGGTTTTGACTTAAGTTCGCGCGAAAAACATGCAATGTACCAATAGTTTTCTATTGGGCGAAATGCTTCTATCATCTCTGCTCCAGGGTCGTATAACGTCCAGCTGGCAGATCTATTTCTTGAATTTCCTGGCCACACCATTGAATGACTGCGCGGGCACTGCCTGTAACGGCAAATAGCAACCTGGTGTCCGACTGTGCGGAAAATCCATTGACCAGTCGTACTTCTCTGTGTTGCGAAATAGATGGCGATTTCAGTTCCACCGTGCTTCCGACCGCGTCTCGATTGCAGGTCCTTCCGTTTCCGTGCAAAATCAAGCCAGCCCAGGACGGTTTATTGATATCGTTTCTATAAATGATTGGCTCTCCAAATTGATCTGTGAACACGAGATCTAGATCTCCATCGTTGTCCAGGTCCACTGCCGCCACTCCGCGCGTATTTGCGCGATGAGTAACGCCCACGTCGTCTGCGAAATCTGAAAACCGGGATCCCTGATTGATATAGATTCGATCCGCTTCATCAGGATAGATGCATGCGCCTCGAAGGTCCGCCCAGTTATCAGCGTAGGTATGAATTTCCGGAATGGAGCGTGCCAGTTTTTCGTTTAGATACCAGTAGTCCAGGCAGGTCGCATAACGTTTGTCCCATTTATTAGAGACCATTCCGTTTGCCTGCACAATGTCCAGTTTACCGTCCAGATCCAGATCTGCCATGGCTGCGCCCCATCCGAACCTATGCGGATTGAGTGCGCCACGTTGCGACGCGCGATCTTTCATGGAAAGATTTTGCGCCCCGGATGCTGTGTAGTTCATCCAGAGGAGACTTCCCTCTGCCTGCATGGGATGATGCACATTGGAAACGTATACATCGTCTGCACCGTTGCCGTCTATGTCCCCCATGCTTGCATTCATTCCCTTATATGTATCCAGGCCCAGGTCTTCAAAGAATTCTCCCTGTTGTCTGCGAAAACGTTTGCCGCCATCATTGATGTAGCAGTCGTCTCTACCAAAATCATTTGCAATGTAGATGTCCGTGAAACCATCTCTGTTCAGATCCGCAGTCCCCACGCTGAGACTCCAACGCGTTTCATCCAATCCAACGTCTGTTCTGGAAAAAGGATCCGGACCTTTTGTGCCTAGATAGAGTTCGTTCTTTCCACCGTTGTTTGCGTTGTGCCATGAATGATGCATGAAGTGGAGCATGCGTCTGTCTCCTTCATAACGCGGTTCTGGAAGTTTGAAGATATTGAGTGGAATTTTCTCTGGCAAATAGTCCGGCAGATATACAGGCAAAGTATTTGCCACCAGCACGTCCAGTCTACCGTCTCGATTGAAGTCAAACGCATTGGCTGCAAGAGCAATCGTATGATCTTTCGTTGCTTGAGTTTCTATTTCGCGAAAGCGAACAATGCCTTCTTGCTTGATTCTGTTTTCAAACATATGACTTCTTCCGTAGCCGAATCCAACGAACAAATCCTGATCTCCGTCATTGTCGTAGTCGAAGAAAAATGCGAAAGCAGGTAAGCCGAACTTTGCCGGATCGTTTAGATATCTCTCCAGATCCGGGATGACTATTTTCTTGAATTGAAAATTCCCCTGGTTCAAGTACAACTTTCCGCGATATTCCGTCGATTTCAGACTCTGCGTAAAGAAGAGATCCGGTTTCCCGTCCAGGTCCACATCTGCGGATGCAACCGAATCACCGACTGATAAAAGCCATTTCGCAATGTGCTGAACGCGTGGATCTACCTGTTCCAGAATGTTGCTTTTTTCATACCCGATTCCGGACTGAGACGACGCGATTCTTGTGAAATGAAGGCCCGGAGGCGCGGAACCACGCACATTGGATTGTCCCGATTCATACATCGCGAATGCGGGAATGGCAAAAAAGAAAGTCAGAATAGCAGCAGGAATATGGCTTCGTAGCGCCCCACTCCACGCTCGAGTTTTCCAGGCTGCCACAACATAGCGGATGGTCGCGAGTGTGAAGGCCGCGTAAAAGAAAGTAAATAGGCTAAACTTTAAGTGGTACGCAAGGTCAAATATGGCCAGGAAAAAACCAACGAGAATTTGAGTTCGTTTATCGGGTGGACTTGTGGCTGGATCCGTAATCATAAAGAATGTAAACAAATAAAAAGATGGAGAAGTAATTGTGCCTATGAACAGGGCACTGGCAGGTAGATGATAGCGAATGATGTAGCTACGAATCAGAAGTTGAATGGCAAAGAATGTGAGAAAGGACAATGCCAGCCATTTCCTGCTTCCTCTGTATCCGAAAATCGTGACTCCTGCGGTAAGAATCGTAATCGACATGAGCCAGGCAGTTTCTGCGCTTCCGGTCCACTGATAGGCGGGTGCAATGCTGATCCATCCGTCTGCGAAAATCAGACTGAATACAATTGCGAATAAAGAAGGATTGTAAATGTGTCTTCCATTCAAAGTGAAGATATATTTGGAAGCGATGGCAATGAGAACGGGCAACCATATGAAATGGTATCCGGAAGAGAAGCTGAGTATAATGGTCAAAGAGAGAGTCGTGATCACTGCGGAAAGAGGAAAGATCCACTTACCCTTGAGCAACCCGCAGAAGATCACATCCAGAAGTGCCCCTGCGCTCAGGGCGACTATGATTTGCAAAGGAGTGCGAGTGAATCCAAGCACAGTGATTCCAAGAGTCAGGTAGGCTGAGAGCAGACAGAATACGGCCCAGCGAGGATCGCGCAGTCCGGGCCACGCTGGTTTTTCCCAGGTGGCGGGATTCAAGTAAAGATTCATGCCATCGTTTCCATCTGATTGATTTGATCGCGGAACAGAGCGAGGCCTTCGCCTGTTTTCAGGTTTTCTGATCTGAATTGAACCTTTTCTAGAAGGCGCACATCGTCGCGCACAATGAAATACAAGAAAAGCCCCGACAAGAAACGATAGAGAGTAGAAGGTGCTTTCATTTTTTCGGGAAAGAAGAGCAGCGTTCTGCTGATGCTTGTGCCGTCCGGCTGTGGTCTGTGAGTAAACATCACATGGAGAGGTACGGCTCCCGCATTGGCGCGAATCACAGAGATATGACCGCCCAGAGTGTAGAATTTCGCTCTGATTTGATTGCCTGCGAAGAGCCTGGCCATGCGAAAGGATTTTGAAGCGTTCAGATCAATTTCCATATCCACCGCAATTCCAAATGGTTCTGTCTTGAAAACCGGTTGTTTGGAAAAATGAATGCCGTGAACTGAAGAGAAATGTTCAATGTCGAGTCCATTCGGCGTAAGCAGGTGAGGGTGAGCGCGTATGACGCGCGGCTTCAAAATTGTAGCATGCATCTGATCCATTTCTGGAATGCCGAATAACGGTGAAGGTCCATTGAACAACCAGATCGCTCCGTGCTTTTCCATCACCGGATAAGAAGTTGCGTTTCGTTCTCCTGTTTCGCATTTTCCATCCACTCGAAATGTCCAATGATGAAAGGCGCAGCGTATCTTTCCTTGCGTGATGCAACCGTCAGATAGATCCGCTCCGAGATGAGGACAATATGCATCCGTTGCCCCCGCGATTCCATGTTCGTTTCTAAATAGAACGACTTTGTGACGTCCCAGCTGAGCTCCCAGAATCTGGTTCTTCCGCAGTTCTCGCGAAGAGGCGATCAAATACCAGCTCTGAATCGGGCTGGTGCCCAGAAAGTTTTCTTCACGCATCGCGACGAATCTCCAGTCTTCTGGGGCCTTTCCAGAATTTTAGAAAAGAGACCAAATAGGGCGGTCGATCGCGAGAAGGATCATGAAACTTCGGTAGCATGTTCCACGGAACCTGAGGGTGCTGGTGATGCGCCAGGTGCCAGTTAAAATTCAGGATCCATTTTTGATACGGGCGAGATGCTTTCAAGTTGTGCGCGCCATGGATCACATCAAGAGGAGAGCCTGCGTGCTGAATGTACTGCTGGCTGGACCAGTTGATTCCTCCTGCAACCAGAATCAACAGGTACGTCGAGGGATTTAGATTCAAACTCCAGATCAAGGCCAGATGAACAACCAACACAAAAACACACTCGAGGCGAATGCGAAGATAGAAGTGCCTGGGAACTCCGTTTACCATCGCAGATGCGCTTACTGTATTTTGAATCATTCTGCTTTTCAGAAGCGCGGGCCAGAGCAGAAGCGGGATCATAGATACAGGAACGGAAAGCCAGAAACCACCCAGATACATAAAATAGAAGAAACCAGTTTTCTTCCAAGCTGAGTCACCAGGTTGAATGATTTCAAACATCTCCGCTTCTGTACGGTTCCTCCTGTGATGGCCAAGGTGACAGCCGCGCAGAAAAGAAAACGGACCAGGGAAGAAAGCGGATAGAATCGTTCCGGCGATGTCATTGATCCATTTGTTTTTGTGGAAGATATTGTGCTCGCATTCATGCATGAGAGAATACAGAGGTAGAGTGAGGAATGAGAAAGCGACGCCAAAAGCGACTAACGTCCATCCGGAAATGGAAGACGCAATTATCTGCCCGCCCATCCAGCCAGCGACAATCACCGAGGATAGAAATAGGTTCAGCGTGCCTGGTGGTTCGATGTTAGTTTCTATTCTCATGGAATCGCCGGCCTTCGTACAATCGCACAATCCAGATGCTCAGGGCGGCCACCGCCGCACCGCCAATTAGATCCACGATGAAATGCTGCTTCACTGTCAAAATAGATATAGCGATTCCAGCTCCCCAGATCTTCCAGCCTATTTTCCGCATGGAAAAACCGGTGCAAAGGGATGCGGCCGCGTGAATGCTCGGAAATGTGTTTCCAGGAGCATCGTTTGCGTAAAGCCAGCCGTAGAAATCTCTAAGGCCCCCTGCGTCCATGGGTAAGGGTCTTGGATAATGAGACGGAAAAAAAAAGAATCCTGCGTAGCAGAGGAAGTTCGCCAGCAGAACACTTTTCTGGATTCGACCATACTCAGGCGCGGCGCAGACTCCTGCCGCAACAAGTAGCATAAGATAAAAGCTGAGATACAAAAAAATAGTCCACGGTAGAAACGGAATCGTCTCATCCAGAGAAATGCTCAGGTCAAATCTCGGAGACAGAGAATGGTTGATCCACATATAGAGAGGCATTGTAATGCCAATCAGCACCACTGTGGTGGCAACGCGGCCGATAAACGAATGATTCCAGTTTTCGAGCACAGTCGATTCTAGTCGACCCGGACACCTGGTCATTCCTTTTTGTTCTGTGGTTGCAGTCGCGATTTGCATTCTTATTTCCGAGCCAGGATTCCTTTGCCAGTTGCGCGATGACGTGCCTGGAATTCGCTGTCCAGGTCAATGGGGTCTTTTCGGAGGACACATCGAAGAAGGCGAAGATGCTCGTACTGCAGTTGAGCGTGAATTGATGGAAGAAATTTGCCTGGATGCGAAGTCGTTTGAATATCTGGGAGAATTTCCGGACGAAGGAGTGATTCGTCATGTATTCGTTCATACTGTTGAAACTCTCTCCGGCTTGATTCTAAAAGAAGGTTGGGACATGGCAGTGCTCACGCGGGAGCAACTAGAGTCAGGTTTCGCGTTCAGCGAAAAGGCGGGCATGATTCGCCCGGTTGCAGAGCCTGTTCGCCTGATCTTTCGTCAGTTTTTTCAAACCAGGGCTCAGAAAACCGGTTGATGACAAGCGGCGCAGATGGAGAATCTGCGCATGCGTTTTTCCTTTCAGTACACCGCCATTACCTGCGATGCGGACCTTGATTCTACTCGCCTTCGCGTAAAACAAGGGCTTCGTACTTTTGAAATTTCGATCCACGAAATCGCGCACATTTACTTTCATTTGATGCCTCCTGGGGATTTTAATGAACTCATCGTTTCCAGGAAAAATGCTGCCGGCAAAGTGAAAAACTTTCGCTTCTATTCCAACGCGAATGATCCAGGACTTCTCTCTCTTACAGAGGAGCTCGTGAAGCTCAAACCAGGTGCCGACTTACGCGGAATGGACAGGAAGGAAGCGTTTGCTCACATGAAGGCGGTGGATACAGCCCGTTATGCGCTCTTCGCGGTTCCGATCATCGTGAGTTTAGTCGTGGCGTGCATGCTCAGCCCGATGCTGATTCATGGACTGGATAAAGGATCTTCCAATCTATCAGCAGAAGACCTCGTGGCGGGAAAGATGCCCGAATCTAGAAATGTAAACCTCAAGGGAATTGCACTTTCGGATGGAATGAAGGAAACAACGACTCGCAAGGGAACAAAGACGGTGCGCATGTTCTTTCCGGTTGTGACTACGGATTGGAAAGAAGGAGATCCTGTGCATATCCTGGTGGAAACAGGGGACCTCACGGATGATCAACTCAACGCGGTTCTTGCTTCGCCAGAGTTCAAAGGAGTCTTGCGAAATGTTTTCTGGGAAGGACCTTCTTCCAAACAACTCAAGTTCTTTCAGGAAAATTACAATACACGATTCGCAGAAAAGGTGTACCTTGTGGAGCTGGGTCAACCTTCGGATCTGTTCATGTTCTTGATTGTGATGGGGATCAGCGTTGTGATGCTGGTTGGAGTAACCATCTACATGAAAAAGAAAATGGCCGCCTGAATAGGCGGCCTTTCCTCAAAGTGAATTCGGAAGAACCGAATTCAAAAAGAATCAATAACGGTCGCGGCCGCCTCTGTTTTCCTGTGGTTTTGCCTGGCTTACTGCGAGCTGACGTCCGTCCATCTCGCGGCCGTTGAGGCCGGAGATTGCTGCCTGACCGTCTTTGAGGCTTGCCATTTCAACAAATCCGAAACCGCGTGAACGGCCTGTGTCGCGATCAGTGATGATCTTGGTTGAGATCACGGAGCCTTGCGCCGCGAATTCGTCGTGAAGTGCGTCCTCTGTGATGGAGAAGGGAAGGTTTCCTACAAAAAGTTTCATACTATGGTCCTTAAATCAAATTACACTTTTACTTTTCATTTCACTGCAAATCGAACTGAAAAGACTTGTGAGGACTTAAAGACGAGAATGGGGAGAGAAGAAAGGCTGGTGTTGAAGCCAATAGAATCCTGAGGTCGCGACTGTCAACAAGAAATTCCAAATAGCTCAACCACCGATGGAATATCCACCGTCCACATGCAGTATCTGTCCTGTGATGCGCAAATCGGGACTGAGCAGAAAAGCGGCCGCACGCGCCAAATCTTCCGGCCTCGCGTTGCCGAGAGGCGAAAGACTGTCGCACGAAGCAACTGCTTCTGCGAGACCTGGAATTGCTGCGCCTGCTTTGCTCACTGCGTAGGGAGAAAACCGAATTGCATTGACGCGAATTCCGCGCAAACCCAGTTCTTGTGCCATCTCCAGTGTGATTCTTTCCAGTGCAGACTTTGCCACTCCGATGTTCTTGTATGGATGCGTCATTACGCGACTTGCACCCAGGTAGCTGAGCGAAAGGACTGACGCACCCGGCGCGAGCACTTCGCATTCGATCAAGCTTCGCGTCAGCGCAATCAAGGAATAAGCAGAAACGTCCATCGCGCCTGCGAACTCTTCTCTGGTCACATCCAGCAGGTTCTTCGCGAATCCGCCTCGTATGGTTTTATCCATAGCTACAGCATGAACGATCCCGTCGAGTTTGGTGCCTTTGCGACGGAGGTGCTCGGCAAGTTCCGCGACAGACCCGTCAAGCGTAACATCGAGCACGGCCGTTTGCACATCTGGACCGAGCTCCTGCGCAACCGTGTCCGTGAAGTCTTCGTAGTTCTTTCTCAGAAACTGGGCCGACTTCTCAGAGAGGTTTGCATGGTGTGATGTTTCACCAAGTCCTGTGCAGATCAGCTGGACCCCGAGCTGTTGAAGGTGCCGGGCAATTGCCAGGGCGAGGGAAGAGCGGTCTGTGATTCCCGCGATCAGGATTGATTTGCCATACCATGATGAATTCATTTCACCATAGTATATACGAAGAAATTTTCGCCTATTATTTTTCGTGAATTATTTCACAGCTTTTAACAAATCTCCGACTGTCTTACGGTTTTCGAGCGGATGCCGCAGTGCAATTTCCGTTCTTATTTCATAGGAGTTACGGCGCCCTTTCTTTTCTTTGCGCAGACACTTGACCTTTTCGAGATCCCTGACAATCGCCTGAACAGCCCTCTCTGTAATTCCTACGAGCATGGCTACATCCCTCATCCGCATCTCTGGCTGGCGGTGAAGGCAGAGGAGGACATGCGCGTGGTTCGTTAGAAACGTCCACTCTGGTTTGTCCAATTCCCGTTTTGAAGCTGCGGCTTTCATTGCCGAAGAGCGTAACAAATGCCCTGGGCGACGTCAAGCGCGATCCACCCGAAAGGCGGGTCGCGCCTCGAATACGCGAATCTCATTTCACGAATATCTTAAACCACAGTATAGTCACCGCCTGGCAGGCGTCTCCAGACTTGTCCATCTGAAGGATCGATCTGCAGCAAATGCAGCCATTCGTGATCGAGTAGCTGCCGTACCGTTTCATGGCGTTTTACAATATCCTCGATCGCATCGCGTGGAGCCTCAATGAATACGCTCAGACGCAAGGGTTCATGCAAGATGTCCTTTCCGTCACTTATGGACTGCAGAGGAAGTCCGACTCGTAGATCACCCCCGTTGCCTTCAAGAACACCCATTTCGGCCACGAGATTGTGGAGTACTTTGCTGCCTGCACCGTAGACACCGTTTGCCACGGTCGAGGCGTAGTACTGCATGTTGATCCAGTTCGTGACGACCATGGGAGCAGTCATGATTAGTTCCAGTGTCTTGAACTCGTCATCGATTGCATAATTGTAGTCGTGAAGAAAAGCTCTACTGCCCAGATTTACTCCGCGCGTCCGCTCTCGTGGCGCGACAATGAAACATGCGTTACCGGCCAGGCCCCATTCCGGGCGAACTTCAGACCAGTTCTGTCCACGCGTCTGAGCGCTTGAGACGCTCAAATTCTTAAACGCTTTCTGGCGCTCAGCACGAGCACGCGACGACGCACTGTTGAGAATACCCCGCACCATTTCCAGATCCATCTTAAACGCAACGGGAATTGTTTCTTCGTCTAGAAAGAAAACTTCGTCGGTAACAGTTTCGTGGACTGCGGCGACAAACCAGGTTGTTTGCGCAATTTGGATGCCGAGCTGCGCGAGTCTCACACGGACTTCCGAATCGTTTAGCAAGTCAGCGAGGTACCGTGCATTGATATCGCCTGCATGTCCGCCGCATGCTCCACAGTCGAGTGCAGATCCAAACGCATTGTTATTGGTAACGCTTCCATGCCCAACAATGAACACAAGGCGGCCGAAAGGTTCGCGCAGACCCATACGCTTGAGAATCGTGATGGCGCGTTGAACGCGTACTTCCATGCCTTCTGGATTTCCGTCAGGCGAAAGCGTTTCCTGGGCCGGGCGATATTTCCGATCATCGAATCTTGCGGGGATGGCTTTTCCTTTCAATCTTCTGATGATTGAGACCAGCGTTTTTCGCACGATGTTTTCTATGGAAAGAATGCCGAAGAGCTCGACAAAAAGAAATGAAGAGAGAGCGCTCTTGCGCAAATTCCGAAAGTAGCTCAATACAAATACGTCAGTCGGACCGTCTTCCGTGCGGTAGCGATCCGGCGACCTGGGAACCTCTTTGACCGTGAAAGCAGGACTCAGTAGTACAGGCATCCGCAGGCTCGTGTCTCTTTCTTCCAACTTTCTGTAAGCAAGGGGAACCCCGAAGAACCCGGCAAAACCAATCGTTTTTACGCGCGAGTCTTGTTCTTCAATGTGTCGGCGAATGGTTTCGGAGCGCACGTCAATGCAGAATGCCATTTGCCAGAGCGAATGGTCTTGCGGCGAAGGACGCTGGAGTACTCCGGCCACGCGGTCCTGGTAACTTCGCTCAAGGGCCGCCTGCCAAACGAGCGTGAGCTGAGAGGCAAAGTCGGTCTCTATGATTTTCTCATACTCCTCTCTCCACTCAGGGGAGGAACTCTTGCGAGTCGTATGGAATAGACCAAAGTCATATGCGAGGCGAACGCAAAGTAGTTCCATTGCAGTGGAAGATCGAATCTGATCATACCCGAGCATCGTCTGCCACTCGACGTATTTGAAACGGGTCGCCCATCCAAGGATGCTCGCAATGAGCCTTTGCATGTAAAGAGTGCGCGCTTCATCAGTCTTGAAATCCATTTCGCGGATCATGTAGATTACAGCCTCGGAGCAACTCATGGATTTCAATGGAGCCACGGATGCGTTGAAGCCTGAAGCACCGCAAATCTCCATAGCTTGATCATAAGCTCGCGCCTCGCACCAGGCCTGCCAGAAAGATAAAGATTTCCAGGGAAAGGGAAAGATTGCCTGATCGTCGTCAAAGTAGCCTGCGGCGAATTTTCCAAGATCGTTTGTAACTGTGCGTTGCCAGTATCCATCCGTGTCTAAAAATTCCGCGAAAGTCGGCAACGCTCTGAGTCGCGTGTGCGCGTCTTTCGACTGCATGAGAAAAGAATCCAGCGAATGTGGTAAGTCGGGTGAATGTGGTCGCGCATCTCGCATTGCATCTTCGAGCGCTTTTGCAGTGACAGTACCCTCTTCATAACGCTGCAGGTAAAATTCCATGGGCATCAGGAGCGGCGAATTTACAACAGGTGCAAGATTCACTACAACGTCGCGGAAGAGCTTGTCCTTGAGAAACCAGAACGGATTGACCGCCACTGTATTTTGCAAGGGCCATGAGGGGGCCGCGATCATCAGGCTCGTTTCAATGGACTTTTCGATTTCTGGTTTTCTTTCTTGCGTGATCATACTCTTCTCCTGGTTCGAATTCTCTTGGATCAGGAATGAACTTATCTGTTCTGCAAGTCAGGCGAAGCGAGCCATCGCGTGGACCAGTGTGAAAAATATCCGCCATTCCAGAAGTATACGTAGAGTCTTTTCTCCCAGTCACTTTGTCCCGGTCGCATGAGTTGAGCGCATAAGAACAAACTCGCGACAAAGAGAAGATAGGCGGCGATCGGAATGAACGCCGACGATGTCCCATCAGTAGCCGGGCCAACGATCCCTAACACAGTGAAGCCGATGGCGTGTTCGAGGATGGCGTAGGCTGTGACTGCCAGTACAAGACCGATTGCTGTGATGGCCGTCACCCGAATACGCGAAGAAGAACTTAAATCTGCGTGTCCAATATTCTGAAAAAGCCCGAGTTGCAAGACAGCGCCGTAGACAAAATACGCCAGGTAATCACCGGAATGATAGTTCACCCCGATTGCTATGATTGCAAGGCCAATCATACTCGTGAGGAGGAGTATGAACATAGACGGAGCCTGTAATTTCAAACCACGTTTCTTTGATTCTGCGGTCAAATTGCCCGTGGAAAGAAATGCGTGCGCTTTGTAGAAGCTATGAGCGAAGATATGGAACAAAGCGATGCTGAATGCACCAAGCCCGCAGCCGAACATCATCATCCCCATCTGGCTGATCGTTGAGTAAGCAAGCTTCTTCTTGATATCATTTTGTGTGGCCATCACGAGGGCGCCGAATACCGCCGTGATGGCTCCGACAGCCGTGAGCAATGTAAGAGCCCAGGTTGCCAGGTGAAGAAGTGGGCTCATCCGAATGATGAGAAACCCTCCTGCATTGATGATACCGGCGTGCATGAGTGCCGAGACAGTTGTTGGCGTTTCCATTGTCTCCGGGAGCCAGAAGTGAAATGGAAATTGCGCCGATTTGGTCATGGCCCCTGCCGCAAAAAGCACTCCCGCAAAATGGAAGTTAGACCCGTGCGTTGAAGCGAGTTCATTTTTGCGCGCGAAAATTTCGTCAAAATCGAAAGAGCCAGTCATTTGATACAGCATCGCAATTCCGCCCAGGAGACAAACGTCGCCGATTCGACTCACAATGAACTTTTTTCGCGCAGCTATAATCGCCTGTGGGCGCTCCCGGTAGTAGACAAGGAGTTGGTGAAGGCAGTAGCTGGTGGCCAGCCACATCGCGAATAGCATCAAGAGGTTGCTCGACAAAACCAGGAGCGAAACGCAGCCAATTGTCAAAAGCAAATACCAGTCAAATGTTCGCTGACGGCGTTCACCGTCAAGATAGCGCGCCGCATAACGTCCGACACTCGCACCGAGCAGCGTTACCATGAAAAAAAGAAGCGAAGAAAGGCCATCGATTCGAAGCCCCAGAGAAACTTTTAGGCTGGCTATTTGAGCTTCACTCAAAACAATATTCGCCGGCCCATGTGAAAGATTCCATGCGAAGAATACGATGGACAAAAGAAACAATAACCACAGGCAAATATGGATGAGGGCGGATCCGAACGATTGCTTCATGTGAACCTCCGCTGCACCCTGCCAAATAATCATACGATCTATATTTCGTCAATTGTAAACCGTGTAAATTTCTACGTATTTTGTCTTGCCGGGTCTGCTCATCTGGCGCGTCCAGAATAAAGGCCTGTTCCGGGAAAAAAGTTGATTTGGGCGTGCGTTGTCTATGGACAGTGTTTGGTCGCGACAATCGTTTGGCACTCAACCTGACGTTGCGCCAGGCTGTTTCTTCAAATCAAACGAATGTCGCCGAGGGCTGGAAAATCTTTTCTCCATTCAGCCGCGAAAGCCGGGTCGATTTCGAACGTTAGTTGCTCTTCTTCGCTCCCCGCTTGCGCAATCACTTCCCCTTTTGGATCAATTGCAATGGAGCTTCCGCATAGATCCATGGAGCCGCACGGCCCGCATCCGTTGCAAACGAGTACATATGCCTGGTTTTCGATGGCACGTGCCTTCGCCAGTGGATGCAAATGAGCAGCTCGTTCGATGGGCCACATAGCTGGAATGGTCAGGATGTCCGCCCCTTTCAGGATGAGTTTGCGAAAGAGTTCGGGAAAGCGAAGGTCGTAGCAAGTGGCAAGTCCTGCAATGTGGGGTTTCCAGGGCACAGTTACGATGGCTGAGCCACGAGTGAGGAATCGATCTTCCCCCAGAATCCCGATCAAATGGATTTTGTCATACGTGGCTGCGATCTTGCCTCCTGTGATCCAATGCTGACGATTGTAAATGGCGTTGTTTTCTTCTATAAGAAGAGGCAGCAGAATAACCCCGGTGCGGTTCGCGCTTTGAAGTGCGATTTCATCTAGAAAGGTCTGGTTTGCCTCCGTGATGGACGTTAGGCGGCGATAAGGAAAGCCCGTCGTGCAGGCCTCCGGAAATACGATCAGGTCTTCGCTTGCGGATGTAAGGATTTGCCTGATCTTTGAAAAATTCTTCTCCGGTGCGGATGCGTCGACTTGTATCTGACAGAGGCGAATTTTCATAGGGAGACGCCCCCTCGGGAGACAGCGTATGCGAGCACAGTGAAGGATACGCCAAACAGAATCAACAGGATTTTCCAGCCGCGATGAGCGGTGCGAATTTCCATGAATTGGAAAGCGACTCCCAGAAATTTTACAAGAGCGAAGCCCAGAATACCCGCAATCAAATAGGACCTACGAAATTCCGCATGCGAAAGCGTGACGCTGGCAGCCGTCAGTGCGATTAGAATCAACCAGACAATTGTGTTTCTTTTCATGCCATTATCCCGGGAGCAAGTAGACGACCGGAAAGATGAACAACCAGATGAGATCGCACATATGCCAGAACGAACCTGCCGTTTCCAGATCCAGATGTGATTTTTTAGAATATTTACCTTTTTGAACTTTGCTGGCCAGCACTAGAAGTATGACAGTGGCCAGAGCCACATGGAGAAAGTGAAAACCGGTCAGTAGCCAGTAGAGAGTGAAAAAAGAGTCCGACCCCAGGTCGTGACCTCCCTTCAACTTGGAAGAGTATTCTACGCACTTGAGAACCAGAAATGTGATTCCCGCAAGACCTGCTGCTATCATCCAGAGACTGCTCGATTTGCGTTTGCCTTCTCTGATTGAGTGGATGGCGTTTGCCATGAAGAGTCCTCCGGTCAAGAGAACGATCGTGTTGATCCATCCAATGTTGCGATCCAGCAGTGGTCGCGAAAGTGCGAACAGTTCCTTCTCCGATTGACCGGTTACTAAAAACGCAATCAATCCAGCGGCAAACGTGACCACTTCCAGGGAAATGATGATCCATATGAGGATGCCACCCGGCGGATAGAGGAAATCTTTTCTGAGATTGTCCATGGTTGAATCTTGAAAGAGGCCCTTTCGCGCACAGTAGAATTTGATCCATGAGCACTTGCGATAGATCAAGTGCTTGACTGGTTTCACGGGCCGCCTCAAAAAAGGGAGAGGCTCCAAGTATGGCAAAAAATTTCTTCTGGTTCGTCTTCGCGTTGTTTGTTGGGACGGCCATCTACACCGGATGGCATCCTGGGTTCTTTGATTTCAATGTCAGACTCGGCGGTTTGAAACTCCTGGTAATGTTGTGTTTCGCTGCCTTCCTTGGTTATTCGATTTATTGCAGCAGTCGAGAAAGTCTTCCGGCCACGATTCAGAAGATGGCTCGTTTGCACTGGGGCAGACAGATTGGAATTGATCTCTATATTGGGCTTTCCATTTTTTTGGGGATCGTATTTGCCATGGAAGGTTCACCTCTGGCGGCTGCGGCGTGGATTCTACCCACTTTGCTCTTTGGCAATCTGGCTACTCTCCTGTATCTCTCGATTCATTTTGACGCGATCGTTTCGCGATTGAATCAGGTTTTGTGATAAGCATAGCGATTGCGACCATCTGATTTTGCGCGATACAGGGCTTCGTCCGCGCGCGAAATCAGAGAAGTCCAGCTCGATGACGGCGTGGGAATTTCGCACGCTCCGCCAATGCTCAGTGTGGCCACTGTGTGGGGGCTCCCTTCATTTGGTATGGCCAGTTTGTAAACACGGCTTCGCACTCTTTCTGCCACTGAATGTAGGCCGGACTCGCCCGTGCCCGGAAGAACCAGAGTGAATTCTTCTCCGCCGTATCTGGCAGTGAGATCACCGGGTCTGCGCAGAGAAGCGTCCAGAACACCCGCGACCTTTTTAAGCGCTTCGTCTCCGGCTCGATGGCCGTAGTGATCGTTAAATTTCTTAAAGTAATCCAGGTCAATCATCAGCACTCCCAGTACGGTTCCTTGTGCGAGACTTTCATTCCATGCGCGTGCCAGGTAATCGTCGAGAGCAAGACGATTGGCCGCTCCGGTGAGATAGTCCATTCTGGATTTTACACCCAGATCAATATTGGCTGTTTCCATCTGCTCGATCAGTTCGAGGAGTTCTCGTTCGCGGTCTCGTCTTCGTTCAATCTGCGATTTTAGTTGGAGTGCTGCTCCTATGCGAGCAACCAGTTCCACATTACGAAACGGTTTGCGCACAAAATCCATGGCACCTTCTTTGAAGGCCCTTCCAACGATGTCGTCACTGTCGTCTGCAGTCATGACAATAAAGGGAACTTCAAAGAAAACTGGAGTTTCTTTTAGAATGCGGAGTCCTTCGATTCCGTCTTTGCCCGGCAGGTGAACGTCCGTCAGAACCAGATCGGGAGTCTGTTCTGGAGTCAGATCCTGCAACCACTCGAGAACTTCTTCGATGGATTGTTTCATGATTGGATCATGGTATCCAG
>JAIBBM010000031.1 GCA_019694685.1 Leptospirales bacterium
TCTAGAGCATTACTTCGTATCCAACCTCATAACTCTTGTAGTCGTCTATGCCCGACGTCTTGCCATACTTAAAAATCAGATCAGGCAAAAGAGACGAACTAATGCCGCTTTGCAAAAGACTCAGCTGGGTGATCGGAGTGTAGATCGGCACAAGCCTGTGCACGTGAATGACAGAATGTTCCGCGCGCAAAGAGAAGAATGCACGGCCCAATCCCAGCCTGGGAGAGAACAGGGTGGCCGCATATCTCTGGACGCGAAGAAATGAATCCCCTTTTCCATCCGATCTGATCCACAGGTTGTCGAGCAGGCTCGAGGCTGGCTCCGCTCTGAATGCAATTGTGTTTCCGACAGGCTTCGCATGGCCGCGCTGCCAGGATTGACCGTACAGAGTGCGCAGCTCAAGACCGCTCTCGCGCAAGAAGCGAATCTCTGCGCCCAGCTCCGGGCCTTTGCCATTCACGTTCGCACGCATGGCAGTCAGCAAAATGTTACGAACTCCGGGCTGATAGTTCAACGTAGTGGAAACAAGTCGAGTCTGGATGTTCGTAGAGGAATAGCCGGCGTACAGATGAGGACGAATGAACCACGTAGCAGGCACCGGAGAAAAACCAGCGCGCGAAAAGATTCCGGTTCGCGTTGAATTCGCAGCGCCGCGGCCGTCTATCAGGCGAAGCTGCGGATTCGGGCTCTGCAAGAATGTATAACCACCGCCTAACTCATCGTATTTGGAATGGCCGTGGATTTGCATGACGTCTACCAGGATAAACCACTTCCTGGATTGATAACCAAGAGATCCTCGGAGTCCACCGTAACCGCGCGTGCGAAAGTTCTGTGGGTAGCTGGGCAAATTGGATACACCCAGCGGGTTTTCCTTTTCCCTCTTAGTGTAGTCAATGGTTCCGGGAGAATAGCGATTGGTGGAAAGGCCCACGCCGAGAACCGGTCCGGTTCGCTGCAAACCAGGCGGCTCATCCGGTTTGTTCTTTGATTCTTCTCTCAATGCCGCCTGACGTTTTTCCTCGGCCAGCCTTCGTTCCTCAGCGTTCTTTGCCTCCTGTCTGCGTTGTCCTTCTTCGCGCGCCTTCTGCTCTGCGTCAAACTTCGCATCGTCGTACATGATTCTCTTGATCGTCGCCTTTTGAAGCGAAAGTCGGCCCGTTGCAGTATCAATCGTGACAGACGTACGGTCCTGGGCTATGATGTTCCCGCGGACATACGTGCCGTTCTGCATGAGTATGGTTTCAGAAAATAGAGCTGTAGCGGGAAAAAGTAAAATCAGAAACGAAAGACGCATGGCGTCTTATTCTAAGAACAAACGTTCGCACGCAACCACAACACGCACGTTGCTATGCATTCTACAAGAAAAGAAAATTCTAGCGTCAGCCTGCGGAACTTCGCTGGAGACTCGTGTACGCCATAGAAGGTTCACGATTTTCTGCATAGTCTGTAGAAAAATGCAAGCCCCTGCTTTCGCGTCTCGCCTTCGCAGATCGTACAATGAGCTTACCCACCAGAGCAAGATTTCGCAGCTCCAGAATCTTATTCTGGATTACAGTGCGGCTGTAGAAGTCATTGATTTCATTGGAGAGCATCTCGATTCTGCGAAGGGCGCGATCCAGTCTGAGATTAGATCTCACAATTCCAACGTAGTCCCACATGACGCTTTTGATTTCACCCAGGTTGTGCTGGACTAAAATCCATTCTTCCGCATTCGCCAGGCCTTCTTTTTGCCAGCGGCGAATCTCAGGCCTCTGTCCAGATATTTGATTTTCTTTAATATAACGTCCAATGCGATCCGCAAACACCAGCCCCTCTAGAAGACTGTTAGATGCAAGGCGATTTCCACCGTGCACTCCTGTACATGAGACTTCACCCACTGCGAACAAATGTTCTATGGCTGTTCTTCCATTCACATCCGTTCGAACTCCTCCGCACATATAGTGAGCCGCTGGAACCACCGGGATGCGATCGCGCGAAATCTCAATCCCCAGGTCCAGACAATGAGCATAGATGTTTGGGAACTTCTTCATGATTTGCTCGCGAGGCAAATGAGTCACATCCAGGTGCATGAAAGCCGCACCTGTTCTCTTCATCTCCGCATCGATGGCCCGGGCTACAATATCCCTGGGTGCAAGATCCCCTCTTTCGTCATATTTCTTTGTGAAAGGCTCTCCGTCCGGTCCACGCAGAATTCCGCCTTCTCCGCGCATCGCTTCGCTGATGAGAAAAGTCCTGTGACCGGGCGAATAAAGTGCAGTCGGATGAAACTGATAGAACTCCATATTCGAGATCACAGCGCCTGCCCTGTACGCGAGAGCCACGCCATCTCCTGTGGCCACGTCAGGATTCGTGTTATGCAGATAAACCTGGCCGGCACCGCCTGTTGCCAGAATCGTGGCCCGGGCGCGAATGATATATATTTCCCAGGTTTTTCTGTCATACACGTACGCGCCAAAGCATTGATTGGGGCCAGGCGGTGCAACACCTGGAAGATACGGATCTTTTTCTAAATGATAGCAGGTGATCAAGTCCACAGCGCTCTGGTATTCTTTGATCTCTATGTTCCGCGCTCGCACAGCACGTAAAAGCACATCTTCTACTTCTTTGCCGGTGAGATCCTTCGCATGGACAATTCGATTTTCACTGTGACCGCCTTCGCGTCCAAGGGTGAGACTTCCACTCGCATCCTGGTCAAAGGCAGCGCCCAGTTCCATAAGTCTACGAATGTGGGTCGGACCTTCCGTAACAAGAACGCGGACCGCTTCCGTATCGCACAGTCCTGCACCCGCGTCCAGAGTATCGCGAATGTGGCTTTCAAACGTATCAGAAGCTGCAAGCACGCTTGCGATGCCGCCCTGCGCGTAAGTGGTGTTTGCGTCTGTTACTTCTTCCTTTGTGATGATGGTGACTTTTCCAAATTCGCTGAGTATCAACGCAGAGTAGAGTCCAGAGATTCCACTTCCAATGACCAGGTAGTCTGTATCAACGATGCGCGTCATTTTTTTCCATCTCTGCGATCTTCGCTCTCACTTCAGACATATTCAAATGCTTGCCCGGACAGGCAGTGGCCCATAGCTCTCTGTGCCCCACAATGTGATCGAGAGGAATTCCATGCTCTCTCTTCAATCGTAAGATCAAATGAAGCAATGCTTCCATCTGCTGATCTGGAACGGAATGCTTTTCAAAATTTCCAACGAGCACAATGGCAATGCCAAATTGATTCACTTCGTGGACTTTTGTAGAATAACCACCATCTCTATCATGCCATAGATTGCTTTCTTCTACCTGCCCCGCCGCTGTCCCCGCAGTGCCATTATTGATTAAGAAGTGATACGCAATGTCCGGCCAACCTTTCTCTCTCTGGTGAAGGTCGCGAAAGTAAGCAAGATTTCCAAAGTCAGACGCTGTGTGATGTACTACAATCCAGTTCCATCTCTTCTCGCGCCAGAGGTAACGGCCACCTTCATATAAAAGTGCTCCCGCAATCAAAACGGCTGCAGCCACAATCGCCAGCCGCAATATTCGAGGAGAGCGCATGCGCTTTTGTGCGGCGCGCTTTGCTGTTGTCCATATTTTTCGCTTGTTTTACGGTCGAGGCGGGGTTTATCCTGGCGATATGGCACTCACACAACGCGGAAAAGGCTGGGAATGGTTCCAGTCCTGGTACATGCTCCTTTCTCTTCCATTTGGTTTCACAACATTCCTGGCATTCTTATACACGGGCTTCCGCGTTAAGAAATGGCTCTGGATGGGTTTCGGAGTGGCTTATCTACTACTGAACATCTACGTGGTTAAGAAAATCCCGGCTGCGGATTCAGGCGTGCCGGCAGATGACCTTACCATGGGTCTTCTGTTCGGCGAGTGGCTGGTTGGAATGATCCATGTCATCGTCATCCGCAAATCGTACCTGCTCCTCCTCGAAGCAACAGAACAGAGCTCAAAGATCTCTGACGACAGGCTTCGCACAAAGATCCAGGCGGACTACGGAGTAAGCGAAAACAAAATTGATGCGGCTCTCGTTGAATTCAAAGAAACAGACGCAACTGTGCGAGTCGTAAGCATGCTTTTCTCTGTATTTCCATTCATTCCACAATATGAATATTATTTCAGCCTGAAGGGTGCCGTGCGAAGAGTCGCACGCAGAGAAGATGCAGATCTTTTTGAGAAAGCAAAACAACTTGCGAATTCAGAAGATGTGCTCAAAGCACTGAAGGTAGCATCTGTAGTAGACAAAGCGGACGGCGGCCTTGGAATTTACACCGGACTCAAAAACGCCTACGACGCAGCCAAGAACAAAGATCGCAAAAGAACGTTCGAAGCGGACCCTCAGCAAGCAGCAGACGCCGCTCTCAAGGCAGTCGCTCTTTCTTATATGGTTGCCGCTCTCTATCCTGGAAGCGTGGCAGACAAAGTGCGCCTGTTCCTCGAAACTCCTGCAGGACAGGAGATTGCAGCCTACTATGCAGGAGTGGAAATTGCACTGCCTTTTACGGACAACCTCATTGAAGCATCCGGAAACTGGATGGGCAATCTTCTTGAGTCTGCGGGCGGAGCAGAAAGCAGATTTGGAGAATTCGCAGGAAGCGGACCCATGGACCAGGCGCGCGCCATCCTTGCCTCTCTTCGCGAACACATCGATTCCACTCTGACCAGAGTGAAGCCTTACCTGGATCCTCTCCGCGAAAAGGTATCTGCCATCGCGCCAACAGCGCTCAACATTGCGGATTCAACCACGGGTGCAGTCGCCACGGCTCTCGATGTATTGCCGGCGTGGAGATTCCTGGGTGCGAGGCTTGCAGCAGAAGCGTGCGTGGTTCGCGCCATGAAAGGCATCTGAAAAGGTTATTCGGAGCGGGACTTCGCCGCGAGCATTTCCCGTTCCTGCTTTCCGGCACACCTCATTCTGTAGACTGGTTTGAGGCGATTTCAGAAAACTACATGGACTCCTTCGGGAGACCCAGGCAAGTACTTCGCCGCATGCGAGAAAACTTTCCCATTGCACTTCATGGCGTATCCATGTCGATCGGGCAAACCGACGCACGCCGGGAAGAATATTTAAGAAAATTGAGAATCCTCGCAGATGAAATCGATCCATTTCTGGTTTCAGATCATCTGTGCTTCACCGGAGCTCACGGAAACCTGCACGACCTTCTGCCTCTGCCGTATACAGAAGAAGCAGCCCTGGTGGTATCGCGAAATCTCAAAGAAGCGCAGGATAGCCTGGGACGCCAGATCGCCATTGAAAATGTTTCGTGTTACTTAAGATACAAATCATCCGAAATGACTGAGTGGGAATTCCTGGTCCAGTGCGCTTCTCGCGCAGGCGCGCGCATCCTTCTGGATGTAAACAATGTGTACGTAAACGCGCGCAACCACGGCTTTGATGGCAGGGAGTTCATAAATTCCATTCCGGTGGATCTTGTAGCACAGATGCATCTCGCCGGCCACACGGATACAGGAGATTTCCTGTTTGATACTCACTCGGATCATGTAAGCGAAGATGTGTGGAAACTTTTTGAACTGGCGGCCACCAGATTCAAAGACGCGCCGGTGCTGATCGAATGGGATGAGAGCATTCCAGAATTTTCTGAGCTGGAAGCAGAAGTAAATCGCGCACGCAAGGTCGCTCTCGCCGCGGAGAACGCGAAATGAAGCTTGCCGATCTGCAAAAACTATTCGAAGAAAATGCGCGCGGCCTGTCGGATGAGCTTTCGAGTTACATAGAACCGGCCGGCACTCTCAGCGCGAAAGACGCAGTCCATGTATATCGCAATGGGCATACAGTTCGCCTGACGGAGGCGCTGGGAGAGATATACGAAGGTTGTTGGAGACTGCTTGGAGACGAAGAATTTTTCAAAGCGGCGGAAGCATACATTGCGAAATATCCTTCGCAGTCCTACAATCTGGCAGACTACGGAGAGCATTTCGCAGAATTCCTGGCAGATCGCTTTCCAGGGCAACCGGTAGCCTCTGAGCTGGCACAATTTGAACGCAAGTTCGCACAGCTCTTTCACGCAAAAGAGGAAACTGGATGCACGGCAGAGGAAATCGCCACCATGGACGAATCTTGCCGATTGCAGTTTGTATCCTCCATGTTCATTCAGGAAGGAAGCGGGGCATTCTATTCTATCTGGCAGGCGCGTGCAAACCCGGATCCACCTGAAATCAATTTTGATTCTCCTGAAATGGTTGTCTGCTGCAGATCAGGAACAGAGATTTTGATTCAGAGCATTTCGCGCGCGCAGTGCTCCATCCTGCGGTCTCTCATGGCCGGAAAGACTCTAGCAGAATCTTTAAATCTTTCGAACGCTACCGCAGAAGAAGTGAAAGAATTGTTTGCTTATCTAGCCGCAAACAAACTCATCCTGAAACTGGAACGCGGTTAAAGCAGAGGAAACAAATACTTCCAGACTTCATCCGCGTATAACTCTGTCCCTTTCGCATTTGGATGCACTCCATCTGATTGGAGAAGAGAATCGTTTGTGATGACCGCGGTGAGCGGAAAAGGAATGAGCGCTATGCTGTTTCTTTTTGAAAATTTAGAAAAAAGAGAATCGTACTCTTCTCCCTGTCTGAATCCAGGGAAAGAACGCATTTCTATGAGAGCAAGAACCATGGCAGAATTCGAAGATCTCAGCGTCGCGAGAATCGTTGTAAGATTGCTTTCGATATCTGCCACGGAGTAGCCCTGCATCCAGTCGTTTGTGCCCAGCTCGATGACGCAAACGTCCACACTTCCAGAAGGAGACAGAGATAGATACCGCTTCAATTTAGAGAGAGCCTGGCCCGACGTGTCCCCACGATAGCCGCCATTGATATGCACGTAGGGAAGACCCGAGTCCTGAATTTTTTTTTGAATGAGGTCGGGCATGGATTGCCCTGGGAACAGGCCCCACCCTTCCGTGAGGCTATTGCCTAAAAACAGAATTGTTTTCAAATCACTGACGCGCTGCAATCATGCGATTGAGTGCATTTAGATACGCGCGCGCACTCGATACGATGATGTCCGTATCCGATGCCTTCCCAAGAAAGGCACGACCGGACTCTTCAATGCGAATCGTGACTTCTCCCTGCGCGTCAATTCCTTCCGTTACAGACTTCACGCTGAATTCAGTCAAAGCAGGTGTAAGGCCTGTTATGCGATTGATGCACTGATAGATCGCGTCGACAGGGCCCGTCCCTACGGCTGCATCTGTGCGAAGAGTTCCATGAGAATCAATCAACCGGATGGTGGCAGTCGGTGCCGCATGATCGCCGGCAGAAACCTGAACCAATTCCAGCTTCCAGGCTTCTTTCTCTGGTTCACCAAGATGCGCCTGGACGAGCGCAGAGATGTCGCGGTCATCCACCTGCATTTTCTTATCTGCGAGTTCTTTGAAATTGTTGAACACTCTTTCCGTTTCCGCTTCGCTCAGATGATATCCCATTTCTTCCAGATGCACCTTGAACGCATGACGACCTGAAAGCTTTCCCATTACAAGCTCGGTTCCTTTGGGAATACCGATTTCCGCCGGGTTCATGATTTCCCAGGTTTCGCGCAGTTTTAAAATTCCATCCTGGTGAATTCCGCTTCCATGACGAAACGCGTTCTTACCAACGATTGCTTTATTCCATTGAACCGGCATTCCGGAAAGCCCTTCTACCAGTTTGCTCGCCCGATAAATCTCTTCTGTTTGAATGTCTGTGTAGAACTGAAGAAAATCCTTTCGCGTCTTGATGGCCATGACCACTTCTTCCAGAGAAGTGTTCCCTGCTCTTTCTCCAATTCCGTTGATGGTGCATTCAATCTGGCGCACTCCATTCTGAATGGCGGAGAGAGAATTCGCAGTGCAAAGCCCAAGATCGTTTTGACCGTGAAAACTGATTCTGCATTTGTGAATGTTCTTCACGTTTTCCATGATGGATCTAAAAAGGCCGCCGAGTTCTTCTGGGATCGCGTAACCAACAGAATCCGGAACGTTGATGGTTGTCGCACCCGCGTCGATGCATCTTTCGATCATCAGATACAGAAACTCTCGATCTGACCTGGTTGCATCCATTGGACTGAATTCAACGTTGGATGTGTACTTCGCAGCATGGCGAACCATGGCCTCTGCCTGGATCAGTACTTCATCGCGACCTTTTTTGAGCTGGTGAGCGATTTGAATGTCACTTGTATTGATGAACACGTGAATGCGTGGATCCTTTGCATGCTGCACTGCTTCCCAGGCAAGGTCAATGTCACGCGGAACAGCCCGGGCCAGGGCACAGATGGTTGCATTCTTGATTTCCCCTGAAATGAGCTGAACCGCTTTCAAATCTCCAGGAGAAGTGCACGGAAAGCCAGCCTCGATGATATCTACTTTGAGGCGTTCCAGTTGAAACGCAATCTCAAGCTTTTCTTCGCCGGTGAATGCCACTCCTGCGGACTGCTCTCCATCGCGGAGAGTTGTATCAAAGATATAGATTTTTTCTGCCATGCCATTCCAGGGAAATGTCCGGCAAGAAAAGGGCAAGCGACATTTGTTTTTGCCATGCCACGGGCTCGCCTTTCACTGGCAGAGGAAGCGCTTTTTCCAGCTGGGCGCTTTGCAGATCGGAGCCACTGAACTAGATGAACATTCTGTCTATAGATCGCGTTTCAAAACACATAGGCGATCGCTCTTTGTTTGAGAACCTGACGTTCGGGATCGCAGACGACGACAGACTGGGCCTCATTGGGCCAAACGGAGCAGGCAAGACGACTCTGCTTCGCATTCTCTCCGGCGACTCAGAACCAGACGATGGCCGCGTTGCGAAATCCACACAGCTGCAAATTGCAAACCTCCCGCAGATTCCGGTCTTCCAGCCAGACCTGTCGATTCGCCAGGCACTTCTCTCTCCCATCTCCATTTCAAACAAGCGAGTCACAGAAGATATGGAACGCGAAATGGTTGGGATCCTGCGCGAACTGGGTATGACGGACCTGGATCTTCGCATGGATTCACTTTCCGGCGGAATGATCAAGAAAGTGGCTCTCGCACAGACTCTAGCACTCGACGCAGATTTGCTGATTCTGGATGAACCAACCAACCACCTGGACGCGTGGACCAATCTGTGGTTAGAAGATGTACTCAGGGCCTGGAAAAAAGCACTCCTCGTCATCACTCACGATAGATACTTCCTTGAAAACGTAACCAATCGCATTCTGGAACTGGAAGATGGAAAGCTTTATCAGTATGAAGGAAACTACTCTTACTACCTGGAAAAGAAAGCGGAAAGGGAAGCGAGCGAAGCGCGCACGCAGGCAAAGCAATCACGTCTTCTCAAATCGGAACTGGAATGGCTGAGAAGACAGCCAAAAGCGCGCGGAACCAAACAAAAAGCGCGCGTGGATCGAATCGAAGATCTGGCTGCAAATCAGCGCGGTGGACAGGAGCGTGCGTTCGCATTCGACTCAAGCGGAACAGACAGCAAGAACAGAATTCTAGAAGTGAAGGGCCTGGGAATGTCTTACGGCGGCCGCAGCCTGTTCTCGGGATTTGAGCATACGTTTCGCTCGCGCGAGAGACTTGGAATCATTGGACCGAATGGTTGCGGAAAGTCTACTTTCTTTAATATTCTCATGGGCAAGATCGAACCAGAAGCCGGCACTCTTAAAAAAGGACTTCACACAAAGTTTGGATACTTTGATCAGACATCACGAGATCTCGATCCGAACGCGAAAGTACTGGAGTACGTAAAAAAGAACGCAGGCGAAATTGTGGGACGCGCTGACGGAAGCATGACGGAAGCCACGCGTCTCCTGGACTACTTTGGATTCTCTTCGCGCATGCAGCAAGGCCCCATTGGCAAACTGTCGGGCGGAGAACGTAGAAGATTGCATTTGATCTTGATGCTGATGGCTTCTCCCAACTTTCTCATACTCGATGAACCAACCAATGACCTGGACATCCAGACTCTCGTTCTATTGGAAGAGTTCTTGTCTGATTTCCAGGGCTGCGTTCTGGTTGCATCTCACGACCGCTACTTCCTAGATCGCGTCGCCGCTTCTCTTCTTGTATACGAAAATGGAAAAATAGAGCCCTACATGGGCACTGCAAGCGAGTATCTTGCTGAAAACCGCGCGCACACTTCGGAATCTGAAAACAAAAAGAAATCGGCACCGGCCAGACAGGAAACCAAACCAGAAACGGATGTTGCTCCAAAAAAATCCGGCCGTAAACTCACACCGAACGAAATCAAAGAGTACCGCGAAATCGAAAGACAAATCGAAAAACTCGAAACAGATAAGAAATCTGTAGAGGAAAGCCTGAGCAATCCCTCAAGCGGCCATGAAGAACTCAAGAAACTGGCGGAGGCTCATGCAGCACTCGAAATCAGCCTCGCGGAAAAATGGAAGAGATGGGAAGAGCTCTCCGCAATCAAAGACGCGGCTGGCTGATTGGGCACAATCGCTACAGGAAGAAAGCAGCACCGAACTTCAAATACACTTCCATTTTGCTTGCTTTGTGAGCCTGGGACATCTCTCCAATTCCAAGCCCGGAAGTCTTTGGAGTAAAGCCACCTATCGTTGCAAATGAGTTGCCCACATAAATGCTATAGTTTCTTTTATAATCTTCTTTCAAGAATCCCAGAACTGCATAGTAGCGACAGAAGAATCGAACAGACGCTTCGAGCCTGTGGCGAATCCCTTTATCGCTGAACTGAGCATAGTCCACCGGAACGATGATGGAAAGAGATGTTGGCCCATTTGTTCCTGTCTGAATGTTCATGATCTGCGGACCGGACATTTTGAAATCGCCCGATCTACGAATCGGATTTATGCGATAATAAAAACCAAGCCATTCAAAGAGCAAATAACGGGCTGCAAATCCGATCGTATTTCCTGCTGCGCGATAATCAGCCGGAATAGAACCGGCCTGGCTCCAGGTAAGAGTGTTTGTTTTTGTGAGAGAAAGAGAACCCATGCTAATTTCCAGATTCTCGTGATAGATCTCTCTTTCGAGATATCCGCCCAGCTTCACGCCCTTTCCGAGTGGATGAAGGTAGGTAAGACTGAAGTTGTTGGTTACCTCTTTGTACTCCAGCATCCGGAGCCCTTCGTAAAGAGCCGTTTCATAAGTGCTGTTTCCAGGTGCGGCAAACGTAACGCGCGTTGGATACTTCTTACTGTAGTCCTGTTTGGTCCATTGTCGCTCGTAGTCAAAAAACAATCTGTCTTTGTATGCTACGTCCCCGCTCACTTTGTATCTGTAAGCGGGTACTTTCTTTGTGTCCTGAATGAGAAGCGCTGGTTGCGATGTGCCATTGGACGCGGCGCGAATGAATGAATTGAGTTGCCAGGCTGGACCCGCTTCGGACAAAATCGATGGCTTGATGGACTGATAACCTGCACCGGCCATAACTCGAAAACGAAATGCTTCAAAACGACGAAGAAGATACGGATTCAAAACAGGGGCATTCGTATCGATTTTCTCTGACTCTTTTGCTTTCTCTTCTTCTGTCTTGACTGCTTCCACTCTGGGCGGCTCTGTTTTGGGAGGATCCGTCTTCCTGGGTTCCGTTTTTGGTGGTTCTGTTTTCGGGGGCTCCGTTTTCTGTGGTTCACGCTTTGGTGGATTCTGCGCGAACAGAGGAAAACCGGTGATGAGCAATGCGATAAGAAAAAGTCGCATCAGGGCGCCATCCTGATTTCAACGCGGCGGTTACGAACTTCCGCAAGCATGGTGTCCACAATCTTCTGGTCGTCTGCGAAACCTTTTACTTCCACAATTCTCTTGCGATCAATCTTGCCCAGCTGAACCAGAAGGTCCGCTGTAGATTGCGCTCTTTCTTTAGATAGAACTACGTTAAGTTGTTTGAAACCTGTAGAGTCAGTGTGTCCGCCTACAGTCACATTGATATCTGGATACGCGGCCATCGCTTTGGCCACGCGATCGATCACGGCGCGTGCCTGAGGCGTTACGAGCGAACTTCCGTGCGCGAAACTGATATCGCCATCAATAGAAACGAGAAGTTCCTTTGTCTTTTTCGTAACCGGGTCTTTGACTTTTTCAATGTTCACGCCCGTTGCATGGAATCCGTTTTCAATCGGTGTGAGCTTGATTCCTGCATCCTGGAAATCTTTCTTGATACCTTCGTACATCGCATCGAGGTACTTGTCGCGGCCCATTTCCTTGAGTGCGCCGGGAGGAAGACCGAAGCCTTCGCGCTGCGGCATACCACTGCGCGGAGTTGGGAAGTGCACATCTTCTTCATAACAGGCGCAATCCGTCAACGCCGAGCGAATGCGAGATCCTGTAGTACCGCACGCGACGAAAACTAGCAAAAGGACATAAATCGCGCAAAACACCAAACGTTTAGAAAATGCAACCATGAAAGTTACGGACACGTTCACGATGAGCCCCAATCCGTCAAAAATCTTTTGGTTGCCCCGTTTCGCGTGGCGCGGACTCCGTCCCTATGCTCATTCGTCACATTGTGTGGATCTTATGCGTCGCGGCGTGGACAGGATGTTCCAGCCAGACTGCAATCGTGAACTCTCTCCCTCGCGATGCGAAATCTCTGGCGGATTTGCTCAATGACTACAGAATCAAGAACGGCCTTCCCCCCATTCGCAGTTCAGTTTCACTCACGCGCGTGGCCACCGCACACGTAACCGACTTACAAAATCACTTTGAAAAGGGCAAACTCTGCAATCTTCACTCCTGGTCTTCGCATGGTAACTGGACTCCTTGCTGCTATACAGGAGAACAGGTCCAGTGTATGTGGAATAAGCCGCGCGAAATCACTAAATATAAAGCAGACGGCTACGAAATCACTGTTTCTGCCTTCACGACTGCAAGGCCGGACGCGATGACTCCCTGGCTGGCCGTGGATCGATGGGCCCACAGTGACCCGCACAGGGCGGTGATCTTAAATGAGGGCCAGTGGGCGAATTTTCCCTGGAAGGCAATGGGGGCTGCGGAATCAGACAACTATGCGTCTGCCTGGTTTGGTCAGGAAGCAGATTGACAGTCTGATCGCCTAACGTTCATCCCGGCGCGCAATTCTTAGTTCCCCCTGATTGGATAGACTCCCTCTATCTCCCGTGTAGAACCAGCCGCTCGCATCAAACACATCACTCTGGCCACTCAGGTATCCCTGAAAAAGAAAATCCCCGCGAATCATGATCTCGCCCACAGCACCTGGAGTAGACGAAACGTCAGAACCCGCCTGAAGAATCTTGATTTCCGCACCCGCCAGAGGCGGACCAACCGTGCCCGGCTGCAGTCTGCTTCTTTGTCCTGTGTATTCCAGAATCCGGCTGGCGATCACGTGACAGGCTTCCGTCTTGAAATACGCTGCCAGAACAGAAACGCCGAGCATCCCGAAGAACAAATCCAGTCTCCCTCGCACCGGAGCTCCGCCAGTAAGCACGCAGCGCAAACTCCCACCAAAACGTTTTCGAAGGCGTGTGCCAAACAGGCCATCCCCGAGAATCTTGACAGGTAAAAGAAAAATCAGAAGCACCAGGTCAATGACAAGCCCGACAAAGGATTGCTTTTCCGAAGATCCAAACACAGCTGTCTGGCCCGTGAGATGATTCATGGCACGCATGGCTTCCGCGCCAAAGAAAATGTACGCGCGCATGAAAAGATTTCCCAGCATTCCGCCTGATTCCCCACCCTCAAAAACACGAGTCTCAATGGCGTCTAACGTAGATGGATGAGCCAGGAGTAAAGTAGGCTGAAGTGCTTCACAATCGTCCAGAACATCCTTGCGCGAAAGTTGCAGTTCAATGCCACGGGAAAGGGCAGTCAACATTCCCAATCTTCCGGAGGAATGCCAGAGGGGTGCGCGAATCATCAGGCGATCCTGCTGTGTACCTGGCAAAGAAGAAGTGTATGCTTCCACATTCTTGATGATAGAACCATGGGAAAGGATGAGGCCTCCGGGTTGCTGCAATTCCGGATCACTTTTCTTGAAAACAATACTGGCTTCATGGTCCGGCTGCCTGCGCTTGTGACCCTGCCCTAGAAACGTAAACCTCTGCCTGAGCGATCTTAAATTTTTGTAACCTTCCTTCTTCCAGTTCAAAAAGATAACTTTGATCTTGCCCTCTTGCTCCAGCAGTTCTCCCAGATCTGGATCCTCAACTAAGGCCACGGCAGGTTTGATCTGGCGCGCCAGCTGAATGATGACAGAATGAGGAAGAGCAGGATTCACGCACACGTCCACTCCACCGCACACATGAATGGCGTAAAATGCGAAGACCCATTCCGGCGTATTGTGAGCAACCACGAGAGCACGCGCCCCGGGGCCCAGACCTCGCGAGGCCACTCCACCCGCAATGTCCCTTACGATTTTAGCGAGCTTGCCATAGGTGACTGTCTTTACATCTGATCCATCGCGAAACGAAAGAGCCACGGACTCATCGTAAATATGACATTGATCGAGAAACAGCGCGCCAATGTTGGGGGGCCTCCCTTCAGGAAGAATGCTCTTCTCTAGCATCGGAAACATGCTTGCGCGGGAGGCGTGCCGAGTCAATCGGTACAGCAGATGATGGAGACGGAGCATCACAGAATAGGCCAGGGCCAGAAGCCTTACCTCATCGCAGAAATTGGCCTCAATCACAACGGAGACCCGGCTCTCGCGAAGAAACTTGTGGATGCGGCCAGAACTTCAGGCGCGCATGCAGTCAAATTCCAGCTCTATGATTCGGACCATTTCATCCACGAGGAAGCAAGGCTGGGGGATGGATCTCTGCGCGAATTTTTCCGGCAATTTGAGCTATCATCTGCACAATGGCACGATCTTGCTGGTTATGCTCGCTCATGCGGGCTGGATTTCTTTTGTTCTGTTTTTGATTTTCCGTCCATTGAGCTCTATGCGAGTCTCTCTCCTCGACTGATCAAAATCGCTTCCTGCGATCTTACGAACCGTCCATTGATCCAGGAATGCGCGCATCGCCTTCCTGGCGTTCCGCTGATGATTGCAACGGGCACTGCGGATGAAGCAGAAGTAGAGAGTCTCATGGCCTGGATTCGCTCACTCTCTTCGCCGGTCATCCTGCTCGAATGCGTTTCGCATTACCCTGCGAATCCAGATGAGTACAACATTGGCCTCATACAACAATGGAATCAGAAGTTCGACGTTCCTGTTGGAATATCAGATCACACTTCCGGAATAGGAGTGAGCCTGGCCGCCTGCCTTCTGGGTGCTGTGGCAGTAGAACGGCATTTCACGACTTCGCACGATCTGCCCGGCCCGGATCAAAAAATTTCGCTGACTGCTGAGACTTTCGCCTTGATGCGAAACGAAATTGATGCCGCACTCAGCACACGCAGATCCGGAAACAAACAGGTACAGAAATCAGAATCCGCTCCTCGCAAATTCGGAAGGCGTGGAGTCTATGCGGCGCGCGACATCAAGAGCGGATCCACGTTAAGCGATCAAGATTTGCTTTTCATGAGACCGGGTGGAGACGGAGTCCGTCCGGAGGAAAACCTTGCGGGGCGCACTCTCAAGAAAGATAAGAAAACCGGAGACATGATCCTCGGAGAGGACCTGTGATTCAGGCGCAACCTTCCGGGATGTCGGAAGAAACCAGATGGTATGCCCTGTATACAATGCCTCAATGTGAGAAGAGAATTTCTCTGTTCCTTTCCAAGAGAAAGATCGACTACTACCTTCCTCTGGTTCCCAAAAAAAGGAAGTGGTCAGATCGCATCAAGGTAGTGGAATTTCCACTCTTCCCCGGCTACCTTTTCATTCACATGCCCTTCTATCAGAGACGATTGGACGTACTCTTGCATCCAAGCGCTCTTCGCTTTGTGCAGCACGAGGGAAGACCGGCCATCATTCCTGATGATGACATTGGCTACCTCCATATACTGGTAGACAACGCCAATGATCTCCAGGCCCATCCGGAAGAGAATTTGCCGGAGGGACAGAAAGTCATCGTGCGATCCGGGCCCTTCAAAGGAATTCGCGGAGTAGTGGCGCGAGTAAAAAACAAAGACAGAATTTTTGTTAAACTGGAACACTGCGCCCTTATGGCGAGCGCGGAAATTGACATCCTGGATGTTGAGAAACTCATCATATAACAAGCCGTTTCACGAAGGTCGCCAATGAACCCATTTTCACTCTTTGAAAAAAGCTACAAAATGCAAATCGACGAGCTGCAAAGAAATGCAAGCCTCATCGACACCGATTCTGTTACGCGCGCAATCGATCTGATTCAGAACTGCAAAGGCAAACTTGTACTCAGCGGTATGGGAAAGTCAGGGCTCATCGCGCAAAAGCTCGCGGCTACCTTTTCATCCACGGGCACACCATCGTTTTTCCTTCATCCAGGAGAAGCGCTCCACGGAGATCTCGGAGCAGTTCAGAAAAACGATGTGTTGCTTGTGCTTGCGAAGAGTGGAGAATCCGAAGAAGTAATTTTGATGCTCCAGGCAATTCGCAAAATGGGAAACCCTGTGATTTCCATTCTTGGAAAATCAGATTCCACGGCAGGAAGAATGTCAGATGTCATCATCCATGCGTCCGTGAGCCGCGAAGCGGATCCTCTCAATCTCGCGCCCACTGCATCCAGCACCGTCTCTCTGGTTGTAGGAGATGCACTTGCCAGCGCTGTCTGCGAACTTCGTGGATTCAAACAGGAAAATTTTGCTCTTCTTCATCCGGCAGGGCAGCTGGGCAAACGGCTTCTCTTGAAAGTGGAAGATCTTTTGATTCTAGATAGAGGCCTGCCAGTCGTTGGCGAACACGCAAGCATGGCAGAACTTCTAGAGGTAGAGTCCAAACCAAACCTCGGCGGAGTCATGATCGCAGACGAATCGGGAAAACTCATTGGATTGATCACGGACGGAGACATCCGGCGATCCATCCTCAAATTTGGAGACGTTCTTAAATGCAAGATCGTAGACATCATGACGCGAAACCCGATTCACATTCAAACAGGCACAAGTGCGCTATCCGCGCTTGACCTCATGGAGAACCGTCCGTCTCCCGTTTCCGTTTTGCCCGTTGTGGATTCAGATAAAAAACCTGTGGGCCTTCTTCGCCTGCATGACCTGCTGAGGTCCGGTCTATAACATGGCGCAGGCGAAGGCCCGAAAAAAAAGCAAATCAGCCGTCAGAGCAAAACCTGCGGCAAAAAAGAGTGCGAAAGCTCCCGCAAAGAAGGCTGCGAAGAAAACGACAGCGTGGCCCCAGGCGTTTCAAAAACTAATCCAGAAATACGGAAAAGAACCTCATCCCCTCAACTACTCCAGTCCCTACGAACTTCTAGTCAAAGTGGTTCTGTCGGCGCAAACAAACGACGCATTCATCAACAAAATCGCCCCTGAATTCCTGAAAGCCTATCCTGACTTCCGCTCCATCGCTCGTGGCAGTGCAGAGGATTTGTATCCTTATTTGAAGGGAGTTCGAAATTTCGCAAATAAGTCCAAATGGCTTTTCGCTATCGCCTCGAAGCTCGAAGAGAGTGAACAAATTCCTCGCACGATGGAAGCGCTCACGGAACTGCCGGGAATCGGACGCAAATCTGCGAGCGTTCTTCTTCGAGAGCTGGGCGGCAAGGGTGCTGGAGTGATCGTAGACATTCACGTTCTGAGAGTGGCGCCTCGTCTTGGAATTTCAAAACAGGAAGACGCGGGAAAAATGGAGAAGGAAATCATGGCAGTTCTGCCGGAGTCCATGTGGGCAGACGCAGGAATGTGCATTTCATTCCTGGGCAGAGATGTATGCAGACCAACTGCTCCGGACTGTGGAAATTGCGTCATGCAGAAAGTCTGCGAGTACGCGGCAAAAAAATAGATCCATGAACGTTGGGCGATCAAGACTGACGCGGAGAACCTGTGGGAGGGGAGAAGACACAGGAGCCGGCTGTACGGGATCTTGTGCAAGAGAAGCTGTCCCTGGTTGTCAAGTCAGGGAAATACGATCAGGCGCACGGAACAGTGGCCTATTCATTTGGACATGCGGGGCGAGCTTTCCCCGTCTGTTTCGGAAGTGCGATGTGCCTCGCGCTGTTATTTGGTTCGGGCCAGTTGATTCGATCCGGTGTTCCTTTCATGCTCATAGCTGCCTTGACGGCCTTTGGAATCAGCCTCATCTTGCTCGGAGCTTACATGCGAAATCAAGTCGTTCTCAATCTAAAAGAGAGGATATTTACGATCAAGGGTCTGTTTGGTGCACAGACAGGCAGAATTGTTTCAGTGGGTGTCAACCCTTGCCGGACGCTAACCGCACATAGCCGCATCATCTGGATGGAAACCCATTACTATCTTTTCCTTTTTGATGGAGGGCGCATCCATCGCATCAGTCCCCTGAAGGATTTCAAGGAACACCTGGTCGATCTTGCGCGCGATTTGTCTCTGCGCGCGAATGTTGCCTATGTGGCAGGCCCGGTCCGATTGTCATCCGGTAAACAACTGAACCCTGCAAGTGTCGAGTTCATCATGAACTGGTGGATTGCCGCCGCGATCCTCGCCGGTGCCTTCGCAGGGATTGCGCCAAGAATCCTTATAGAGCTTGTTTCGAAATATGTATAGTCGAGCGGAGAACAGACGAAAAAAGAGAGGATCATGGCAGGTTGTGAGGAATAGCATTTCAAAAACAAAAACCTGGAATCTGATAAACGGGTCCGCTCCAGGTTTGTGGGCGATTGCGACATTCTTGTTTGTATGCAAATTGCTTAACAGCCATCGCGAAAAACCGCCTGGGGCCAAAAACGATTGAGACCACCAGAAAGCCGACATTGATTGTCTCAATCGAGGAGTCGGAGCATTTTCTGCGAGTCGTCTGGCAAGGAGAGGCAGACCATCAAAGCTCGTATTGGCCAAGCGGCCCCTGCAGATGCTAGTGACATCCTTACGCAAAAGGAAGCTTGCTTTCGTCGTAAGGAACTGGCAACAAACATCACGATTGAATCCGGGGAATAAGTCGCTTGTCCGAAGGGAGAAACCTTCATGGAGCCAAACGGGGAAATCCTGGCGAAGCAGAAGCAGGCGCTGGTCTTCTTGCCGGATTCAGGACCCGGTGACCGGAGCAACGAGATTTCCAGAGCGGAAATCACGGAACTGAAATGGCGCGGGAGGAACGGGTCTCCTGAGCTGACGATATCCTTAGGAATCCTTCAACCCGAGCGTGAAACTAGAATCGGCCATGCATATTTCCTCTATCCTTTAACGGTTCCAGTTGATATTGTAACTGCCCCGTTTCAGCTGCTCTATTTTGGGCCTTTCAACTACTTGTTGATCCTTTACTGCACGATTGGCTGGTCCTGCAAAAACGGGCTTGGCTGAAATGAACCGAAGGAACCATTGCACTTTCCAGAGAATCGCGACTCATGCGCAAATGGCGGATCCATCCGCCAATTCCATTTGACTGACCAAAGAATACTCAGCCTGCTTGGCTATGAAACTTTCGATCGCGGTGATTCTTTCAATGCTGTCATTTGCGTGTAAAGACACCAGGCCCATCAGACAAATCGAGCTCTCCAAATTCAAGTGTGATAAGTCTGCAAAAGAACTCTCAGATCAACCAGTAGCAATTTCTGGCTATCTCGTACCGCCTGTGGTTATTTTTTGCAAGTCTGGCAAATGCTCTGTGAACCTGCAACTGACAGAGGAGCAGCTCGAACCCTCTGTTACTATAGACCTTGTGCCCGGAAGCGGACCTAACACAATGGATATGCCTCCTGAGAATTTCAGAAAAACAGACTTCGCGTTCAGGGACGCTGCAGGGAAAGGCCATAGATCGAACGAACAAGTAGTTGTAACGGGAATTTTTGATTTCACGGACGCCTACGAGACGATCCCGAACGGGTGCAGGATAAGGCAAGTACGCGAAATACGCCCTGAAGGACAATTTCTTGCGAAATGAAAAAACAACAGATTCCGGGCCAAAGCCCTCATCAAATACCGCCGGAGCTGATCGAAGCTGCACGCAACAATCCAAACAGCTTCGTTTACAAAATTGATGGTTCCTATCCTATCCGTGATCCGTTAGGCGACGCTGTACCAGCATCTGCCATTGTGGGGGCATGGAAAGTAGATGGTAATGGAAACATCACCGGCGATTTCGTTCCCAATCCCAACTACAGACCATGGAAGCCAGATGCGTAGCCCGGGCACATGAAAGAATTACAGCAACATTTTTGGAAAATGAGCATAGGGTTTTCCTTCCGGGTACCCCTCCGTATAGATCAGGTAGAGATCCGAATTCACAAATTACTTACTCCAGAAAAGGGATGGGTTTCTGGACGCGGGTTTGAAGGTGAGTGCAGTGGAGGCAGTTTCTGGATGCGAGAATACGTCCCTTCCTTCCAGAGGCGCGCAACCATTCGCTTCTTTCTAAAAGGAGACTACACGGCGGAGGGCGCTGAATCCACGAACGTGTTCTTAGCTGCAGACGGGAAGTTCTCCCTCTTTCTTGGCTTCTTGTTGCTGGCATTTGGTTTGTTTATCTGCGCCGTAGGAAACTCCCCGGTTATCTTGATTCTAATCCCGGTTGCGCTGCTCTACTGGCCCGTAACTGCTGTGCGGTTCAGGAATAGCATCCAACGACAAGTTCAAGCAGTCCGCGCCGCACTGGAAGCGAGATGAAATCCAACGACGAAACGTTGATATCATGAATGATTTTGCAGCCAACGTGGCCGGGCTACTTGGTCGCATAGGCGCAATTTGCTTTGCCGCCTCAATGCTTGTAGGCACTTTCTACTTGTTCTACGTTACGATTCGTGCCTATTTGCGGTTTGCATGGAACATTTTGATAAGCGTACTCCCATACCTGATTCTGCTCGTCGCGCTGCAACTGTACTGGAGGCATTGTTGATTCGCGCACTCGCCATATGGACCATGCTCGCGCAATTGTGCATGGGCCTGAATTGCATCGGGCTCGGTGCCGGTTTCTTCGAATCTACCGAGCGCTTTCATTCTGGGCCAGACTCAAATCCAATTACGTCCAGCGAACTGAGGGACCGTGAGGGCGCACCAGATGCAATTGTAAAAACCAGTTCTGAGACTGAGGAGTGGTACTACTATTACTACAAGCCCCTCGGCTTTGACGAGCTAAGGACTCCGATTGGCTACCGATGGTGGGGGCCGTATCTGCATGCTGGCTGCATCGGTATTCCACTTGTAGTTCCCATTGGGCGTGACTACCGCAAGTATGTAATCCGAAAACAACAGACAGAAGCTTCCTATTCCACGGATACCAATCTTTGTTTTGCGGGATGCATGTGCACGTTCGTCCCGCACAATGACAAATGTGAGTGCTCTTTCGGTTGTGACTCAAATTTCGCGAACATGCTACGGTAGGAAAGAGCGCGAGTCACGAAGAATCAGGGGAATACTGACATGAGAAGAATCTTACCGAGACTAATCGAAATGCTTCTTCAGAATGCTCCAGTCCTCTTCCTGGCGTTTGCATCCTGCAAACAAGACAAGATTCCTGCCATTGAAAAAATCCCTGGCAAACCGATCCGTGAACAGACTTTCACTTTTCAGGATTCATTGCTGGGACCGGTCACTTTTGTTCCTGTAAAAGATGAATCGGCTCCTCCGCACGAACAACTCAAGATCTACTTGAAACTCGGCGACGGCTCGCATACAAAACTCCCTGACGCTGATATCAACTTCATCTTCCACGATATGGATGCCGTATCCTTTGTGGACGTGGACGAAAATGGTCTGACAGACATTATCATCATATCTCAGTACATATCAGGTATTGGACGCGATGCAGCCCGACCCTTTCGAATGGCGATCATATATCTTAGACGCACGGATGGCTTCGAGTTTGATTTCGAAGATAGCTGGAGGGTTTCAGAGCTTGCGAAAGGGAACTTAAATATCGCCCGAGTACGAACTCTTTTCAGAGAGGTGACCAGGCATGCCGCAAAAGATGGAGGGACTGGGAAAGTTAGGCGGCCTTGAAAGTGCGTCCGAAATTCCCAACATGGTGTCAGGGCCGCCGGAGAGTACTGTTTCGCCTACGGTACTCTGTTGGCGTGAGCCCGGTCTGCAATTTGAATTCGCGATTGAAAGCGGCCTTCGTTCCGAATCCAGTATCCAGCGCAATGGCAAGGACAGTGCGATCGAGCTGGGTCTCAAGGAGTTCCTGGGCCTTCATTACTCGTCTAGAATTGATCAGGCGGCGGAAGCCCATGCCGTACAGAACATTGATCAACTCAGACAATTGATCAGGACGAATTTTCAGAAGCAATGCGAGTTTCGCAATGCTCAAAGTCTCGTCCTCATAAACTCCCTGGCTCAGTTGTTCTTCCAATCGCAATCGCAGTTGCTCAATGTCCAGTCCCGTGAGTCTTGATTTCCGTGCGAGTGACTCGCGAAAGGTCTCCATTTGACCCGACGTTTCAAATCGGATTCTGGAAACCATGGAAGCGAAGAATACGGAATACTCAACGAGGTATGCGTACCATACGGAGTTCTTCCAAATGAGGTTGCCAGAAAAAACAACGCCGGACATCAGATAACAAAACATGAACACCGAAAAAACCGGCATGCCGAAGATAGGATACAGGGCGGGTCGAAACCCACGCCTGTATGCGATGATTGCCGTCGGATAGAATAGAAGATTCGAATACATCATCAAAATCCGCGCCAGAACATCAACTACCAGGTGCGGAAAGACTCCGATGACGGTGAGCAAACCTGCGGCGCAATTGGCAATTGCATACCAACGACTGAACTTGTTCAGGCGCGGAAAGAGATCAGACATCGGGATGAGCCTTGTCCACAAAAGCAGAATGCTTCCTGCCGCGAAGAGTCCGATTCCGAAATGGAGCTGATCATCAGAGAATCTAGTCGTCTTCAACGCCATTCTGAGGAACGAACCGTCGAGCAGGCACCCATAGGCGAGTGACGAAACATTGAAGAGACAGTAGTAGAGAGAAAGAGGAGCTCTCAGCCGAAACCAGACAAAACTATTTGCAACAAAGACAAGCAGACTCATCCCAACGAAGGCTACAAATAGATCGCGAACAGAAAAGGATCGCGTCCCAAAGGTCAAATTGTCTTCGAGTGTCAGGCCAATATAGATCTCAGCATTGCCAACGAACCGAACATAATACACTCTTTCCTGATTTGATGGCAGCTCAAGTGCAAAGGTGGGCTGTTTGGCGGGAACACTTGCACGGGTAACCGATACTGAATCTCCGCTCTCTTCCACGAGTCGCAAATTACCGTCACGGTGCTCGAACAAATCGACGTGATCAATCCACGGATATTCCGAAATCAGGAGCCAGTGAGTGGGAGCTGTACGATTTCGGACATGGAAACGTACCCATACTGGCCCTTCCACATACCCAAAGCTTTCCTGCGCCCATTGGGTCTCTTTCCAGGTGCATTCACTTTCTACCTTCGCCGGATCGAAAGGCCCATTCAGGCACACCTCGCTCATCGAGAGTATATCCTCACGGATACCCTGAACGGTCAAATCGACTACCCTTTCCGCAAAAGCTGGAGACTGAAGTGCGCAGCAAACCACGAAGCAACAGACAAATCTAAAGATCATTCGTTCCTACGCGGAGAGAATTCCGTCTCCTTCACTTTTCTGCAGGAATATTTTCTAACCGCGACCACAATCATGAATCAAGTCGACAAGCACCTATGTCCAGGACTAAAATGAGCCCATGTTGACAAATGTTGGAAAACTCTTGTTGCCGATTTCTGTGGCTTGCTTGAGCAGCTGTCAGAGCGCTACGCACGTATACAGTGCAGTACCCTTCGCAGAAGACTCAATCTTGATCTCTGCAATGGCACAGCCACGTCCGGGCAGCGGAAACGCACTTGAGCCGTACATTGCTAGGTGCAAGATTCAGGCCAACCAGGACCTTGAATGCACAAAGATGATGGTCGAATGGCCGGATGGAGAAGGTCAATGAAGAGACTACTCTTATCAATCACACTCTGTATGAGCTCTACGATCGCATGCACAACTACGTCAGGCCTCCTGGATCCACGGGGATCGTCCGACGGAAAGCGCATTACGGCCAGAAAATCCGAACTCACATTCTACTGTTTCTGGGCCAGCCTTCATTGGATCGACGTTGAATGCGAAGTGAGTGCATCGAATATCCTGCAATGCCGGAAAATGAATCCATCTTTCCAGCTTCGGGATGCGATCATTGTGGAGGGCAAGAAGCTATGAAAGCAGCCATGTTCCTACTGCTGGCAGTGTGCGCGTGCAAATCGTTCGAAACCGTTGTTCTGGTACCAACGAACCAGGGAACTTATCGGATTGCTCGCATTGACTGGGCCATTTCGGACGAAGCAGAGTTTTGCAAGCGCGAGGAGGGAAGAATAAAATGCAAGAAAGTCAACGTAAGATTCCCCGAATAGGAAAGTGGCTCACTATCGTAGTATTAACATCGACGATGCCGAGTTGTATCACGTGGTACACAGGAAAACCAGACCAGACAACCACCCTTGATAACAAAGAGGAATTTCACTTTTCCGTTACGTCATACGGCGAAGCTGGAGTCGGAGCAATAGCAAAAGCAGACGTAGCCGTGGCCGAGATGTTGCGGAAATTTGGCTACACCCGGGCCGTGCAGGAAAAGTCGCGACTGGATTATCAGAATAAGGGCGGACGAGATCCTTTTATTGAGATTGCGTGTTCGCAGTCCCATGTAGTGCGGTGGCAGAGCGCCTCTGCCTACTGGGCAGTTGCTTCCCTGGGAACGCTGGGAGTCATCCCCCATTTCGGGTCGCAGGATCTACAAGTCGATGTGGCTCTCTATCACTTCGATGCGACAAAGGGATCGTTCGTCGCAAAAAGAATCCGCTCTTACAACATGAAAGGCTACCGCTTCTCCGGCATCCTCGCTCTCCCCGTTTTCTGGGTGTCCTGGATCGCGGATGGCGAAAAGGAGGTCGTTCGGCGCGCAGTTCTTGATTTTCTACAGGAGCCCTTAATTTGAAATTTGCATCTTTGCTTCTACTTTTTCTTCTCTCTTGCACAACTTACTACGCGGGAGTGAAGGCTCCAGCAGAAGACGCAAAGCTTCTGCAGATCGCCTACCGCAAGCCGCCTTTACTGATTCCAAAGGTGAACGGCGTCTCGTACGGTTTCCTCCTGAACCCGATCTTTTTTACGCAGCCGGGTCGCAACGATCTGGACGTACTCTACTCAGTAGTCACAGGAGCAAATTCCTCAATAGGGTCGCGCGAAACTATTCCCGTGAGCGTAGAGGGTGCCGGTGGGACTTCCATTGTTGTGTGCGATCAAACTGCTCCAGACATGAGCTCATTTAGCGTTCACTTCTATTCTGTTCCATTTCACCTCACAGATGATCACGAAGGGAAGCGACTGCTGGACGCGGCTTGCGAGGTGTTTGATTGGGTTACAGCTGGACGAAACCTGGACGTAGCTCGCGCACTGAAGTGGGGATTGCCACTCTCCATGCGCAGCCATCGCGGAGCAACTCTGGCGGATCACATACGAAAAGAAGCGCAGGACAAGAAAAATCCAGATTTGCTGAAGCTGATTGAAAAATGATTCAGATCGCGCAGGCGTTAGGCGATCTTGACAGTCTTGATGTTTGTAAACTCTCTGATACCAAACGATCCCAGTTCCCTACCCATTCCCGAATCCTTGATTCCTCCAAATGGAAATCTTGGATCCGATCGTGTCAGATCGTTTACGGATACGCTGCCCACCTTGAGCTTGAGAGCCACACTCTCGCCTCTTGCAGAGTCTGCAGTGAAAACAGCGGCGGCCAGGCCAAAATCGCTGTCATTTGCAAGAGCGATCGCCTGCTCGTCTGAATCGAAATAGTGAAGAGCGGCCACTGGCCCAAATGTTTCTTCGTCCCAGACCGCCATCTCCGTGGAAAGATCTGTGAGCACTGTGGGCGGGAAATAATACCCCTTCTGATCTGGAATTTCTCCACCTAACAGCAGTTTCGCGCCTTGAGAAACGCTCGAACGAACCTGATCTGCCAGGTGTATGCGAATGTCCGGTCTGGCCAGAGGTCCAAGGGCAGGATTGGTCAAAGGATCTCCATAGGAAACGTTCATCGCGGCCACGAATGCTTCTTCGAAAGATTTCTTCAAGCTCCGATGCACGAGGAAGCGCTTGGCGGCGACACAACTCTGGCCTGAATTGATCAGTCGACTGCTGGCACAGATGCTCGCTGCGCGCGATACATCCGCGTCTTCAAGAACCAGATACGGATCAGACCCGCCAAGTTCGTAAACGCCCTTCTTCATGTTCAGACCGGCTCGCGCAGCAATCAACTTCCCTGTACGAACGCTGCCCGTAAAAGATATCACAGAAATGCGCGGATCGGTCATCACCTGGGCTGTTGCTTTTTCTTCGAGGAAAAGATGCCAGAGCGGAACTTCAAACTCGCGGCAAAGCGATGTGAGAAGAACCGCGCACTCTGGGACAATCGGAGCGGGCTTGAACACAGCCGCATTCCCCGCCATCCAGGCAGGAACAGCAAACCTCAGAACCTGCCAGAAAGGAAAATTCCAGGGCATGATTCCAAAGACAACTCCCAGAGAATCGAAACAAGCATAACTCTTAGAAGACTCGCTCGGGATGATTTCAGGAGAAAGAAATGATTCTGCTTTCGCGGCATAAAACTCAATGAGAACCGCTGACTTTTCTATTTCAGCGAGTCCCTGGCCAATGGGCTTGCCCATTTCGCGCGCCATCACTGCTGCGAATTCATCTTTTCTGCGCAATAGTCCATCTGCGAGAGCCCGGATGCGTACAGCGCGTTCTGAAAACGACATCGCAGACCAGACAAGGGAAGCGCTTTCAGCGGAGCGCAGAGTGGTGTCTGTCGTAGTTTCAGAGCTGATGTCGTATAGTTTTTCGAAAATTTCAGTGTGCGGATTCTGAGTCCGATAAATCATCCCTCGTCCTTCCATCGCAAGTGCGATACTGCCGTTTTGCCGCTGTTGCAGATGCCGTCAGCTGCATTTTGAATCATCGCATGCGTAGCGTTACGTTGATGTCACGCCGTCAACAGCTTAGCCGGCCTCAAGCCACATCGCATGCTCGGTGTCGAAGTACTCTTTGACTTGCATAATCTGTGAGTCCTCGATGAAGAAAAGAAAATGATAATGATTGTTGTAGTCTTTCCCGCTTTTGTGGCGCCCCCGCGATTCAGCGGTCACCGCCACCCGGTTGCCCTCCGCTGTGATGTCATGCAACGTGAAAGCAAAATGATCAAAACCCCTGAAGACCATTTTGAACGAAATGCGAACTGAACGACGATCCTTTTGCCCCGATATCTTTGCCCTTCCAATGATCCACCAGCTGAGCTGTTCCGAAAGCATCCCTTCTGCCCTCGCCAGGTCTTGCCGATTGATCGCCTCAAAAAACTCGCGAACCAGATTCTTATTTTCTTCCAGCATATTCATCTCCTTTGTTCCGCTCTTTTCGAATCGGAATCTATTTTATTTTGACATCAAACTAATGCATAAAAAATTACTCCTCCATATTCTGATAAACCCGGAACAGCAGGCGGGTAAACTCTTCGCGCTCCGCTGCAGAAAAACCTTTGAAGATCCTGGTCACGACTCCGCGCGAGGCTCCAATGACCTTACGCGCCGCGATCTTTCCTTTTGGCGTGAGTGCCATAAAGTAGGAACGAGTATCGTGCGGCGCAACCGTTCGCTGCGCCAGTCCAACTTTCTCGAGCTTATCTGCCAGGGCCGTTACTGTTGACGTGTCTCGCTCTATCAGGCGCGCAAGATCCTGCATTGCCTTCGGGCCGTCCATGAGCGCATACAAAACCGAGCCGTGGGCGGGCGCAATTTTGCCCACTTTCAACCCATCGATTTCATGCTGAAAATGCTTCTGAATTCGGTCTCTCGTACGCGAAAGCAGATGAATGATTCTCCTGGAATCCATTTACTTTGACATCAAAGTAAATACCCGGGCTATGTCAAGATGATTTCAAACCCGCAATGATCGCTTGTTACCGAACCTTCATCTTCATGAGTGTGTAGTCGGTGCCCTGCAACCAGAAGAATTCCCCACCATCGAGTGTGAATGCGGAGATGTCATCGTCTGTTGAGTAAAGCCTTTCGATCTTGCCCGCCGCGCTCTCTTTTTCGAGAAAATGGTGAGCCCTCCGACCGGGATTGGCCGGTCCAAAATATTCAATCCGCAACCAGTATCTGTTCTGACCCATCTCAAAGTAAGGATACGGCGCTATTTTCTTTGCATCGCCGCCTGACGTTGGAATTTCAAAATATCCGAGATCATCCGTCCAGCTGTTCTTCTGGTAGTGTCGTCCGCTTCTAAAACGAATGTTTCCGCCGCTTATACTCAGTTCGGTAGGGTTGTCCAAACCGGACGCGAGCAACTCAGGTTTCCCACCGTTTTTTCTTACTCTGTAGATTTTGCCGTCCATGTTATACACATGGTCCGCGAGACCGGAGATGGTTCTATGAAACGTTCCACCTTCTGACCAGTATACGAACTGCGAATCCACACATAGTCCAGATCCGGCGCGCACACGCGAAGCGAGATCCATCACGGACAGATCCTTCTTGTCGATTCGAACCAGAGATCCGCCTTCGTAGGTCCCGGCAGTATCTGCAATCCAGTTGTCAAACTGACCGCGGCCATACGTCAGGACAAACACGAACGCATGGTCTAGCTGCAAGTGAAGCGGTTGAGATTGCGCGAGGCTGTTTACTTTCATCACACTCTCTGGAGATCCGCCTGTTTTCTTCACCCGGCGCACACCATCCAACCCGGGTGGTGCCTCCCGCTGTGTCCAATAGACATATGAATCATCCACCGCGATTCGCCCCGGCCGATATTGGCTCTCTTCAAACACCGAAGTGCGATACGGCACAAGGAGCGTACCCCGCGAGCCATCCCGACCGACGCTGCGAATCCCATCGAGTGTGGATCCGAATACAGTTCTTCCATCCACGCTCAGTTCACCAACTTCCCAGTGTTCCGCCAGCCTGGTTGGCCCCTGACACGCGGTCAGCGTAAGGGAAAAAAGAAAGATATGCCGTCTAACGTTCATTTCTGATCCTCCTCCTCATGGGACCGTCTCAATGTCCTGGAAGTAGAATCCTATGGGCTTCCCTCCCTGAGGTGCAGGATACTCACGATAGACGACTTCCCTCTTTGCAACAGGAATGGGCGATTGGAAAATGGGACCGTCGAAAACGAATGTGTGAAATTCGCCGTTCTCACCGCAAGGATCTACATTCTCCGGAAGGTCGTTCAAAAAATCAGAGTCAATGATTCTCCCTGCAAAAGACTGATCCAGTAGCGATGAATCCACGCATACGAGCATGGTCTTAAATCCCAGGTCCAGGAATTCGCGAATCAGTTCCGACGTATCTCTTTTCCACAGAGGAAACAGACCCTGCAACCCTTGCGTTGCCAGCTTCTCTTCTCTGTAGCGCCTGAGGTCTTCTAGAAAAATATCTCCGAAAATCGCATGCGTGCACTGATCTGCGACGAGGTCAGTTACCAGACGCGACATCAACGATTCGTATTCCTTCATGTCTGGAGACTCGGGAAGATAGAGTTTGCGCATGGGAATCCCGAGCGCCTCTGCCTGCGCGTCCAGCAAGCTCTCCCTCACTCCGTGCATGGAGATTCGACCATGATGCGCGTTCACAGAGGTCACCAGATGCGCGATGTCGACCTCCGGATTTTGTTTGCAGTGATAGAGAGCCAGAGCGCTGTCTTTGCCTCCGCTCCAGTTGAAAAAGGATCGAATCACAGTCCCGGTAGGTCTCATAGCTTGACAGTCGGAACAAACTTCCACTTTCTGGCGAATGCAAAAAAGAACTTCTTATGCGATTTCTGTTCTGCTCGCTTTCTGGATGCCCGCGCAGATACTATCGGAACGACCAAAGCAAAGTACAGAGGAAGTAGTCAAAGAAGCCCTCGCAGCCATCGAGAAAGGTGATGGAGAATTGATTGAAGGAATGCGGGACAAAATCAAAACGCAGCATCTTGCGCCCATTGCAGCCACCTGGAAGGCATCTTTCCCCTGGTCGAAAAAAGACTGGTACATCGCCCTGCTAATGGACCATCAGGATCCCATTCTCACGCCAATGATGGAAGACGCGCTCGATTCTCCGACGGCAGAAAGCCGCGCATACGCGCTGATGATTCTCAAAAAGGACTTCAGCCTCCACAAGGATCTCTGGACAAAGAGCGGGTGGATTATTCCCGCGAAGGTCGACGAAGCTGTGAAGAAATACCGGGCAGAAAAAAAGAAATAACCCCTTCGCGTGCAGTGAAGGCAAGATCGAAAAGATGGCGAAAGCTCAATTGAAAACTAAAAAAACCGCGCAAAGTGCCGCTGCGTTTCTGAAATCTCTCAAACCCCCGCTCAAATCTCCTCGATGCCTCTAACAGTTCAAGAGATTCACCTTGAAGACAGATTTCTCGCGATCCAGGCATTCAAATGCAGCAGCGGCAGTTGTTCCCCCGCGATCCACGCATGTGCAAAGCAAAGAAACCAGAAGCCATGAAGTGATCCAGGTTAAGCAAATCCCGCTGTGCGTCTCACGTTATGAAACCTTCCGCAAAGCGAATCTGAAATACTTCGAGCCCATTCTTTCACGTCCTCATTCGGCTTGGGTTACGTGCCAAACCGCAATCGCGAATCCGTTCCTCTGAGTCCGCGGCTACTTCCGTGATGGAGAGTTGTCCTCCAGGAGATTCTCCAGTCCTTCTGTGGTCAAATCTGCGCTTTTTCCAGTCGGCACCGACAACAGTAACTGATTCGCGCACCTGCTAGCCGCGTCGTAGGATAATTGGAAGGGTCCACTGTGCCTTTGTTCAGCTTCGAAAACGCAATCGTGTTTGACCACTGCATAGGCCGTTAGATCCGAAAGCTTGACGTCGAGTGACGATGCACTGTTCTTTGGAAGCGTCGGCTTCGCGAAAATGTAGATGTCCAGATCAGCGAGCGTGGCATTCGAAGGGATGCGAATTTCAAGCGTGCGATCCAGTTCCACTCTTGATCTCTTGTGAGGAACAAGAGCTGTGGAATACGGAGCACCTGCTGGTGGGCAGCGTTCACAGTGACGGAAGCCCGCCCACCACCGTACGTGGACGTTTGGCCACTGGGAAGGTGAATGCAAATATAGGCTGTCCTCACGTAGTCAAATGCCTGGCGGTACGCCCGATCATTGTTCTCCTCCTCACCGGCCGCGCGAATAGGGCAGCGCGCGCTCTCTGCAGGATCCTTGCATTTAAAGTAATCCTCTACATGTTTCGATCTCACAAGCCCGCGTTCTGGCTGAAGAGTTGTATAGCTTATTCCCTGACCTGTGCAAGCCCGATAAAGTTCCTGGGCGGGCATCAGTTCCGGGGACTTCCTGCAATCGCAGCTCACAACCAAGACCAAGAAAGTCCAAAGGCTGTATACTCTAAGGTAACGCATAGGTCAGTCCTCTGCCCCGGAGGCTCTGAGCAAATCCGCAACCTCATCGGCACCGTGATAGAGACAAAGGCCGAATAGGTCTATTTCGCAAGAGCGCTTTTTGGCCCAGTACAAGGCGGTATGGCCCCATTGATCACGCGCATTGAGGTCCGCTTTCGCCGCGATCAGCAATCGCGTAACATTTGCGTTGCTCCGCGCGAAGAAGAGGGCTGTTTCTCCAAAACGAGCCCGTGCATTGAGGTCGGCATGAGCGTCGATCAGAACCTTTACAGCGCCAGAGTTCCCGTGCTCAACAGCTTCCATTAGTGGGGTTTTGCCATTTTTTGGATCCTGAGCATTAATATCCGCGTGCGCCTCCACCAGAACGCTGACGAAATCTTCTGTCCCGTGCGCGGCCGCTTCCAGCAGGGGCGTGCGCCCGCTACTTGCCAGATACCCCTCACAGAGCATCTGGTGTATGCCAGCTTGAACGCACTCCCCGAGCGTATGGTAAGGTAGGCGACTGGTAGCGTTAACATCCGCTTTCGATGCAATGAGCAGTCGCACCGCGTCGACACCCACGGTACAACGATTACTAGCCAGATAGTATAGAACTGACTCACCCTTGTCGTTCTGAGCATTCACGTCGGCCCTGAACGAATGAGCATTTGCGCAACCTCCAAATATCCGCGCGCCGACACCTGAAACAACGCCGTATTGCCGTACAGATCCTTTTGATTCGGGTTGACCTTGGCCTCCAATAGGACCCGCAAGATCTCCGGGTGAGGTTGGTTTGCCGCTGTTGCGCATTTGTCTCCTGGCTTACCGGCGAATAATCGATACGAAGCCCCGGCAGCGAGGAATAGAGCTGGCTCTTCAACATCGGACGGCCAATCCGCATACGCGCCCGATTTGATGATGCTTCTGACCTCATCAACATCATCGCTCTTAATCGCAGTCTCGAACCGTGTTTGAAGCAAATATTGCCGCCTCAACTGCTCCCGTATTGCAGGTTCATCGAGTTTTTGTCCGGGTTCAGGGCGGCTCGCCGGGTTACTCTTCCCTGCGTTGAGCCCTGGATTTGTTGTTGTGGGTGAAGTGTTCGTGGTCCGCCGCATGGACTCCTGTCTGGCATTTTCCTGGGCCCTTTCGTACGAGCGCTGTAGTTCAGTATTTGCGCTATTCCACCGTTGCTGATTGTTATAATCCCGCATCTGCTGGCGTTGTTGTTGCGCACGATCGTATGCCGGATCGCCGTCCACACGAGTGCACAAAGAAACGAACAAAATGATCAGAAAGATGAGAGAATTCCTCTTATCTAGAAGCATGGCGTGAGCTTACTATTCTGCTCTGCAAGTGTAAAGAAGATTTGCCTTAAATCCGATGGCTCCTCTCGCAATAAATGCACGGATGGAGTATGCTCAGGGCAGTCGTGTGTTTGACAGGCCCCAGCGCTGCGTATGTCCTAGCATGGCATGTCTTTTCATTGAAGCGCAGTGTGGCGCCAACCAGGTTTCAGAGTATTCAGACGCGGGTCATTGCTTGAAAACCAGGTTCTTTTCGCTCCCTTTCCAAGATCCTGTTATGGTTTCAGAATGCACATCATTCGTCTTTCATCGAAAGCGCAATATCCACTGCTGTTTTGCTGCCATTGTAAATGCCGTCCGCCGCATTTTGAATCACTGCCTCTGACATCTGACGCAACAAATCACGATCTGAAATCATTTTACGAAGAAGGGCGGCTGCATCAGACGGACTCCTGCATTCTGCCGTTCCTTCTCCCAGCTCCATCGAGCGAACTGCAGAAGCGGCTTCGTGATCCCCCACTCTCTTTGCGAATAACTTGGGAACGGGGAAAAACGCAAGTTCCCCTGGTTTCGTAGAGAGAAGATCACAACGACGGATCAAGAGATCCGTTGCAGTGAATGCCTCATAGTGCGAAGAAAAAAGAAACACCACTGCATTTCGCGCCGGATCGTCTCCATGCAAAGGGTACGCGCTACAGAATGTCTGCAAATCCGAAAAGGACTCCACGGTCGAATAACCAATCTTCAATTTATCAAAAGCAGTGCGAACTGCATCTGCCACTTCAGCATGATCTCCTGCATTCACCCAGAGATGAACCTGCCCGGATCGGATCAGATCCACAATCGCCTGGATGAATCGCGAAAGATAACTCTTTTGCGCCCCCGCGCCGCCAACAGAAAAAAGCACGCGCACTGGCTTCTTCGCGTCCAGTCTTTCCATGCGCACTCTTGAGTCTGCCTCTGCATTCACTGCGATGTCATGCGAAACCCAGTGTCCCGCCACTGCCAGGTTTTCCGCGGGGACGCCCATCTGAATGAATTTCGCATACGCACCGTTACTCTGCACAAGATTCAAAGCTCCCGGAACCAGTAAGTAGTACTGAGGATGATTGTCCGGCACAAGATGCACCACTCTGCGAAACCCGGCTGCCACGGCCATCTGACCATTCAATGGATAAGAAGACACAAGCGGAAGGATTGGTTTAATATCTGTAATCAAATTGCGAAGACCCTCCGCAAGTAATGTGGAGAACTGAAGCGAGGACAGATCACCGTTCATAGTGACCATTCCCCATGCCCACTCCACGGGGCCGCCCCATTCAGATGCGAGCCTGCTTAGAAAACTATAAAGATCGTCTGATTCGCGAATCAATTTACTTTCAGGCGAATCGATTGCCAGGAGATCGTGAAGGTAGGGAGTTTCTCCGCGTGCGATGGCCCAGCTGGAAACGGAATAAGCCATGCGATGATGGCCGTAGCCCATGCGAACGCTTCCTACGATCAGACCTGCATCCACCTTCGGACCTGCAGTCGCTTCTATGATGCGAAGACCTGGCTGGTGAGGCGATTCCTTCCATGAAAGCTCGATGGGGCGATTCGGTCTGATTCCATATCGAATCGCCAGTGCCTCCTTGCTCAGTCGTGCGAAAGCACCCTGAAGCAAATCGAGTTTCAGCCCGAACAATGGTTTACGATTCATCAGTGATTGCCCATATTGAGATACAGTCTCAACTATTTCTCCAGATTCGACTCTGTTGGATTTACAAGTTGCTTTTACGGTTGCAACCGATAAATCAGGCCAACTTTATGAAGATGCCTCAAACGAAAATCCTTCTGGTCGCGCTTGCCCTGAACGGTGCACTTTTCGCCCAGGAAGTGCCCAGAGATCCAGCAGCAGAAAACAAACCAGCCACGGAGCCTGCAAAACAGGCAGATCCGGCGCAGACAAATACACAAACGCCTTCTTCGCAGACACCCGCTCTGCCGGATGCCAGCATTCAGGTCAGTCTGCAACTGGTTTCAAACAGCGTCTTTCGCGGAGACGACACATTCAAAGGCCGTGCGCAACAAAAGCGCAAGCAGTACGGCACTCATTCAGGCGAATGGATGTTCCAACCTTCCATTACTTTCAACACCCCTCTAGAAGGGCTCACATTCAACTGGGTAGGAAGCTTTGCTCTGGCTGGACGACAGGACACGGACGTTGACCAGAGAATCGAATCCGGCAGAGACGGAAATGAAACTACTTTTTTTGATTCTTACATGGCTCCATCGCCAGTGGCTCTTCCACTGCCGCAGCTTTCGCACAGGCAAGAACAGATCTGATCAATACATTCGGCGGAGTGGGACCTGTGCCTGCGGCGACTGCGAACTCTTTTCCAACTCGTGCGGTGGCAGATTATTCGATCTATGCGCCTTACAAAGAAGCAAACGGTCTTCGCAGATTGGATGAAATGGACTGGACTCTTGGATATGAGCGCCAGACGAAAATTGGGACCATGGGCGGAGGCCTACTCGTGCAGACCATGTCAGACGCCACGGGGAAAGCAAATCCATTCATCAGTGGTGGCAGTGGATACATACTCACTGAATTCTTCCTCACGTACGCCCTACCTCAATTCAAAGATTTGAAACTATATGCTGGTGCCGATGTGATCAGATCAGACCAGTATTACAAGCTGACGTATTCCCACGAATTTCCAATCAATGACTCCATGTCTGTGTCCGTGAACACCGGCCCAGGTTACATGGTCACCCAGAATCTACAGGGAGTTCGCGATGTTCCTACGACCGTTCAACTGAACGTCAAAGGATTCAACGTTGGATTCAACGCAGTCTACAGACCAAAGCTTGAATTTTTTGACACGGACACCGCAACCACTCGTGCAGTGTGGCTTGATGGTGGATCGACCAAAGCAGACGGCCTTGTGGCAGATCCATCCAAATACCAGGCAGGTGTTGTATCCGATGCAATCAACGGAGCCATCACGCAGGCGGTACGTACACGATCAGGAAATACAAACTACAACTACGTGCCGCGCCAGAAGCTTCCACACTGGTTGTACTTTGTAAACCTGGGGTATACTTCCACTTTCTAGAACCAAAATCTGAACATTTTAGACGATCCGGATAAAACCGGATCGCATTGCTTCGCAGCAAGCGTCATGCCGCGCATTTTGAGCACGTACCATAAACCTCAAATGCGTGCGAAGTGACTTTGAATCCTTTGTCTTTTTTGGGAGCCGGGATTCGATCTGGCACAAAACAAACATCAATACAAAACGCCGCTCCACACTCTAGACAGATGGCATGATGGTGGTGATGTCCCGCCTGAAATTCAAAGCGCGCCGTACCCTTGTTCTGTAAATTGATATGACTGATAAATCCGGTGCCTGTAAGCATAAGAAGGTTGCGGTACACAGTATCCAGGGTTACATGCGAGAATTTTTTTTTCACTCGAGTGTGTACGTCGCGTGCAGTCAGGGGCGCCCTTGCCTCAGACAAGACTCTCAGAATTTCCATCCGCTGCGGGGTCAGCTTCTGGCCATTTTTCCTGAGAGATTGAAAACATTGTTCCAGCGTATACATAGAAGACTCGGCTTAGATGGACTCCCTAACCGAACGATCGTCAAGTATAAATCCTTTTTTTGTCCGCATAGACACCGGGCGCTCGTATTAAACAAAGTACGTGGGCAGATGTGTTGTTTCCCCGGATAGCACCCAGGAATATTTCTAGACAAGAAAATACTTATTTACAAATATACGACTCTGGAGTAAAATCAATGACAATGAATCGTATTCCCCTGACCATCTCTATTGCATTTCTCACCATTTTGGTGCCCATATTTGCAGAACCTCACCGTGAGCACGGGGCCCATGAGCATGGGATCGCCTCTCTGGATGTCACCGTGGATGGGAACAAAGTGGATATTGACCTGCATTCTCCCGCAGTGAATATAATTGGATTTGAACACAGCGCACGCACTGCAGCAGACAAAGCCAGACAGCAGGCCGGCCTGGACCGGATTCGCAAGAATCTGTCGGTTCTTTTCCAGTTTGACCCTTCGCGCGGCTGCAAAATCAAAATCAAAGACTTGAAGATTGAAACAGAACAGCATGCGGATCATCCGGGGGAAAAAACAGGGGAACATAGTGAACTGGATGGGGAGTTCGAGGTGACTTGCGCGAAATCACCCGCGGGTTCAAAATTGAAATTCGCCTTCACGAAGATATTCCGGGATTTTAATCTGACAAAAATTCGTGTACAAGTGATGTCGGATCATCCTGTGTCCACTGTCATAGAAAACGACGAGGGAAGTGTAGAGCTTTGAATGCAATTGAAATAAAGGACCTTCGCTTCGCATACAGCCACGGTCCTGAAATTCTAGAAATGCCAGAGTTTCACGTGCGCCAGGGAGAAAAGGTATTTCTCTTTGGCCCAAGCGGCAGCGGAAAGACCACTCTGTTGTCCATCATCACTGGAATTCTATCCGCCCGTTCCGGTCGCGTTTCCGTCCTGGGAGAAGATCTCACCCGGCTCAGCGCGTCTGCCAGGGACCGACTGCGCGGCACTCGAATGGGATATATTTTTCAAATGTTCAATCTACTTCCTTACCTTTCTGTCATAGATAACATTCTATTGCCATGCAAAATGAACCCTCATCGCGCAGAGAGAGTGGGCGCGGACGTGGAGGCGGAAGCATGGATCATCGCAGAGCACCTGGGAATCGCAGAGCACGCGCACAAGAAACCATCCGATCTCAGCGTGGGTCAGCAGCAAAGAGTGGCCGCAGCAAGAGCACTTCTCGGGAATCCAGATCTCATCATCGCAGATGAACCTACTTCCGCGCTCGACACGGACCATCGCGAAAGCTTCCTTGAGCTTTTATTCACGAATACAAAGAAGAGCGGAGCGGCGGTTCTGTTTGTGAGCCACGATCGATCCCTTGCCAGATTGTTTGACCGTTCGATTTCATTGCCTGATCTAAATCTGGCGGCACCTTCTGTAAGCCCGGCCATCAAAAAACCAGCCACGAAAGTAACCAGAACCTCATCCGGCAAACGGGTACAAAAGAAATGAACTACATTCGCCTGACACTTCATTCACTCAAGAATAGAGCGCTTACAACTTCTCTTACTGTGCTTTCGATTGGACTATCCATTGGATTGTTCTTTGGAGTAGAGCGAGTAAGAACTGCGGCCAGAGAAAGTTTTGAAGGCACAATCAGCGGCGCACAACTCCTGGTAGGCGCACGAACAGGCGGAGTCCAGCTCCTGCTCTATTCCATCTTTCATATTGGAGACTCCACTAACAATGTCAGTTATCAGTCATTCAAAGACTGGTCGGGGAGAAAAGGTGTACTGTGGACCATCCCATTTTCGCTCGGAGATAGCCATCGCGGCTATCGCGTAGTCGGCACAAACGAAAACTTCTATAAATACTACAAATTTCGTGATAGCAGATCACTGGAGTTTACTTCCGGCGCTCCGAACGCGGATTTATTCGACGTAGTCCTTGGATCTGAAGTGGCTGAAAAGTTACACTACGGACTCGGAGAGAAGGTACTCGTTTCTCACGGAGTTGCGGCCAAAACCCTGGAATCGCACGAAGACAAACCCTTTACAGTGCGAGGAATTCTTAAGCGCACGGGCACTCCGATTGATCGATCTTTGTTCATCAGCCTGGAGGGAATGGAAGCGATTCACATCGACTGGAAGGGCGGATACGCTCCATCAGAAGAGGAACGCATCAGCGCAGACCGGGTGCGCAAAATGAAAATCAAAGTGGATACCGTGACTGCGTTTCTGGTTGGTCTGCAAAACAGAAGTCAGGTTCTCACTTTTATGCGAAACGTGAACGACTACAAAGAGGAGCCACTCACAGCAGTGGTTCCGGCCTACGCTCTCCAACAACTCTGGCGAATCGTGGGATACGCAGAAGATGCACTGCGAATCATCAGCGTCTTTGTGGTACTCGTTGGAATTACCGGCATGATTCTTTCTATATATACCACTTTAAACGAACGGAGAAGAGAAATGTCCATTCTTCGTTCTCTCGGGGCAAGATCGCATCATATTCTTCTTCTGCTCGTATCAGAAGCGTTCCTACTTACGGTCGCCGGTTGCATCACGGGAATTGTTTTCGTTTACGCGCTGTTAGGTGGACTGCAACCGATCATTGAAGATCAGTTCGGGATCTTCATACCCGTGCAAATGCCAACGCTTATGGAGTTTGGCTATCTGGGATGCGTCCTGGCTGCAGGCATTCTGGCTGGCCTCATCCCCGCCTGGACTGCATACAGGAATGCTCTACATGACGGTTTGAGCGTTCGAGTCTAAAGATCTTGCATCTTTTTGACCGCGCGGGCCGCATCTAAAAACGGTTGCGCACACTGAAGAGGACCATCACACTCGGCTCATGATGCGATGGAAGCCGGTCCTCTTGCTGTTCGCGATCTTCGGCTTTCTAGCAGTGGCCTTTGCTCTGTTCTTCGGGGCCCTTTCCATTTTCGACTCTCCACTCTATGCATTCAGACTCCTGGCCTATGGAAATTCTGACACGGACGACTTCAAGATATTCGCGGAGAGGAGAATTGAAAAGGCCTCACTGCCTTCTTTCATTGAGCGAACAACTCTCGACATCCCTGCGCAAGTATCCCTGCCCTATAGTGGAGAACAAAGAACAGAAAACATAGAAGAGTTTCTCAAAAAAGCAGACACACGTGCATTCCTTGTGATCAAGGATGATCGCATCGCAGTTGAGAAATACTGGAACTCTTCGCGGGACTCCATCAATACTTCTTTCTCCGTAGTAAAATCATTTGATTCAGCCATGATTGGAGCGGCTATTTCGGATGGGCTGATCGGGTCTGTGGACGACCCTGTAATAGAATACATTCCCGAAATTGCAGGCAGGGGACTCGATCAGTTGACCATTCGCAATCTGATTCGAATGGACACTGGAATCGAATACAAACATAACTTCGAGATCCCCTTCTTTCGCATTCCATTTGGAGATGACGCGCGCACTTACTATGGAGGGAATCTCCATCGCGTTGCATTCAGCGTGCGGCCGTCTGCCAGTCCGATTGGCCCGGCCTTCCGATACAACAACTACCATCCACTGCTTGAGGGCATCATCATCGAACGAGTCACTCGCATGCCGGTTGCGAAATATCTGGAACAAAAAATTTGGAAACCGATGGGTGCAGAATACGACGCGTCCTGGAGTCTGGACCAGTCTGACGGCTTTGAAAAAATGGAAAGTGGACTCAACGCGCGCGCGATCGACTATGCACGATTTGGTCTTCTTTATCTGCATCAGGGCAAATGGAACGGCAAGAACATTCTTCCGGCAGAATGGGTTCGAATCTCTACTACTCCAGATTCACCGGAAAGACCGTTTGATACATTTCAGGGCTGGCAGAAGCTGGGTGGCTACTATGCGTATCATTTCTGGGGCTTGCATGCCCCGAACAACCAGAACGATTTCATGGCTATGGGAAACTACGGACAGATCATCTACGTCGCTCCCAGAAAAAACATTGTGATTGTAAGACTCGGATCGCGCGACAGCCAGACCATTCCCTTCGGAGTGTTGTTTCGCGAACTGGTAAACCAGATCCGGTAGGCGCGACGTGCTCAAGACCATTCACACGGATCCAGGACTGCTGCCATTTAGACCGCGCATTCTCAGACGTTATGCGCGCATCCAGGAAGTGCAAGATCGCATCACAAACGGTCTTTCTCTCACCGACTTTGCTTCCGGATACCTGTACTTTGGGATGCACACCACAGCGGAAGGATGGGTCTTTCGAGAATGGGCGCCTAACGCCTCAGAAATGTTTCTGGTTGGCGATTTTTCGCAGTGGCAAATCCGCGAAGAGTTCAGAGTCCATAAACATGGATCCAACTGGGAAATCCAATTGGGTCACACTCAAATCCAACCAGGGCAGCTTTACAAATTGTGGATGCGATGGCCGGGCGGAGAAGGATTTCGCCTTCCTTCTTACGGAAGACGCATGGTGCAGGATGCAAATACCAAAATATTCACCGCAGAGGTTCCACACCGCGAAGAGTACAAATGGAAAGTGCAAAATTTCGATCGCGGAAGAACTCCTCCCTTTATTTACGAAGTGCACGTTGGAATGTCTTCTGAAGAAGAAAAGGTTTCTACCTTCAACGAATTCAGACTGAACATACTTCCGCGCATTCACAGGCTGGGCTACAATACGATCCAGATGATGGCGGTGCAGGAACATCCTTACTACGGATCATTCGGATATCATGTGTCTAATTTCTTCGCAGTATCCAGCAGATTTGGAACTCCGGAGGAACTCAAGCAATTGATCGATGAAGCGCATTCTCTTGGCATCGCAGTCATCATGGATCTGGTTCACTCTCACTCTGTTAAAAACATAGATGAAGGACTCGCTCTGTTTGACGGCACACCCTTTCAATATTTTCATGATGGCCCGCGCAGACTACACTCGGCCTGGGACTCTCTGTGTTTCAATTATTCAAAACCAGAAGTCATCCATTTCCTTTTGTCCAACTGCAAATACTGGCTTGAAGAGTACAAATTTGACGGGTTTCGCTTCGATGGAGTTACTTCGATGATGTACATTCATCATGGAATGGGTGTGGATTTCATGCGATACGAAATGTATTACGATGGCAATCAGGATGAAGATGCAATTACGTACCTGGCCCTGGCAAACAAGCTCATCCACGCCATCAACCCAAACGCAATCACAATCGCGGAAGATGTAAGCGGTATGCCTGGACTTGCGTCCTCAGTGGAAAATGGCGGCTATGGATTCGATTTCAGATTGGCCATGGGAATTCCAGACTACTGGATCAAAGTGATCAAAGAGTTGCCGGACGAAAAATGGAACGTTGGTAACATCTACTACGAGATGACCAATCACAGAGCGGAAGAGAAAACAATCGCATATAGCGAATCTCACGATCAGGCACTGGTGGGAGACAAAACCATCATGTTTCGCCTGACAGATGCTGAAATGTATTTCGCCATGCACCGTCAGGCGCAAAGCCTCGTGATCGATCGTGCCATGGCCCTCCACAAAATGATTCGCCTCATCGTATGCGCATGCAGCGGCGGCGGGTATTTGAACTTTATGGGAAACGAATTTGGCCATCCAGAATGGATCGACTTCCCGCGCGAAGGCAACGGCTGGTCTTACAAATACGCACGCCGTCAATGGCATTTATCGCAAGATCCCAATTTACGTTTTCGTTTCCTGGAACTATTCGATCACGACATGATCGCCCTGATTCGTTCTTCAGACATGTTCACTCAGGAGTTTCCGGAAGTACGTCACCAGCACGAAGGCAACCAGACTCTTGCATTTCAGAGAGGATCTCTCTACTTCATTTTTAACTTCAATCCAACGCAATCCTTCGAACATTATGAACTGGCCGCCTGGCCTGGAAACTACTCCATCATTCTCAACACAGACCGTGACATCTACGGCGGCTTTGCTCGCATAGATGAAAGTCTGACGTATGCAACCACGGGCACGGAAGGCGGACCGGCTACAAACTCACTCAAACTCTATTTGCCAAGCCGGACCGCGCTCGTACTGCGACGCATTTGAACGTTCCGTCCGCGAAGCTAAAGCTAATTTACGAACTCAATCTTCGGAGACGTGTCACCGAGAATTTGCATGAAACCGTTGTCCTTGCGAACCCACATTTTGAATTTGCGCCCGGCTGGATCTCTAAGCCATGGAAAGTTCCCTTTATACGTATGACTGTCGGAGTCGTACTTGATTAAACAGGTTCCTATGAGCGCGGGGCAATGCCACTGCGCGAAAATTTCGCCGTAGTAACCCTGCAGTTCGTCTTTGCGCGGCGGCCGATCTGGATAGCTGCATGTGCCCGGAGTCACGCCTGCAAAGTTATTTCCGGCAGCCTTTCCAGAACTTTCGAAGAAGATGCGAAGATTGGATGTGTCATCCACCTCTACCTTCGCATTCGGACCCGTTTTACAAAACAGAGGCCAGTAGTTGCCACCTGGACCGGCCACAGATTGTGCGAGAAGAGAACCACTGAACAGGATGCTCAGGCCAAAAGAAAATATTACATATTTCAAGTTTCTCATCCTTCCACCAAACCATGCACAGATGCCGATTTCAACAGTATTTCTTCATGAAAAAACGAACATCTCACCTACTCCCGGAAGAGAACCGATCTCGCCACAACAGTGGCCCATGGATCCGTTGGAACATTCCAGAGTTGCGACGAAAACTCCATCAATGAGTTGAAAAGACTACTTCGATTTCGACTCGAACTTCAGGAGCCGCAAGTCCCGTCACTCCGACCATCGTGGATGCAGGACGATGCGCGGTTTCAGTGAAGAAAACTTCAAGTGCACGCGACACGGTTCGTGCCAACTCCGGAGTCAGGTTCACAACAAAAGTGCGAACTTGAACGATGCTTTGAACCTCTCTTGATTCCGCACGAAGAAGGCGCACAACGTTTTGCATGGCAAGGGTTGTCTCTTCACCAATGTCGATGTCCTGTGGAATGCGTCGGTCTGTATCCCATGCGACCATACCAGAAATGAATCCCACGCCCGACTGAATCATTGCAGGCGGCCGCATTTCTACAATGACGGCCTGGGAAAAACCACGACTCTTTGTTTCATACAAAGAGTCAATGTTCACTTCGCGCAACATCATCCAGCAGACGCAGCAGCCATGTCCTGAACAATCTGCCATTTATCTTCCATCTTGATCAGTGCGAATGCATTCTCAAACCGAAGCTTTGTTCCGGTCAGACGCGTTCTTACCGTTGCGGCAGACGGACCGATCGGCTCCCAGCCAAGAAAATCAATCTTTCGCACTTCTCCGCCAATCTGCTTTGACTGCAGCAAACTTGCGAACTGATCGCGCTCCAGAAATGCAATGCTTCCCGGAGCAGGAAAATTGGGCGCAACCACGCGAAAATTTGCATGGGTCACTTTCAAAAAGAGATCCCGGTCTTGCTCATCTCCTGCCCTGACAAACTGCTCAATCGAATCGCGAATTCCTTGTTCCATATGTGCCTCCATTTTTTACAACATTGCTCATTCGAACATAATGTTGCATATGCACCAATATAGCCGCGAAATGTATCTTATGCAACAAAAAAAGATTCAGACGAATGTTCCGGCCTGGTTTTTTGGGTGGCAAACCCCAGAAGCGTCCACCATTTGGGACCGTGGACATCGTAAGCCTGGACGGGGCGTTTGCTTATTACATCAATCGCACCTATCGATCTCTCCGGATGGATTTTCTGGATCTCACCAGAAATGCGGGTTATGAACTCACACCCGAACAGTACTTTATTTTGAATAAGCTATTTCACAGACCTGGACAATCGCAATCGGAACTGGCGGCAGAATTGAATGATCGAGCGAACATCGCGCGGGGCCTTGCAATTCTTCAGAGAAAGAAGCTGATCCGGAGGAGCAAGAATTCTGAGGACAAAAGAAAGTTCAGTGTGCAGCTCACAAAAGATGGGGAAGCGGTCTTGAAGAAACTGAATCCCGTCATCGAGGCAAGACGCAAGGTTGTCTATTCTGGACTAACGGGCAAGGATCTCCAGACTCTGAGACACATCCTGACAAAGATCGAATCGAACCTGGATTAGACAAGTTAGCGTCCGAGTAGGATCTCACGCACTGCCAGACGCATTTCACGCCTGCTGCGTTGACATAGTCTTTCTGGCAGTTCATCTTTTCAGGATGAAAGGCTTATTCTGCTCTGGAATGATCGCGATCCTCAGTCTTGCGAAGTGCAATTTTTCCGCGGCATGCCTGCCAGCAGACCCGGGGTGCAGTGCTGTGTCTTTGCCATTGTTTTTGTCCGGAAGAATCACTTTGGCCGCCCAAAGAATCCCAAAGTTTGCATACGCAGTCAATACAGGTAGCTCCACCATCTCAATATACACTGTGAATCCAACGACAGGATTGCTCTCCTCGGCTGGCAGCAGCGCCACAGCCTCCGGACCACTCGGGATCGCCGTAGATGCCACAGGCAAGTTCGTGTATGTTGCCAATCAATCGGCCAACCTTCTCTCCTTCTACACGATCCAGTCAACCACCGGGGCGATCTCTGCAGTTGGAACGATTCCGGCTGGCACAGGCCCCAACAGCATCGCCGTAGATCCTGCTACCAAATTCGCTTACGCAACCAATCAGAGTTCGAACGATGTCTCAACGTACACTTTGAATGGATCGACCGGCGTTCTCACTCTTTCAGGAACGATTGCCGCTGGTTCGACGCCCTGGTCGATCGCAGTGGATCCTCTCGGAAGATTTGCTTATGTGCCAAACATCACGTCGAATAACGTTTCTATGTACACGATCAATGCAGTCACAGGAGTTCTTTCTGCAAACGGAAGCGTGGCCGCTGGATCGACGCCGGTCACAGTGGCTGTGGATCCTTCCGGGAGATTCGCGTACACTGCCAACCAGGGTTCGAATGATGTTACCATGTATGCTATCAACCAGGGAACAGGCGCGCTGACTTCACTCGGAAACATTTCAGCCGGCACAGGTCCCAGAGCCATCATCGTAGATCCATCGGGCAAATTTGTGTACGCTGCAAATCAATCCTCGAATGACATCACGATCTACCAGATGAATACCGTCACGGGACTCCTGTCGATCTTCGCCACGACGCCGGGACTCTCCTCTCCCATGGGTCTGAGTGTAGAACCATCGGGTAATTTTCTATACGTGGCCAACAACACAGCCAACAATCTAGCCATGTTTATGATCGACAAAGTGACTGGCACGCTCACTCTCATTGGAACAGTGCCAGCAGGAACCAATCCGGGTGCGATATCCGTAGCTTCTTACTAGGCTGATCTTCGCCCCGGCGTCCAATTGGTCAGTTGATTCGCGTAATACCTGTTAGTCTCTCTACTTGATAGGAGCGAATAGTTTAGGGTTCACAATGAGTGGACGAACTCCGTGCCCGTGATCTTCTTCAAATTCATTCTGAGCGCACCATGCACCCAGGCTGTTGATATCCAATTTCGCGCACTCAGGTCGAACGCTCCATGTGACCTGTAGCGGAGAACAAATATGATCATTGTATTTTGGCCCTGTCGTAGAACCCATAAACTGGACCGGTATGCCGGTATTGCTCGGAATCCCTCTGGCCTGATGAAAGCCGTTTACGATGTTGCCCCCATAACCAAAATCGCCGAACTTCATTGCTGTTGGGTCATTGACAAGCGTGAAGACCTGGGATTCAACCCGCAACTCAGGATTCGCGCAAGATGCGGACATACAGGAACCCAGACCTTTACCAGGTTTGACCTTGCACGAAGTGTGCACCCAGTGCACTTCAATCGTATCGCCTGGTTTTAGGCCTTTGCAAATTTCCTGCGCAGGCTTTTTCATCTCGGCCTGGGACAGAGACTTGCTGATTGCGCATGCGAGACCGCCGCCGTGCCCGTGTTCGCCCGCGGTAGATTCCATTGCGAACGCTCTGGACTTGTGCTCTGCGCCGTTGTGAAAATGAATATTGCAGAGGTTCATCTCTTTGTAGTCCCGGGCTGTTTGAAAAGTCTGCTTATTTTCGCCGTGCTTGTTGTCGATGTCGCGCGGCGTTTGTGGGCCAAAATTCTCACAGGCCGGCCCCGTTTCCGGTGGCTGATCGTCGTTGGCGATCAATGCGACTGTCGCCAGCGAACCAACTGCTACGGCGACCATCGCCAGCGCCCACATCCTTGACTTCTTCCCTATGTGCATCGTAACCTCCCGCAGCATTGCTGAGGTCACGTTTTCTATCGCTCGGACTTGTCCGTCAACCCTTCGATTCGCTTCTCAAACACTGCGGCAACGATGATGGCTAACGCAAAACGTGAATCGTAATTTCGGGGGAAACACCGGAGCGCACAGGAATGGAATGCCCTAGACCCCTGTTTACATACAACTTGCACCGGCCACCAGGAGAATCGGAAAAGTACGCACCGCTGTAATACGGATATCGGTCTGGCATCGCGCGGAGAACGTTCCACCCGGCGATCTCGATCTAGCCTCCATGTGTATGCCCGGAAAGAATCAGATCTACTGCCTGATTCTGAAGGAAGGAAAAATCGCTCGGGTGATGATTGAGCAAGACGAGCGGGATTTCCGGATCCAGCGATTGCTCAAGCGATTGAAATGAAGCGGCGGTCGCTTGCATGCGTTCTTGCCCGCGCTTGTCCTGTGGATATTCAAGCCCGGCTACTTGCAGCCTGCCTCTTCCGCGCGAAAGCACAACATGCGAATCGCGCAGAACAGTGCACCCGATGCTTGTCACCTTTTGTGTCCATTCTTCAATGTCGTCGTACCAGTCGTGATTTCCTTTTTACCCCTCGACATCCTGGTCTTTCGACATTTCCCTATCCTCGGCGCAATCGAGCGTGCTTCGATGCGCTTACAACTACTTGCGCGAGGCATTCCCGACAGTTTTTTTGCCACAGGGCGAACCAAAGAATGATAAAGAAAACCATCTTGCCAATCGTGCTTGCATCTGCCTGGATCTCGATTTCTGAATTCGTCAGGAACACTTTCCTGCTGCATTCATACTGGTTGGATCATTACAAAAACCTTGGAATCACCTTCCCCGAACAACCAATCAACGGAGCAATCTGGGGACTATGGTCACTGGTTTTTGCCATTGTCATTTTCATCCTTGCGAAAAAATTCACCCTCGTCCATACAACGATTCTATCCTGGATCATTGGGTTTGGTCTGATGTGGCTGGTGATCGGCAATCTGGGAGTTCTACCGACTGGCATTCTGATTCTTGCTTTCCCGCTGAGTGTACTCGAGTCCTTCCTGGCCAGCCTGATCATAAAGAAGTTGTCCGCGGATTCCTGAAAATGCCCGCACATTCGTATCAGCGCGGGCATTCTAAATTAAATCTCAGGCTGCTTTTGTTTCGCAGAGCTTGAGAAATTCTTCCGTGCTCTCAATCGTTTTGCCACGAAGGTTTGCATTCAAGATGCGAACATCTTTCAGGTTCACGTTCTTGATCACAGTGTCATCCAGGTTGCAATCACTGAAAAGAACCTTCTCCATGGAAACAATTTCAAAGGTAACATGCTTGAATCCGCTCTTTCTCCATTTCTCTCCGCCGGAGAAAAGTACGTCTGACATTTTGCATTTCAAAAACGACGTGCCTGTCATTTTCAACATGCGAATCAGCACCTGCATCCCTTCCGTTTCCTCAAATCGCACTTGAGAAACTTGCGAGGCCAGCACTTCAAAATCGGCCATTTGTGATTTCTTAAGCGTCAGGCTTGAAATCTGAGACTTGTCAAAAACACCACTCCAGGAGGAATTCTCTGCAAAGCTCAAATCTTTCAGAGCAGACGCAACCATCCTTGCCTGTGTGATTTCAGAATCCTGAATACGGATTTTTTTCAAGCTGGAGCTGCTGATCTCCAGGCTCTTCGCATTGGCCTTGTCGAGCTCCGTATTCTCCATAGAAGTAGCAGTCAGGCTTGTTCCGCTGAATTTTGAAGATTTCAATACCAGATCCTGAATACTGCTGGAATGGATTTCGTTTCCTGAGAACTCCGCATCTTCAAGATGCAGGCCTCCAAGAGAAGACATCCGAATTGAATTTCCTTCGAATACAAAAGATTTTCCCGCGGGCGCTTGAACCCGAGACATGGAAAAATCATTCTCTTTGAGAGAGCTTGCATAGAGTCCGCCGACGGAACTGGATAGCGCTCCAACATCTGCCCCAATATTTCTTAGCATCGATCCAAGGGAACCATCGTTCTTTTCTGAACGTGTTTCCTTTGACTGTATCTCAGTCATGAGTCTAGCAGCCTGATCATCTGTAAGGCGGCCGGCTCTGACCATTTCAAAAATTTGTTTAACTTCCTGTTTCATTCTGGTTACTCCTTTTTCGGGGGCAGAGCTTTGATCTCTTTCATGGCCTGTTCGAAATTGATTTTGCCTTCAGACAGGCGAGACAGGATTTCTTCTGTTGGAGAATTCACACTCTTCGCGGGCGCGTCATCCGACAGTCGATCCTTGAGCGCACTGAGGCGCGCACGAACGGTCGGATAACTCAGGCCCAGGGCGGCTTGCATTTCACGAACACGCCCTTCGCTTTTTACGAAGACGCGCAAGAAGTGTAAATCCTCCGGACTGAGAGTGGCGAACTCATTCAAAACAAATGGGCCCTCCACTTTGATGCCACAAACGTCACAACCAAGGATCCGCGGCCGCAGAGGCCCCCGGCAGGACGGGCAGGCAAGACTCGAATCGATCCCTTCGCTCATTTTACCCTCAACTTAAGACTCAATTTCGGCGCAATATTTTAATATGTCAAATATATTTTTAATATTTTAAAACAAGACTTGAATGACTGAAAAGAGTGTTCCTTTTTTTGCGGAAATGTGACATAATCCGGTCTATGCCCGCCTCCCGGGCCGGGTGGGCAGTCTGGTGACCACGACGCGGAAGGAAGAGCGTTTCGCGCCCGAGGTTTTGACAAACTCAGGGTTTTGTTCAGAATCAAGACATGATGCGGCACATGGGGAGATTGATTTGGACTCTTTCGCTCTGGATAGTTTGCGCGAGCGCCGGTACATGCGGCCAGTATCCTACTTCCATGCCATGGCTCGGCCTTCTCGTCGCTAAAAACAATTCGTCTGCGAGTACATCGCCGCCTATCGTTGCCACACCACAGTGGAAGATATTTGTTACGGCGGGCGTTTCCTCTCCTTACATAGGAGTCTCCGGATTCGACGCAGATTGCATGGGGGATACGAACAAACCTGCAGACAGTTCGGTTTACAAGGCGATGATCGTCGAAGGCACCACGCGCCGTGCCTGCTCAACGCCGATGTGCGGCGGCGGCGCTGCGGAGGGAATTGACTGGGTTCTTAAGCCTTCGCACCGCTATGTGCGCGCATCCGATTCCGCGGATTTGTTCACTGCAGGATCTGCGGCTGTCTTTTCGTTCGGCACCTGGAGCAATCCTCCGGATGCGGCCGCCCTCTCCTTCTGGACGGGTCTGACGGCTTCCTGGACGAATTCACCATCCAATTGCTTGAGCTGGGCGAACAACCTGGGTGGTACGTTCGGCGCCACGGGCAATTCAAGTTCTACGAATTCTTCCGTGATTTCCGCGGCGGCCCTGGACTGCACCGGAAGCTATCATCTGCTCTGCGTGGAACAATAAGCCACCACCCTTTTTTTACCGCAAAATTCGACCGGGATTCAGAGATTGGTCGCACGTCGACTTTTACCAATCGAATCAAATGGAAACACTTCCGAACTACGGCCTGGCAAACACAATCACAGGCTTT
>JAIBBM010000082.1 GCA_019694685.1 Leptospirales bacterium
GGAAAATCGATGTGCCCTGTGGAAAAATCGACGGTTTCGAGTTTGAGAACATCATCCACATCGAAATGGAGTCTGATCTCTCCTGGCATTTCTATTTCGCGCAAACGAACATGACCGCTCTTCTCTGCTTCGATCACGGAACCATCTGCAGACAAACGCGTGTTGATTCCCGCGACCAATCGCATCACCAGGAGTTCCGGTGGATCCTTCACCTCTCCTGTCACAGTCACACCTGCATGGCCTGGCTCCCCTTTGAAAATACGTGCGAGTATTTTTCCTTCTTCGCAAGTCTGGATCACGTGAATCTTGCGAAAGTCCACTCTGGTTTCCCCGTCTGCAGCAGGAGCAAGACCAGGCCTGGGATCCACTCCGTATTCAACTGTTGCAGGGACTCCCATCTGCACGGGTGTGCCCTGCGCGATCAAGGATCGGATTGGTCCATCCATGGATACTGGCGTGAGAGCCTGGGTTTTCCATTCTGCGCGAACTCCATGCACAATATGCGCGGCTTCCATAGCGGAAGAAAGCTCTGATTCTAAAACCCAGCGGCCTCCGTGGACAGGAGGATGAATCACTGCGTATGCTTGCATTTTATCGGGGGAAAGCTCTATCTCCACTCGTGCGGCGATCGCGTCCGGTTCGGGGAAAATTCCAACGTCATGCGGCATTCCGTCCGCATCTTGCACAATCGCTTCGAGCACATTTTTTGAGAATCCTGAAACACGAAACAATTCAAGTCTGGCAAGAACGTCCGTGAGTCTCACTGGCATCCCTTTTTTTCCTGGAGAGTGCACAGTGAGCATGGCCCGTCCATTCTCCGAGTCTACGATGAAGTGACCGTTCTGAGAATCAAAAAGCGCTTCTATGTCTTCCATTACCCGAACACTCTCTTGAAATCTTCGAAATAGGCAGGATATGTTTTTCGCACGCACATGGGATCGAGAATGGTAACGTCCGCACCAAAAGAGGCCAGAGAAAACGCCATAGCCATTCTGTGGTCCTGAAATGTTTCGATGACTGCAGATTGAATGCGAGCAGGCGGAACGATCTTCAGGTTGTCGTGCCCCTCTTCCACAATGGCACCCAGCTTTCTAAGTTCAGACGCCAGCCCGGCAATTCTCTCGGATTCTTTTACACGAAGGTTGGCAATGTTGCGAATGTGAGTAGGTCCTTCTGCAAATAGGGCAAGAACGGCAAGAGTCATGGCCGCATCCGGCATGTCGTTCATGTCTATGTCTATGCCGCGCAAGTTTCCGCGCTTGACTGTAATGGAATCATCTAAACGAGTTACCACCGCGCCCATCCGCGAGAGCACATCTGCAAATCGAACATCTCCCTGCACTGAATCAGAGTAGATCGTGCGAACAGTCACAGGCCCGCTGAGAGCGCCCAGAGATAGAAAGTAAGTGGCAGCGCTTGCATCTCCTTCTATAGTAAACTCTCCAGGAGAAATATACCTTTGCGGCGCAATTTCAAAAAGCGAATAACGTTCCCTTCGAACACCAGCGCCAAATTGCTTCATCATAGAAATGGTCATATCTATGTAGGGTTTGCTTACAGGATCTCCTGGCACTTCCAGTGTCAGAGGCTTGCTTGCCAGGGGCGCTGCCAGTAGCACTGCAGAAATGAACTGACTCGATACGTTTCCAGAAAGACGCGTTCGCCCCCCCGCAATTCCTTTCGCGTGTATGGTTACAGGAGGAACCATTTCCAGCTTCCCCTGCACGGTTGCCTGCGCAGCTGTGATATCTACTCCCAGTTCTGCCAGACCGCGCACAAGATCTCCAATCGGTCGACGTCGCATCTGTTCATTGCCATCAATTACAAAATCGCCTTTCCCGGCACAGAGAGCGGCCGCAAGAGGTCGCATGGCCGTACCTGCGTTCTCAACAAAGATGTCGGCTTTTTGCACGGGAAAAGAACCTCCCGCACCCACAATTTCCAGAGAGTCTCCCATCTCGGTCGCCTGAATTCCGAGGTTCGGAAGGTTGCGGCGAAACACAGTCACGTCATCTGCATCTGGCAGACCTCGCAGGATCGTCTTTCCCTGTGCCAGGCTTGAGAGCAAAAGAGCGCGATTGGCGATCGATTTTGATCCGGGGAGCGTCACATCGCCGCGAAAGACACTATGGCGCTTGAGAAGAAGTTCCTGCACGGGATTATTTTTTGTCTGCCCGGCAGGATTACGACCAGAATTTCGAGATGCAGCCGGGCGTCACACAAACAGTGTTGCTCCATGATCGAAGTAGAAGAAGGCAAAACCCTCTCGCTGGATTTTGAAAAAACCAGGAAGGCAGCCGATGCAGGTGCAGTCTTACCAGTCATTGTTCAGGACGCGAAGACCAAAGACGTCTTAATCCTTGGATACGTAAACGATGCCGCACTGAAGCAAAGCATTGAAACTGGATTCGTCACTTTCTTCAGCACGTCGCGAAAAGAAATCTGGGTAAAGGGTGACACTTCAGGCAATCGTTTGCGATTGAAGGAGATCCGGGTCAACTGCGAACAAAACTCTCTCCTATTTCTCGCAGAACTCGAGGGCCAGGGTGCCTGCCACACAAAAGAAAAGGATAAATATAGATACTCCTGCTATTATCGTCGCCTCGAACAAGGTAGCTTGAAATTCGTCTAACGGAATCTATGGAAGCATCATCGCAAAAGCAAGCAAACACGGATGGCAAAATTTTCCTGACGGCAGACTGGCGTCATTTATTGCTTGTGAACTATGAAGTGAATCCGGACATACTGGCACCCCACGTTCCACGCGGAGTAGAGCTGGATCTATTCGGCGGAAAATGCTTCGTGAGTCTGGTCGGGTTTATGTTTCTTCGCACTCGCCTTCTGGGAAAACTGCCCATTCCATTTCACACCAACTTTGAAGAAATCAATCTTAGATTCTACGTGAAAAGAAAAGAAGGAGAGGAAACCAGGAGAGGAGTCTGCTTCCTCAAAGAAATTGTCCCCAGATACGCAATTGCGCTGGTTGCTCGAAAAGCATATGGAGAGCGATACGTGTCACATCCCATGAGTCACATTCTGGATATTAAAAATAGCGCGCTTGCAGTGAACGGCAGAGTCGTCTACTCATGGTTAGACGAAAAGAGGCATTCGATTGGTGCGAAATGCACAGGGAACCCTTCCTACCCGGCTGCGGGATCGCAGGAACATTTTATCATTGAACATTACTTTGGATATGTGAAAAGCCCGGCCGGTCAAACGGTTGAGTATAGAGTTGAACATCCAGAATGGCGCGTTCTTTCCTGCAAAGAACCCAGAGTAGACGTAGATGTTGCACGCACGTACGGACCGGAATTTGTAGAACCTCTGTCAAAAACGCCCGCCTCTGTTTTCGTAGCAGAAGGTTCCCCGGTCACAGTACGCCAGGGACGAATCCTTCCGGAGGCCGCCGGATGATGTATCGCGAACCTGATTTCTATGAAAGAATATCCGCGTTGAACAAAGTCAAACTGCAACGTCTCATCAGCTGGCTTTCCGAAAAGGAACTGGTCGCACTGATGAATTCAGCGGATCTAGAGCTGGAAGACGCAGTGCTGGACAATACATCTCATGCCGGTAGAATCGTGGTACTCGAGAATCTTGGATTCTCCGAGGAAGATTTCCTCAAACGCGCAAGTGTGCGAAAAAAAATCTCGGATCTGTATGCAGAACAAATTCTGAATATGGAAACACCTCCGGATAAATCACAGCGCGCCGCGATTGTGGATGGGATTGTTGCCAATCTGAATGAGGAGGAACGGGCAGCTTACAACAATCGATTCAAAGAAAAGGTTGTGGAGATAGGAGAAGCGCTCAGGCACAAGCTCAGCGGTTATCTGGATCTACTCGAAAAAGGCGCCAGCTACAAACACATGTAAGGCGATTGTGTCGTTGGTTACAAAATAGGTTTGGCTTTACATACTTTCTAGACGTATTCTTTCTATTTTCCCCGCAACATCGCACTCTGCATGATCGCTGGTCGGGAACGATCGTCATCGATCAAAGTCAGCAAAAAGCCGCGGCTTAGTCTGCAATCAGCGCGCCTCGAGTACTTCTGCGGCGGCGCGCTCTCCTGCCTCGAGTGCTCCTTCCATATATCCATTCCAGTGCCGCGCTGTTTCTGTGCCTGCCCAGTGGATGAGTCCGCACGGATCTCGCAGAGCATTGCCGAATGACGTCATCACAGAAGGAGGCATAAGGCCGGCGTAGCAGCCCCGACTGAATTCTTCTGCAATCCAGTTTTGTTCCAGGTATCCTCTGTGATCGCTCGCCTCTTCTCCAAAGAAGCGAACAAAATCAGACACGACGGCAGCTTCTCTCTCTCTCGGGGTCCGGTCCGACCACTCTCTCGCGTTTTCCCCGGAAATGAATCCAACCAGAAGTCCATGCATAGATCCCGGAATGCTCGCATCAAATGCAAGGCGAACGCATGTTCCGTCGCTCACCACTTCGCCCGAATAGCCGCGCTCTCTCCAGAATGGACGATCATACAATGCGAAGGTCTTGATGACCGATCCCATGGGCATGCGATGATGCAACTGGTCGCGCGCCACTGGCAGCGCCGGCGAAAATGCAATTTTCGAACAAAGAGTAGGAGAAAGAGCGATGATGATTCTTCTGGCACTGTATTTAGTTTTGCGAGTGTAAACAGTCACCCCTCTGGATGTTTGTTCTACTCTAAGGACCGGAGAAGAGAGAATCACGCGCCGACCCAGATCCGCGGCCATACGAGAAGAGATCTGCTGTGTTCCGCCGAAGATCCGGTCCTGTTGCGCTCCGTTTTTCACATCTGCCAGGCGCATCAGGCCGCCACCGGAATGTAAGTAGTGCATAAAGTATAGAAATGATATCTCTGATGGTTCGCATGCGAAAATAGCATGCACCGCCGCATCGAGACTCGCGCGCGCTCCGCGAGTATACACATGATTCTGTTTCCAGGATTCAACCGTCATCGCATCCCACTTTTCCGCATCAGGGAAAGTCCACGGCGCTTCGAGAGGTACGCGTCTGCATTCCTTTTCTATCTTTGTAATTCGCAGATGCAGTTCAATGAGAGAATGAACGGGCAAAGAAGGAATCGTGCCTGTGTATGTGGAGACTTTGTCACCGAGCGCTAGAATTTGACGACCACCCGTATGCTGCGGGAATGTTCGAAGACCCTGCTCCTCTGCCAGTCGCAAAATTCTATCCTGAGTTGGCCCCACCCACTGTGCGCCAAGATCAATGACGCTATTTCCAAATTTCTTGGAAAGGGTGCGTCCGCCCACGCGATCACGCGCTTCCAGAACGAGCACCTTTTTTCCCGCGCGATGAATCAATCGAGCTGCATTGAGGCCAGAAAGCCCGCCACCAATTACAATTACGTCCGCGTTCATTTTGATTTGAGCCACTCCGCTGCTTCCTTCGCATGATAGGTCAAAATCATATCAGCACCGGCGCGTTTAAAAGAAAGAAGTGCCTCAAGAACTGCTTTCTGGTAATCCAGCCATCCTTTCTCTGCGGCCGCGCGCAACATTGCGTATTCGCCGCTCACGTTGTAGACGGCGACCGGCACATTTGAAATCTCAGAAACAGCGCGAAGAACGTCCAGGTACGGCAATCCCGGTTTCACCATGACCATATCCGCGCCTTCCGCTATGTCGAGTTCGACTTCATAAATCGCTTCGCGAACATTGGCAGGATCCATCTGATAGGTTTTCTTATCCCCCGACTTTGGCGCACTCGAAAGGGCATCGCGAAACGGGCCGTAATACGAAGACGCATATTTCGCGGAATAGGAAAGAATCCCAACATTTGTAAAACCGTGATCATCAAGCGCTTCGCGAATGACTCCCACTCTTCCGTCCATCATATCAGACGGGGCCACCATATCCGCACCGGCCCGGGCCTGAGAAACGGCCATGTTCGCCAGAATGTCAAGAGTGACGTCATTTACAATTTCGCCCTGTTCGTTTACAAATCCGTCATGACCATCTGAACTGTAAGGATCCATGGCCACATCTGTGATCACAGTGATTCCGGGAACCGCGGCCTTGATGGCGCGCACGGTTGTTTGAAGGAGGCCATCATCGTTTAGAGATTCGGTTGCCTTCTTATCTTTTTTGGAATCCGAAATTGCGGGAAAGAGCGCAACCCCGGGAACGCCCAGTTCGAAAAGCGCGACGCACTCTTTGACAATGAGATCCGTGCTGAGTCTAAAAATCCCCGGCATCGAAACGATTGCCTCGCTCTTTTGATTCCCTTCACAGACGAACATTGGCTGAATCAAGTCCGTACTCGAAACGGAATGTTCTCGCACAATGCTGCGAATGGATTCTGTCCTGCGATTTCTTCGCGGACGAATGGGCAGATCGTATACATTCATGACTGACTCCGAAGTTCTGGAATGTTTTTGTAAAATTCAAGGCACTCAGGATTCACGAGTGCGTCTCTGTTTGTGACTGGCTCATCCTGAATCACTCTTTTCACTGCCAGCTCTACCTTCTTTAGATTTCTAGTATAAGGAATATCGGGCACCTGAAAGATATAGGCGGGAACGTGTCTTGGAGAAACGGAATCTCGAATCTTTTGCGAAATTTGTTTCTTAAGATCTTCTGTTAAAGAACCCTGCTTCATCTTCACAAACAGAATGACTCTCTGGTCATTCTGCCATTCCTGTCCCACCACCACAGAATCCTCGATCTCTCCAAACGATTCTACAATTCGATATAGGTCTGCAGTCCCAATGCGCACTCCACCGGGATTGAGAGTGGCGTCCGATCTTCCGTAAATGATCATTCCGTTGTGTTCTGTGATCATCGCAAAATCGCCATGCCTCCAGATACCCGGGAAATGATCAAAGTATGCTTTGTGATATCGTGAACCGTCTGGATCGTTCCAGAAAAAAAGAGGCATGGATGGGAATGCTCGAATGCATACAAGTTCGCCTTTTTGTTCCTTCACGCTTTTTCCCGAATCATCCCACACTTCCACAGCCATCCCAAGACCCCTCGACTGCAGCTCCCCTTCATACACAGGAAGAACAGGATTGCCCAGAGCAAAGCAACCGTTGAGATCCGTGCCTCCGGAAATGGAAGAGAGTTGAACATCCGCTTTGATCTGATCGTACACATACCGATAGCTTTCGCGCGAAAGCGGACTACCCGTAGACAAAATCGTGCGAAGACGAGATAGATCGAACTCCTTTTGAGGAACCACACCTGCGGCTTCCAGAGCAGAGAGATATTTCGCACTCGTTCCGAACACAGTGATCCCTTCCTTCTGTGCGAGATCGAAGAGCACTCCTGGAGTCGGGTGAAAGGGATTGCCGTCAAAAAGTACGAGAGTGGCCCCCACAGCAAGAGAACTCACCAGCCAGTTCCACATCATCCAACCGCATGTAGTAAAATAGAAAATCACGTCTTCGCGACGAAGGTCCGTGTGAAGAGTGAGTTCTTTTAGATGATTCAGCAAAACCCCGGGGCCCTGCACCATGCATTTGGGAAGTCCGGTCGTTCCTGAAGAATACATGATGTAGACCGGATGATCAAAAGGAAGCTGCTCAAAGGTTTCCTGGCCCGGCCTGCTTACGATTTCAGAATAAAGGGAGTGATCGCGCGAAAGGCTAACGACCGGATTCTCAGAAACAAAAGGGATCACAACTATATGTTTTATAGAAGAAATATCACGGGCCAGCTCTTCCGCGCGGGCCAGACAGTCATTCACTCGTCCCTTGAATTCGTAAGCATCCGCTGTGACCATCACAACGGGTTCAATCTGACCAAAGCGATCGAGCACGGCGTCTTTTCCAAAATCCGGGCTGCTCGAACTCCAGATCGCTCCCAGAGAAGTTGCGGCCAGCATGCAAACAATGGTCTCTGCGATATTTGGAACAAACCCGGCGATTCGGTCTCCGGGCTTCACTCCCAGACGACGAAAATGATCCGCCATGGACATGGTGTGTTCAAAGAGTTGTCTGTAGGTCATGCGTGCCCGGACTCCACGTTCCCCCGCAGAAACAATCGCTGTGCGATCATCCCGGAAGCGAAGTAGATTCTGCGCGAAATTCAATCGGGCTCCTGTAAACCAGCGAGCTCCTGGCATTTTTTCGGGATCATCTACAACAGAAACGTACGGTTGTGAATGGATGATGCCAGTGTAATTCCAGATCAATTCCCAGAAAGCAGATGGTTCTTTCACAGACCAGGAATGGAGATCTTCATAGCTTGCAAGCGTGCGTCCTGCTTTCTGTGAGGCCGCTTTTTGAAACTCGCGCATTCTAGAGCCTTCCATGCGCGAATCCGAGGGGGACCAGAGCTTCATTCTGCTTGTCTGTGATCGCCGTGAGATTCTTCAAGTGAATTCGCGCTTTCCTTGACGGGCTCGCGGTGTGGCCGCTGAATCTGTCCATGGCACTGGCACTTCAAAAGAACCTGGCCGTCAGCATCTGCCCCCAGTCCGACAATCCGGAAGGGAACAAATTTCAGGGACAATTGCGTGAAGTAGGCGCGGATGCAATGCAACTGTTCGTCGCCGAACCCCTCACTCTTTCTCCCGGGGATCCAGTGGTCGTTGAATTCAAAATTGAAAAGAATCAATTTTCCTTTGAGGCAAAAACGCAGTCCATGACTGGTTCTCTATTGTCCCTCAGCAAACCCGCCGCTATCAAACGCTCGAGACTGCGCGAAGGCCACAGGCTTGCAGTCGACATGAAAATGGCATACACTCCGTGGACAGAATCCGGCAGATTTGAAACCACTCTCGTCGACTTGAGCGAAATGGGCGTGCGAATGATTGGAAGAAAGCAATTAAAGAAAGGCATGCTGGTCTCGATCGATTTTTATGTAAAAGAGGATAAGATCAGAGTTCTTTGCCAGGGTCAGGTAGCGTGGTGGAGAGCGACTCCGGACAATGATCAGCTATTCGAGACGGGTGTTGAATTCACTACGATTTCAAACGAAACACGAAAGCGCCTGACTAAATTCATCCTCAGGAAGAACGGCGGAGAAGAAAAAGGTGAGTAGTCTAAACTATGTTGTTCCACCCGCGCTCGAAGAAGCGGTGCATGTATCAGAAATTACCGGGCGTCCGCTTCTACTCAAAGGAGAACCGGGGACGGGAAAGACTTTGCTTGCAGAATCTCTGGCACAGTCTCGGGGGCTGGGCATCTTTCGCTGGCATGTAAAGTCCATTTCACAGGCAAAAGACGGGCTGTATTTCTACGATGCGCTTTCTCGTCTCAACGATTCCAGGTTTGCTGAAAATTCTGAAAAAATAAAGAATATTGAGAATTATATACAATTGGGCGCTCTGGGTCAGGCTTTTGAGAGCGAATCACCGTGCATTGTCCTCATAGATGAAATCGACAAGGCAGATGCGGAGTTTCCCAATGACCTTCTACTAGAACTCGACCAGATGGAGTTTTCCATTACGGAAACAGGAAGAAGAGTGCAGGCAAAAAGGCGCCCACTGGCCATCATTACATCCAACAACGAAAAAGAATTGCCGGATGCGTTTTTGCGCAGATGCATATTTCACTACATAGACTTCCCGAGCTCTGACTTCATGAAAGTCATTGTTCGCTCGCATTACCCGGACATCGACCATAAGCTCCTCGAATCTTCTCTGGAAATTTTCTACAAACTAAGAGCATTGGGCGATCTGAAAAAGAAACCGTCCACATCCGAGCTCATAGACTGGATGCGAATCCTGATACATGAAGGGGCCGCTCTTTCGGACGGAAAGATCCCGTGGGTCGGGGCACTCATCAAGAACGAAGAGGATTTGCGAGAAGTCAAAAGCAGGTTCTAGGACCGCTATGTTCACAAATTTTTTTTACAGACTGAGGAAAGCGGGACTGCGCTGCGGCACAGGCGAACTCCTGGATTTGCTGCGCGCTCTAGACGGGTATGCAGATCTGGAGATTCCACTTACACCGGAGAGATTCTATTTTATTTCGCGCGCATGCCTTGCAAAAGACGAAAAGTATTTCGACGCATTTGATCGCACATTTGCCGCCACCTTCCAGGAGTCTCTGGAATCAGAAGATGCGTTTCGAAAAATTCTAGAACAATGGCTGAGAGAAAAGCGAGAACGGAGTCAGGCGCACAGCGGCCCCGAATATGACACAGAGCAACTCTGGAAAGAACTGGAAGACAGACTGAAAAACCAGAAGGAGAGACACGACGGAGGAAGCAAGTGGATCGGCACGGGTGGTGTTTCTCCCTTCGGACACAGCGGAGAAAATCCCGCAGGTCTCAGGATAGGCGGAGAAGGCATGAGAAAATCCGCAATGGATGTACTCAATTCTGGAAGGTATCGCGAATACAGCGAGGATGAGAAACTGGGAGTGCGTGGATTTAGAATCGCACTGCGAAAGTTGCGCGATCTCAGACGAGAAGGCCGTCCAGAATTTGACATGCCTGAAACCATTCGCGAAACATCGAACAGCGGCGGAGACCCGACAGCAGTCTTTCGCAGGTCCAGAAAAAACAGAATGACCCTGGTACTTTTGACAGATGTTGGAGGCAGTATGTCGCCCTACTCCGGTCTCGTAAGCAGGCTATTCACTGCAGCATCCAGACTGCAGCATTTTCGTGAATTCAAACACTACTACTTCCACAATGCAGTGTATGATCATCTATTTCTAGACGCTGCATTTCGCCGCCCACTGCCGTTAGACGATTTTTATAAGAAATTTGACCGCGAAACGCGCATCCTTTTCGCCGGCGATGCATGTATGAATCCGTACGAACTGTTCGATAAGAGACACGCCTATTTTGAATACTATTATAGAGCTCGAATGAAAGAAGACAATCCGCGCGAGAAAGACACACTTTCCGCATACGAACGATTGCAGGAACTGCGCGGCAAATTTCCACACATTGCCTGGATGAACCCGGAACCGGCAAGAGCCTGGTGGCACGAAACTATTTCCGCCATTTCGGATGTCATCCCCATGTTTCCATTTACTATAGCCGGCCTGCAGGGTGCCGTGCGGGAGTTGATGCACAAATGATGAAGCCACAAACCGTGCCGCCCGGCCCCAGAGGATTCCAGGTT
>JAIBBM010000003.1 GCA_019694685.1 Leptospirales bacterium
AAGGTTGGAGCGCGAATCGTCACTGGCTCTGAAAGACAGGCAATCCTCAAAACTCAGTACAATCAGGACGAGCCACAGAGGATTGTGCTCGTTCAATCGAAACAGACGTTCCCCTACGGTGCGAAAGTAAAACTTATTTGGGGTAGATCAATTACATCAAAGTCCGGCGTCGCAGGAGATCAGGATCAGATTCTTGAATACACTGTGCGCAATGATTTTACCGCTTCGTTCAGCTGTGAGAGAGAGAACGCTCAGGCAGATTGCATCCCCATGCTTCCTGCCTACATTTCCTTTTCTTCGCCCATTTCAAAAGAGCAGGCGTTGCGTGTTGTCATTCGCGGGGCCGGCAAAACTTTTTCTCCAAAGTTAAGCGAAGACGATGAGGATCCAGGAATCAGCGGTGTATCCGTTCCTGGGCCCTTCCCTGAGAATACTGACTTTCGCGTAGAGCTACCGGGAGATCTTCGCGACGATGCGAATCGACCGCTCTCGAATGCAAACAGGTTTCCACTTTCCTTTCGCACGGCATCGTATCCACCTCTCGCCAAGTTCGCGGCACCATTTGGAATTCTAGAACTCAAGGAAGGCGGTCTGTTGCCCGTCACTCTTCGCAACATTGAAGCGCCTGTTCCTGTAAAATACCATGAGGCCGGAGAAGGGATGCCGGGCAGAAAAATCAAGATCACCCCGGAGAATGCGGATCAAGTGCTCTACTGGATGAGAAGAGTTTCTTCGCATAACAGAGAGAAGTCGATCTTCCAGGGACAGGACGTAAAGATTTCTGATCTGCGCCTTCCCAGACCCAACGGAGACAAGGCATTTGAAGTCATTGGAATTCCGCTGGGCGGTCCTGGCTTTTATGTGATCGAACTGGAAAGCCGCATTCTTGGAAATTCTCTTCTGGGCCAGGACAAACCACTGTACGTTCCTGCAGCGGCCCTCGTAACCAATCTTTCCGTCCACTTTAAATGGGGACGCGAATCCTCTCTCGTATGGGTCACAACTCTGGATGCAGGAAAGCCTGTGGCGAAAGCGGAAGTGGCCGTGCGCGATTGCAATGGCAAAGTATGGTTCACGGGTTCCACTGATTCAGAAGGAACTGTGCGAACACAGAGCATCCCTGAGAACGCGCCGAGTTGTAGCAAGCGTCCTTTTTCAAGCGGGCTCCTGGTCACTGCAGTCTCTGGCGGGGATATGGGCCTGGTTCATACGGACTGGAATGATGGAATCGAAACGTGGAGATTCAATCTTCCGTATGGAGGGAGTCACAAACCACTGCTCGGTCACACAATCTTCGCGCGCACCTTACTTCGCGCAGGCGATACTCTCAACATGAAACATTTGATTCGTCGTCATCAGATGTCTGGCTTTGGCGACGTTGCTCCTGGTCTCCTTCCATCCATTGCAGTTGTGACTCATGCAGGATCAGGCCAGGAATTCACTTTCCCTCTGCAATGGGAACGCGGCGCATCAGAAACCACGTGGAGAATCCCAACCGATGCGAAGCTCGGCGAATATACTGTCGCCTTTAAGGGCGGATCTCTTGAATACGCGATGGATACAGGGAGCTTCCAGGTAGAGGAATTTCGCGTCCCACTGATGCGCGGAATTATCAAGCCACCCGCTGAACCTGTGGTCCGATCGTCCGGATTTCCGGTGGATATAGCACTTTCTTATTTGTCCGGCGGAGGAGCCTCCAATGCCAGCGTTCGCGTGCGCTACGCGATCCGTGCTTCGGGAAATCCTGAGTTTCGGGACCTGGACGATTACGTCATGGCAAACGGTTCCGTGAAAGAAGGCACAGTGGCGCAAGGAGACGAAAACAGCGAAGAGCCGTCCGAATCACCTTCGCAGGCAAAGGTGAAGAGTCAGGACATCACTCTCGATCGGTCCGGGACGTCTCGCGTTCGAATCACAGATCTTCCTTCTGCGGAGACCATGCAGAGCGTGGAGACTGAAATGGAATTCCGCGATCCTAACGGAGTGGTGCAGACTGTTTCGCGCACGATTCCTGTGTATCCTTCCGTTCACTTCATTGGAATCAAGCAAGATGCCTGGATGGTTTCAAAAGACAATTTGAAATTCCAGGTCATTGTTGTGGATTTGAAAGGCAATCCAGTCGCAGGCACTAATATTCGAGTGGATGCATATGAAAGAAAAAACTTTTCGCATCGCAAGCGTCTGGTGGGCGGTTACTACGCATACGACAGTTCTACTGAAACTAAGAAGTTTGGAAGTCTGTGCGAAGGCAAAACGGACTATCGCGGAATTGTATTGTGTCAGACAAAAGTAGATCGCTCCGGAAATATCTTGCTTGGTGCTTTCGCGAAAGATTCTCAGGGCAATACGATTGCTGCGAATCGTGAAATCTGGGTCGCTGGTTCTGACGCGTGGTGGTTTCGTCCGGATGAAGGCGATCGCATGGATTTGCTCGCTGAAAAGAAGAGATACGAGCCAGGAGAAATCGCAAAGCTGCAGGTCAGAATGCCGTTTAGCAAAGCGACTGCTCTTGTAACTGTAGAGCGCGAAGGGATCGTTGAAAAATTTGTTCGCGAACTCAGTGGAAAAGAACCTGTCATTGAAATTCCAGTAAAGGGCAACTACGCGCCTAACATATTCGTTTCGGTGATGGCAGTGCGAGGGCGTTCAGGAGAGACTAGACCGACTGCACTCGTGGATCTGGGAAAACCATCGTATCGTCTTGGAATCGCGCAGATTGTGGTTGGGCAGAAAGCTCACGAACTTTCGGTAAAAGTAGAACCTGAAAACGACGTGTATCCGATTCGAGGAAAAGCAAGAGTCAAGGTAACCGTTCGCGGACCAAACGGAATGTCTCTTCCACCGAATTCAGAAGTTGCGCTCGCAGCGGTGGACGAAGGTCTCCTGGAGCTCAAGCCCAACACCAGCTGGAATGTTCTTCCTTCCATGATGGGTTCTCGCGGCCTGGAAGTGCGAAGCTCTACCGCCCAGATGCAAGTTGTGGGCAGGCGTCATTTCGGTCTCAAGGCGCTTCCTCCTGGCGGCGGAGGCGGACAACAGATGACGCGCGAACTTTTTGATACTTTGCTTTTGTGGAAAGGGCGCGTGAAGCTTGACTCACAGGGAGAAGCAACTGTAGAAATTCCGCTCAATGATTCGTTGACCGCTTTCAAGATCGCGGCGGTTGCCACCGGAGGCGCCGGGTTCTTTGGAACAGGAACTGCATCGATTCGCACAACGCAGGATTTGATGCTTCTGCCGGGAATTCCACCTCTGGTCAGAGAAGGGGACAAATTTCGTTCCGAATTTACTTTAAGAAATACAACTAATCGATCTATGAGCGTTGAGCTGAGCGCCAGGATTTCCGCCTCTGCCGGAGAAGGCCCGGTAGTGCCGGCGCAAAAGATTGACCTGAGCGCCGGAGAGGCGCGGGAAGTGGGCTGGGACATCAACGTCCCGGCAGGAATCTCAAGTCTAACGTATGATGTTCAGGCAGTGGAAGCTGGAGGCAATGCCCGCGAAAGAGTGAAGATAGTTCAGAAAGTAATTGAGGCGATTCCTGTCCGGACATTCCAGGCCACTCTGGAACAGATAGACAAAGAGTACGTTGTTCCAGTTGAAAAGCCAAAGGATGCAATCGCTGGCAGAGGAGATCTTCGCGTAAACCTGAGTCCTTCTCTCACCGGAAGCCTGGAAGGTGTGCGCGAATACATGAAGAAATATCCGTATACTTGCATGGAACAACGAGTCTCTCGTTCCATCAGTTTGCGCGATACGAAGATGTGGGCAGAGACGATGGAGCGATTGCCGCTGTACCTGGATTCGGAGGGATTTGTTAAGTTCTTTCCTGAAATGCGATTTGGCAGCGAGCTTTTGACTGCCTATATCCTTGCCATTTCCGCTGAGTCTGGTTATGAAATTCCAGCCGGGCCCAGAGAGAAAATGATTCAGGCTCTTCAAGCGTTCATGGATGGAAAGATTTCCAGACAATACCCTTTGAATACAACAGACCTGAGTCTTCGCAAGCTAACCATCATCGAAGCACTTTCGCGTTACGGAGAATCAAAGCCGCAGATGCTTGAGACCATTCAGATTCAGCCGAATCTATGGCCGACTTCTGCAGTCATTGATTGGTACAATATTCTGGAGAGAACGCCGTCTATCGTTGGTCGAACAGATAGAATGAAGGAGGCGCAGCAAATTCTTCGGAGTCGTCTGAGCTTCCAGGGAACCACCATGTCCTTTTCTACGGAAGGAAACGATTACATGTGGTGGCTTTTGACATCACCGGATATGAACGCGATTCGAATGACTCTTGCAGTGATGAAGAATCCGGACTGGCGCGCGGATCTTCCCAGAATCATGCGAGGTACGATTGGTCGCCAGAGAAAAGGTTCCTGGGATCTAACTCTGGCGAATGCCTGGGGTGTTCTGGCTGTTGAAAAATTTGCCTCTGAGTTTGAGCGTATAACGGTAGGTGGGACCACTTCCGCTTCTCTTGGGGATCAGACCAGAAAACTGGACTGGAGCAAGGCTCGTGGCGGAGACCTGATTCTTCCCTGGCCTGCGAATCGAACCAACCTGAGCGTGCGACATGACGGGGCAGGGAAGCCATGGGCGTTACTGCAGAGTAGAGCTGCCATTCCATTGAAAGAAGATCTGCACGCTGGCTTTCGGATCAAGAAATCCTGGAAGATGATTGAGCAAAAGAAATCAGGAATCTATAGCCGTGGCGATATCGTGCGCGTCACACTGAAGATCACTGCAGATGCGGATCGAACGTGGGTGGTTGTTTCCGATCCTGTTCCTGCCGGCGCTACGATTCTTGGCACGGGACTTGGTACGGAATCGAGCTTGATGCAGCAAGGCGAAAAGCGGGAAGGATGGGCGTGGCCTGCATACGAAGAAAGGTCCTTTGAGGCATTCCGTTCTTATTACGAATACGCGTGGAAAGGCGAATGGACTGTCGAATACACCATGCGCCTGAATCAATCCGGTACTTTTCAGCTTCCGCAGACGCGTGTGGAGGCCATGTATTCTCCGGAAATGTTTGCAGAATCGCCTAACGAAGTGTTAAGCGTTATGCCTTGAGCGATCTAGAACCAGGGGATGGTTGGATGTTGCGTAAGTTCGTCTTATTGGTTATAGTTGGGGTTTCGCAATGTTCGCGTTATCCCCAGCCGAATTACCTGGCGCTGTTGCTCGCTTCAGCGTCTACGGTTTCGCAAAATCCAGTTAAGTCGGTGTATTCCTTCGTAACGAACGTAGCAACCAATCCCACTCTGATGACCGTACCGGCCGTAGATACGACAAGAGCTTTTGTAATGTGTTCTTATCGCCTTGCAAATACGAGCTTTCAAACGAACCGGGTTCCGATTTGTTCTCTCACCTCCTCGACGCAGGTAACCGTTCAGGCAGGGACCTCAGATGCCGGGGTTCTGGTTCGAGGTTACGTGGTTGAGTTTTCTACCGGCGTGAATGTACAGCGCGGTGCTTTCACTCTGGCCGGAGGCACACTGAACAACACTGTCTCAATTTCTCCCGTAAGTCAGAATCGTTCATTTGTGATTGTGCAGTCAAGGACCACGGACACTGGAACACTCATTGATGAACACCGGACCGTAATGGGGTATCTACAGAGTTCAAGTAGTCTCTACGTGGTTCGTAATCAAGCAACCATCATTACGGACGTTGAATATCAGGTGATCGAAATGCAAGGCGCGACGGTGCAGTATGGCATCAGCCAGATACCAGGAGGATCGTTCAGTGTGTCGATTCCGATCGCTGCGGTGAATACCTCGAAGTCTTTCGTTGTTTTTAGTTCTGCGGCAGACAACCTTTCGAATGGAAATGACAGTGAGATGGCAGTGAGGTGTGACCTTGCCAATGCTTCTCAGTTGCTATGTCAGAGACAGGATTCCACGAATGCCCCAGATATCGCCTGGTATGTTGTTTCTTTTGCGGACAGCACATATGTCGAACGAGGAAGCGCTGATACGAATGTATTCACTCCGCCGGCAAACAACACGGACACGAGCATGACTGTGACTCCCTCTGTCCCATTCGATCTGACCAGGACGTTGCCGATTGGATCCACCGCTTCAGATCCAGGAGATGCGGACGCGGGTCTGGATTCCGCGTCATTCACTCAGCATCTACTTACTTCAACGCAGCTAAACATTCAAAGAGGATCGGCAGACGATCGGCGTAGCGTTGTATCCTGGCAACTGATCCAGTTTCCTGCGCGTTAGCATCACCTTCTCATTGTTAGGTGCTGCGCGTATGGGCTAGTGCCAGAAGTCAGCAGGAATGGTCGCGGCTGAGGAAGCCAGGCGAACGAGTTTGTCCACTCGCAGTGCCGTCAGGTTGCTTTTGAAATCGTCCGTCACTCCGCACAGTATGACTTTTCCTTTCTTCTTTTCCAAATCACGTGCAAGGCGAATTAAAAAACCAATGCCTGAAGAATCCACCATAGGGACTTTGCTTAAATCCACGGCGAGTTTCATCCCATCCGTTGTTTTCTTTATGATCGCATTTGTAAGTTGCCCGGCCGAATAGATGTTGATGGGCCCGGAAATATTTACTCGAAATCCTTTTTCAAAAGGAAGAATTTCTGAAATCTCAAGTTCTGCAGAATTGCTCATTGAACCCCCCTTTTCTGCACCAGGATCGCTTCGATGGACGTCAGCGGCATGCTGTCTCCTCCAACCGCGAATTCCTGGTTCTTGCCTTCGATCGCTTCGCCACAGAGTACGTGCCGTGAGCGATCAATAGCGCACACGTTGTAATCGGTACGCGAAGGCGCAAGTCGAATTGACGCGATGAGGATCGCCGGGACCGCGACGGGACGCGAACCTGCGAGAATCGCGCGATCGTCTTCCATGAGAATAGAGAAACCCTGAAGGGTTCGCCCATCTGACAACACGACGCTGATTCCCGGAGGGGGCTCTTCGCGCGCAGGGGTCGCTTCTATCAAAGCTTCGCGCTTTTCAATCTCAGTCTTGATCTCGGATACAAATTTCACTTCGGGAGCCTCCTTCGCTGAAACTTTGAGCAACTCTGCCGGTTTCTGCGCGACTACCGCCTGGTTGATTTCTTGAACGATGGCGGTGTCTCCCGTGCGCTGCGCGTTCTGGCGAGCTTCTTTCGCGATGCTTTCGCCCTGGTTGTACACAGTCCCCATGAGAAGCATTCGTCGATTGGCGAGTTTGGACAACTCTGGATCGCTTTCTGATGTCAATTCGCGATAGATGCGAACGGCGGCGGCCGTTTGGCCGATTTCTTCTTTGCTTCTGGCGAGCATGTACTTCTGGCGTCCGCTCACGATCTTCTTGTCCAGGAGTTGATCCACTTGCCAGAACTGTCCTGATTCGAAGAGAGTGCTTGCTGCTTCTTCGTCTGATTTGCCGCGAATCGACTCAGCTTTCTTTTGCATGCCGCGAAGCAAGAGTAGAATCTCCTTCGCGCTTCGCTCAAAGTGGGTGCCGGGGAATTTTCCTTCAACTCGCTCTAGAGTCGCGATCGCATCGGGGATCTTTCCGGTCACTGCCTGGCAATATCCGGTGTGCAGCATTACGAAAGCAGTGTCCGGCGAATCTTCGCTGAGTTCAAATTCCTGATAGCGCGCGAGCGCACCTGGACAATTGCGATTCCTTTCGTGATAGAAGCCAGCATGTAGTTGCAGAACTTTAATTCTTTTTTCAAGAATGTCCAGTCTGGGTTTCGCGGAAAGCAGTCGAACACCATTGATGAGAATTGCTCCACCGCGTTCCATCCAGCCCGGTTCGGAGGCTTCCTGGGAAAGATCATTCACCACGTGCGACTCAAGCACAGTGAGTTTGATTTCGCTGCGAATGTTGTCTCGGTCTTCTAGCATTTGCTGGAATCGATATCTGAGCAGTCTGGATGAAAGCTCATAACGAAGAATCTGGTCTCTCTGGATGGCGATGCGCAACTCAAGCAACCGTGCTTTCAAAATGCTTCTCGAAGCTCCGAAAGACAGGATCAGGAGAAGAATCAAGACGAATGCAGGAATCCAGCGTCTCATATTCAAATTTCAAACGAGAAAATGGTGACGTCATCTACATGATGGTCAACGAATGAGTTCAAATTTTCCCAGACGGATTGAACGAGGTGATCCGGGTTGTTGCTGGCCAAAACAACTTGTTTAAGACGATCCAGTCCAAACATCTCATGGTCTCGGGCTCCCTCTGTTACACCATCGGAATAGATCAGAATGCGATCGCCCTTCTGCACCGGCATGGAGCGGCCTTCGAAGTCTACGCCGTCAATCATCCCAAGCATGGGCCCGGTTGCCTCAAGCTCCAGGATTTGCCCCGTAGAAGGGCGAAACCAGAGCGGAGATGGATGCCCACCACTTGCATAGTGAAGGCGACCTTGATCATCTCGCAGGAAAATACAACCTGTTGCGTAATACTGACTTTGCAGACGCTCATACATGAGATCATTGAGCTTCATCAAAACTTTGCCAGGATGGAGCGTGGATGCCAGAGCTTCGCGCAAACTCAGTAGCAGAATGGAAGTGATGAGTGCCGCGGGCACGCCGTGCCCGGTTGCATCCGCCAGAAAGAAAACCTCGTATGTGCGATCCTTGTAGTTGATTGTTTGAAAGAAATATACATCCCCGCTGACCTGTCTGAGTGGTTGAAAATACATTGCAATGCCGCGTGACGTTATTTCTTCCTGCTGCATCAAGAAGACCTGCTGCACTTCGCGTCCAATTCGCATCTCTTCGTTCATTTCGAGATTGAGGCGTGATATTTGTTTCATCTGTGTTTCGATCGTCTCTGCCATTGCGTTAAACGAACGACCGAGGAGATCCAGTTCATCCTTTCTCCATTTCCAGTTCACCCGTGCATCCAGGCTTCCGGTAGCCATTTTTTCGCTCGCCAGTTTCAGTTTGTCCACGCGTGAGAAGATCCTGCGATACACATAGATTCCAAATGCGACGTTAAATACAACCATCCAGCCCAGGACCAGCCAGAGCTGCCGGTTCACCTGGGACATACGCGCTTCCATCGCAGATACCTTCAAGGAACCTTGCAAGAAGAGCCGTTGCGAATCATCCAGGCTGAGCACAAAGCTGGCTGTACCCGAGTCTGGATCCAGGGATATATGACTGTCAGTTTTGAAGAGGGCTGCCTCCGAAATGAGCGTGCGAATCGTATCAGTGGCGCCCGGGGGCGTGGTGCACTTTGCCGGAAATAGGCATTCGCCAGTTGCATTTATGACGTAGTAAGACGTTATTTGGCGTTTCGCAAGCTCCTGCGTTAGCGATTCCGGTTTCGCCGCGTCGAACTTCTCCTTGCGAAGAGCCTGGCCCAGTTCCTGCGTCACATCTCGTGACTGGTAGCGGAATAAATCCAGCAGCAGATCAGACTGGTTTTCCAGGATGATGGTAGAGAAGAACACGATGGTTGAGACGGCGAGGACCGCATAGATTATGAATATCTCAAGGCGAAGAGACCCGCCCAGGCGCGGAATGACTTGCTTCATGTGCGACGCTTCCTCACCCTGGTCAACATCGGAATGTCCTCTTTCGCACGGGTTTTCATCCTACTGTTCGCGTCCGCACTGCACGCTGACACTGTCCTTCTCGTCGACGGACGATTACTGGAAGGTAAATATCTGGGTGATCGCGGCGATTTCATCGAGTGGGAGCAAGCAGGGCAAATCGTAAAGCTCGAATCTACCAACGTCGTGCGAATTGAGCTCGCCTATCCGGGAGTACCGGTTTGCTTTCGCCGAAAGGGCGCGAAGGAGCGCGTCTGCCAGGGAAAGCTTTACCTTCTTTACGGAAGCTCTGTGGAAATCATCGGCGGCCCGGGCGACACAAAAAAGGAGACGGTTAAGATTTCTGATCTCTCTGATCTAGAGTTTCAGCGCACGACGGAAACCCAGTTGCTTCTTCCGCGAATTCGGCCAGGGGCTGCCATTCGCCTGGTGATTCCGGAGGGCAGCGTTCAGGGTAGTGTGCAGTCGGTGGAGCCAGGACGCGTTCTCGTCCGCGATTCGCAGGATCAAGTTGTGGAAGTGCGCGAAGAAAAAATCGAGCAACTGCAGCTTCCCACTTCCAGTGGTTTTTTGTTTTCAAGGCTCATCCCGGGACTGCCCCAATACAGAAGATCAGAACGCATCAAGTCGGGGGCGATTGTTGGTGGAATTGCTTTCTTTGGTATGTCTGCGCTCTGGGAACAAAGCCAGGCTCAGCGAGAAGTTTCTCGGGCCAGGGCGAATTTGTTGTACATTAGTACCGGAATTGGGTCGCGTGAATCTGTTTTTGCCGGGCACAGAAAGAACGCGCAGATTCTAGGATTTGGAATGCTTCTTACATATGGATTTCACCTGACAGATGAATTTGTACTGAGCGCTCGATCGTCTCGAAAGTCGATTCAGATCGGTTTTTCTTTCCCGCTGGCTTTGCTTTTGGAATGACTTGACCCATTCCGTTGTTGGGTCCTCTATGAACCCATGCGATTGCTCTGGCTGACTGGAATATCATTGACTCTTTTTGGTACTGCCCTTTCCGCTCGAGAAATTTGCAACAATGCATGCATCAGTGGCGATTGTAAGAATACCGTGAGCTTGCAGGTTTACACAAATTGTGATAAATACGAGGGTTCTTTTTCTGGCGGTAGTCGTCATGGACCCGGAGAATACACTTTTGCCAATGGAGACGTGTACAAAGGGGAGTTCCTGAACGGGAATCGCGCCGGGAAGGGTATCTACTTTTTCAAAAGCGGACAAGCCACCGACTATTCCCTGATGTTTGACCTGGATGTGAACGGAACCGGGACTGGAATTCTCCGCGCGAATCAAAAAGAAATTCCATGCAAGATTTTGAGAGGGGAAGCGTTATGCGGCATTGGTACCAAACTCAGAATTTCGGAGAAGATGGATCCAATCGCAATTGTTTTATATGCTGGAGATTCTGCGCGCATTGATCGCAAGGGCGAACCTATCGCCGTATCCTCCGGGGATCCCATTCTGCCGGGAGATTCCATTCGATCCGGTTCCGACAATGTGGATTTGCAATTTAAAGACAACATTGCAGTTCGCGCGAAGCCTGGATCCAATCTATCCTTTCCCAGAGAACAGGAAAGGCGAATTGATCTAAAAGAGGGAGCAGTTACTGTCAAATTCGGACAGGATTCAGGGAGTCTTGCAGTAACTGCCCCGGCCGCCAGAGTAGATGCGGATGATTCTACTTTCGCGGTTCAGACAACGGCGCAAAAGACAGATGTAAAAGTCTTTGAGATCAACAAAGGTAAGGTCACTGTAGCGCCCGCGATTCCAGAACTCAGTGGAAAAAGCGATGCGGAAATTCGTAAAGATCCTGAACTATCAAAACTTCAGGAAAAGCAGAGAAGTCTCAGCACAGTCTTGAATGTGAATCAATCTGGAAATCTGGATCGTGGCACTACCGCGACAGCAGAGGTGAAACCTTTTGTCCCCACTGTTCGCGAAAAATTTGAAAGTAAAGTGATTGTCCTCGCAGATCCTGAGGCGGTGAAGAAACTCTCTCAGGATCCAGGAAATGCGCAGGCGAAGATTGCAATGAAGCAGGATTATGAAAAAAAATTGGATCGCGCAGCTTCGAGTGTGGAAACGGATCTTTCAGAGGCTCCGGTTTCTACGGAGGAAGACGTTATGCGGCGATACGGCCTTGTGGAATATGTGCAGATGCTAGATAAGAAGATGTATAAGGGATGTGTTGTTGCGCAGGCAGGAGACACCCTGATTCTGCACGGATTGGGTGCAGTGAGACGCATTAAGGTATCGGACGTGAACTACATTGAATACAGGCATCCCGGAGAAAGGGCGCCTGAACCTTCCAGTCCGTAGGAATCATTGTTGAATGTCCGGCCGCCATTTCATTGCGCGGCTTTGTTTATGATCTGTATTTCTTTCTTAAGATTTGCGTCCCGCCCCATCAGAGTCATGGCAGCGCGGAGAGGAACGCTTGCGATCTGGCTATTTTCTTTCACGGTAACCTGAGTCATTTCATTGCCGGAAAGTTCATACGTCCAGGTTCCTGTCATTCCGAATGAGCTCTCTACCATTTTCAAAACCAGTTTTTTGTTTTGAATCTCCTCCACTCTTTCAAAAACAATGAAGCCGTCCATGTCCGTGTGTTCGATCCACTTCTTTGCCCGCGGGCCATCTTTTTCGAGCACTTCTACTCGCGCAATTTCAGGCCGATTCTTTGGCAGGCTATCAATATCCGTCAGGACGGCCCAGACGCGGGAAGGTGGCGCAGAAATCTGCGCGGTTTTGGATCCAGTGTATTCTTTTGGGGCAACCAACCCAACTACAAAGAATACAACCATGATGCTCATCACGGTTCCGAGGATGTAGGCAAACAGTTTACGCATACACTATCCTTGCATCAAAGCGAGTTCACTTTCGATACGATTTCGCGTGAGATCGCACAACTCATCCGCACTCAGGCGATTTACTTCATCTGCCGTGATTGCATCTATGATGTGAATGCGAATGCGATGAATTCCGCTCAGGATGAGACCGCCTTTCGGAAGAGCATTGGACGAACCGTGCACCACCATAGGAAGAATCGGAAGACCTGTTCTTTTCGCAAGTTCAAACGCGCCCATCTTGAACTTACCCAGCATTCCTGTCGTGGATCTTGTTCCTTCCGGGAAAATGAAGATGGAACTTCCACTGCGCAGAGTGTTTTCGCATTGCTTCATCATTTCTGCGCTGCTGCGATTGCTGCCCCGTTTGATTTCTATGTATCGATTGAGCCTCATGTTCCAGCCAACAAATGGGAATTTGAAATTCTCTGATTTGCTGACCCATTTGAAATGAACGAATGTGCGAAAGAATGCGAAGATGTCCACAAGTGACTGATGATTGGATACGATCACGTAAGTCTGTTCAGGATCTACAGTGGTTTTGTGAAGGATGCTTACACCCCAGAAAGGATTCAACCAGGTGTAGAGCGAAGCCCAGAAAGAGGTGAAGCGATGTAGCAGGCGAAGACGACGGTCAAACGGCCCCGTTACGATCCGGATCACGAGTGCGATCGGGAAAAGGCTGATGCAGGTGATACCAAGAAACAACCAGAATAGTATAGACTTAATTACGTTCATGAATCTTCACCTCTAAATTCGACTCAAAGTGGGGCAACCAGTTGCAAAAAAGAGCAAGGATACTTGACGCAAGGGCCTTGATCCGTCGAATCAGCACATGATCTGGCTCGTAGTTGCTTTCCTCATTCTCGCAGGCGGAGAGCTTGTAGCTTTCGTGCTCGGGCCTTCCGGCTTTCCTGATTCTATATTTCGCTTCTTGCATCTTGGACAGATGGTTCTCCTGATCGTCGCGTCCTTTTTTGTTCGCGCTCAACTGGCCGCCCGCTCTGCTATGGAGCTTTCAGAGGCCGCCTGGAATCGGGCCGCCACTCTCATACAGATTGGACTCGTCTTTTCATTTGTGGGAGACATCATCAATAGCGGTCTAATCGACTTGCGCAGCATTCTGAAACCGCAGGTTTTAATTTCCATTCCATTTTTTGCAACTGCACATATCCTGTATATTCGCAGTTATTTCATTCAAACAGCATTTCTCTCTTCGCGCACCATATTTCTGTGGGTTCTCTGGCCTTTCTGTGCTTTCGCGCTGTGGAAAGCTGTAGTGGATCCATCGAACACCTTGATTGCCGCACTTTCTCTTCCGTATTCTTTTATGGTTTCGCTTATGGCGATTTCTTCGATTCGCATGCCCATGAAGTATGGTTTGCCTGGTTTCACTGTGACATTTGGTGCCTTTCTGTTTTTGCTTTCGGACGCTCTCATAGGCTGGAGCATCACGCGCGAACATACCCGCGAATTGAGTCAGGTAATCTGGTCCACATACTACACCGCACAGATATTGATTTTGAGGTCTCTCTATCTTGACAGAACCTAAAATCGCCCGCGGGACTACGCTGGGCTTTGTTCCCGTCATCTTCTACAATTTGCATGCTGCCTATTGGATCTTTCGCGGTGGCTGGGAGAATTCGCTCTGGGCATGCCACGTTGCTTCCCTTTTGATCGGGGCCGGAATGATTTTCGGCACAGCCAGGCTTGTTCTGACCGGAATGCTCTGGCTGGTCATTGGAAACGCTTTCTGGATCCTGTATCTGGGCACGGGCGGAGAATTCTTGCCGACTTCTCTTCTGACTCATGCCGGAAGTTTTGTGATAGGACTGGTTGGGTTGAATCGCTTTGGAGTGGTGCCGGGAACCTGGTGGAGGGCCGCTCTGGGATTGATTCCTCTCCACCTTGCCGCCCGTTTCACGCCGCCTGCTGAAAACGTGAATCTGGCCCATAGAGTGGATCAGGGCTGGGCCAGTGTATTTCCGGCGCACAGCACCTACGTATTGTTTGTTTTCGCGTTATGTCTCGTGACGTTTTTTGTCTCGGAGAGACTCTTTCGCAAAATCAAAAAGGGATGATTTTCATCATGGTTTTGGATGATTTATTGACGGCGTGGATGGCGTGTTCACACTGGGGGCCTCATGTTCCATTCTTGCAGCGAATCGTGCGCTGAATGCGCAACCATGCACGAGACGCCTTTCGGCACGGTGCCTCCTTCCATGCTCGCCCTTGTGGATGAGAAAAAAGGAACGCTGAATTTCAAGAAAGGGGAAAGCATTTTCCACGCGGATGATCCAGCCCAGGCATTCTACTGCATTTCTGCGGGACAGGTGCAATTGTACAGAGCCAGTCGTGCGAAAGAACAGGCGTTCGGAGTGTATGGTCCGGGCACATGGCTGGGTTATCGCAACGCACTCACAGGCAGTGCGTTTGATCACAGCGCTCGCTGTCTTACTTCTGTGAAAGTGTGCAAGGTGGATCGCGCTGTGCTCGAAGGATTCTCGATCCGTTTTCCATCCTTTACAAAAGCAATCGTTCGTGAGCTGGCTTCGGGTTGGACTGAATCAGAAAAGCAAGTCTATAATTTAGGTGCAAGAAACGTCAAAGAAAGGCTGGCTGAGTATTTGCTATCCCTTCGCAAAGATACTCTCGCGGAGAGTCATGATTTTGATTTTCCACTCACGCGCGAAACGCTGGCAAGTCTCATGGGAACCACAACTGAATCTGTGATTCGCACTCTCTCTGATTTTCGCTCGCGCGGGTGGATAGACTACCACGACGGCAAGATCTCCCTTTCGAATGAAAGAGAGCTTGAAAAACTTGTCGTTGAGTCTTAATCGTTAAACTTTTGGTGGAGCCCCTGGGCCCTGGGGAAGCTTCGCAAGCAAATCGCGAGCGATCTCGCCTGCTTTGCTGTTGATGTTTGCAATCGCGTCGTAAATGCTTCCAATGGTTCTTGTCTGGAATTCTTTTGCCTGATTAGCCGGTCCTTCCAGTTGAGCAATCTTTGCCAGGTATTCAAGAGGCATGTTTGCGATTTGTTTGTGTACCTGTTCTACGGAACGAGCACCTTTGTCGATGGCTTCCTGAACAGTTTTCTGCAGTTCTAGCAGGTTCATTTGATTTCCCCGATTCAATATTCCGACCGGTTGCCCGGCCGGTGTCGTATTAGGTCGGTCTGGATTGTGCCGGCAAGTGATTTATGATGCTTTCTTCAAACCGCAGACCTGATTGTACATGTCCACTTGCTTCTTTTTCACCACCAGCTCTCCTGCATTGATGAGTTCCCTGACATAGTTCTGGATTTCCGAAAGCTGATCTTTCAATCCCAGGTAAATATTTCTGTCTTCAATCGCAATATGAGACACAAGCCATTCTTTCAAGTCTTCCACCAGGTGCGCCGCTGCGCGAGCGTCGCCTGTTTCATTCTCCTGTTGTCTTCTATGAACCATTTCTACGAAGGATCGATGTTGCTTTATGTGATTCTGCGTATTCTTATAAGCGAATCGTTCCATGATTTTCTCTTCTGTTGCGAAATGTTCCCGAGTATATTCGACCGTACCTGCGATCACTTTGTTGAAGATCTTCTGCCTCTTTGTATTTCCCAGAGTCTTACTCGCGATGTCGAGTTCTACTACCATGCTGATCAACCATATGTGTTGCAGATCAATGATTGGAATTTGCACCGCCAGGTTGTGCGTGTTCCAGATTTTGATGATGTTGCTGAGTATGCTTTCGTTTAGAATTTCGCCTACTTCTGATTTCCCTTCTACCATATTGTAGAGGGCCACCTGACCCCGGTCGATTGTGATTTCACGTGCGTTGACGAGTTTCTGAAAGTATTCCCGTAGATTTGCGTTTGATCTAACAAGAAAGTCGCGGTAGTTCTTGTCTTCTTTCTGGATGTGCATGGTCAACCAGTCCAGGAGGAAGTTGACGAGCGCATTGATAGAAGCCGTCTGGCCGTTTCTTACATCTGCGATTTTCCCATTGAGCACTTCGATGAAGTGTTTGTGCTGCTCTCTGTGTCCAGGGTGCTCCGGATAACGAAAACGCGTGGTCAGGTCCTCCTCCAGAGAAAAATGCTCCGTTGCAAAGTCTGAGATTTCCAGAAGGAGTTTTTTTAGTTTTTCAGCGTCCGGTGATCTTGTCCCATCTGTTTCCAGAGAGAGTTCCTGGATGAGAGCTACCAGCCAGATGTGCTGTAGATCAATGACAGGCAAATCGAGGCGAATGGAACCGCTTCTCCAGAGGTCTTTCACCTTACCGAGCGCAGACTCGCTGATCCCGACTGTTTGCAGTATTGTTTCCATAGTGCCAGGTTTTTTTCCGCTCGCCAATCGTGGTTTACCTTTTTGGGAGCGGGTATAGAATGAGACCCGTTCTCACGGAAGTTTGTCTGATTTTTGTCATAACTCCGTGTTGACAGCTGTCATTTCAGTTTGGGCCGGAATCGGTATAAATTTAAACCATCTTCAGCGGAGCAAGGCATGAAAGAAATACAATACGACAACCAGATCGTTCGATGGTGGGTCATTGGAGCTATCGTGTGGGGACTGGCTGCTATGCTGGGAGGCGTGATACTCGCGTTCCAGCTAGTTTATCCAGAACTCAACATGGGGCTTCCATGGATCTCATTTGGACGACTGAGACCGGTCCATACAAACGGAGCCATCTTCGGATTCACATTGAGCATCGTGTTTGCGACTTTTTACTACGCAATTCCACGACTCTTGAAAACGCCGATGTGGTCATCAAAACTCTCGCGAGTTCACTTTGGTTTGTACACACTTACGATCGTTCTGGCGGTAGTAACACTCGTTAGCGGGATTACTCAGAGTAAGGAATACGCAGAACTGGAATGGCCCATTGACGTTCTCATCGCAGCATGGTGGGTGATCATGGGACTTAATGTATTCATGACGATTAAGAACAGAGAAGAGCAGCATCTTTACGCTGCGATCTGGTTCTTCATCGCAACGATCGTTACGATTCCAATTCTATACATCGTGAACAACCTTTCGATTCCTGCCAGTCTGTGGAAATCGTACTCGATTTACTCAGGAAGCACGGACGCGAACATTCAATGGTGGTACGGTCACAATGCTGTGGCATTCGTTTTGACCACTCCAATTCTCGGGATGATGTATTACTATCTTCCCAAGCACTCTCGCCTTCCGATTTTCAGTCACCGGATTTCAATCATTCACTTCTGGTCATTGATTTTCATCTACATCTGGGCGGGTCCGCATCACCTTCTCTACCAACCAATTCCAGACTGGGCACAAACGCTCGGCATGGTGTTTTCAGTGAGCTTGATTGCTCCTTCGTGGGGTGGTATGCTCAATGCGTTCTTGACGTTGACTCAAGCCAAAGACAAGATTCGAACAGATGCAACTCTCAAGTTCATTCTGGTTGCGATGACTTTCTATGGTATGTCTACGTTCGAAGGACCAATGATGGCGATTCGATCTGTGAATATGATTTCGCACAACACTGACTGGACAATCGGTCACGTGCATGGCGGCGCACTCGGATGGGTGGCTGGCATGATGTTTGTTGCGATGTACTATCTGGTTCCACGTCTCTGGAATACAAAACTCTACAGCGAGAAGCTCGCAGAGATCCACTTCTGGATGGCGACAGTCGGCGTACTGGTCTACATGGTGTCCATGTGGGTTTCTGGAATTACAGAAGGCCTGATGTGGAGAGCAGTTGATTCAACCGGTGCACTTCAGTATCCGGACTGGATTGAAATTGTTCGCACGCTGAAACCATATCGCATCGCGCGCGCGCTGGGTGGAACTCTGTTCCTCTCTGGATTCATTCTGATGGTTTACAACTTGATTCAAACGATTCGTCGCAAGGGTCAGGGCTTTGTGCCAGTAGATCTCAGAGAAGCAGCGAGCAAGTGAGGAGTATGAACTATGTCAGAAGAACATAAGAATTTAACATTTTACGAGAAGCTTTCTGAGAAGATCGAAAGCAAAAGTCTCAAATTCATTCTCTTCACAACCCTGGCCGTTCTGATTGGCGGTCTGGTGGAGATCCCTCCTTTCTTCCTGATGGGAAGCGTTCAGAAGATCGAAAGTGTGAAGCCTTACAATGCTCTCGAACTGGCAGGCCGCGACGCCTATCAGCAAGAGGGTTGCTTCTACTGTCACACACAGGTCATTCGCCCATTCAAATGGGAGACAGACCGCTGGGACAGAAACCGCGAGTACGGACCGGAGCCATTCTCCAAAGCAGGGGAGTTCGTTTACGAACATCCATTCCTCTGGGGATCCAAAAGAACCGGGCCTGACCTTTCGCACGAAGCAAGCCTGAACAACAATGCGTCCTGGCACAGAGCTCACCTGATGAATCCTCGTGAAACAACACCTGGTTCTGTGATGCCTGCGTATCCGTGGTTGTTTGAATCCAAACTGGATGCGGCAGAAGTGAAGTCTCACATGCGCGCTTTGCAGACAGTGGGAGTTCCTTACACCCAGACTGATATGGACGCCGCTGACGAGCTTGTCAAAGGCAAGACTCAGGGTGATGCGCTCATCGCGTACATTCTGAAACTTGGCCGCGATACGATGGTTGTCAAATAGGCAAGGCAATGGAAGAGCTCATTGGAATTTATAAGGGTTTGAGGATGCCGCTTCTGGGCGTTGTCCTCATTCTTCTTGCCGCCTATGTATACTGGCCTTCGCGCAAGAAAGATCTTGAGCAAGCCAGATTCAACATGCTGGACGATGATGTGGATCACGATCTCTCGAAGAAATTCACATCAAAACCGGACAAGCAGTAAAGGAGCAATGTATGTCGTTTAACGAATACAGAGATGATGATGAAATCAAGGAAAGCCGCGGCTGGCTTCCTACCTGGTGGATGGTGCTTTTCTGGGGTGCCATTGCATTCTCCGTTGTGTATGGTGTGTACATGCACGGAGTAGAAGGTTGGAGCATGGCAAAGCAATACCGTGAAGAGATTGAAGCCTTCGAAAAAGCGCATCCTGAAAAACTGGTCGCGCTCAATGATGATGGAACCAATCCCTATCGCACGGATGCAGCTGCCATCGAACGCGGAAAGAAAACGTTCGAAAGTATCTGCGCTGCCTGCCACAAAGTAGACATGACCGGTCTGGTTGGTCCAAACCTGACGGACACAACCTGGCTTCATGGAAACACAGACAAGGAACTGTACGCGATCGTAATGAACGGCGTACCTCAAGAAAAACTGAAACAGAATCCACCCAAAGGCCCAATGCCTGCTCATAAGAACAGCCTTGGATCCGCAAAGGTGCTTGAGGTGCTCGCATACGTCGCAAGCAAGAATCCTTCTTTGAAGGCCAAATAGGGTAAGGGAGAAAATATCATGGTAGTAGCACGTCCGGTTCAGGGAAAACACAGAACGATTAAGAATCGCATCAATGTGGTTCTTTTGATTTTGTTCCTTGTTCTTCCGTTTCTTCGCTTTGGGGGAAATCCGTTCGTGCTGCTGGACATTCCTGGCAGAAAGTTCCACGTCTTCGGACTGGAAATCTGGCCCCATGAATTCTATTTCTTGCACTTGATTCTAATTATGTCCGGGCTGAGTTTGTTTTTCTTCACAGCTCTGCTCGGACGTATCTGGTGCGGTTACGGCTGCCCGCAGACTATCTTTATGGATTTTTACGATTGGGGCGCGAAGCTTCTGGTCGGGTCTGAATATGGAAAGCGTCCGCTGAATACTTCGCAGAAGATTAGACAGTATCTCGCTTTTTTCATTCTCGCAATTTTCTTCTCCTTCATTTTCCTCGCATACTTTGTTCCATATGAAGAGATCGCATCCGATCTCATGCATGCCAGGTTCTTCGCAGGCCCGGATACTCTGGCCCCGGCCGCCTGGGTAGTGTTTATGGTTATGTCTGTTGGCTTCGCGGTCTTTAACGCCGGTTACTTTCGCGAAAACGCATGCAAGCTGGTCTGTCCCTACGGACGCTTTCAAACTGCACTTCTGGATACTCACTCACCGATCGTCAGTTATGACGTGAAGCGCGGCGAACCGCGCCGCGAAGGCAAGCAGAAGCTATTTGAACACGGCGGGGATTGCATAGATTGTAATATGTGTAACCTGGTTTGTCCTACTGGAATCGACATACGCGAAGGCCTTCAGGTGGGTTGCATTGCCTGCGGACTTTGCGTGGATGCGTGCACGAACGTTCTGAGTAAATTCGAAAAACGCACTCTGATTGACTATCGCACAATTGAGCAGGTGGAAAATCCGGATGCCCATCGCAAATACCTGAGACCGCGCACGGTCGTGTATGCGTCGCTTCTTCTGTGCTTTGCAACTGCTTTCGTTTATCTACTCGTTACTCGCATTCCTATGTATGCCACAGTCCTTCGTGACCGCGCGATTTCCGCGCTCTATGTGCCTGACATTGGCTACCAGAACGGATATGAGGTTCATGTTGGAAATCAATCCAGGAAGCCAATTGAAGTGAAAATCATGGTCCTGGACAAGCGTTACGAAATACTGGCACCTCAGGACACTTACAAAATTGGGGCGGAAGGATTTGAAAAGATTCGCTTTGTTGTAAGATCTGCACAGAAGGAAGAATTCGCACGCACTCGCCCCATTGAGTTCAAGATCGTGGACGTAAACGAACCAACGCATGAGAGAGTGGTGCAAACTGTGTTCAGTTACCCAATTTAGAAGTGATAGAAACGGACCAGGAATCAAAGAGGTCAATAAACCTGCTATGTCAAAATCAATGAGAATCGCTTTCATCATGATTTCCCTCCTGCTCGGTGCAACCGTTGCGAGCGGAATCTGGTTCGTGAAGTATGCAATGAGCGTTCAAGAACCTGTGATGGACGATGCGTATTTTGCCAAAGGCCTCAACTATCAAAATCGAGTGGCTTCCCTGGACAGGGCAAAGGCACAGGGATTTGCGATTGCCACGAATTTGCCTGCCAACGCTCCACTGTCACGTTCAAAGCAGCAGCTGACTTTTACTGTTTCGGGGAAAACGCCCATTGATAATGCCACCCTGCACATTGTAATTGAAAGACCGGCCACCACGCGCGAGAGAAAGATCCTTGATTTGAGTTTCGCGCAGTCTGCGAAAATTTCAGAAACGGAACGTAAGTTCCAGACAGAAGTGGACTTTCCAGGATCCGGGCTCTGGGAAATTTCAGCGGAAGCTGCAGTGAACAAAGACATGGCCGTTTATACTCGACAGACTGTGACGGTGCAATGATGCCTGGCCTTCTTTTCATGCTTCCGATTGCAATCGGCATTGCGCTGATTTTTCTGGGATTCTTCCTCTGGAGTGTGCGCAACGGGGACTACGAAGATATGGAAATGCCGGCGTACAAGATGACCTTTGATCAGGATGAAGGCGACAAATCCATTCAGACTTCGAACGGCGTTTCGCCGGTCCACGAAGCAGGTTCCCTGGCGGTTGCTCAACCTGCCGACGCGCCCGATCCCGGGAAATAGAAATGATTGAAGCCGTTTTCGCGGGAGCGTTTGTTCAGGGGCTTACAGGTTCCCTGCACTGTCCCGGGATGTGCGGACCATTTGCGCACGCTTTTGGCAGAAGCGGCCGGATTTCTGTTTCCATACTTTATAACGTTATGCGCACTATCTCGTACGGGCTTGTGGGGTATCTTCTAGGAACTTCCGGAGGCGCCATCAATCATTTGTTTGAATCGGGAATTGCCGCGATCGTGGGTGGTTGCCTTCTGGTGCTGCTCGGTCTCGGGCTTGTGTTCCCGCGTTTCTCCGTTCACCTGCGCATGCCGGACTTATTTCTAAAGATGATTGGGAACGTTATGCGCTCTTCTACGGGGGCTTATGCCGGACCAGCATTCCTTGGCGCGATTTCTGGATTCATGCCGTGCGGTGTGCTCTGGCCCGCTTACGCTCTGGCACTTGGAACGGGCGTACCCTGGGTGGGTGCTGTTGTTATGGTTTTCTTCAGTTTTGGGACTTATCCCGCTATGCTTGCAATGGGCCTTTCCGGCGGTGTCTGGCGTGAGAAACTATCCAGGCCCGTCTACAGAGTAGTGTTTGCCATCTTGATGATTGGCCTTGGAATTTACACCATTGTGGCGCATGCATTTTTTTCTGAGATATGCAGGAGTGTAGCGTGGCAGTCATAACTGAAAAAACAAAATGTTATCATTGTGGAAACGATGCAACGGATACTACTTTCGTACTGGAAGTAGATTCAGAGAAACGAGCGTTTTGTTGCAGTGGATGTTTGACTGCATATAGAATCATCCATGAAGGCGGGATTGAAAGTTACTACAGCCACCGCGACGCCTATGCACCAACGGTTCGCGAGGATCGCGATGCAGGATTTTACCAGGCATGGGAAAAACGAATTCCGTTGCGAGATGGGATTCGTAGCGGCCTGTTTCTGATCGAAGGGATTCATTGCGCGTCGTGCGTCTGGTTGAATGAACGAGTCATCCTTGCTGTTGGTGGAGTGATTTCTGCGAGTGTCCAGCTATCTACCAGCAGAGCGAAGATTAGCTGGAACGATTCGGATACGTCTCTTCAGAAGATTGCGGAAGCACTGGCGAAGATTGGCTATCGCCTCGTTCCTATAGAAGAAACACTCGAAAGCGCATCTCGCCGCCAGGCACGTGGACTTCTTCGTCGCATGACTGTGGCAGGCTTCTTTGCTGGAAATGTGATGCTCCTGAGTGTGGCGCTCTACGCAGGCTATTTTGGTTCGATCGACAGATATTCTAAGAACTTCCTCCAGCTTGCCAGTCTGATGATGACCATTCCGGTCGTTCTCTACTCCGCTTCCGTCTTCTTCAAGAATGCTTACCATGCGCTGCGAAATCGCACTCTGAGTATGGACGTTCTGACTGCCACAGGAATCAGCCTTGCGTTTTCGTACAGTTTGTATGTGTATTTTTCAGAAGTTGGGGAAGTGTTCTTTGATTCCATTTGTTTTGTCGTCTTTATTATCTTAACCGGAAGGTTTATTGAATCCCGTCTTCGCCTGAAAGGTTTGTACTACGTAGAGAATATTCGCAAATCTGCTGCAAAGACCGCACGCGTGGATCGCGAAGGCTGGCGCACGGTCCTTGTGGATGAAGTGAAGAAAGGGGATCTTGTGGATGTGGCCGCGGATGAAATGGTCCCGGTGGACGGAGTGCTCCGCAGCGAAAACGCGGAAGTGGAAGAGTCGATGCTCACGGGAGAAGCGCGTCCGGTCTATAAACGGGCCGGGGATCTCATCCTCTCTGGAACGCGGGCGCTCACGCAGCTTCGAATGGAGTGTTCCGCCGTAAGTTCAGAGAGTGCTCTGGCCAGAATCAGCGCACTTGCAGAAGAGAGCATGGATCAGGCGCCCAGGGTTCTGCGATTCACAGATCGCGCGAGCAGGTTCTTCATCGCCTTTGCGTTGTTTGCTGCCGTATTTACTTTCTCTTACTGGTATTTTTTCAAGCACGACGTTCATTCTGCGATTCTCAACATGATCACTCTCTTGATCGCGGCCTGTCCATGCGCGCTCAGTCTTGCTGTGCCAACTGTGTTCACCGTTTCTGTTCAGAAGTCTTTTGATCTGGGTTGTTTGCTAAAAAACGGCAGCACACTGGAACTTTTGAGTCGTGCGAAGGCCATCGCTTTTGACAAGACGGGGACTCTGACGCGCGGAGAACCAGAGATCGTTCAGGTGTCTGTCGTAGATGATATTTTTTCTGAAGAGTATGTTTGCGCGCTCGCGTCTGAGCTGCAAAGACGCGCGGATGTTCGTCATCCAATTGCCAGAGCATTCTATTCTCTGCAAAGATTGACCGGATCATCTGCGAATTTGCCCGATCTGGGTCGCGTCGAATACAAGCCAGGTCTTGGGATTGTTTCTTCATCACCTGAGGCGAGTTATGCGCTCGGCAGCCGCAGATTGATGGAAAGCGTCGGCGTAGAGTGTCAGCCAGCAGGAGCGCCAGGTAGTATTTCCATTTATCTCGCACGTTTGGGCGGTCGTGTGCCTGAGCTCGTCAGTGTTTTTGTTCTGGCAGATGCGATCAGACCGGAGGCAAGTGATGTGCTTCGTCGTCTATCCCGCAATTCATCTTTGTTTCTGTTGACCGGGGACACTGTGGAGAATGCCGCGCAAGTTTCAAAACAGCTGGGCATTACTGAGATCTACGCCGAAAAAACGCCGGAACAAAAACGAGAGATCATCCAGGCAAGACAGGCATCCGGAATCACAATCATGGTGGGGGACGGAATCAACGACTCCGTTGCCCTCGCGCAGGCACATGCCGGTGTTTCGTTTGCGAATGCTTCTGAAATTTCACTCCATTCTGCGGATGTGCTGCTACTGCGAAATGATCTGCGGCAGTTTCTGAGTCTGGTTCAACTATCCAGGCGTGCTCGTAGCATTGTGCTTCAGAACCTTGGTCTGAGTTTCCTCTACAATATGTTCCTGATTCCTATGGCATGTGCTGGATGGATCATTCCTCTGGCTGGAGCGCTTTTCATGTCTTTGAGTTCTTTGACTGTGGTGCTCAATTCACTGCGGCTCTTGAGTTTTCGAAAAGAAATCGGCTAAATAGTTTGTCGAATGTTCGCTATCGGATTTTGTTAGCCCCATGCGCAAGGTGGCCCTTTGTCTTGTTCTCGTTTCTGCATTCATTTCCAGCGTTGATGCGGAGAATCTCGTCGCTGTTCCGCAGTTGCAGACGCGAGTCACGGACCTGACCGGCACTCTGTCCGCTTCTGAAAACGCAGAGCTTTCTAAGATACTTGCTGATTATGAGAAAGAGAAAGGTAGCCAGATTGCAGTTCTCATTCTACCATCTACGAGACCGGAGACAATTGAGCAATATTCGATTCGCGTAGCGGAGCAGTGGAAGATCGGGCGCAAAGGAGTAGACGACGGCGTCTTGCTCATAGTTGCGAAGGAGGACCGCAAGCTTCGAATTGAAGTAGGCTACGGTCTCGAAGGCGTTCTCCCTGATGCGAAAGCAAAGGACATCATAGATGAAGTGATTGTTCCCTATTTTAAGAACGGAGATTTCTACGGCGGCGTAAAGATCGGAGTGGAGACTATCATCGCCACCATTAAAAACGAACCATTGCCTCCGCCTAAATTTAAGCCGGATGCAAAATTTGCAAAGCAGGCGGCCACTGCGATTGGAATGGGAATCGTTGTGAGTTTGATTGTTGGAGCGATTCTCTCTGCTCTTCCCGTTATTCGCCATTTGATCGCGCTGACGATCTATCTAGTGATTCTATACTTCGTAGGACTTCTGTTTGGTTCTTCAATGGCGAGTTTAGTTCATGCGGGTATCACGGGACTGTTCCTTCTGGGCGTGAGATATTTGGGGGGAACATCCGCAGGCAAAGCCTGGAATTCGGACTCCTCCTCTAGCTGGTCTTCCTCCAGTTCAAGTTCATCCAGTTCCTGGAGTTCAAGCGGAAGCAGTTCTGATTCTGATTCCAGTTCGACCAGTGGAGGAGGCGGTAGCTTTGGCGGAGGCGGTGCCAGCGGCAGCTGGTAGTGCTGCCTTCTGTCACAGATTCGCGATCAACCAAATCGATCGTTTAGATAATTTAGTAATATCAGAATGGCGCCTTTCGCACTGTCCAGCGCCAGATTGTCTGTGCGAACGCCATTTGATTGAAAGTAGATTCCAATTCCAATCCCAATCCAGAATAGCCCCAGCCAGTTTGTGAGCACGTAACCTGCACTCTTTCCAAGGAAAGACCATCTCCACGCTAGAGCACAGGCGATGGCAATCATGAGGATCAGCCAGGCAACCACGTAAGTCAAAAAGCGTGTATCCTCCGTGGTTCCAATGTGGAATTGAGCTCGAAGAAAGTCAGGCGCGAAAAGACCACCCAGCGCCAGCCCAAATTCGATGAGAGTCGCCAGTCCAAGCCAGAAGAGGAACAGTGTTCGAATCATGGATCATGATGGTGGCCGAAAGCCAGGATTGTCAAACAAAGAAGTAGTATGCATTCAGGTCGGTGCTGGCTTATTTCAACTGTGCAGGCAAATATACAGATCACTGGAATGACGTGCGCCACGTGCGCACTTAGAATTGAAAAGGGTTTGAGCAAGATGCCGGGAGTGGAGAATGCCACGGTAAATTTTGCGACAGGATCCGCGCACGTGACGTATGCGGATCATCAAGTGGCCACGGATGCAATGCTCGCTCGAATCCATGATCTGGGTTACGAAGGGGTGATCCCGAACGAAGAAAGCGAAATCACTCAGATCAAACAAAAAGAAGTTCGCAAACTTCGTCGCCGTCTTATCCTTTCTGCTGTTTTGTCCGCACCTCTTCTCTGGACGATGGGATCGCATATACCCGGTCTCCACATTTTCGTCCCGCAAATCTTGATGAATCCCTGGGTGCAGTTGCTCCTTGCTTCACCAGTTCAATTCATCATCGGTTTTGCTTTTTACCGTGGCGCATTTCGCGCGCTTTCCAATGCAACAGCCAACATGGATGTGCTGGTCGCTCTGGGCACTTCGGCAGCATTTTTCTACAGTTTGTTTCTGGCTCTATCCGGACATTCGCATCAGGGTCTGTATTTTGAAACCAGTGCAGTGCTCATTACTCTGATTGTGTTTGGAAAGTTTCTGGAATCTGTTGCAACCGGAAGAACGTCAGGCGCCATTGAGAAGTTGATGAAGCTGCAACCCGATCGCGCTTCTGTCGTGAGAGATGGAACTGAAATTCAGATTTCTCTGGATCAGGTGGTGAAAGGGGATCGTATCAATATTCGTCCGGGGGAACGCATTCCAGTGGATGGCCGCGTCATAGACGGTGATTCTCACGTGGACGAATCCATGTTTACAGGTGAGAGTGTCCCTGTTCACAAACGCAAAGGTGATTCTCTTCTGGCCGGGACTATGAATACAAATGGCGCTTTGCAGATGGAAGCTGACAAAGTGGGTCGCGATACTGCACTGGCTGCGGTTGTGCGAGCTGTAGAAGAAGCGCAGGGTAGTCGTGCTCCCATCCAGCGTGTGGCAGATCAGATATCTTCTGTCTTTGTTCCGGTGGTGGTTCTCGTTGCGCTTGCTGCTGGTGTCTTATCCTACTTGATATTCGTGCCTGGCGAATTTGCCTCTGCTCTGGAGCGAGCCATTGCAGTTCTGGTGATTGCCTGCCCCTGTGCTCTGGGTCTTGCAACGCCTGCTTCCATTATGGCTGGAACAGGTAGGGCGGCAGAAGCTGGCGTTTTGTTTCGCGGTGGAGAACATCTGGAAGCTGCGGGGGCTCTCGATTTGATCATCCTGGACAAGACTGGAACTGTGACGATGGGTCAGCCTGCGCTTACGGAAGTGACCGGCGAAATCCCAGAGTCAGAGATACTCAGAATCGCGGCCTCTGCAGAGACGTCATCGGAGCATCCGATCGCGCAAGCGATTGTGCGAGCAGCGTCTGAACGCTCGATCGTTACGAGTCCAGTGTCCGGATTCAAAGCTACACCAGGCCAGGGAATTGCCGCAGAACTCGAAGGAAAAGAGATCTTACTTGGGACGGAAGCGTGGCTTGCTCAGAGTAATATTTCACCTGGAGATGGAACAGCAAGTGCGATCCTCGAAAGCCAGGGAAAGACCGTGGTATACCTCGCGGTAGATGGACGTTATGCGGGATTGCTTGCGATTTCAGATCAACTCAAGCCATCATCTGCGGCTGCAATTCAGAGATTGCACGAGCTTGGTCTGGAAACATACATGGTAACGGGCGACAATGAAAGAGCAGCACGCTGGATTGCTTCTCAATGCGGAATAGATCGAGTGGCGGCTCGTGTGCTTCCGGAAGGAAAGGCGCGCATCGTTAGCGAAATGAAACAAGCAGGAAGAAAAGTAGGAATGGTGGGGGACGGCATCAATGACGCGCCAGCGCTTGCAACGGCAGATACCGGTTTTGCGATTGGCACTGGAACGGATGTGGCCATGGAAGCAGCGGATGTGAGTCTGATGAGCGGTGATCTGGGTGGAGTGGCGGATGCAATCGAAGCGAGCCGCAGAACCATGCGCAATATACGGCAGAACTTGTTCTGGGCACTCGCCTATAATTCGCTCGGGATTCCGATTGCGGCTGCGGGTTTGCTCGCTCCCTGGGTTGCCGGCGCTGCGATGGCCATGAGTTCCGTCTCCGTTGTGACAAATGCACTTCGGCTGCAAAGGATGAAGATCGGAAACAGAACAGTCCGTCGCGAAGAGGTTTCATGAACAGGCTCGGCATATTCGTTTTCGTTTTGATTCTTGGCTGCGAACATTTTGAAGGAGAGTTATTGGCTCCAAAGGAGTGGATTGAAATCCCGGGCCTCGAAGGTCGCTGGGATGTCCCTCATACTACAGACGAACCCATTTCCATCGTGAAGAGCACTCAGGCGAAAGAGTATCGAATTGTGCCTCGTAAGGGCGATGTGCCTGGGGTAGTTCGTTTTGCATCCATTGATGGCCGGATCATTGGAGAGTATCGGGATGAAAAAGAAGGCAAGCCAGTCCGCCAGGGTTATATCTTTCGCATGGAGAAGTCAGGCGATTGCTTTCTGGTTTCTGTTGGTCAGGAAATCACAGAACAAATGGTTAATAAATATAGACTAATTGCTCGTGCCGAAAAGTCGCTCAAGACCAGCCTTCCAACGTATGTGCTTAATGGGACGGCGGCTCAGAATCGTAGTGCCCTGGATGCACTCTTGAAAGATCCTCATTTTTTTCCGGAACGCCCGGGCTTGAAGATCTGTCGCGTCGCAAACTAGAAGTGCGTGTAGCGCGAGAGAAACTCGTCCATCCATTTCTTATATTCAGCATAGTTCATATCAATGGATTTGCCGTGTTTTGCGCCGCGGTCTGTTAAGTGAAGAACCTTGCGATCATGGGAGACTGCCTTGTAGATCAATTCTGAATGGTAGGGACTTGTGTAATCGTCCTGAAGTGAATGAACCAGGAAAACGGGTGCAGTAATTTTTGGGGCAGCATCCATCGGGGATACATCTTTGATCTTGAAGTTTGCCCGCTTCTCTGCGAAGAAAAATGCAACCGGAATGAGTACTCGAATTGCCGGTCCATATTGTTTCTCCGCCTGTTCGTGAAAGATCGCACTCGCGTTGCTAAACGGAGAATCGGCTGCGACAAATGCAAGAGTGGTCTCTGCTGCCGTCAGCAGGCTGACCGCTCCGCCCAGGGATTCACCCATCATTCCGACTTCCGAATCTCGTAGAACCAGTTCCTTCTTCAACCACGCGGCTACGTCTACCATGTCATAGCGATCGTAGTATCCGTACGTGCAAAAATCGCCACTGGATTCTCCATGGTATCTGCCATCCACGGACAGAGCAGCACAACCCCTCTCAAAAAATAGTCTAGCATACTTCAATCCTCCCCATCGCGTACCTGTATGTCCGTGGTGAAGGATAGCTGCGCATTTTTTCCCGGAGGGATTGCGAAACAACCATGCAGAGATATGACCGGATCTAGTAGGAATGACAACAGACTCCGGTTGGGGGAGTCCAAAATCTGCCGGAGAATTGAGTTTCAGATTGATGCGATCTTGCTCAACGGAGTGTTTTTGCGAAAGAATGATCACGGATGAAAAATACCAGCTCGCACCTGCAAACGTGATCAGAGCGGTACCCCCGGCGAGTATCAGGGTTTTGATTTTCATTTTCGCAAACTCTGCGACCGGACGTTTGCGGCAATCCCAAATTGAACCTGTGCCTGTGGTCGCATAACGGTTTTCGGTCACAAAATTTGCCATGAATTGAAATAGAATTGCGAGGAGCGTATCGCGCGAGCGAATGCGCCAGGATGCAGTTTACCAATCACACTGTCGGCAGAATTGCACCGGCCCTCCTCACGTTGATCATTTCTTTGTACTTCTTCGTGCGAGGGAGAGGTCAGAAAGCATCCTTCTGGCTGGGGTTGTATTTTGCACTTCTTAGCGTGTTTAACATAGGTTATATTCTGGGATACTCCGTGGATCACCCGCGTGGAGGCTATGCCTGGTATCTTGCCTGTGCCATTTCATTTGCCGCCGCTGCGCGCATCCAATTCGCATACAGCTTTCCGTCCGAATTTAGACCGCGCGAAAAGCGCGCAGCTCTTATCCTCGCCTTCGCGGCATCAGGGGCAGCACTCGTTGACTACGGGCTGAGAGTTGGGTCGGACTTTGGTTTCAATCTGAAGCATCACCTGTACGGATCCACGTATTCCTCACTCTGGGTGCCCATGGTCAGTTTTGTTTGTTTCTTCTGGAGCATTGTAGTATCCGTGCGTCGCGCACTGGAGCTGCTTCGATCCGGTCGCAAGAAATCCGGATCCCTGGTTTTCGCATGGAGGAACAATCCTGAGTTTCGCGCAGTCTGCTATCTGGCGGGGCTCACAACCATGGAATTGCTCGTGAATGGCGCCTATCTGTTGGAATACGGACGAGCTGTTCGCACCCAGTTCCTGCCACAGTTTATGAACGTTTCGCTTCTCGTGATTTTTGGAGGTTACGTCCTACTCTATTCGACTGCACCATCTACGCGAACTGGCTTTCTTTCAAAACTGGTTGGCGTTTGTCTGGTTTCTGTGCTTCCGATGATTGGCGCACTTGGATCTGCTTTTCAGAATATGGATCTGGATCGATTTCTAGGCGAGCGAATGCTCGTCGGTCGAACGGCACTTCAGTATCTGCGCCAGGGAAATCCAGTACCTTCTTCTGTGGCTTTTATTGTAACAGATTCTGATTCTCCAGTCTATGCGATCACTCCAGGTGCGGCGGATGCAGCTCGGTCCACGGATGTATTCGATGGACGTTTCTATTTCGCACAGTCGCATTCTGAACGATATTTTTCAGCAATCATTTCCGATGAGGCAGGTCACAGGACGCGGGCCGGTTTTAGATATGAAGATTACCGAGCGAGACTCGATGAGTCCTCGCGATTGATTGTGTACGCCCTGGTGATGGCAGCACTCATCATTGCGCTGTTGTTTCCGTTTCTGTTTCGCGCGAGTTTGCTCATGCCGCTTCGCCTGCTTCTAAACGATCTTAAACAAATTAAAGAATCAAAAGTGGATCCAGGCCTGGATGAAATCGGCGCACTGCGTGCTTCGTTCGGCAGGATGTTGGATTTAATTCGTGAAACCAGTAAGCGGATTCCGGATTTCGCGCCGCACCTGAATCAAATGGAAGACCTGGCCGCCACAGAGCCGGGTCGCATTGAAATTGGAGGGCGCACGCTCATCTATCGATCACGTGCGATGCGAAGGTTGATCGAGCAGGTCGCGCGGGCCCGGGAGTATCGCTTTCCTGTTTTGATCACGGGTGAAACAGGCACTGGCAAGGAACTCGTCGCGCGCATGGTTCATTCAGACGATCCGGTGCCGTTTGTAGCAGTGAATTGTGCGGCATTGCCGGAGACACTCTGGGAATCGGAGGTGTTCGGACACAAGAAGGGAGCATTCACAGATGCAAAGTCCGATCGTCGCGGACGAATTGTGGAAGCAGGAGACGGGGTTTTATTTTTTGATGAGATTGGAGAGATGCCTCTGGCCATGCAGGCGAAGATGCTTCGTCTTCTTCAGGAAGGTCAGTTTTCTCCTGTTGGTTCAGACCTTACACTCACAGCCGGCTGCCGGTTCATTTTCGCAACCAACAGAAATCTAGCAGATCTAGTCAAAGAGAAGAAGTTTCGGGAAGATCTGCTGTATCGCATTCGCGTGTTTCACCTCGAAGTTCCTCCGTTGAGAGAGCGCCCTGAAGACATAGGTGATTTGTTGCGTTTCTTTATGGAACGATTCGCGCGAGATCACAAACGGACTGTTCCCTCTCTGGAGCCAGCTGCTTTGCATGCTCTGGTTCAATACAGGTGGCCGGGCAACATTCGCGAGGTTGAAAATGCGGTGATTCGTGCCATGGCCGCGGGGAGTGATGTCCTTGGTTCCGAGTTATTTCCAGAAGTGGGGGGAGCCCGTCATGCGAGTGGTGCGTCGAGTGGGGTGGCCGTGGCCATTGATCTGGATTCCGAAATTCGAAGATACTCACGTTCTTTGATCGAAAGGGCTCTTGAGCAGGCGAAGGGGAATAAGACGCAGGCAGCGGAGCTCCTCGGAATCAAGCGCACAACACTGCGCTATCGCATGCGCGACATTGGCCTCGAGGATTGATTTCTCTTTCGATCCAATCCGGCGGTGGCAAATTTTTGCCGGTGACAAAATTCTGCCAGTAACGGTTTCTTAAATTAGCCACAAAACCAGTGTTTCAAGACAAATGACCTCACTTAACTCCCTGGTACGCGACCTGCAATAGGTTCCCCGTGAGCCTAGCGGCTCAACAAACAAAACAGGGGGAGAGAATGAAAAAGTACCTCACGAGCATGATTGCTCTGATTGCTTTGTCAGGTTCCATTTACGCGGAGAAAGTGATCTACGTTCATGGAATGAGCCTGACTGAGTCAAACGCACATTGCCAGGACACAAAGGATTGCGCATACTGGGAGTCGCACGTCGGCGGAGATTACGTCTTCGTAGGATATGATGGACGTCAGAACCCGTTCGGTGGAACCGATGTGAGCGGAAGCGTACGTTTGCTCCAGCTTCTCAACAAATATTGCCGCAAGGATCAAGGCCAGAGCTGCAGGTTGATCGATGATTCACTTGGTGGTTTCACCGGAGCCGGCACTGTGTCCATGTACAACAAGACAGGATTGTACAACATACTGTATGTGACTCAAATTGTTTCTGCGGAAGGCGGTTCCGAAATCGCCAATCTCGGAGACACTGCGATTGATATACTCAAAGTAGTTTTCAATCTGAATGGTGATGGAGCGCAAGCTCTGATTGACTCTCACAGTGCAATTCAGGCTCTCGTAACAACGAGTGCTCGTGCATTGTTCGATCACAATCGTTCCAACGGCACTGTCTTCTACCATGTAAACGCAAACAAATCGTTCTTCCTTGCAGATCCATTTCTGCCTGGCACAGACGATTCTCTCGTTGCGTTCCACAGTTCATGCGGGTACAGGACAACCGGTGCGTTCAGCAAGTGTATGGGAGAAAAGATTCGCTCCTGCGCACTTTGTTTCTGGGAAACTCCGAAACTCATCACGCCGTTTGACAATCACAAGATGCATCCGCTGGTTCCGCTCACTGGAATTGACATTCCTCATGCGCAGGGCCATCACGACGTCCGTTATCACGGCGCGCTTTGATTTCTCTTTGAGCCGGTTCGCCGGCTCAATTTTTTTGTGGGGGATGGTTATGAATCGTAAATACTTTACAATCTTTATTATTGTCGCAGTTTTTTTGACCGTTGGTCTTGCGCTTCTTCTGATTCCGGACAACAAGCAGAGCAGACACGGCAGTGATTCTGCCCGATCTCTTTCCGATCCAAGTCGGGACATGGGTGCGGATCCAGCCGCTGGAATTGATCCTGAACAGTTGATTGCAGACTACAAGGAGTGGGCAAAATACCCGCCTGATTCGCGGCCTCTACTGGAATCGCACGTGGACGTCATTGATTTCAGAAAAATCCCGAACACAGTCCAGCGCATGCCCACCAGAGATGGCGATAAGCTTCGCGAGTCCGGCTTTTCGTGTCTGCTGCAACCGGAGAAGCACACGGCCACAGAGGGAGAGAACATGCGCATCTTTCTGTCCTGCACGCATACAGGCAGGCCTGAGCGCGAAAGTATCCGTATTAAGGAAATCAAGCTTGAGGCGGTTGCAGGTTCGCGTCGCTTCATGCCGATTCCGCCAACAGTGAGTGATGCGGGTGATAAAGGGGATGAGTCCGCGGGGGATCGTATCTATACTCTGGAGTTTCGTCCGCGTCAGAGCGATTGGGCAGACATGCATTTGACCGTGAACTTTTTGATTGAGTCGGATACTACGAGCTTCACTCATTCTCTGGCCACGCACTTTTTTTCGTCACCTGTAGCGCCTGCCAGATTCACTGGAAATTTTTCAGAGAAGATCGATCATGGATCTCTGGTGGTGACCGCGGAGCTCGATGTGGTGAAGGCTGGAAACTATACGATCGAAGCGAATTTGATGGGAGATTCTGCCCCGGTTGCATTCGCGCGTCAGGACGCCAATCTTCGTTCTGGAAAACAAACTGTGGATTTGCTTTTTTATGGAAAGGTGTTTCACGACCGCGATGTTCCAGGGCCCTATCGACTGGTTGGTTTGCGTGGATCGCTGAATACAGACGTGATTCAGCCGGAGGATCTAGCCCGATCTCCTCAAGAAGTAGAACGATTCTTGAGCCAGATTCGCAGCGATCGCCCTATGCGGATGGTCATTCCTTATTACGACAAAGAATATAAAACAGCCCGCTATTCGCTCGACGTATTTACGGACCGCGAATACGATTCGCCCGGGAAGCAGCAGAGAATTGCAGATCTATCTGCGCTGCGTCGCTGAGTCGGGACCGGCATCTTTTTTTGAAACGAAGGTGCCGGTTGTGCTCCAGATATGATTGACGTGCATTGTATGCGAACTCATTCAAACGATGCATTTTGAAGTGCTTGAGCTGAGTGCGAACTTCTTTGATCGCTTCACTCCTTCCGTACTTACCTTTATACTTGCCGCGTTTCTGCTTTCTCGCCGTCAGACTGCTGCGCGCTATCTGGGTGCGTTTTTCCTTTTTTTGACTGTCTTTAATGCTGGTTATTTGCTGGGATATTCCGGCATTCATGCGGCCGCTCCCTACGGGTTTCACCTGGCGTGCTTCATCACCATCGCACTGGTCTTCAAGATTCAGTTTGCTTATCGCATGCCGATCTGGATCTATCGCCGCGAATCCATTGTGGTTTTTGTTGTTACGATGCTTGCCTCAATAGCGGCTATCGTTGAATACTCGCTGTCCGCGGAGTCCGCTGGCTATAGATTGATCTTTGACCAGCATATTTTCGCTTCGCGATACGCTTCTACTTATATCCCGCTCGGAAGCATGATCATGTTCTTCTGGGTGGCGATCGTTTTACTAAGACAAATAGACCATTTGATTCCGTCGCCTCCATGGTTTGAGTTTTCGTCTCTTTCTCCGTGGTTCAAATGGCCGCTGCGTGTCTTGCTTCGTCCAGTAATTGTCTTGAGTAAGTTGTTTCGAGCGGGATCAGCACAAACTCAGGCTGTTCGATCCTTCTTCCTCCTGGTGCTTGCGGAACTCACGATCAACATCATTGTACTGGTAGGTTTTCTGACATCCTTTGTTTCTAAGGAGCTCGTGGCGCTGCTTCTGAATACCGGGCTGCTCTTCGTGTATTTCTGGTACGGAATGGTCTACATCAACCATTCACGTGAAAGCACGTCGATGATGGTCAGGCTGGTTGGCATTGCTCTCGTGACCTTGCTTGTTGTGACAGGATTGATTGGATCCAGAGCCAACCAGAGAACAGAGAGTGCTTTTGACGGAGGGCGGAAGAGTGCGCTTCCTGGCCTTGCTCTTGATCTGGGGGAGAGGAGTTTTGCGGATACGCGCATTCCGGGAGATCTTCAGTACGTCGCCTATAGACCTCATCCTTCCAGGTATTCGCGCGATTATCGCATTATTTTTGCAAAGTCTTCTTTGTCCTCCTCCGCCATGGCGGATTCGGATGTGGAGGCGCGCGAGTACGAACTCCTCCGCAGAGCCAACCAGCTGAAGAGAGAAAAAGGAACATCTATTTCTGCGGCTCGCGAACTTGCCTCCAATGAAATGGATCGCCAGATTGTGGAACTTGATCATCGTCTTTATAGAACGGCGGCAGGTGTCCCCTATCTTTTCTATGTGTACCAGGGGAAGCAAGGCCTCTACGAGTTTGGATTCTTGTATAGCGACTATCGTTCCGAGATGCATAAGACGGTGACTGAGAACGTCGTGATCGTGTTTGCCGTGACACTCGTGATTCTTACTGTGTTTCCTCTTTTGTTTCAGGTGAACTTGATCGCGCCTTTGAATTTACTTCTGGCGGGAGTCGCCCGGGTAGAGAAGGGCGATATGGAACATGAGGTTCCCGTTCAGGTGCAGGATGAAATCGGATTTCTAGCACGGGCCTTCAATGCAATGGTGAAATCCATTCGAGACGCTCAGGCCAGACTCAAAGATTACGCGGACACTCTTGAAATCAAAGTGCAGGATCGAACCAGGGAGCTGCAGCGCGCGTATGACAATCTCGATGATCTAAAACGCAAACAGGATGGGGACTATTTTCTCACTTCTATGTTGATTGATCCTCTCGCGCGCAACGATGGAGCGAGCGAGAGGATTGCGGTGGAGTTTCTGATAGAACAGAAAAAGAAATTCGAATTCAAGAAATGGAAATCTGAAATTGGCGGAGATATGAACATCGCGGATCGCATAGTTCTTCGCGGAAAACCATACACTATGGTTTTGAATGCGGATGCTATGGGAAAATCCATCCAGGGAGGTGGAGGGATTCTTGTACTCGGAAGTCTAATACACGCGATTCTGAATCGCACAAAGAGCGGTGCCGCTATCTCTGATTACACACCTGAAAGATGGCTCCATCAGACCTTCCTGGAAATGGACTCTGTTTATCGCAGCTTCAACGCGAGTATGCTTGTTTCTCTGGTCTTGTTCCTGATCGATGAACAAAGTGGGCTCGCCTATTATCTCGCAGCAGAACATCCTCTTCCTGTTCTACTCCGCGCGGGACAGGCATCGTTTCTGGAATACCCTCATGCACTGAACAAGCTGGGAACTCCTGGAGTGGATGTTGCCGCGTTCATTGAAACAATCCAACTCAGAGTCGGTGATCGCATCATCCTTGGATCGGACGGTCGCGACGATTTGATTTTGCCCGCAGAAGATGGCACCACCAGAATGAACGAAGATTCAGAATTATTCTGTAGCGTAGTCCAGTCCGCTCAGGGTGATCTACCTCGGATTCGCGAGATGCTCGGAAGCACCGGCGAAATCATAGATGATCTTTCGCTCGCATGTGTTTCCATTCTCCAATTGCGAGAGCGAATGTCCAAACGTGCAAAAAAGATCACCCTGCAAGATCAAATCAAGGTGAAGAACTGGAAAGAGGGAGCAGTGACCGCTCTGAGCCTTCTTGAGGACGATCCAGCAGATCTTGATTTTTTCCCGGTGGCAGCGCGAATTTGTCAGAAGGCGGGCATTGTTTCGCAAGCAATCGACTTGTTGGAGAGTTACTGGCTCAGAAGGCCTCAGCAATCGCCCAGCAGGCTCAGGCTTGCGACTCTCTATCATCAGATTGGCAAACATGATCGTGCATCTGCGATCCTTTCTGGATACAGGGAGGCCTTTCCCGACGATCCAAAGGGCGCTGCACTCAGTACATTGCTCGGGTCCGCCAGGGTTGGCCCCGGCGCAAGCTAAACTGTTCTTTTTCTATTTACAGAACCCTCGATTCGAAGGAACTTGCGCCTATGAATCCGGTTCTCGAGCAGTACTGGCCTTTTGCTGTTTTTTTCGTAGTCGCCATGCTGGTGGCAGTGGGTGGCCTCGTGGTTCAGTCGTTTCTTGGCCCAAAACTTTCCAGCAAGCACAAGTTCGATCCATATGAATGCGGCCTGGACCAGATGGATTCACCGCACAAACCGTATTCTCTTAAGTTTTACGTGGTCGCGCTCTTATTCATGCTCTTCGATATTGAAACGATTTTCCTGTTGCCCTGGGCTGTTGGCTATCGTTCCTTTGGGTGGGAGAGCTTGATCGCCGTAATCATTTTCTCTGGCATCGTAGTCTTTGGTCTCTGGTACGTTGTGAAGCTGAAGGTGTTCGAATGGGATTGAATCCAAGCACAGATTTCGCCACTTCTCGTATTGATGCGATTGTAAACTGGTCGAGAGCAAACAGCCTGTGGCCTATGCCATTCGGTGTTGCGTGCTGCGCGATTGAGATGATGGCCTCTTATATGCCAAAGTATGACACTTCGCGATTTGGTGCGGAGGTTTTGAAATTCTCTCCCAGGCAGTCTGATTTGCTCATTGTCTCCGGCCGCATTTCTCTCAAGATGATGCCAGTGCTCACTCGCATCTGGGAACAGATGCCTGAACCAAAGTGGTGCATTTCTATGGGCGCATGCGCGTCCAGTGGCGGAGTGTTTGATACGTATGCTCTGATCCAGGGAATTGATCAATTCATTCCTGTGGATGCATACATTCCTGGATGTCCACCCAGGCCGGAAGCTTTCATTGATGCTGTGATGATGATTCAGGAAAAAGCAAAAAAAGGCCAGGCCCGTTCTCAGGACTACGTGGATCGGGCGGTCGTTTGAGATGATTCAGTTTCAAGCCTCGAATTTTGACACTGTAAAGACCAGACTTGAGTCTCTCGGCGCAACGAACATTCATCATGACGGTGCTTCCGTGGTTGCAGAAATTCCGCGGACAAAAGCATTCGATATTATTAAGAAGATCAAAGATGATCCGGAAATAGGATTTCGCTTTTTCACGGATATAACAGGTGCCGATTTCCTGAAGTATTCTGTGAAGAAACCGGAACGTTATGCGGTCATCTATGTTCTTTTGTCTCCATCTCTTGGCGTGCGCCTTGAGCTAATCGCATATCTACCCGAAAACGATCCAAGCATCCAGAGCATCGCATCTCTGTTCACTGGCGCCAACTGGGCAGAACGCGAAACATACGATATGTACGGCTTTGAATTCAAGGGACACCCGAACCCCGGCAGGCTTCTTACTCCGGAAGGGTTCGAAGGCCATGCACTGCGCAAAGATTATCCACTGAAAGGCAAAGGCGAAAGGTCCAGCTTCCCCGTTTATCGGGCTACTCCCGGTCACGCGTCCGAATGAAGTTCAGAGTTTTATCAAGCCTGCGTTCGTTCTCCAGATCCACTTCCTTCACTCTCGCGGGGGGAGTCGCGTTCCTCCTTGTGATGGCTGGAACGAGCTTCTTTGTGCAAAAAGTTTTCGCACAGGTGCCGGCCCCGCGTTTTCGCGAAGCCACGGTCCTGGTTCCGAGGGGATCCATCTACTACAAGGTAATGGGCAAAGGCCAGCCAATCATACTCGTTCACGGCGGCCCGGGGCTGGATCATCGCTACATGTTTCAGGCATTTCAGGATCTCGCGAAAGATTACCGCGTGATCTTCTATGATCAGCGAGGAACTGGCGCATCACAATGCAAACTCTCGGATCGATCTGTAACCATAGAGCAGTTTGTGGAAGATCTCGATGCGGTTCGCAGGCACCTCGGGCTTCGTCGTATTAATTTGCTGGGTCATTCCTGGGGTGGACTGCTGGCGGTTCACTACACTGTGAGGCATCCGCAGAATGTAAGATCTCTCATGCTTGCGAATTCATCCGGCCTGACCGGGGAATCGCAGAAGGCATTTTTTGAGAATCTGGATAGCATGCGAACACCGGAAGACAAAGAGGAGCTGGAGAACCTGAAAGGAAAGTCAGACCAGGAATCTCTCCAGAGACACAACGAATTGTACATGCGGCCCTATTTCTATGACTCTTCGAAAATTGCCCTCTTGTCCTATGAACCAAGCAAACTAACCGCTGAAAACAATGAGCGAGTGAGAACTTTGATCTGGCGTCAGCTTCTGGACTACGACCTTCGTCCGCAGGCTTCGCGTCTCCACATCCCCACTCTAGTGATTCACTCGGATCGAGATGTGATTCCTCTTGAAGTCGCAGAAGAAACGGCGGAGACAATTCCGCGTTCCGAGTTGGTAGTGATGCAGGATGTGGGACACTACAGTTTCATTGAAGACCCAACTGAGTTTTTCAAAGAGATCCGCAAATTCCTGAAGACCGTTCACGGTCCGTGATCGGCCTAATCACGAGCTTCCGCGCAGCTCTGGCCTCCTGGATGGTACTGACATTCTGTATGCTCGTTTAGATCGCGTACATCGCGAAAAGTAGATTTGAGAGTTCGCTTGAGGAACAGAGGCATCTGGTCTGCGAAATGTGCCGAACCTTTGTGCGTTGAATTTCCGTACTGATGGATAGACCAGGATTTCACATTCGCTGGCTGAAATTGAACGATGAGCACATAAGAATCCCCGGCAACTCCCACGATGTGATCTTTTTCTTCAAGCGAATGGGCGGCATTGAGCACATCCGGGCCACCCACCAGCCCTTCGTCCAGATGGCCGTGTCGCATTCTCTGCAAAATAGAGAGAGGTACGTCCAGTTTTCCATAGTGCTTCTTTAGAAATGAAATCGCATCTCTCAGTAGAATGGCTCGATCCGGGATGGGACCGTGATCTAAATCCGTTTGCTGCCAGATGGGTCTATAAACCAGAATCGCAAGAGAGGACCCGGGAGAATCATCCGCCCTTCCGTTCCACTTTCTAAGCAATTCGAGGGCCTGGGATTCATCTTCGTTCTGCGGTTTGAAGTCTCGAAGCAACGGGTTGATCGCATACTCGTAGATAGGCGATCGGGGAGCATAGGTCCTGTCCCATTTCATTCGCAAGAAATCTTCGAAACTGATCTTGCCCGGCTTCGAAAGTAGTTCGCGCGAACGCATGGAACGATTGGTGCTTCTCTTCTCAATTCCCATGGATAGCGAATAACGTCCCGGATCAGGATTCCCTGGGCCTGTCGTTGTTTCAAATGGCGACGAGTTGCAGTTTTGAATGAATCCGGAAGGAGGATTTTCTACGGCAGGGAGTTTTGCGAAAGGCAGGATTTTATCATCCCAGATGTTCTGACTTGTGTCTCCCGGGAGAACTTTGCGATACGATTGATTCGGGACTCTGCCGGTGGGCAATGACGCGTTGTAGACATAGAAAATATTGGAAGCATCCGCGTACACAGCATTGAACATTGGGATTGCTTGCATCTGCATCGCTTTTTTCCATTCGGTGAGATTGCGCGCTTTGTTCATGCGATACCATTGTTCGCCTGCAAAGATGAGTCGATCGATGCCAGAGACTCGAACAGCATACTTTCCATGATCGGACTTGAGCACGGGGCCCTGTGCCGACTCATACGTGGACATGGGGATGGGTAGATCAAAAAGTCCGATATCGACCTGGATGCGAACGCTCGTTTTGTTCAGAGGACGCAGCTGCCCATCGAACATGTATTGATCTTCTTGTTCGTCGAGTTTGAGTTTGTAAACATCCACAAGGTCAGGATAGTTTACAGTGTGCGCCCACCCGAGGTGATCGTTGTGCCCGTGCAGAATGAAAGGCGCTCCAGGAAAAGTGCCCCCCGTCATATTCCACCCTTCCTCTGATTGTACGTGAGCTTCGTACCAGGCGACTGGACCTTCCCACGGTTGATGTGAGTTGATATTGAGATAGGTTGCGCCGTCTGCGGTTCGCGTGTGCGAAAGAGCGTGAGCGTTCGAACCAACGGGAAGCCCTTGAAATGCCACAGCATTGTCGAGAGGATCGTCCACGCGCAGTGGTTGATCGCCCATAATCTTTTGCATTGCTTTGTCTGCGCCAATGAACAGCGGGATTTTGTGAATGAACCCGGCGGCAATGTCTTTGCCCGATGCGGGAAAGAATTTGCTTTTTGCCTCTGATGGATGGGTAGCGGCGTAGTAGTTGACTCCGTTCGCGTATGCTTCCAGTACTTTGCGAAAGTCCGGCGAAATCTTATCGTAGTCTCTGTCCGCGCGTTCGCGAATCTTGAAGAGCCGCACGTAGAAATCGTTCACTACCGCTTCTTTTGAAATCACGAGTCTGGCCAGATCGCCGCGCGCGGCGACCATTCCACCCTGGATGAATTTGAAATCGTCTTCGCAGTGCGCGTAAGCGAGGCCAAATGCAGCATCCGCATCCGTCTTCCCCTTTATGTGAGGAACACCCCATTCGTCGCGAATGATGGTTACGTTCTTTGCCTGCGCGGTCCATGCAGGATCGACTGGCAAAGGCCGATTTATGATGCCGTATCTGACGTTAGACCAGATGAGACCCACGACCAGAAGGAGGAGCGGGATTCGCACGATTTTGTAAACGCGTCGCATAACAGGGATTTAGCCCTGATTGCTCATTTGTCAACAGGTTGGTTGGGTTCAAACAGGATGTGTTTCTTGCATTCTTGATCCAGGCCGAATCCATTTCTGTGCGGATTGCCCGGAAACGGCTCGAGAGGAAAGACCAGAACACTCACAGGAACGAGTGCGCTGAGATGCTTTTCTGCGTGAATGCATACATCTGCCGGCAGGCTTTGGGCTTTTTCGCGCAAAGATTCATAGGCTGGGTCTGCTTTGAAAGGAGGTGAGGGAGTCTCACGATCTCCGGCGTTGATATAGCAGGCAGCTGTCGTAAGCACCAGGAGCCATGTGAGCCTGGTTTCTTTCGCCGCCTCCGTCGCGGTAAGCATGAGGAAGGGCAGAAAAGAATAAGCGTAGTGACCGTAGTACGTAGAATGCCATGGGTGTTGCGAAACCAGGTGTATCATCATGATGGGCACGATCAATGCCGCATAACGGATTCTGCGAAATGCGAGAAAACCAAAAGCGCCCAGCACGAGCACAGTGGCTTTCCATTTCGCAGTGACGGGCTGGAGGGACTGTGCCGGCCAATCTGCGTTAAAAAACATGCTCCACGCCGGTCCTTCGCCGCCACCGAAATGCGACTGAGCCAGGCGACTTCCAATCAGCCACACCAGGCTGCAAACAGAGAGGATCGCACCTTCGCGGCGGTTCAAGTGAGGATGTGGCCAGACAAAAGTGACTGCCCCCAGTAGACCGGTGTAAACCGCCATGTCCTCCTTGACAGTCATCCAGAGAATGATTCCGAACCAGAACCAGAATTTTCGATTTGTGACCAGTCCCAGGAATGCGATTCCTGAGAAAAGGATGACCAGTATTTCATTGTGAAATGATTGCTCTACTCTCTGCACAGGAAACGCGGAGAAGATCAAGAACAGGACGATTCCCTGTTTGTTCTCTGGGAGAGATTTGTGTACGATCTTCATCCAGATCCAGGCACCCATTGTAAATACGATCCAGAGAATTCTTGGGTAGATGCTGTGATCTGTTTGCGGAAACGCTGCATAGATCGGAGCAAAGAAGAGAAGCGCCGGAGCAAAATGATGACCCAGATAACTCCCCGCTTTCCCTGTTTGTAGAAACGCAGTGGGCAGGAGCCCGTGACCGGTGGCAGTGTTTGCAATTGCAGAAGATATGTTGGTAATGTCCTGATCCTGGAAATAGAGAGACGTGCGCGCGCTTTCCGTGAACACAAGAAGATGAAGGGATGAAGCTACAATGAGGAGCAGATGCCAGTGTTTGCTTTCCAGGAATGCGGGCAGAGTGGATTCAGGATCGCGATGACGAATCCAGGCAAGAATTACGAGCAAAACTACAATAGAAAGCTGGATGATTCTCCCCGAATCGCGCACAAATTCAAACGATCCTGGTGCGAAGGCGGCCCAGAAGAATGGAATTGAGCCGACGACGCACAGAATTGCGTTCACGGTCCATTTAAGAATCGCACTACTTTCTTGCGTTCTTCCTCAATCAAGATGCTTCGCACAACCAGAGTTTTGCGGCGAGGAGTATCCGGCATGGTTCCCCTGCCTTCTATGAGCGGGGCGTAGTTTGGGAAATGCATGCCATCCCAGTAGAGTCGCACATATTCTTTTTCTGCAATCGTTCCGCCCGGTCCGAATGGCAATCCGCGCGGTTCATCGTCTGCGAAGAGAAGAACATCTCCTGAGAGAAATGGATTCACGGATAGAGCGAATGCATCGCGATCAGCTTCCAGAGCCAGACCTTCGATCTTATCTATGCGAAGAGGTCTCTTCACACGCCCAGATATCAACGCGGGAATCCGTGATTGCATTAAACGAGAAAGTAGAATGCCATGCAGTACGCGAACAGCTTCACGATCCGGCATGGCCGTTAAGCGATCGTGATTTGCCTGATCGAGAATATACCCTGGGAGAGGAGATGGAAGATCGTAGACTGGTTTTCTGTTGAGTGACAGAAAATTCTTCTGGTCTCTAAACCCGAACGCAGCAGATCCAGTGTCGTCTAACAGCCGCGCCACGCCGTTGAGTTGTATAAGTGTTTCCGGTTCCTGGTAAACCATCGCAGGAATGAATAGACCCCGACGAGCCGTTGTTTCCGGAATTCGCACAAAGAAATCGCGTGTAATTGTAGATCGATTGTATTCAATTCTGCCTGTATCAGATGGCGTTATGCGGCAATGCCCGAACAAATCGCGCTCGCATATCGTGGGAAGTTGTGCGGTGCCGTGGACAATGAGCTGGCCCGGATTCTGAAGGATTTCTGTAATGCTTACCGGTACGTCGTCCGGGTCTGTCCAGGCAAGGATGGAATTTCGCAGATGTAGAAATTGTCCTATCATGTTTTCGTAGGATCGAATCGTGATGTGCAGGATCGTCTGTACTCCGAACTTTCTGAAATTGGAAGGCATCGGGACGAGCCTTTCGCTTAGAAGAGTTTCGTAGTCCGCTCCCTTATCGAATAGATGGGAGAGCACAACCGGATTCCCGGATCGGTTCAGTACGTCGCGCACCACAAGTACGTATGTGTCCCCGGCGCGCATGGGCTTTTCCGGGATCACTTCAAACAAACAGATTGATGCCCTGTGCAATCGCACCAGAACGGGAATGCTTCTTTCGATGGCCGTGTTCCAGAGGTAAAAGGATTCGCCGGGTGAACCAGTAAATCGATCCGGATAGTGGTCGGAGACGTCACAGGGGGTCTCAAGCCAGATGTGCGAAACTGGGCTGTAGCCGTCCGTTCGGGCCAGAGCCCACAATCCCCCATACTGGCCCGCCGGGAAAGCCCAGATCATGCCGGATGCACTTCTGTTGGAATGCGAAAGCATTCGATCGTCCGGGAAGGGGAAGTTGCAATCCGAGAGAGACAGACGGCAGTCCCCCGGCCTGGCATGGGTGGGGAATGAAGCCAGGATGAGAATAACTCTCAGAGCTATAAAAACGATTCGGGTATTTTGAATTTTTCTTGAACGCAGGGACGGAAAGCCTCGTCTGATCTTGTATCAGGAAGCCGGAGTGGCTTCCCATCAAGTTTCTATTAGGGGACAGGAGAAGTCTATGAAGAAATGGTATTTGATCGGGGCGATTGCCCTGTCCAGCATGGTTCTGTATTGTGGCGGTAGCGGAAACGATGCACGTCGTGACGCGACGAGCACCGGGCCAGACGGTTGGATTTTTGAAGGTTGGGCTTGCGCACCAGACGCAGCAAAAGCTCTCCTCAAGCAAAGTCCTGCTCAGTACTGCCAGGATGACAAGCCAAAGGACTTTCTGTATATGAAGTTCAGCGCGGCTGCATCTCAGAATGCAATCGACAAAGGCATGGTTGCTATGAAGCAGTCTACTTGCCGCAAAGCAGCCAAGGATCAGATTTCATCTGACGGTCTTGCGAAGATCCTCGGTGAATACCTGGAACAAGCATCCGGTGTGAAAGACGGCCAGTCCACAGGTCAGGTCATCATCGCGCAGAACCAGGGTATCATTCGTGGCGTGTCCATCTACAATTGCTGTTCTCTCGACCAGCAGACAGGTGTTTGCGCGACTGCCGGAGCTGCAGAAACCTGGGATCAGTGCCAGTGTGTGGGTGTTATGAAATATCCAGGCGGCCAGAAAGGTTTCGAAGCTGCTGCTGAAAAAGCATCCAGCTCTGCAAACCCGTAATTCAAAACTCGAATTGCGACAAAAGAAGCCCCGGTCTAAAAGCCGGGGTTTTTTTGTGTCCAGGGTCAACGAACGTTAGGCGAAAACACACGCAACTGGAATGTTCTTGCAGTAACTTGTATTGTGCAAAGTTCTTGTGACACGCGTGGCTAGAATTCCTCTCCTTTGCATTCTGTTCCTTGGTTCTTGTGCGCGGATGAACGAGGCCACTCTAGACCTTCCTTCTGACTGGCGTATTGTCTCCGGATTTCGAGACGCGGCGAATCCTCTCACTGACGGAATGAAGGTGCGACTTCCTGTTCGCCCAAATGAAATCTTCCCTGATTTTAAAGGTTCGACAGCGCACTACACGCTCGAAACTACATTTGCGCTTACGCCCGACGAAATCACCCGCCTCCCTGACCCAGCTTTCTTTTTTCCCATGCTGGGGGAAGGTTACAATTTGTATTTGAACGGGAATTCCATTGTTGAGAACCTTCGGCTTCATCCAGACGGAGAGCTGTCTGCAGTCACTACAGGTCGCGGACTGATCGTTCCATTTCCGTCGCACCTGCTTCGCGCCGGAGAAAATCGGCTGTCCATTCACCTTGCAGGATTCACGCGAAGGACTGCCCTTTCATCCAATTCGGTAGACTTTGGTTTACCCGTGAAGGGCGGCTATCGCCTCGCTTCGCACACAACTTTGATGCGCGAAAATTCGGAAATGGCACTTTACGCGTTTTGCGGCGTCTACGCAGTTTTTGCCTTCTACAGTCTCCTCTATTTTGTTCGCCGTCCAAAACATATTTACACTCTCTATTTCGCGCTCTTCACGTGTACTTATTCTGTGTACTTGATTTGTTTGTCCAATCGTGCTTTTGCTTCTGTGGCGGATGTTCGCACAGTGATTTGCATTGCTTATGCCGCACAGCCCGCGGCTCTCGGATTCTTTGTAGCATTTCTCAATGCGTACACCGGTGCCGGATTTAGAAAAACGACACGCCTCATGATCGCTTTTGATTCCATTCTTGCGATCGCCGCACTCTCCTTACCGTATCCATACCTGCAGAGCTGGCTCATCGTCTTCTATATGGTGATGGCGCCCCAGTTGATTCTTGTACTGTACATCATTGGAGCGGTCGTGAAGAGTCGCGCGCCCGGTAGCGCTTTTGCTGCTGCAAGTATTTCTCTTGGTCTCGGATTTGTTGTATGGGATATCCTGGATACGGTCTTCTTCCGCACAAGTATCCGCTTGTCGCGATATGCTCATTTTCCTGTGATTCTTGCGATGATGCTGATGCTGGTGAATCGATCGCTTGCGTCTATGGAAGAAGTGGAGAAGTTAAATTTGGAGCTTTCTTTTGCTACAAAGGATCTGGATCAACGCGTGCAAGAACGTACGCGCCAGCTCGAAGCGGCCATGAGCTCTGCAAAGCGCGCTGACAGAGCAAAAACAAGTTTCCTTGCGAACATGAGCCATGAAATCAGAACGCCGCTTAACGTTCTTATTGGAATGGGGGATTGGCTGCACGAAAGAGAAGAAGATTCTGAAAAACGTCGCGTTCTTGCAAGCATGCTTACAGCCGGCAATGGTCTTCTCACTCTGATTCAGGAATTGCTGGATGTTGCGCGCATAGAATCAGGTACGATACGCCTTGATTCAGTGCCCTTTGACGCAGAGGCGATCGCGCAGGATGTAGTTCATTTTTTTGAAGGCCGTGCCAAAGAAAAATCATTGAGCCTCGAGTATCAATCCCCCGCGAAAAGAATTGGACCGCTTCGCGGCGATCCCGCCAGGATTCGCCAGGTTCTTGTGAATCTACTTGGAAACTCACTAAAATTTACCGAAACAGGAAGTGTTCGTTTGACTCTGACCCTTCTCAGTGAGACTTCCGACACCTCTAAGATTCGCTTTCTGGTGAAAGACACCGGACCGGGAATCGCTCCAGAAGACACCCGGACTATTTTTGAACGTTTCGCGCAGGGAGTTTCCTCCATGAACAGGAAACACGCAGGCACCGGTTTGGGTTTGTCTATCAGTCAGGACTTACTGAAACTTATGGGCAGTAAGATTGATCTTACAACAACCGTTGGCCATGGTTCTGAATTCGCATTTACTTTAGATTTGCCAAAATCCGCAGACGTGATCGCAGAAATCGTACATTCGCCGGAGTTGCCGGACGAACGTCCGCTGCGGATCCTTGTTGCGGAAGATGATGAAGTAAATCGCACACTGCTTTCCATGTATTTTGCTCAGTCTGCGCATACCCTGGAGTTCGCGCATAACGGGCTGGAAGCCGTTCGTGCCTTTGAATCACATCCTTTTGATGTTATCTTCATGGACTTGATGATGCCGGAAATGGACGGAATCGAAGCTACCATTCGGATTCGAAAAATTGAGACCGAGCTTCTTTCTTCTGGAGTGCGCACTCAAAAGACTCCGATCCTTGCTTTGTCCGCATCCACATATGCGGAGGATGTTGCTCTAAGTAAGCAAGCCGGTTGCGACGAGCATCTTGCCAAGCCGGTGAAACGCGCGACGTTATTCGCCGCTCTGGCACGCGTTACCTCTTAGTCGCATGGATTGAAATTCGCAATCGAGTCTGGATGCAAGCACATGCGAAGACCCATCAATCCGCAAGGGTATAAAGGGTTGCTTTTCTTCCTTTGATAAGGACTCGTTTTTCGCGGGCAGAAGTTTCCTGAGAACCACAGCCTCTCATTGTAGGTCGATCGATGAGAATGCTGCAACCGAGCTTCTTTGTCAGGCTTTCCAGCCTCGCAGCCCGCGCAACCGCATCCCCCACGATGGTCCATTCAAGTCTGCGAAAGGTGCCAACGTTTCCTTGAAATACTTTTCCGGTAGCAATTCCAATCCCGAATCCCAGCTTGCGCGCAGGTTCGCTCGAACTTTCTTGCGCGATGGACTGGAAGTACTGCGCAACGCTTTGTGCGCACGAGATCGCAGCGCACGCCTGTCCCGGAAGAAAAGTTGCAACAAGGCCGTCGCCGGTTAGTTTTGCAATGCTGCCGTTCTTCTCAAATATAAGATCCATGAGCGCTATCATAAGGCTGTTGAGTAGTTCCGCAAAGGGAATAGCCCCCATTATTTCGGCGAGGCCCGTCGAATTACGCAAATCGAATATCAGGATCGTCGCGACTCCTGTTTGTCCACTTGCATCTGCTTCCATTTCTCCCGTCAGAATAGATGTCACAGTTTCCGCTGAGAAATAACGCGTGAGTATTTCCTTTTCTCTTGCGAGTTCTGCCTGAAGCTCTTCGCTTTTTTTTCGGAAGGCAACCGTTTGCAGCAAGTTCTGAATACGGATTGCGAGTTCTCCCAGGTCCAGCGGCTTTTCGAGAAACTCCTCCGCACCCTTTGCCAGACTCTCCACGAGCATCTCCGCAGTTCTATCCGCAGACATCAACACTACCGAGGCGTCTTTATCAATGAGATGAATTTGTTGCACCAGGTCCAGGCCGGATCCGTCCGGCAGGTGCACATCGAGCAAAGTCAGATCGGGCCGGCGTTCATGGATCAATCGTAACGCATCCGCGCACGTGGGCGCTTCGCGTACGGAGTAGCGTAGAATTTCCAGAAACTCGCGCAGAAGTCTGGATTGGATTTCATCATCTTCGACCACTAGAATTTCAAAACGAGACTGATCTGTGTTCTCCACTTGCGTCTCGATCAAGTCTGATTGCTGCTTCATCCCCGCATCAAACACGATAGATCACCACTTCCCCTTTTCTCCCGCGAATGGTTCTGTCAGCGATTCTGGTGACGTCCTTGAGTCCGCTTCGTTCCACCGTCCGACGGTCGCACAAAATGTCTCCCTTGCTTTCCCCACAGAGCGCATCCAGGCGACTCGCGAGGTTTGCAGTGTCCCCGATTACGGTGTACTCCATGCGACGAACACTCCCAATGTTTCCGGCGAAGACGAGCCCGGATGCAATGCCCAGTCCGATTTCGAGGCTGCCTGATTCATAAATTCCTGCATCGTTCGCAACTTGAAAATGATCTCTGATATTTCGCGCACAGGAAATAGCGTTGAGCGAGTCCGTCGCGCGGGGCACGGGCAATCCGAACGTAGCGAGTAATCCTGCACCATTCAATTTGTTTACAGACCCGTGATTAGCGGATACGAGATCGATTACATCTGCAATTGCCTGATTTAGAAAAGCAGCGAAAGCGGCGGGATCCATTGTTCTCAGCAATACACCAGCGTTCTTGATGCTAAAGAACATAATAGAAATATCTATGTGAGATCCTTTCATGTCTGCGTTCAAGCGACCGGAAAGGATTTCTTCCGCAGTTTCGCGCGAAAAATATCGAAGCAACATCCGCTTGTCTTTTTCGAGGGCAGCTGTGGCTTCTCGAATTCCGTTTCTAAAATCTCGTTTTTTGAGGATGCCCCGGATTCGCAAATCCACTTCGGGAGGTAACAGCGGCTTCTCCAGGAAATCGGATGCGCCTTCGAATAGCGCATGGAAGACGAGATCCGGGGATTTGCTCGCGGACATCATAACAATTCCCGCGTCGGGACAGAGATTTCGAATAGAAGGGAGGAGGTTGATTCCGCTTTCGTCGCCAAGGTTCAAATCAAGCAGCACCGCGTCCGGTCGGAATGTTTGCAGACGGTTCGCCAGTTCCTTGTATTCCAAAAGCGATGACACAGCGTAACCGCGCTTCTCTAGAAAGCTCTGAATGAGAATGCAATAGTCCGGATCATCGTCTACTACCAGGACGCGCGCGAACGATTCCATGCGTACAGCGACGAGTTGTGCCATGCTATTGTAACTCTTTTTTTTTCGCAAGCACGTCTGCGAAATACCTGACATAGATCATATAAGTTGCGACTCCGCATTTTGGGTGACAGAGATGGACAACGGTCTCGAATCTGGCCATGGCGCACACGGCCAGCGGGACTGCGCAGCAACTCCATCAAATCATTCGCATGAATGAAGATGTGAAGACCATTCTCGCAACCGCGGAAGCAATCAACCTTCTCGCGCTCAACGCATCTGTAACTGCGCGAAGAATTGGATCACTTGGCCGAGGGTTTGTGCAGGTTGCATCTGAGCTAACCGAATTCAGCCGCGAAACCAGACGCACTATGAACAATCTGCGCGTCGGTTCGTTTCAACTTCTCGTAGCCGTTACGCGAACCCTCAAGGAAGATCGTTTGCTTAGGTACCTACAGAAAGCCGGCGTAATGCGCGAAAGCGAAAACTCTTTTGTTCAGGAAAGAAGGAATTTGTTACAGCAGATGGATCAGGTGAAACGTCTGGCTGCGAGAGGTCACGTTCTTGCCAATCTCGCTCAGATCGAAGCTGCACAGACCACATCACTTCGCCGCGAATTGCTGGTGATTTCCGCGGAGTTTTCCGAAGCGATAGAAACCATTCGAAAGCATGTGGAATCATTGGGGCGAGAGGCAAGGGGCATAGCGTGAAAAAAGCTTACACGATATACAGTCAAGGGGAACATCGCTGGCACGTAACTGCGCGTGATCCAGATCGTCCTGGTTATGTGATCGATACGAATGAGTATCTAGTTTCTCACGGAGAGCATGGTCTTCTCACAGATCCAGGCGGGATGGAGATTTTTCCGGCTGTTTTTGCGGCCATCAGTGCGCAATACAACCCGGAACACATAGAGGCGATTTTTGCGTCTCATCAAGATCCGGACATCATTTCCTCTCTCGCTCTTTGGCTTGAATTCAATCCAAATCTGCGCTGCTACATCAGCTGGCTCTGGGCCACCTTCATTCCGCATTTCGGAGGAACGGGAGAAACGTTCGCCAGCATTCCAGATGAAGGCATCGAGATTCCGCTTGGATCGCTTCGACTTCGCACAATTCCCGCGCATTATCTTCACTCCGCCGGAAATTTCAATCTATACGATCCAGAAGCGAAGATTCTGTTCTCCGGAGACCTCGGGGCCGCTCTGATTCCGAATGCAGATGCAGACTTATATGTGGCTGATTTCGATCGTCACATCCGATTTGCGGAAGGGTTTCACCGCCGCTGGATGGGTTCTAACGAAGCCAAACTCAAATGGTGTGAACGCGTTTCCTCTATGAAGATAAACATGCTGTGCCCCCAGCACGGAGCCATCTACACGGGAGAGAATGTGGCGCGATTTATTTCCTGGTTTGCGGAGCTACCGGTTGGATCCGGAAATGTTCCGTAATAAACTCGCGCGACGTAGTGCGCCGCGCGAGTCTTGCCAAAGCGAATTCCTAAAGCGAAGTGCTGTACGATACATTCACTGCATACAGCCACCGCGGAACTTTTTGTCGCGGAGTGTACGTGTAAGATGTATTGTTCGTCATGGCTCGGACGCGAGATGTGATCAAACTATTTACAAGTTGATTCCCGAATCCCTTTGTCCTGGATGGATCAGTCACGAGTCCGTCGCCCGCAGTGGAGCCACCATCTATGTATAGCGCTCTGGATGTTCTAGGATCTCCATCTACCTGGCTATCATAAATGTCGTAGCTATGGCGATATGTAGCTTCCAGGCCAAAGCGAAATCCGTTCCAGGAAATGCCTGCCCCAAATGGAGAATCAGCGAGGCCGTGAAATGAGTCGCTTTGTCCACTCGTGCCAAGGCTCATATATCCAAGGCCGGCTGAAACATCAGCTTTGAGATTCTCTTTGATTTCAAATTCTTTCGTATACGCCAGTTTCATATATTGATCTGAGTTCACTACATCTGCAAGGATTGTAAAGCTGAGCTCAGTCAGAAATGGAGGCGCGTAAGTAACATACATTTCCGTTTTCTGATAATTGGCTCCGCCGTCGCCGAATGGATTGGATTTTCCCTTTGGGTCCGTCCTCGTGGAAGCATTGATACCAAAATCAAAATTCCCGAGTTTTGTTTCGCTCTGATGTCCAAAGCTTAAATCGATTTGATCTCCGCGCTTCAGACCATTTGCATCTTTGTACATTTTGTAAACGCTCAGGCTATGGATGGGTGTAGTGGGCCAGGTAGGGAGCATCGTGAGTTGATCTACAATGTAAGTAGACGCAGGCAATCGAGCCGTGTTGACAAGAGGGTTCACGGAATCGGTCAGAAGGGTTTGCTCTCCTGTCGGACCGTCTTCGAGTTTCTGATCCACGTCTTTGTCGTTTCTATTCGAAAGAGCAAAAGATCCTGCCGCGTTGAAATAAAGACCGGATCCAGGGACTTTGATTTTCGCAGATGGCTGAAAGAACCAGGGGTCTTCTTTTGAATTGTAGGCCTTTCCTCTCTGCACGCTTCTGTTGCGCCCTCTGTCTTCTCCTCTATCCAGAAAGTTCGACGTGAACTTCAGCTGCACGTCCACGGCTCCATCCGGGATCGCATCTGGTGCCGGCGCAGGTGTAGCCGGGGCGGGCTGGGTTACATTGTTCCGTTTGTCTTCCTCCGTTGGATTCTGCGCTTCGAGCGAAATGTGAAGCCAGAGAAGATCAAAGCCACGCTTCCACCTGCGCGCATGAATTTTTTGTAAATCATGGATTCTCCTTTTGGTCCCGCTTTGCGGGACTCTGGGCCATATCTGGGAGGTGCCGATTCCAGTCAAACAGATATTGAGACTCATTCGCAATATCATTTGACCGCCCAGGGCTGGCCGATTCTCTGGTCAAAATCCATCCATCCAGGAGCAAACAGTGCAAAAGCAACTTCTGATTATTCCTCAAGCGATTCTCATCACAATTTCGTGTCTTAAGCCTCAGCCTGTCAGCGAGGCTGCAGTGGTACGTGATTATAGCCTCCTTGTGCACGCTTCTTATCTTCAGGCTCGCAAAGACGCGCAGGCCATGCAGAAATCAGTCAGCGACTTTCTGGCTGCTCCGGGCGATGCAGGATTGAAGTCTGCAAGAGATTCGTGGATCAAGGCGAGAGTCTCCTACAGCCAGACGGAAGCGTTTCGTTTTTACGGCGGGCCCATTGATCGCCCTAAATCTCAGGGAAAAGAAGAAGGCCCAGAAGCTCTTCTCAATTCATGGCCGGTGAATGAATCCTATATTGATTACGTGAAGGGCAATCCAGGAGCAGGGATCATCAACGATCCCAGGATTCAGATCAATGCAACCACGTTAACCGGCAAGAATCAACAGAAAGATGAGGCGGACGTGGCCACTGGATTTCACGCGATTGAGTTTCTACTCTGGGGCCAGGATTTCAATCCGGCGGGTCCAGGGGATAGACCTGTGAGTGATTACACTACGAAGTCGAATCATGAGCGTCGCAAGCAGTATCTTCGCGTAACCACAGACATGGTTGTAACGCAGCTGCGATCTCTGGAGGAGGATTGGGCGCCCGGGAAAGAAAACAACTATGCCGCTGAATTCCAAAAACTGAACTCGAAAGTCGCTCTCGGTCATATACTGACTGGACTTGTGACTCTGGCCGGCTTTGAGCTTGCGTCCGAGAGAACGGCCACGGCACTGAAGAGTGGAGATCAAGAGGATGAACAATCTTGCTTCAGCGATAACACGCACAATGATTTCATAAATAACATTCAAGGAATATTGAACGTTTATGAGGGTAGGGTGGGCGACTACTCCGGAATAGGACTCGATGCGTGGATCAAATCTGCTTCTCCGGAAATGGCAGATCAAATCTTAGAAGCACTTCGCTCCACGAAAGACAAAGCAATTTCTCTCCCGGTTCCCGTAGACTCAATTCTCGCCAGTCCAAAAAACTCAGACTCCAGACAGAAGCTTGAAAGTCTATCGCATGCGCTTGCTCAAGATGCGAAACTGTTTCAGAAGGCCGGTATTCTTCTTGGAGTAGATGCTCGTTTGATAGCCGAATAACCATGGTTATGTGCAAAGGATTTCCGATTGTACTGGTCCTTTTATCTTTGAGCGAATGCCGCCGTGCCAGAGATCCGGGACTACAATACAGTGGGGGCGAAACCACTGTTTTTGTCACATCCTCGCTTGCCTTTAGTTCTCCAGCCGCGAATTTAGACGTGGACAAAATGCCCGCGTTCACGTTTGGCAATCGCGTCTTCAATACGAACTGGGTCACTGCTCCCTCCTCAACAAAGAACTTCGATGGGCTCGGACCTTTTTTCAATCGAGTTTCATGTTCGAGCTGTCATCTATTGGATGGCCGCGGTCAACCTCCGGAAACGCCGAAAGACACGATGGATTCGATGCTCGTCCGCGTGAGCTTACCCGGAGAATCCGAGGTGGGAGGACCCAGGCCTCATCCTATCTACGGAGATCAAATCAATGATCGCGCCATCCTGGGAGTGAAACCGGAAGGTCGCATAACGGTTCGATATGTGGAGATCGCCGGAAACTATCCGGATGGAAAGCACTACGATCTTCGTAGACCCGTATATTCATTCCGATTGAACTACGGGGACGCGCCCGGGATTCTATTTTCACCGCGAGTTGCGCCTGCGATTCATGGGCTTGGTCTCCTGGAAGCAATTCCGGAGGCCGCGATTCTGGCCATCGCTCGTCTCCAGGCTTCCTCCGGAATCCAGGGCAAACCCAATTATGTTTTCAATGCTCTCACAGGCGGAAAATCTCTCGGACGATTTGGCTGGAAGGCCAATGTTCCTACTTTGAGACAGCAGAATGCGGGAGCAGCGTTAGGCGACATTGGTCTGACAAGTGAGATATTCCCTCGCGAAAATATAACCGCCATCCAAAAGGACAACAAGGCTCTGGCGTCTGTGGCCGGTTTGGGTGGCGATTCGGTAGATTTGAAAACAGAGTTTCTGGATGATTTGACTTTCTATACACAGACGCTTGGTGTTCCTGCGCGGCGAAATCATAAGGATCCGGAAATCCGGAAGGGAGAGCAGATCTTTTCTCAGATCGGATGCTCTGGTTGTCACGTGCCCACTTTCGAGACTGGCGAGCATCCGGCCGGAATCAAAGAAGTCAGTCACCAGGTGGTTCATCCTTACACGGATCTATTGTTGCACGATATGGGATCGGATCTGGCAGACGGCAGGCCGGACTTTCAGGCCAGCGGCAGTGAATGGCGCACGCCGCCTCTCTGGGGCATTGGACTTGTGGAGGCCGTCAATCGCCACACTACTCTTTTGCATGATGGACGTGCCCGGAATCTGGAAGAAGCCATTCTCTGGCACGGCGGGCAGGCAGCCCGAGCCAGAGAGGCTTTCAAGAATATGTCAGAAAAGGAGCGGACTCTCCTTCTTCGATTCCTGAAAAGCCTGTAATGGAATGCGAAAGGGTTATTGCCCCTTTCGCAACCTTTCTAGCTCCGCCTTGTTCTGATCCTGCGTACTGAGTGGAGAGTTTTGTTTCATTTGATTGATTTCATCGCGTCCCTGATTCGAAATCTTGTCTTTTTCTTCGCGGCCGCCTTGAGTCATTGCGTCTTTGTCTGCACCCAGTTGTGATTTGAGTTTGTCCATTTCCTCGCGATCGCGCTGGATTTGTTCGCGAAGATTTTCGAGATCCTTTTTGTGCTGGTCCTTCATTAGCTCCTGATTGCTATCCTTTTGCTGTTGCATGATTTCTTCATTGGATTTCTTTTGTTCTTCGATTGTTTGTTGAATTAGGATTTTCTGCTCCTGGAATTGCTGGATCAGACTCTGAATTTCATTGCGACCGTTTTCAGTGATGGATGCCAGGTCGCGCCCCAGGTCTGCCACTTCCTTCTTATCAGAATCTGTCTGCGTGGAAACAGTGATCTTTCCGTCTGATTGCACTTCTGCTTTTTTGTTCTCTTCAACAACTTGCGAATCTTTGAGTGTGTCATCGGCGACTTCAACTTTGCCTTCTTTGACCATGGTTTGACTCTTGCCATTCTCTTCTTTCACAACCCATTCTGTCCCCCGAACGGAAGCAATCGCAGTCGGAGTGACTACGTTGATACGGGAAGCAGCGGCGAGTTTCTCACTTGCGAGGAACACCCTTCCTTTCTCAAGGCGCAGTTGCAGTTGTTCAAATCCTTTGCTGGCAAGAATGCGCGCAGATTCGATCTTCAGTGTTGTGTCCGGACCCATGCGGAGTTTCATGGTTGGTGAAAATTGCAGATCGACCTGTCCGTCCCGGCCGGTTTGGATGACGTATCCAGGCATCAGGATTCCATCTTTGGTATAGAGAGAAGAAGGGGAGATGGTTTTGTTCGTTCCTTTGTTGTCTGTGACTGACACGGATCCCTGCAGTGCCGTAATGGCCGCTCCCTGTAGATCCACTTGATCTTTTTTGCACGCGACTGCGGCAGATAGCGTCACGAAGATAGCAACTTTCAGTAGGAGAGCTCGAGTATTCATTGACGCAGGGGATCATTCGGCCTTCGCTTTGACGACAAAAAAACTCCCGGGCGTTTGTTCAAAATCAATCTTTGTCAGAGATAACCGTTGGTTGAAATCATGAAGAAAATACTTACATTTGTTGATGATATTTATGAAGATCTGGAGCTCTGGTATCCGAAGCTTCGGGTCGAAGAGGCTGGATGGAGTGTTGACCTTGCGGGTCCAGAGATTAAGAAATATTCAGGGAAGCACGGATATCCTGCTAGCTCGAACATCAAGATTTCTGACGTGCAGGAAGATTATTATCAAGCGCTTTTGATTCCAGGCGGCTTCATGCCGGACAAGTTGCGCCGCGATGCGAGAGTACTTTCCATCACAAAGAACTTTTTTGATTCAGGCAAACTGGTCGCTTTCATCTGTCATGGTGGCTGGATTCCTATTTCTGCGAAGATTCTTAACGGAAAGAAAGCGACCGGATCCCGCGGAATCAAAGACGATCTGGAAAATGCGGGCGCTATCTGGGTGGATGAACCTGTTGTGCGTGATGGAAATTTGATTTCAAGCCGAACCCCCGTGGATTTGCCTGCCTTTGGACGAGCTATCACAGAATACCTGGCGGACCACTCATGAAAGATTCTTACTTAAGATTGCTAGAAAATAACAAGATCTGGGCCGCGGAAAAGATAAAAGAGAATCCAAAGTATTTTCAGCATCTAGCGGAACTGCAGACCCCAGAATTCCTCTGGATTGGTTGTTCGGATAGCCGCGTACCTGCCAATGAAATCACCGGAACAGATCCGGGAGAAATTTTTGTTCATCGAAATGTCGCCAACCTTGTCGTGCATACAGATTTAAACATGCTCAGCGTACTGCAATTCAGCGTGGAAGTGTTGAAAGTGAAGCACGTGATTGTGTGCGGACACTACGGATGTGGTGGTGTGAAGTATGCGATGGACACTCAGGATCACGGACTTGTGAATAAGTGGCTCAGAAACATTAAAGAAATTCACGTGAAGTACGATGAGCAGCTTTCGAAATTAACCGATGTGCGAGCACGCGCGGATCGTCTGGTAGAATTGAACGTGATTGAAGGCGTGCGCAGTCTGGCAAAGACCAGCATCGTACAGAAAGCGTGGAAGACGCGCAGCCTGCAAATCCACGGTTGGGTGTACGGTCTGGAGAATGGGCTGATCAAAGACCTCAACGTGATGGTGAACGGAATCGCGGACCTTGAACCTATCTTCCGTCTCGATGTTTGAGATTTATTCCTGCGCGTCAAAGAATCGCGCAATCTCTCTACCAACCCCTTCCGGGTCTTCCATCGGGAAACAGTGAGTGCCGGAGTGTTTGATCCATCTGGATTTGGTATGAGATTTCAGCAAGTTCTTTACAGCACTATTGGGTGTGACATCTGACTTGTGCGCAGTAATAATCAGAAGGGGTTTCTTGACAGTGCGAAAGACTCTCCACTGGCCCGCATGAAAGCTTCGAAATATTTTCGCCTCAATTTTTGGTCCAGACATAGACGATAGCCGGCATTCGTTGCTTCAAATGCAGTTTCCAGGTAGCCCTCGAAGGACGCAGGATGCCACTGCTTGAACAATGGGTTCATGCGAAAGCTTCGACTAACAACGCGAAGGTCTTTGAATTCTCTTCTTCTTTTTTCTGCAAGGGCGGCCAGAGGATTTGGAATCAAAGAGGCAAACCGGGAGGTTAGAGGAGAGAACACCGTTGGGTCAAGAAGCGCGCCGGCCACAAGCCTTCCTTCCATCGACGGAGTCGCCAGAAGCAAAGAAGCGCCGCCGATCGAATGGCCAACCGCGAAGAATCGTTCGTAGCCCAGGTGTTCTGCAAATGCAGCCGCCTGCCTGCCAAAGAATTCCCAGTTGTGAAAGTCTGTTGTCGAATCGGAGCCCCCGTGTCCCATGAAGTTTAGAGCATGGACGTGAAAGCCGTGGTTTGCCAGGTGATCGGTCAGAGGGGCATAGGATCCAGCCGAAAATCCATTCGCATGAAAGAGCAGTAAAGGGCGACCGCTCCCCTTTTTGATGTACTTCAGCCGCATTCCCTCAAACTGGAAATCCAGCATATTGGCCATGGGCCAGGGTCGCCAGAGAACGGTCCCGGACCAGAAAAAATCGTTTCCCGGCTCAGGCTCTGCTCAGCGGGTACCATTATTGCTAATATATTAAGCAAAGGATCCGCATGCCCAATCAGATAACAAAATCCGAAGCATTGCGCTTCATCAGCGACATTACGCACGCCATCAACCAGAGCGACAATGCCGAAAACGTATTAGAGCGTATTCTTTCAGCATGTATCCACGCTACGCATGCTGAATCTGGAAGCATTATGCTTATAGATGAGGATGGCGAAAACCTGACCATCCATGTTTCCCAGGGGTTGGCCCCCGAAAGTGCTCATTTAAAGTTAAGAATTGGTGAGGGGATCACTGGCAATGTGGCTCGGACTGGCAAGGCCAGGATCGTCGGGGACGCGACCTCTGAGTCGGACTATATCCCCGTCAAAGAAGGTTTGATTTCTGAACTCGCCGTCCCTATGGCCGTTCGCGGCGAAGTCATTGGAGTCATATCTGTAGACTCAAGCGGCAAAAACGCATTCGATCGAGATCACGAACACTTCCTCTCCATCATGTCCAATCTGGCGGCCGGAATCTTTGTAAACATCAAAGACAACCAACTGTTGAAGAGTCGCGATCGATTTCACACTGTGCTTCATGAGATTTCGCGCATTGTATCTGCGTCCCTTCGTCTTGAGGATGTGTTCCGCGAAATCATGACGATCACAGAAAAGGCGTTCAAGCTTCATCGCAGTACGCTTTTGCTCTATGATAGACAGCAGGATGTTCTGGCGATTGTCGCCAGTGTTGGTTTTTCAAAAGATGAACTGGTAGACGTCACTTACGCACCAGGCGAAGGAGTCACCGGTTCCGTTTTCGTGAACAAGAAACCGGTGTATATTCCAAGTGTTTCTAATGAGCCAGGTTTTCTGAATCGACTGAAGACCTACGGCGAAACGGGGGACATGGGATTCTTCTGCTGTCCGATTTTCTACGGAACCGAAGTGGTGGGAGTTTTCTCTACGTTTACGCGTCAGCAAGGGCTCGATGCGGAGTCTATGATCGAGTTTCTGGAAATTCTCGGGAGTATGATCTCCCAATCCATAACGATTCAACGTCTGGTCAAAGAAGAAACGCGTGTCATCGCATCTGAGAACATTGAGCTAAAGCGAGAGCTTGGATCGAGATACAAGTTTGGAAGTCTGATCGGCAAGGCGTCCAGCATGATTCGACTGTTTGAGAAAGTCCGAATCATTGCGGATTCTAGAGCATCGGTGCTTCTGACTGGCGAATCCGGAACTGGAAAGGAACTCATCGCATCCGCAGTTCACTACAATAGTCCGCGAAGAGACCAGCCATTTGTAAAAATCAACTGCGCGGCGATCCCTGAGAACCTTTTGGAAAGCGAGTTGTTCGGCCATCGGAAAGGATCTTTTACCGGCGCGATTGCGGACAAAAAAGGAAAATTCGAAACAGCAGACGGCGGCACAATCTTTCTGGATGAGATTGGCGAACTGGATCTGAATCTGCAGAGCAAGCTACTTAGAGTGCTCCAGGAAAGAGAAATCGAACCTGTGGGAGGCCGCACTCGCCAGGTAGACATTCGAATCATCGCAGCCACGAATGCTGATCTGGAAGCGGGAATTGCGGATAAGAAATTTCGCGCTGATCTCTACTATCGTTTGAATGTAATCAACTTGAAGATTCCTGCGCTTCGCGAACGTAAAGACGACATTCTTTTGCTTGTGAATCACTTCATCGAGAAATACACGAAGGAAAATGGCAAATCTCTAACTGGCATTTCGCACGCTGCACTCAAGATGCTCGAAGATTACGAATGGCCGGGGAATGTTCGCCAGCTGGAGAACGCAATTGAGCGTGCAGTCGTTCTTTCGCAGAACAAGATACTGGACGTGGATGATTTCGCGGACACGACTCTACCCTTTTCTGCACCGCCTCAGAATGCTGGAGTTCCCGCAGTTCAGGCAGTGGCTGTGTCGTCTCCTGGCGCGCTTGAACTTCCGGATGAAGAGCAGTTTCATCATATGGACGGACATGTATACGATAGCGTGATTCAGGAAGTGGAGAAGCGGTTGATTCTACACGCTCTCAAGAAGTTCAAATATACCAAGACGCAGGCAGCGCGCTACCTCGGAATCAATCGCAACACACTGGATAAAAAGATCCGTGAGTTGAGTATAGATTACTGAGTTTGTGTAACTCAGGCGGAGAGTCGTTTAGAAAAATGCGGGTCCCGTTCCGGGGACCCGCGGAGTTACACGAATGACCTTTTAATCATCGGTCTTTCGCGCAAATCGCGCTTAAAAAATATTACGACTCTTGCAATGCAATGTTGAGCTCCAGCATTCCGAGTCTGGAGTACAAATGCAGACCGAGTGTAGTTTTGTCCTGCACTTTGAGAGTTTGAGTGCGCATATCTATTACGTAAGGCACACTCATATCCAGGTCCTTCTGGCTGTTGAGGAAGATGTTGAGCGCGTTGCCCGTAATCATATTTCCAAGTTCGCCAAGCACGTCCCTGTATTCTTTTTCTATAGAGGAACGATCTGTGCCAGGCATTAGCTTCTCCGCAATGCGATATGCACTTTCCGCATTCATAGAATAGATGACTTCTCCGTGAACACTTCCGGTCACATTCAAGAGGATTGCAATTTCGTGAGAAGGGGCTGGAGTTTTCTTAACGAGAGTTCGGCCGCGTATGATCTCTTCCTGAAGCAGATCCCTGAAAACCAGGACCGCTCCTTGAAGGAATGGATTCACATATTCAGCCTTCACTCCCCTTTTTTATCGGCAGGTTTTGTGCCGTCCAGTGTTTAGAATGAATCATCCGGATGAGAGACCGGGCCTGTGTCTTTGACTTCTGACTTGAGTTTGAAACGGCCACGCTCTGATTCCTTCTTCAAAAGAAGCTCAAAGTACAGGCGCCCTGCCTCATTCCTTTTCTCTTCCGCGATTTTCTGTGCCCTGGTTTCCAGTCCAGCGTCCGCCACGGATTGAACGCCCGAGATTTCCACATAGACTGTGGCTTCTCCGTCCTGAATTGGACCAATTTTTTTTACGCCATCTCCGCCGAGCGCCCCCAGAACTTCCGGGCCATCCAGTTTCACGGTCTCTCCGGAAGGCAGAGCCACTCCCTTGAGCTGGGACAGTTTGATGTTCACCTGCGAGGCACGTTTCCCCGTGATTCGCTCAATATCTTCCAGTTTGAAATCTTTGCCCAGCTGAGACAATTGCTGCTTTAGGCCTGCACTTGCTAGCTGGCGCTTTTCAGTGAGAACGCGGTTTTTCACAAATTCCTTCTGGCTTTCGTAGGATTTGCGTTGTGCCGGTTCAAAGATCGATTGCTCTTTCTCGTGCTTTGCTTTGATTTCTTCTTCCGTTACTTGAATGTTCCCGCCTGATTTTTCAGTGAGATCCAGAGTCGTGAAACGAATGATCCGCGCATTCATCGAGATAGAATCTGCGGCTGCTTCCGCACGCGCTGTAGGCAAAGCCTCTCCCATAGATGAAATTACTTCGTAGGCCTGCTGTGCCGCGCGCATGCGAAGGCGGATGTCCATCGGGAAACTTGCGAGCTGTTTGTGGTATATTTCCTTTACCGTTAGGCGATCATCCGGAGCTGCATTCTTTTGCGCCTCGTACATTTCCTGCGCGCCTTTCATGAGTTCATCTTGCATGAATTTCTCAGATGGAGCCACACCCAGCCTGTGAGCAAGCAAAGGCAGCACGTAGAGCTGTCGGATCTGGTTGGCAATGCAGTTCTTGAGAATATATTCCGGGATCTGGCCGAAGGCGCTCATGTTCTGTCTGCAGTTGTCTTCCGCCATCAGGTAGATCCGAGGCTGGATTTCCTCCCCGTCAAAGCTCCCGACTCTCCCGGCCCCTGAGAGAATGTCAGTGATTGTGCTCAAGGGAGTTTTTGAAAAAGTAAGGGCCAGCATGACTCCGAGAATGACGATGATCAGCACGGAGCCGAATTTTTTAATGATATCTACTGAACCCATGGGCCATACGCGCATCATGGAACCAATTCCGCCACAAAATATTCCTCAAGAGTCAGGCCGATTGTTGAGATAATCAAGCAGGGCATGTATTTCATCGGCATAGGTCTTATTCTGCTCGGCCTCATTAGCCTGGCTGTACTGTTCTTTTCTGTTTCGACTGAGCGTCATCAGGAAGAGCCGGGCCATATCATGCCCGTCGTAACCCGTGCGCCGGATTTGCGCGACGAAAGCGTTCGCCCCGCCCCCCTGGCGCCAGTTCATCCAGAAGATGCACCCGTTTCCCATTCTCAAGCCGTCGCGGAACCTTCTGCAGAACCGTCTCCTTCCATTCTGTCGCACGCCGCTGTGCGCGCCGTTTCTCCTGTGGCGCCTGCCGTGAGCGATTTTCGCCCTGCGGCGAAGCGAAAAGATCCGGGGCAACTTGCTGTGTTCGGCACTCTGTTTTTGGACCACGCACGGAATCTTTCTCTTCTTTCCTCGCGTGGCACAGAAGACTTGCCCCCGCGCATGTTCAGCGATTTCAAAAGAGTGGGCAAAGGGAGTCTTGTTTGCGAAGGAGAGGGGTTCTTCTTCAAGTCCGGCAATTCAGTTCATGCATATTCCACCGGCGACCTGGAGCAGATCGTCTTTTTGAGTTCTGGAGTGGCGCTGGTTCCAGGCTCCACGCAATCGCCGATCGCCATTTTCTTGACGGATGAATCGGATCGCGTGAAGGCTTTCATTCGAGAGAATGCAGCCTGAATGAGAAACTACGAGTCCAATACATCGTCCCGTAAGCCCCTTGCCATTGCCAGTCTCACGCTCTTCCTGATCGGCGGCGCCATTGTGGCCGTCTTCTATGGAGACCAGGTAGTTGCGTTTGCCTCGGGGCAGATTCTCGGCAGTGCGGACACTCGAATTCAGAAGCGGCTCGCACTCTTTGAGCAGGAATACAAGAAGGCTGGAAGAAGCCCGGCCGAACTTCTGGATGTAGTTGAATCCACTCGCAAAATCGTTCAGTTGATGGAACGCGAAAAGCCGGCCAGCGCAGAAGTTTACTATTACTATAGTCTTCTCAACTATTACGAGATTCTGGTTCGTGTGCCTTTGAATGGCCCTTCCTTGCTTCGCATGACTGGCAGAGGGTATCTTCCTGATCCACCCGAAGGAATGAATCTGGCTCCGGTCTCTATCAGCGCGCTCGCCCAGGAAACCGCATCCCTCGCACGCAAATCCCTGGCGATTGATCCAAAGCCCGCCTTCGCTTCGCGCGTAAGGGCAGCTCTCATTCTTGGTGAGCTAATGGCGACGGGTCGCACGGACCCGAACCTGCTGCAGACCACTCTGGCCATTAAGAAGGAAGAACTGACGCCGCTCACCCAGCAGACTACGGACTGGATGCGCTGGGCGCTATTTGCCATGCAGGGGAAGTCCCTCGAGCTGGAGCAGGAATTTACAGAAAGAAAGATGCTCGTGGACCCCGTGGATGGATCCAAACCGGACCCGGATTCACTCGATGCGAACGAGGCGCGCCTGCTCCTCAGCCATGCCTGTTTTAACGCGAAAGACTACATTCGGGCTCTAAATTACGCCAGGCAGGTAAAATACAATCCCAATACTGAAACGATCTGGAAGGTGGACGCGGCCCGCCTTGAAGGCGAAATCTTCCTGGTCCAGAGTGGCCCGATTGCGGCACGTCCTTTTTTTGAGGAAGCCCTGAAGCTCAACGGAGGGAAGGATAAGTTCCTCGAAGATCGCATCGCCAGTCTGTCTCCTACCCGCCCGGTGCGAACTCAGGCGCCCTGATGGGCATTTTTTGCCCTCATTTTAAATTGAAATGGCCAAAATGAAGGCACTTTGTAAATCAGCCCACAACAGCAATTATCATGATGTTTGATCGAGTTTTCAGTTTATTTTCCAATGACATGGGCATCGACCTGGGTACGGCAAATACCCTGGTGTATGTGAAAGGACAGGGTATCGTTCTTTCGGAACCCTCGGTCGTCGCGGTGCAGTCTTCTACGGGTAAGGTGCTCGCTGTCGGAAACGAAGCAAAGAGAATGCTTGGAAAAACTCCAGGTGACATCGTCGCCATTCGCCCCATGCGAGATGGTGTGATCGCGGATTTCGAAACCGTGGAAAAGATGATTCGCTATTTCATTCAGAAAGTTCACAAGCGCACTACTTTCGTAAAGCCGCGCATGGTGATCGGTGTTCCATCCGGAATTACAGAAGTAGAAAAGCGCGCGGTGCGCGAATCTGCAGAACAGGCCGGCGCCAGAGAAATCTTTCTGATTGAAGAAGCGCTCGCTGCAGCCATCGGAGCGGACATCCCGATTCACGAACCAGCTGGAAGCATGATTGTAGACATCGGTGGTGGAACCACTGAGATCGCGGTCATTTCTCTCGGTGGTATGGTGATTTCGGATTCGATTCGCATTGGCGGAGACGAATTCGACGAAGCGATTGTCCGCTATCTGCGCACTCAGTACAATCTAGTGATTGGAGATCGCACCGCGGAAGATGTGAAGATCACAATCGGAAACGCATTCCCGGAAAAGAAAACGGAAGTGCGCGAACTCAAAGGTCGCGATGCGATCAGCGGTTTGCCACGTGTACTCGAAATTGATTCCAATGAAATTCGCAAGGCTCTACAGGAGCCAATCGAACAGATTCTAGAAGCTGTAAAGAGCACACTGGAGAAAACTCCTCCTGAACTCGCAGCGGACATCGTAGAGCGCGGCATCGTGCTTGCGGGTGGCGGCTGTCTACTCAAAGGTCTTGATAAGTACATCAGCAAAGAAACCGGGGTTCCCGTGTTTCGCGCTCCCAATCCGCTGATCTGCGTGGCTCTCGGTACCGGCAAGTATCTTGACGAGCTCAAGAATATCAACCGCGGCCTGAAGTAACATGCTGTGGGAGATACTCTGGAGAAATAAGAACTCCTTCAGTCTCACCTTCTGTATACTTTTTTCAACTGTTTGCATGATCTGGCAGCGCAACCCGCTCGCCAGAACTGTTGGTTTCTTTGGCAAAGTAGCGGATCGAGCATCTGGTGCGATGAACTCGGGTCTGTCTGCTACCGGTCGGTTCTGGGTGGAGATCGATAAGTTTCGCGAACTCGAAAAACGTTATGCGCAAGCTGAAAAGCAAATCGAAGAATACAAACTAGAGAAAGACAAGTTTGACGCACTCAAGAAAGAAAACGATACTCTCAGAAAAACATTAGGCTTCGCAATCCCCGCAGAATTTCCAGAAGTCCGCGCCGAGGTTCTTGGCGTTCGACTCAATTCAATTAGCCCTCGCGTAATCATCGGCAAAGGCGAAGAGACCGGCATTCGTCCGTTTATGCCTGTGATTGCAAGATCGCATGACGCTGACAACAATACGATTCGATCTGTGGTTGGAATTGTAGTGTCTGCGGATAACGGAACATCCGTCGTGCAGCCTCTCATTCATCCTGGATTTCAGCTCGGCGTTCGACTTCCTGATTCAGGTGCATGGGCAATGCTTTCTGGAAATTCAGGAAATCCAACTCAGGCTTTGCTCACTGTGATTTCCGGAGACGGTTCTCTAGATGGGAAAAAACCAATCGGACAGGTAGTGGTCACAAGCGGAGATGGTGGAGTATTTCCAAAAGGAATTCCGGTGGGCACGATTGTGAAAGAAGGGCCGCGCCAGGGCCAGGCTAGAACGTTCTTCGTGAAGCCCTTCGCACAACTCATGCAGCTTGATTCAGTCACAGTTGTAATCAAGAAGCCAGCGGCGTGGGCCCGTAAGAACGATGAAGACAAACTCGAAGAATTTTTGAAGACAGAGTTTGGTGCGCCAGAGTATCCAGAGACGCTCATGCGTCTTGATTCCGGTCGTGACCGCGGACCAAAGCAGACACAGGACCCCGGAGAACAGACCACTGGCACAGACCAGCAGCCCGCCACTCAGGGGCAGCAGAATGAACCCAGAAGGATTCAGAACGTGAATCCGCAGACGCGCTGATATGTTTCTCAATTTCGCAGTAGTTGCAATTGGTATACTTGTATCTTTCTTCTTGAAAGGGATCAATTTCCTGAGCCTGGATCTGGAGTCCGTTGGCGGTGGAATTCTCTATCCTGATTTCCTTCTGATTCTCGTGATCTTCTTTGCCCTTCGTCGCGGGGATTTTTCTGCTCTGTGGGTTGGCTTTTTTTCGGGGCTTCTGGAAGATTCAGGTCTGTTGAGTTTCGCGGATAAGACCGGGGAATTTGTTCCGATTATTGGAACGCATGCGCTCGTGTATTGCCTGATCGGGTTTATCCTGGGCAAAGTTCACAAGCTTATGGATAAAGATCGCGTGCCGACCATCATCTTGATTGTCTTTGTAACAAGTGTGGTCGAACGAATCATTGTCTGGCTTCTGGTTGGAGTGTTGGAAGATTTTAACAAATCGTTTTCAGTGCTCGGTCCGAGTGTTTATACTGCATTGTTCGCTCCAATCTGGATTGCAGGCCTGAGCTGGGTCTACAAGATGCAGGAATAGATGAGTCGTTCCGCCTCAGAGTTTCGTTTAGAGCAGCAATTTCAGACGCGCGTGTATATTTTCACGGGCTTCATGATTCTGGTTGGAACGGTTCTGACTCTGCAGATGGGAAATTTGCAGCTTCTCCACGGCGCGGAAAACAGACGCATGGCAAAGAAATTTGTCAGCCGTCAAGAATTCACAGTCGCTCCTCGCGGGTTGATTCTAGATCGCACGACAGATCCTGCCAATCCACTTGTGAAGAACTTGATCACCACTGATTTCGTGGTGTTCCCTTCTAGATTTGAAAATCTGGAAGAAGGCAAAGGCTACATACGCGAATTCTGCAGAATCATGGGTCGCAATTATGCGAACTATGAGCAATACCTTACGCCGGAAGCGTGGAAAGTACTCGTAAGAAGAAATGAATCCATTACTCTCCTGACTCGCATGGACACAGCGGAGCATGAAAGGTTAGGCGAGCTTCGCATGGTAACAGAGTACGGATCTTTCGTTACCAATCATTTGCGTTATTATACAATGGGCCCGGCTGCCGCACACGTAACTGGATACATTGGTCTTCCAAGCAGATCGGAACTGGATAGGGGTCTGGCACTTCCCTATCAGATGCTCGGCAAAGGTGGGATTGAAGCGCGTTACGACTCTGATCTTCGCGGAACGGACGGCGTTCGCATTCGCCATCGCTTCGTGGATGAAGAGGAGCAGCTGGCAGAATCCGAACAGGGAAACAGCCTGGTTCTGACGATCGATCGTCGTGCGCAGGCCGCGGCTTACAATTCACTCAAGAACTCAGGCCGTCGCGGCGCCGTTGTTGCCATGCGCCCATCTACAGGTGAAATTCTGGCCCTGGTATCCTATCCTGCTTTTGATCCTAACATTCTATCCAGCGGTTCTGCAGACCAGCGCTCGCGGCATACGAAGACGGTTCAGGATTATGAAGGTTTCTTAAATCTTGCGATTCAGGCAAAGTTTCCGCCCGGGTCTACGTTCAAACCGTTAGTCGCTATTGCTGCACTTGAAAACTCCGCTGAGAATCATGTTACGGAAGATACTTCTTTTCATTGTGCGGGAAGCTGGCTTCTTCCTTCTTCTGTAGCTGGAGTGCCGCCTGCTAGATTCAACTGCTGGAATGCGGGTCACGGAACGAACAATCTGATCGGCGCGATTGCGCAATCATGCACAGTGTACTTCTATCAGCTGGGTTATAAGATTGGCCCGAACGCGATGATTCATTTTGCAAAGGCCACCGGTCTGGATAAGAAGACCGGCGTAGACTTGCCTGGAGAGATTCAGGGATTTGTTCCAGACCAGAGATGGAAACAGATCACCTGGTCCAGTCGCTGGTATGACGGAGACACAGTGAACCTGGCAATCGGGCAGGGCTTTCTGGAAGTTACGCCAATCGAACTGGCGGTTCTGTATTCTGCGATGGCCAATCGCGGAAAGATTTACAGACCATATTTGATCAAAGAAGTGCGCGACCCTGTGAGCAATCGTGTCCTCAGGCAGGTTCGCCCTGATTTGATTCACGAAGTTCCTATTTCGCAGAAGAGCCTGGATATTGTTCAGGAAGGAATGCGAGCGGTGGTTTCGCGCGGAACCGCCCAGCATTTGAACCGGCCTGATTATCCTCCGATCGCCGGAAAGACTGGAACCGTGCAGACGCGAAGCAGAATCAAAGCGGCCAACCATGCGTGGTTTGCATCTTTCGCACCCTACGGCGCACCGATCGAAGAGCAGATTGTAGTGGTTGTGTTTGTTGAATTTGGTATGGGTGGATCTGCGGCTGCAGCACCTATCGCCGGTGACGTATTTCACGCGGTATTTCCTGATTGGACGCCCACGGTTCATCCTCAAATAAAACCTGATCGAAAAGAAGAAACGCCGCCTAACGGTAAACCGCAATGATCAATCGCTACAAACTGGATGTGTATTTACTGGGCGCGGCTGTTGTAGTTGTTCTGGCCGGTATTTTCACTCTCTATACGCAGGAATACCAGCTGGCAGAGGGTTCTGGACGCTGGTACAAACAGCTGATCTTCTTTGGGCTCGGTTTGATCATTTGCCTTGGAATTCGCAGAATGAACTATCAGGTACTCGAAGCGTATGCGGTGCCTGCGTATCTTGGATCTCTGTTTTTGCTCATGCTGGTGCTTGTATTCGGGGCCACAATCAAGGGAGCAAAATCCTGGTTTCGTCTTGGGCCAATCAACGTGGAACCGTCTGAAATTGCGCGCCTCGCCACCATCTTGCTTTTAGCAAAGTATCTGCAATTGAAAGAGAGAGACATGGGAAAAATTCCCACTCTACTCATTGCCTTTGGTATTTGTCTTTTGCCAATGCTTCTGATCGTGGTCCAGCCTGCGTTCGGTGATGCTTTCGCATTTACGCCGATTCTACTCAGCATGCTTTTTATTGCGGGTGCGGATATGTACCACATTGGCTCTGTGGTGGTGTTTTTCTCGGTGGCCATTTCTGTTCCTCTCTACATTGAATATCATAACATTACTCTTGTGGATCCTCTCGTGGGACATCTGTCTGACCTTGGAAAGACAGATCTATTGCCCGCAGTGCGTCTTCTTAAAACGGATATCTGGAAATTTGCAGCAAAAGGAAAGATCCCTGTTGGCATTGAAGGGGCAGACAAGGACTACCTGGTTGGTCTTGCCGGAAATCAGAATCTTCGCGCATCCCTGGTAGAGGCTGTGAATTCTGTTCGATCTGATTCAGGCGGATTGCTTCTTCGCCTTCTAGAGAACGATACACTTCTTCTGGCTCTTGGAATTTTCTTCGCACTCAGTGCGCTGGTTCTACTCATTCTTCGTCTCACTCAAGGAACTTCTCTCGCCAATTTGCGCAAACTCTACATTCCTTTTGGTGTAATTGGAATGTCCCTCTTGTCTGCTGTTGCGGTTCACACCACATTCTCTTTCAAGTATCATCAGATTGCTCGAGTGACCGCGTTCATCAACCCGGATCGATTTCCGCGAGACCTGGCGTATCAGACTCGCGCATCTCGCGCGGCCATTGGATCCGGCGAATTGTCTGGTCGAGGAATTTTTCAGGGAGATATGACTACGGGAGAGCGGCCGCTTGTACCCGAAGCGTATACTGACTTCATCTTTACTGCCTGGTGTGAACGTACAGGTTTCCTGGGCGGCACACTGATCCTTCTTCTGCTTTTGAGTATTCCGCTTCGGGGGATGCTCGTAAGTTTCGAATCGCGAGATCGTTTTGCTTCCCTCCTATCTGCGGGCATTTCATTCATGTTTTTCTTCCATATCCTGATGAACGTTGGCATTGCTGTGGGGCTCCTGCCTGTCACGGGGTTACCCCTCAGTTTCATGAGCTATGGTGGCTCTCACCTCATTACTGCCATGGTTTCCCTTGGAATTTTGCTCAGCGTCGCGCGTCGTCGCTTTGCGAACTGAGCATTGGATGTCCAAAGAGGCCTGTTTTGGGCTGGTTTGGGGATCGTCGAATGCCGAAAATAGGAGTGTGAGTTCAGAGCGTTACGAACAGCTTCATGACCTGCTGGCTGGATATGAGTCCTCCATTCTGAAGCTGGAGTCTGATTTGCAGGAATGCCAGGGCGCTCTCCCGGGCATGGAAACAACGGCAGCAGAGATGACTCCTCTGTTGCCGGATCGCGCCGGTTTCGCGCGTGAGAGATCGATTCGCCTGATGCATCGGACGGCGCGTCTTCACAAACTATTTGGAGAATTTCGTAAAGAATTCCAAATATTGCACAGACACATGGACAAGATTCGTCGGGATGCGCGCCTGACGTTGATTCCTTTGCCAGAAGAAAGAAAGGAAGTGCGCAAGGCAGACTACACTTTGTTTCGCCTGGGCGATATGAGTTTCTGTGTCATGGACCGTCCTGTTCGAGTAGAGCAGGATGTTTCCGTCTCAAATAAGATTGCGGATGCTACATTGGATCTCTTTCCGGGCAGAGATACGATTTCGATTTTTGCACCCGGGAAAAGCAGGCTCGGTCTTTTGTATTTTGGAGAAGGTAAAACTGAACAGGCGATCTGGTTTGAAGAGATGCTTGAGCCCGTGATTGAATCCTCTCACATGGTGCAGCTCCAGCCGGCTGGCGTAGCCCATCCACGCGTGCGCGGAAAATTTCGTTTCCGCGGCGTGGACTACTACGTTGTGACCCTCTCCGATACGGAGTAGCGTTTAACTGTTGTAAGTCGTCAGGAACTCGTTGAACTCAGCGAGGTCTTTTGCAAACTGATTCACGCGACCTTTGCCCCATTCTTTTCCGAGAGCGTTGATGAGCTTGCTTTCACCGCCGTTCATGGACTGCGCAAAAGTCTTTCCTTTCTTTGTTACATTCAGACGCTTGATGCGGCGATCTTCTCCATCTGCCTGGCTTGTGATCAAGGAAGAATTTTGGAGAGCACGCACTGCCTGGCTCATGGTCATTGGATCACGACGCAGCATGCGTCCAAGTTCGCCCTGAGAAATGCCAGGCTGTCGTTCAACGTGAATAAGAATAGAAAGCGCAAGAGTGGACTGTTTGTCCTTTTTCTGCATATTTTCGCGCACAATGTCCATCGCGCCGCGAAATCCGGAGCCCATTGCAAGAATTAAATCGTTCGAAGCCATAAATCCAAGAAAACAAGAAAGGGATCAGAGTCAATATAAATAGTCTAAACCACTCGCGAAGGGGAAAAATGGTATAGGTTTCTCAAATAAACATTTTGGAGTGTGTGGTGAAAGATCGCGCAAACATTTTTGCGACAACAGAGGCCGTCGAATGTTTGAATTTTCTTATTGAACTTGCCTGCAGAATCCGCGTGACTCGGCATCATTTTTGCTTTAAGTACAGGCCGACCCGCAGTTTTTTGGCAATTCGGGGCTCAGGATATGGCTATAGTAGAAAACACATCGCGGGCACAGGGTCTTTATGATCCAGGCCTGGACAAAGACTCTTGCGGCGTTGGCTTCGTTGTCGACATTCAGGGCCGAAAAACGCGTAGAATCGTGGATCTTGGGCTCCAGGTCATTCACAATCTAGAGCATCGCGGTGCCGTGGGTGCAGATCCTCTCACAGGGGACGGCGCGGGAATTCTTTTACAAATGCCAGACAAGTTTTGCAGACGCGCTGCAAAGGAAGTTGGAATTGATCTGCCACCAGAAGGGCGCTATGCCGTAGGCTTCATGTACCTGCCTCAAAATCGTACACAGCGAAAGGCTGTTGAGACGATCATAGAGAAAGTTACGGTGGATGAAGGCCAGGAATTTTTGGGCTGGAGAGACGTTCCTGTTCAACCTGAATTTACGGGAGAAGGGGCTCGCTCTACTCTTCCTCAATTTCGTCAGTGTTTCATTGCAGCATCAGACGATATCAAGGACACTCTTGAGTTCGATCGCAGATTGTATCTGATTCGACGCGTCATCGATCGTCGTGTTCGCGCAGAACACAAACTGGATCGCAGTCGTTACTACGTTGCTTCTTTTTCAAGTCGCACCATTATTTACAAGGGCATGCTTCTGGCGGATCAGCTCTCCAGGTTTTACGTGGATCTGCAGGCTCCGGATATGGAATCTGCTCTGGCGCTTATCCACATGCGCTTTTCTACGAATACGTTTCCTACCTGGGATCTTGCTCATCCATTCAGAATGATTGCGCATAACGGTGAGATCAATGCGCTTCGCGGAAACATCAACTGGATGGCTGCCCGTCAAATGATGATGGAGTCACCGTTATACGGCAAAGATCTCAAGAGAATGCTTCCGATCATCATGGAAGGGCAGAGTGATTCTGCCACTTTTGATACGGTTCTTGAACTTCTCGTGATGGCAGGCAGAAGCATGCCTCATGCGATGATGATGATGGTTCCAGAAGCCTGGTCAAAGAACCCGGACATGGAAGAGAGTCGTCGCGCATTCTACGAGTATCATGCTACCATGATGGAACCGTGGGATGGTCCAGCGGCTATCGCATTTACAGATGGAACTCAAATTGGTGCGACTCTGGACAGAAACGGGCTGCGTCCTGCGCGCTACATCGTTACAAAAGATGATCTTGTGATCCTTGCGTCTGAGGCGGGAACTCTACCGATTGAAGCGTCGAACATCGCGCGCAGTGGAAAACTCCAGCCGGGCAAAATGTTTCTCATTGATCTGAATGAGAAAAGAATCATCGAAGATGAAGAAATCAAACGTCAGGTCATGACAAAGCAACCTTACGGCAAATGGGTTGAGCAGAACATGATTCGCATGAACGAACTGCCGGATCCAACGTTCGTTCACCAGCCGGACCATCTTACCATTCTTGAAAGACAGCGCGTGTTTGGTTACACATCAGAAGATATCAATGCCACCATTCGACCTATGTCTGTCACGGGCGAAGAGGCAGTCGGGTCCATGGGTGTGGACGCAGCTCTTGCTGTTCTGTCTGATAGGCCGCAGCCTCTGTTCCGCTATTTCAAACAGCTTTTCGCACAGGTTACTAACCCTCCGATCGATCCGATTCGCGAAGAGCTTGTGATGGAGCTAACGGCATACATTGGCCCGGAAGGAAACCTTCTCGATGAAACGCCTGCGCATGCGCATCGTCTCGAACTCGAACACCCTGTTCTCACGAACAATGATCTAGAAAAGATTCGCACGATTGCACGCGGTCATTTCCAGGCAGTGACTCTGAACATTCTCTTTGATCCAGAAGCAAAAAGCGGCATGCGCAATCGGCTGGATCAAGTGTGCGATGAAGCAGCCAATGCGGTTCGCAGCGGTGTAAACCTGATCATCCTTTCTGACAGGGGAGTTGGACCGAACGTGGCTCCTATCCCCAGTCTGCTTGCAGTGGCCGCGGTTCACCATTTCTTGATTCGCGCCGGTCTTCGCACGAAGACTGGCATTGTACTTGAGTCAGGGGAGCCACGAGAAGTCTCTCATTTCGCGCTGCTTCTGGGTTACGGCGCCAACGCGATCAACCCTTATCTTGCTTTCGAGACTCTTGCAGACTTGATCGAAGAAGGCGGAATGCCTGAAATCAAGAGCTTCAAAGACGCTCGCAAGAATTACATCAAAGCCATTGGCAAGGGATTGTTTAAAATCTTTAGCAAAATGGGGATTTCTACTCTGCAGTCCTATTGCGGCGCGCAAATTTTTGAAGCGGTGGGTCTGGATTCAGAGCTGATCAACGCATACTTCACAGGCACGCCAAGTCGCGTAGAGGGTTGTAGCGCTGAAATGATCGAGGAAGAAGTACTTCGTCGGCACGCTCAGGCATATGATGCAACCTTCCATCCTGGCTTGTTAGATCCTGGCGGAGTTCACTACTGGAGAAAAGAAGGGGAAGCTCATCTATATTCTCCCACGACCATCCACAAGCTCCAGCTTGCTACTGAAACAGGCGACTACAAAGTATTCAAAGAGTTTTCAAAGGCAATTGACGATCAGTCCAAGCATCGCATAACACTGCGTAGCCTTTTTGACTTTGACACGAACGCTCAGCCAGTGCCCATCGAAGAGGTGGAGCCGGTAAGTACGATCGTGAAGCGATTTGCAACAGGTGCGATGAGCTTCGGGTCTATTTCCTGGGAAGCGCATACAACTCTTGCCATTGCGATGAATCGCCTGGGCGGAAAAAGCAATACAGGTGAGGGTGGGGAAGACTCCATCCGCTACGCGAAGCTTGAAAATGGCGATAGCATGCGAAGCGCAATCAAGCAAGTCGCATCTGCTCGGTTTGGCGTTACGACAAACTATCTGGTCAATGCAGACGAACTGCAGATCAAGATGGCACAGGGCGCGAAACCAGGAGAAGGCGGACAGCTGCCGGGCCACAAAGTGGACAAACACATTGGTCGGCTGCGCTTCAGTACGCCAGGTGTGACCTTGATCAGCCCACCACCGCACCACGATATTTATTCGATTGAAGATTTGAAACAGCTGATCTTCGATTTGAAAAATGTGAACCCGAAAGCGCGTATCAGCGTGAAGCTAGTGAGCGAAGTTGGCGTTGGCACTGTGGCTGCCGGCGTGGCAAAATGCCATGCAGATCATATTCTCATCAGCGGCGACTCAGGCGGAACGGGAGCGAGTCCAATTTCATCTATTCATCACGCAGGTACTCCCTGGGAACTGGGTCTGGCGGAAACTCACCAGACGTTAGTTGCCAATGGTCTGCGTGACCGCGTCGTGCTTGCAACAGATGGGAAGCTTCTTACTGGCCGCGATGTTGTGATCGGTGCACTGCTTGGCGCGGAGGAATTTGGTTTCAGTACTTCTGCTCTGGTAAGCGTCGGCTGCATTATGATGCGCAAGTGCCACCTCAATACTTGCCCGGTGGGCGTGGCAACTCAGGACGAAGAGCTTCGAAAGAAGTTTCATGGTAAGCCAGAGAACGTAATCAACCTGATGACTTTCATTGCGCAAGAAGTGCGCGAAATCATGGCACAGCTTGGTTTCCGCAAATTCAGCGATATGGTAGGCCAGGTAGAGCGCCTAACGTTTGCGCGTCCGCACAAACACTGGAAAGCGCGCGGTCTGGATTTCTCCAAAATCCTTTCTAAGGTGAAGCCTATTTTCCCAACGGATCTTTACTGCACTAAATCTCAGGATCATGGCCTGGATGTGCAGCTCGACCGTGAGCTCATCGAACGCTGCAAGCCCGCTCTTGAGAAAGGGGAAAAAGTCGCATTTGACATAACGATTCGCAACACGAATCGCACCGTGGGTGCCATGCTTGCCGGTGAATCTGCTATGCGATATGGCGAATCCGGTTTGCCGGACGGAGCCATTCACATTCGGTTCTTTGGCGTAGCAGGGCAGAGCTTTGGCGCATTCGTGAACAAAGGCATCACTCTTGAGATCTTTGGCCAGGTGAACGACTATGTGGGCAAAGGTCTGTCTGGCGGTCGTCTCATTGTGCGAGTTCCAGAAGGAACAAGTTATGATCCTGCCAAAAACATCATCGCTGGAAACACCTGTCTGTATGGTGCGACCGGTGGAGAAGCTTATATCAATGGTCTGGCCGGAGAAAGATTCGGAGTTCGTAACTCCGGAGCGCATGCGGTTGTGGAAGGACTGGGAGATCATGGTTGCGAGTACATGACTGGCGGGCGCGTGGTTGTGCTCGGGAAGACTGGCCGTAACTTCGCGGCCGGTATGTCAGGCGGCATTGCGTACGTTTTTGATATGGACGGAACATTCCCGCGGATGGTCAATCCGGGGATGGTGGATCTAGAAGAACCAGATGCACGCGATGAAGATGAAATTCTTCAACTCGTTACGCGCCACAAGCAATACACAGGTTCACTCGTCGCCGAGTTCATTCTGGGCGACTGGGACCGTCTTCGTCGTAAATTTGTTAAAGTAATTCCTGGCGATTACAAGATTGCTTTGAAGAAAATTGAAGAGGAGCACCAGCTCCTGACTGAGCCGACAGAAACGCAGTCGGCCGGGCACTGAGAGGAACGCTATGGGTAAGCCTACTGGATTCATGGAATTCGCGCGTGCTTCTCTTAAAGTAGAAGCGCCTGCGGATCGCATCAAGCATTACAAAGAGTTTGAGAAGACTCCGGACGCAGAAACAGCGCAATCTCAGGGCGCGCGCTGCATGGATTGTGGCATTCCGTTTTGCCACGGAGAATACGGCTGTCCAACGGACAATCTCATACCTGAATTCAATGACCTGATCTACAAAGGTAGATGGAGAGATGCTTTAGAAAATTTACATTCTACGAACAACTTTCCTGAGTTCACCGGAAGATTGTGTCCGGCTCCGTGCGAAAGCGCCTGCGTGCTTGGAATCATTGAACCTGCTGTCACAATCAAGTACAATGAGAGAACCATCATTGATCGTGGCTTTTCGGAAGGATGGGTAGAACCGCAGGCTCCACAAAAACTACTCGGAACCACGGTGGCTGTTGTTGGATCGGGCCCGTCCGGTCTTGCATGTGCCCAGCAGCTTGCGCGGGCAGGACACAAAGTTACTGTATTTGAAAAGAACGATCGTGCGGGTGGACTCCTCCGCTACGGCATTCCAGATTTCAAAATGGAAAAATGGCTCATTGATCGTCGTCTGGAGCAGATGCGAATTGAAGGCGTTACGTTCAAGCTGGGTGTAAACGTTGGAGTAGATATTTCAGCAGAAGAACTCATTGCAACATTTGACGCAGTGGTTCTAGCTCTTGGCTGCGAAGTACCTCGTGATCTTCCTCTTCCTGGCCGTCAGCTGAAAGGAATTCATTTCGCAATGGATTTCCTGCGCAGGCAAAACAAGATCAACGCAGGCGATCAAGTACCAGATGCGATTTCCGCAAAAGGCAAGAATGTAATTGTGATTGGGGGCGGGGACACTGGTTCAGACTGCGTGGGAACCTCGAATCGTCATGGCGCGAAGTCCGTTCGTCAAATCGAGATCTTTGATGAACCTCCTAAAACACGTCCTTCCTCTACTCCGTGGCCAACGTATCCGCGAATCCTTCGCACGTCTTCGAGTCACGAAGAAGGATGCATCCGCGAATGGGCGGTGAGCACAAAGGAATTCAAAGGCAACGCGAACGGGGAAGTGGCCACTCTTCATGGATGCAAGGCAAAGTTCGAAGGCGGCAAGTTCGTAGATATTCCTGGAAGTGAATTTGTATGGGAAGCAGATCTGGTTCTACTCGCCATGGGTTTCGTAAATCCAGTCCAGGACGGCCTGATCGCGCAGCTCACTAAGATGGGCATGGCTCTGGACGAACGTAAAAATGTGAAAGCTACATTTGGACTCGAAGACGGAACGTTTGCCACGACTCTTCCCAATGTTTACGCATGCGGAGACGTTCGTCGCGGGCAGTCTTTGATTGTCTGGGCTATCTCTGAAGGCCGTAAATGTGCGGCCCAGGTTCACCGCAACCTGCTTGCGAAGCTGAAAACTGTTTGATGGAAAAGCCGCATTTGCGGCTTGTTTCCGCACCATCTATCAGGTGCGCAAACGCTTAGCGAAGCATCGCTTTGATGCGATCGTGAATGAACCCTTCGAGAAAATGAAAGTCGTCCGGAGCGCCTGAAAAGAACATCACTCCAATCCTGTAACCATTCTCCGCAGGCAAAAGCCTGGTAATTTCGGCGCGCAGTTCAACTTCGTGCGCTTTGATCGGGATGCAGATCTTCAATCGATCATGATCGAGCAGATAGTTGAATACGTTGCTGTCCTGAAGCTCAAAGAGCAGACCACTCATGCTTATGTTGATGACCTTCGTATTGTGCAGAGTAAAATATGTTTCTGCAATCGCATGTTTGCTGAGTGCATAGTTCAATAGTTGAACCAGTAGATCGATTCTTTGAGCTTCATCCGGGTTGAGATTTCTCTTGTCCAGTACTGTGGAATAGATCTTGATATGCCCCACGACTCGATCAAGTAGAATGATGGGCGTGCATATGTAATTTGCAATGAAATCGACCAGTTCTGCGCGGCGATATTGCTCAAAGAAATTTTCTGCTTCTTCAATGGATTCTTCGCGGGCAATTCTTCGGAATTCCTTTTCAAAGTTTGTAATGCCAAAGATCCCGAGTGGCGAATAGTACGTATCCTGTCTCGATGTATCGCGCACAAACAGAGTCTTTTTTTCGCTCATCATGACTCGTTCGAGAAAAGTTCGTTTTACGTCTGGATTGTACATGACGAATTCATAATCAGGACTGATTTCGTTGATTGCCTCCGTTACAATTCTCACCAGCAAACCAAGATCCGGCCTGTCTCTTTCGAGCTCGCGCACAATCTTGGGATAGCGATTTTCCACGATCTGACCCACACCGCGTCTACCGAACATGGGCATGTACACCAGATTGAATCGCATGAACAAATCCTGGGGGTAAACACGAACATACTTCCGGTGTCGCGCAGACTGAACGAAAGCCGGCATGCGCACTACTATCTTGTCGCGAGAGAGATCCACAATGGGGACTTCGAACTGGTATAGAATATTTATGATTTCGAACTTGAGTCTACATCTACGCGCAGTTCCCTCGGAGAATCCTGGGGCATTCAGAATGATTCGATCGTTTTCAACTCGTTCTACCCTTGCCTGGTAGGTTTCGCCCATGTAGGAGATGATGACTGGAATGCGCTCGGAGCGAAGGAAATAGAAAGTATGGCGAATCTGATTTATGTCAGATCCGATGATCGTATCTTCAGTGAAGTCCTCACGTCGCGATCCAGAGAGTTTCTGAAGCTGCTCGATGATGACGGAAGTAGCGCTTTCTTCCACTTATAGAAAATCGACCTCTGGAGAGGTGAAATTGCGGGTGTCTGGACTTTAAACGATGCTTTTTTCGAGATCTTCGCTGATTTCGAAAAGGAGATCCAGCTTGGAAAGCTTGAGCAGAGTCAGGAGGGATCTGGAAAGATTGCAAAGAACCAGCTGGCCGCCGTATGCTTTTACGTCTTTCATGAAAGCAACGAGTGCACCAAGAGCGGAACTGTCAAAGTACTCTGTCTCTTTGAGATCGAGCACGATGCGATGCGGCTTGTCCTTGAGGTAGGCCGTGAGTCCCTCTCGGAACTTGCGTGCCACCACCATGTCTACACGAGGTTCGGTTACATGGAGGATCAGAGTATTATTGCGCGGCTCGGCGGTAATCATGGCCCAGAAAAAGAAAAATTGACCCACACTCCCCTGCGGTCAAATAAAAATTTACTCCAGGGTCCCCGGGAGGAAAAGTTCCTACATGCCAGAAAGCTCCAAACATGCCATTCCTGAAGCCGTGCGGGCCAGAATCCTGGACTGGGCAGGTCCCTCTTTTCCGCTGGAAATCAGGGAAGAGGCCGTCCGCGTCCACGCGGACATCATGGCGGGCAAGCATTCGGAGGAGGTAGAGGCCTACTCCGGAGAGCTCGAATTCGGCACAGGAGGCCTGCGGGGCGTTCTGGGGCATGGTGCGGGTCGGATGAATCGTTACACGGTGGGTCGGGCCACTCTGGCTCTCTGTCGCGTATTCGCAAAGAGATCGCGCAAGCCAGCCCTGGTCATCGCCTATGATTCCCGTAGAAAGAGCGATGAGTTTTCCATTGTAACGGCCGGGATTGCGGCCGCTCAAGGATTCAAGGTCTACCTTTTTGATGATGTGGCGCCTACGCCCATTTTATCTTATGCGGTTCGCAGACTTCAGGCTGCTTCTGGAGTAGTGATCACCGCCAGTCACAATCCTCCGGAATACAATGGATACAAAGTGTATGCAGAGGATGGATCTCAGATTGTAGGATCCATTCAGAAAGAGATTGAAAAAGAAATTGCTGCGATCGCCTGGTCCGATCTGAAGTTTTTGAGCGAATCGGATCCACTGTTTAAGAAGCAAGTGAAGAAGATTGGTCCTGAGATTCGCAAGGCTTACTTTGCGGAGATTGCTCGCTCACCGTTTGCAACCAGCGCGCGCCCAGAAAAGAAGAAGCTTCATCTGGTATACTCTCCTCTCCACGGAACAGGAGGCAGGTGGTTGCCGGACCTTCTGCGTCATTTCGGATTTCAAATCACAGTAGTTCCGGAGCAAGAAAAGCCAAACGGGGAATTTCCGACCGTGAAGTATCCAAACCCGGAGGAGCCAGACGCTCTCAAGCTCTCGAGAGAATTGGCCATTCAGGTGGATGCGGATTTGTTTCTGGCAACAGACCCGGATGCGGATCGGCTTGGTGTAGGCGTGCGAATTGAGAGAGGCAACTACGCCCTGTTAAACGGAAATCAAATCGGAAGCTTGCTCTGTGCGCACCTTTGCGAAAAGATTTCTCAGGGAAAAGACGCATCGCGTTATCACGTTTACAAAACAATTGTGACCACGGACCTGCAGAGGCGCATTGCAGATCAAAACGGAATCAAGATTCACGATGTCCTGACTGGTTTCAAATACATCGCAGAACAAATGGGTCTCCTGGATACCGGTAGCAAACAAATGGGCTATAAGAAAGGCCGTGATTTGTATCTGTTTGGCGGAGAAGAATCGTACGGATATCTGCCTGTTGGTTTTGTGCGGGACAAAGACTCACTATCCAGTGCGCTCTTGCTTTGCGAAATTCTGGCGCAGCGCGGGGATCTTCTCGGGTATTTGAATCAGGTTTATCTCAAGTATGGTCTTTACCTGGAAGATTTGAAATCCGTCACGATGAAGGGACTGGATGGTCAGAAGAAGATCAAAGAAATCATGCAACGCCTTCGTACGGACGATTGGTCTGGAATGCAGGTGGGCGGTCGCAAGGTAAGTGCCGTTCTTGATTTTCTCCACCAGACCAGGAATGGAAAGAAGTCGCACGCTGATTTTGGAGTACTTCCGCCATCAGATGTAATTCAAATGGTTCTTGAACCAGAAGGAAGACTTACGATTCGTCCATCCGGCACGGAGCCAAAAGTTAAGTTGTATATAAGTCTAAAGTATCCGGGGTCGCCATCCAGTCTGGACGAGCTTGCGAAAGCACGAACAGAATTGGAAAATGAACTGGCAAGCGCATCGGGGATCTTCATCGCACGCACTGGACTTGCGGGATAAGACGGAACAATCGAGGTAGAGAATGGACTGGAAAGTAGAAGAAACGGAAGGCCAGCGGACTGCAAGACTGAGTGCTGCGGCGGAAGGAAGAGACCTGGCACCAGGAGAAAGAATGGAGCGCATCTTCGCGCAGCCAATGTCTTTCGCTGACATTAAGGAAAAATCGGATCGATATCTTGTAAACAATGTCAAACGAGCGCCTGTCGCTTTCTACTTTGGCCAGGGCGAATATCTGTATGATACAGAGAACAAGCGATACCTGGATTTTCTATCTGGAGTGGCAGTGACCTGTCTGGGTCATGGAGATGCAGATTTCATTGAGGCGATGCGCGAGCAGTCTGATCGCGTTGTGCACACGTCCAATCTGGTGTACAATCAAGAACTTGCGCTTTTCGCAGAAGCTCTGGTCAGCTATTCCTTTCCAGGTCGCGTATTTGTATGCAATTCCGGCACAGAAGCAAATGAGGCCGCGTTCAAAGTGGCGCGCTTGCACGGGCAGAAGAAAGGCAATGCAAATCTAATTGTAACTCTGGAGGGAAGTTTTCACGGAAGGACTGTGGCTGGAATGTGCATGACCGCACAGGCAAAGATCCATCAGGGCTTTGGGCCTCTCCTCGATCATTTTCACTACATTCGACCCAACGACATTGAAATGCTGGAAAAGGAAATGGACCAGCACGGATCCGAAATGTGTGCGCTGGTACTCGAACTGGTTCAGGGTGAAGGTGGCGTTCGTCCACTGGACGCGGAATACGTGAAGGCTGCGCGTCAGCTCTGCGACGAAAACGACGTTTTGTTGATTCTAGATGAAATTCAGACTGGCATGGGCCGTACCGGGAAGCTTTTCGCTTACGAACACTTTGATATTGTTCCGGATGCTATGACTCTTGCGAAAGGTCTTGGCAATGGATTCCCGATAGGCGCCGTTGTGATCCGCGAAGATCGCGCGGATCTCATTCATCCTGGGGTTCACGGAACCACATTTGGTGGGAACCACCTGGGCGCTCGCGTTGCCTATGAGACGCTCAAGATCATTGTTACGCGCGATATCCTGGACAATGTAAACGCATTGTCAGATTATTTTCTGCGGCGACTGAAAGGAATGCAGTTGAATTTGAAATGCATTACGGATGTGCGCGGCATGGGCTTGCATATTGGAGTGGAGCTCGACAGACCTGGAGCCGCTGTAGTGGATCGTTGTCGTGAACTTGGGCTTCTTGTGAATTGCACTGCGGAAACCACAATTCGAATCGTTCCGCCTCTGAACCTTCCGCTGGAATCAGCCGCTGAAGGACTGGACATACTGGAGAAGGTGTTTCAGGAACTGAAGTGAAGTCGCTGTTTGCGTTTATCTTTTGTCTGGGTGCCTTTCCGCTCCATGCAATTGTGCCTGTACCTCCTCTGCAGGGCAGAGTTCAGGATCTTACAGAAACGCTCACTGCAGAAGAGAAGACCATTCTCGAACAGAAACTCGCTGACTTCGAAAAAACAAAAGGCTCGCAGGTTGTAGTTCTGATCGTACCTTCAACGGAAGAGGAGGCAATCGAACAATTTTCGATTCGCGTCGCGGAAGCCTGGAAGATCGGAAGAAAGGGTGTAGACGATGGCGTGATTCTCCTCGTCGCAAAGTCGGACAAAAAGTTGCGAATTGAAGTTGGCTACGGACTGGAAGGGGCACTGCCCGACGCAATCTGCAAGCGAATCATTGATGAACAGATCGTGCCGCGATTTCGCGCAGGCAAATTTGGAGAGGGCATCACTGCCGGAGTGGATTCCATCTTACAACGCATCAACGGCGAACCTCTGCCGGCTCCTTTCGTTTCAAATTCGCAGGACCTGACTGGAATCCCGTGGACCATGCAACTCATTGTAACTGCATTCTTAAGTATTTTTATCATTGTTGGATCTCTTGTTCCCTCAGCCGTGAATAAGTTTCTGTGCATTCTCCCTGTTGCAGCAGGGCTCGCCGCCGCAGTGGCTGGCTATGTAGTGGGAGGTCATTGGATCGTGGCTGTAATGTTCGCTGCTTTTGCCACGTTCTTTGTTGGTGTTTTTACTACGGTGATGAGTGGATTCTTTCTCTCCATCTTTGGATTGATCACAGGCAAGAAAGTAGGCGGATGGAGGATCAGCACCTCAAGTGGATCGAGCGGATGGAGCTCGTCGAGTGGATCGAGTTTTAGCGGAGGCGGCGGCAGCTTTGGTGGCGGAGGAGCTTCTGGAAGCTGGTAGGCGGAACGATTGATGGGTCCTGTACCTTCTGATGTTGTCAGGAGGAACCATGGCAACATCGACAGAAAAGAAAAAACAAACGGATCGGGATCTGTGGCGAGAGCTCACAACAAGAAAAGAAGAATTTAGCAAGATCGTGAAGTTACTCGTTGAGTTCGACGAAAAGACCGGTCGCTATTTGAAGTACAATCATCCGGAAACTCACTATATGCGGCGCGCTGTGGCAGCATGCGATCCGGAGAACCTGCGCATTTTTCTAAAATCTCTGGGTGGCTTCGTATATTCCGTTGTGGCTGAGGTGAAAAGTGCCGCTGGTTTGACTGCGACTGCCTGGGTTCATGAAGATGGTATTCGCGAGGAAAGGGAAGGTTGTGACACAGGCCATCCAGTGCACCAGATCGTTTGCGTCACAGACCTATTTGAAGCGGATTCTCAGACGATCGACGTGGTTCATAGCTGCGTTTCGCAACCTGCCGCGGACCTGCTGGCAGAGAGAGGCGAATAAAAAGTACGTGCTTCCAAACAATCGCGCCCACACCCTGGGCGCAGATGATTGAGATCACTGGACTCAAGAAATCATTCAAAGGAATGCCGGTTCTCACTGGCCTGGATCTGACCATCCAGGACGATGAAACCATGGCTGTCATTGGACCGAGCGGATGCGGCAAGAGTGTTTTATTGAAGCATCTCGTTGGCCTGTTGCGCCCGGACGAAGGTAAAATCATCATAGATGGAGAAGACATCACTCGCTATTCAGATAGCAAGCTTTACGATTTGCGCGAGAAGTTCGGCATGCTTTTTCAAAGCGCGGCGTTATTTGATTCTCTTTCCGTAGGCGAAAACGTCGGGCTCTGGCTCAAAGAACACACGAAGACCCCCGAAACGGAAATTGCTGTGAAAGCGGATCGCATTCTCAACCTGGTTGGCCTGCGCGATGTGATGGAAAAACGTCCTTCCGAACTGAGCGGTGGGATGAAGAAGAGGGTAGGTCTGGCACGCGCGATCATCAACGAACCTAAATACGTTTTATACGACGAACCCACAACCGGACTCGATCCAATCATGTCCGATATCATCAACGACCTGATCATCAAAGTACGCATGGAATTGAAGAATACTGCCATTGTAGTCACTCACGATATGGCCAGCGTGTACAAAGTCGCGGATCGCATTGCGATGATGCATCAGGGTAAAATTGTTTTTCTTGGAAAGCCAGACGATATCAAGACAACAGACAATCCGCTGGCGCAACAATTCATACAGGGCAAAGCACAGGGACCGATTCGGCTATGAGTTGCCTGGCCAAACAAATTCGCCTATATTGAACAAAGGAAAGTCCATGCACCAGACGATGATCGAACTCAAGGCAGTGAAGAAGCGTTTCGGAGCTCGCGAAATTTTGCGCGGAGTGGACATAGACATTCGTCGTGGTGAGACGATGGTTTTGCTCGGCGGTTCTGGAACAGGGAAGTCTGTAACGATTCGCCATATCATTGGTCTACTGGAGCCGGATGAAGGTGAAGTGCGCGTAGATGGCCATTTGATGAGCGGGGCAACGAAAAATACAAAGACAAAGCTTCGCGCCAGAATGGGAGTGCTCTTTCAGAGTGGAGCCTTGATCAACTGGCTTACTGTGTACGAAAACGTGGCTCTTCCTCTGCGCGAAACGTCTAAAAAGACTCCAAAAGAAATTGATGAAATAGTGCGCGAAAAGATCGCATGGCTGGGTTTGACGCCTGCTATGAATTTGCTTCCGGACAAGATTTCAGGAGGAATGAAGAAGCGCGTTGGAGTAGCGCGCGCTTTGACTACTCAACCTGAAATCATTCTGTACGATGAACCAACTTCTGGCCTGGATCCGGTCATGAGTCAAGTGCTCAATGAATTGAACAATCGTTTGCGTGATGAACTGAAAGTTACGCAGGTGGTTGTGACCCATGATATGAATTCCGCTTTCACAATTGCTGATCGCATAACGTTCCTCTACCAGGGAAAAGTGCGATGCGTCGGGACCCCTCGGGATATACAAGAATCAACGGATCCTGTCGTGCAACAGTTCATCAAGGGAGAAACTGTGGGTCCCATGCAGATCGACGCGGGTGATCCCACAGCAAAAAAGGCGGATAGTTAGCGCGGTCCGGACTGCAGAGCTCTTCGGCTATTGATAAACGTTCCGTACTTTCTGTCCTCCACCAGAATATGATTGGTAAGCCAGAGCCATATGGTTCCGCACATTTCAAACGCGAGAAAACGTAAATCCTCGCCATCATGGATGCGAGCCCCATATCCTTCCACTGTCTTTACGAAGTCTGCATGAAGCTGCATGTGTTCGTCCAGTGCCGGATAACGGTGATCATGCATGAACTGTTCTTCGCTGGAAAGGTGGAATTTACAGTATTCGGAAAGATCATCCATCAAGTGTCTCATCTGCTCTGCATCTGAGCCGCCTTCCTTCACCATCCAAGTCAACTGATTCATGATTTCAAAAATTTTCGCATGTTCCGCATCCATTTGGGGGACCCCGACTGAATAGGATTCAGACCACTGGAGCACTCTTCCCACTTCAGGCATTTTGAAACGAGAGAGCACTCTTTCTGCCATCAACATTAGATTTCGGATTTGTCCTACAATGCGGTTCAAACGATCCGCATCTTCTGCCAGAATCCGGGAAGAGTTGGATGATGTTTCCACGCCTGCCGAAATCTCTTGCGTGGTTTTTCTTTGCTCTCGCATTGCCTGGTCAATGTCCCCGGAAGAATCCACAATTTCAGAAGCTTCTTTCGTGATCTCCACCGCGCTCCTGTCTTGAGATTTGAGTGACTCTCCAATTTGTTCAAATGCGGCTGCCATCTGCCGGGTTCCATCTTCGAGTCCTGTAAGAATTCCCAGCACGCCGCGCACACTTTCGCTGCTGGATTTCATTTCAGTAGAAGTCTCCTCAATGAGTCTCGCGATTTCTTCCGCACTCGTGGCCGCGTGGTCGGCAAGTTTGGAAATTTCGGAGGCAACTACTGCGAACCCACGACCGAGATCCCCCGCCCGCGCCGCCTCGATGGATGCATTCAATGCAAGCAGGCTCGTGCGTTCTGAAATTCCGTTGATGACTCCAACAACTTCGTGAATTCGCTCTGCTCTTTCCTGTACATGTTCCATGGTAACGAGGCCTTCGTCCATGGATCTTCTGCCGGCGGCTGCTCGCGTAAGCGCTTCATTGGAAATAGAACGAGCTTGATCCATATTCCGGGAGATTTCGTGGATGCTCTTTCCCAGGTTTCTTACGTTTTCTTCAATTCTTTTGCTAACGAGTGCGAGGCGCTCCGCGCGCTCGCCTACATTTTCTGCCGCTGCCGCCAGCTCTTCGAGTGCCGCCGATCCTTCTTCCGTGCTTGCCGCAAGGTGTTCCGCTTCTGTGCTGAGGCGAGAAGAAGATCGTTCGAGGTCATTTGTCTGGCTTTGTACCAGAACGGATTGTTCTTTTACCTGAAGCACCAGAAACGAAACGCTTTCGATAAAGGCGTTCACCCACGACGCGATTTGTCGCATTTCCTCGGCGTTTCCTGCAGGGATGCGAGCACCCAGATCATTTTCCTGGAGGGCTGTGCGAAGAGAATCTCGCAGTGCATACACGGGCACAATGAATCCGCGATACATTCCGATGGCGGCTGCCAGAATCAGGATCAACGTGATGATCAGCTGGATGATGTTAGAATACCAGGCAAGCGATACGGATTTCTTGATGTCCGCTGACGACGCATCGACGTGCGACAGGCTTTGTGTGCGAAGCTTGCCTACTCGTTCTGCAATGGAATCTGCCTGCGCGTCAAATCGTCTCATCGAGCGATTGCCACCTGCTTGACCTTGTGTCAGATACGCTTCTGTCATCTCGGAACCAAGATCATAGTAACGATCAAATTCTTTTTGCAGAGCGTCGAAATCCATGAGCTTCTCGTTGCCGCGAAGCTTTCGAAACTCGGCAAGAGCTGTTTTGAATTCCGTGCGCGCAGTTTCAGCGTCTGAATAGCCGGATCGATCGCCAGTGACCGACACATCCGTAAGCCATTGTTGAACTTCAACTGTTGCGACAACCATACGATCCGCCAGAACGACAGACGGGATGGCGTCTTCCTGTACTTCCTGTAGTTCAGCGCGGATAGAACGGATTTCATACAAATGGTATAGCGCGGTGAGGGAAGTGATGACGGCCAGGATGGTTAACCCGCCATAGAAACGGACGCGAAGGCTCATAGCGCACAGCGGTTCGTATTGCCTGATTTTGTGCAAGGATTTCGCATGCGAAACTTGCTTGCCCGATCAGTTGCCAGCATCTACAAGAGCAGGTGCGGATCCGACGTTTCGTTTTGCCGGTTTTCGTTGCCTTGATTTGTGCGATCCTGGTCTATGTCTACATGAAGACGGGGCATGGCACGTCGCGGGCGTTTCGCAATATTTGCTTTGTTGAGTTCTTTGCCGCGACCCTCATTGCGACGGTTTCGCCGCGATGGAGATTTGTTTTCGCCGGCTTCGCGACCTTGACTCTGTCCAGGCTGCCGTCTCTGCTACTGCAGATTCCAACGCACAATTTGCTTTTTCCGATTTTCTTTGGTCTGGCTCTGGGTGCCTACTTTCGCGCAGCGCGAAATGATCTCTCGGAGCCAGTAGCTCGGTTCGGAGTGGCACAAATCCTTGCAGTCGCGATCATCATCGGATGTGTTCGCGCCATTTTGCAGAACTACTGGGAGCCGGGGATTGGACTTGTCCTGGAAAATAGAATCCTGTCGGACCAAATGACATCCAACTATGCCGTCTTTCTGGCTTTGACTCTGGGATTGCATTTGCTCGCACCTATCGTCTGGATTTGTGTCGAGCAAGTGAATCCAGAGTTAGAAGCGGGCGACATGGCTTCCCGGCTCTCGATTGGAATCCTCTGGGGAATTGGGGCGAATCTCATCGTCATGTTACTCCAGGGATTTGTTTCGCCACTGAACACTGGAATCACGGATCGCGCAATCGAAGCGGGAAGGAGGGCAGGATTGTTTTCTGATTCAGGATCTGCCGGTGCCGCGTTTCTTGCTTTCGTTTTGCCTGCGAGTTTCGCTTTCGCTTCGTTGTTTCACGCCAGGATCAAGAAAAATAAGAGATGGTTGGCTTCTTTGCTCTTCTTCTGGGCGATTGCGATTTTCACAGCGTCATTTTTCGGGCGCGTGATTGTGCTAGCGAGCGTGGGCGCCCTGGTTGCGTGGCTCTTCTTGATTCCTTTGAACAGGCGCGTTCGCCTCATTGCAGGCTTCGCTATTTTGTTTTCTTTTGTCTGTTTTGGACTTTTCCTGATCTGGAGTGGGCCGGTTGCATTTTTGTCGCGCATAGATCCCGTTCGCGCTCAGCTTTTGGAAACAGGAATCGTTTTGATTCGGCAAAGTCCCTGGCTTGGACATGGGTTCAATAGCTTCGTTCCCGCTTTAATGGAGCTGCGAAAAAGCGATCCCACCATTCTCATAGAAAACCCGGCAGGATTGATCCCAGGAATTCTCAATGATGCCGGAATTGTAGGTCTTTGCATTCTGGTTGCAATGCTTGTATACTATGTGCTAGGATTGCGCTTGCTGTTCTTGAGAAAAGGAGCAGATGAAAATGCTGCTGAAGCCACCGTTGTGGTGATCCTTTCCACTCTCTCTATGTTTCTTGTGTTTACTGTGGGGTACCACATTCTCGCGGCGGAGGTGGCAGCGTTTGTGTTTTTCCCGCTTCTGGTTCTGCCCGATTCATTCAGGCGAACCAAAAGCTGAGCGGCGCATCAAAGACGACGGCCGCTGCATCATTACTTAGGTTTTTTGTCTTGTTTTGGTTTTTTCTTTTCGCGGTTGCCTTTGTTTTTTTCGCCCATTTGAATGCTCCTTGAATTCAATCGAACTGCTAACATGCTTGAGTTACTTTGAGCCGCGGTGAAGGCAATTAAAAATCATTTTGTTTCTCGCGTTTGCCATTCGATATCACTTTTGCCAGCGCGAAAATTTACGTACCTTGCTGCGATGAAAAGATAGTCGGACAGTCGATTGATGAATTTGTACGCCTCCGGATATACGACAGGTCTTTCACCTGAATTTTCATCAAGTGCAGCTGTCATGGCTCGCTCCAGTCTCCTGCACACAGTTCTGCAGATATGCAATGCGGACGCGGCCGCTTCTCCCCCCGGCAGTATGAATGCACGCAACGGAGGTAGCACTGCAGTGCACTGATCCATCCATTGTTCCAGCTTGCCTGTATCCTCTTCGCGTATGATGGAACCTTCTTTGTTCTTGTAATAACCGGCGAGCTCTGACCCAAGTTCGAAAAGAAGATGCTGCAGATCCAGCAGCTGAGCGCGCGTCTCTTCCGGGACGCCTGGCTGAGAAAGGGCCAGGCCTATGTGAGAGTTCAGTTCATCTGCCGTGCCGTATAGATCGACACGAACATCGCTTTTTCTGGTTTTTTCTCCATTTGCAAGTCTGGTCCAACCAGCATCGCCCTGTTTCGTGTAGATTTTCATAGCACCCCACAATCGAGCGAGTGCACCTGCGTTCAATATTTTTTGCACATTGGTTGCTTCGTGTCGATCGCAACATTCTATGGATCATGCCAGTTTCTTCGGAATTGATGGCCAGGAGAGAGAGACTGATCCATCTTTTGTCTCCGCACACTGTGCCCGGTCTGATTGTGGCTTTTTCGGGTGGAGTGGACAGTGCGTGCCTGCTCTGGGCGGCTCGTGAAGCTGCCAAAAAGTCCGCCGGCCGCGTTCTTGCCATTACTGCGGTCAGCGCAAGCGTTCCCGATCTGGATTTGCGAGATGCGTCTGAGTTTGCAGAGAAGCTCGGCGTGGAGCACAGAATTCTGCGGAGCCGCGAGACGGAGAACCAGGAATATTTAAAGAATGATTCGAATCGTTGCTTTCATTGCAAGACGGAACTGTTTCGGATTGCACGAGAAGAAGCAGATGCGGAAGGAATCCAGCACATAGCGTATGGTTATACGATCTCTGATCGTGGCGACGTTCGTCCAGGCCATCGAGCGGCCAGAATGGCGGGTGTTCTTGCTCCTCTTGAGGAAGCGGAACTGACCAAGGAAGATATCCGGGCCATTCTGCGCGAAGAAGGGTTTTCACTTTCTGAAAAACCGGCCGCGCCCTGCCTTTCCTCTCGCATTCCGACCGGTCTTCCCGTGACAATCAAGAGACTGGAAGACGTGCAGCAAGTGGAAACATTTTTGCGAGATCACGGAGTGCAGATTGTCCGAGCGCGAATTCACGATGAAAAGACGATTCGCATCGAGACAGAGGATGCGTCCGCGGCAAAAGTACTCGAATTGCGACATGATCTTGAGAGACTATCCCGATCTCTCGGCTATCGGTGGATAACGCTGGACCTGGGCGGCTACAGGACGGGCGGTTCGACTTGAATTTGAATGACGTTCGCAAGCTGCTCGAGCGTTTGATTTCCGGCGAAGAGAATGTGGACGGAGTCATTCGTCAATTGCGCGCAGGACCACTTCGCATGGAGCGGACTGCAGATGGATTTCCAGATCATCATAGACTTCTTCGCACAGGCATGGCAGAAGCGATTTTCGGAGAATCCAAATCGATTGAGCAGATAACGTCTCTTGCCAGATCGCTCAGCGAAAACGGCGCGCCAGTACTGATCACAAGACTGGACGCGGCCAAAAGGAGCGCTCTCCTCGCTTTGTTTTCGGGATCGCGAGTGAGCGATCAGGCAAAAACAATCTTGATTCATCCACCCGAAATTCTTGAAGTCCAGGCAGTGGATGCTCCATCCTACGCAGAGCCGTTTGCCGCCATCGTGACTGCCGGAACATCTGACATTGCAGTGGCAGAAGAGGCGGTGGAAGTGTGCATTGCTTGTAGCATTCCGTTTCTACGGATTCGAGACGCCGGAGTTTCTGGACTGCATCGCATTCTTTCTTACGCGGAAGCATTGCAGAATGCATCTGCGATCGTGGTTTGCGCTGGCATGGAAGGAGCCCTGCCAGGTGTAGTTGCAGGGATGACGGGTAGACCGATTCTCGCGGTTCCTACTTCGGTTGGATATGGCGCGAACCTGGGCGGGTTTTCCGCTCTTCTTACAATGGTAAATTCGTGCGCTGCCGGAGTGTCCGTCGTAAATATAGACAATGGTTTTTCCGCAGGGTATGCTGCAGCGAGCGTCATTCGAGAAATTCATAGATTCCAGAGAAAGAACTAACGTTAAGCTTTTGGCGGTTCTGCCGATGCGTGGAGTATGCAGGTTGCAGAACGATCGCAAACATTTCGACCTTTCGAAGCGACTGTTGCGTGTCCCGATTGCGGGCATACGATTGATCTGTGGGTGCAGCCAATGCACAGGGAAAATCGCACTCTCTGTCCAGTCTGCAGCAGGGCCCTGACTGGAATCATTTTGCGTTTGATTGAAAAGGAAACTATTTCACAACGCGCGCTGCGCGGCTAAGAAGTTCTTCGAGATGCTTCTTGTTCCTCGCTTCCGCGATGATACGGATCACAGGTTCCGTGTTGCTGGACCTTGCATGAATCCATCCTTCCGCGTCTGAGAGATGGAGGCCGTCTTTGCGGTCTGCCCGCATTCCTGGAAACAGTCCTTCGATTCTGGAAAACAACTCCCGGACATCCGTTCCTGCTTTTACGTCGAACTTTCTCTTCTCCATGAAAAGTTCGGGTAGATGGTTCAGAACATCGTCTAACGTTGCGGCATTTTTGCGTGCCATCGCACTGAGAATCAGAGCCGCACCCAGAAGCGAATCGCGTCCAAAGGATGGCACGCGAGAGTGAATGATACCGCCGTTCCCTTCTCCGCCAAAGAACGATTTATTCTTCTTCATCATTTCTACAACGTTTGCTTCTCCTACGGCACTGCGAATCACAGGATATCCGTAAGGTGCGGCTACTTGATCAAGCAGAGTCGACGTGGAGAGATTGACTACGAATGGAGTCTTGCCGCGTGGCTGTGATTTAGGAACGTCTTTGATTTCCGGGAGACCCAGAAATGACAGAGGCAAAGAGTATTCTTCATTGATGGCGCCGCGTCCAGGAGAACCCGGAACGATTCGATCTGCATCCGGATCGAGTGCGAAGCCAACAGCGGCTGACTCTTTTTTAAGCAACTGACTGAATTTCTTTAAAGCAACCGGCGTGGGTTCCGGAGGTCGCGGAAAATCAAAACCGGAGGCTGCTTCGCAAAAAAGAGGAATCACTTCGCAACCGAGCTCGGTGAGAAGTTCGGGCAATGCGTTTCTTCCCGCTCCACCGACTGCATCAACAACGACTTTGTATTTCTTCGCTCTGATTTGTTCTACATTGTTTAGAAGATTTAAGACCGTTTTTACGTGTTTTGAAACTGCGTCGATTTCATGGAAGGATCCCAGCGTTTTGTGATCGGCACCTGTCAGTTTGCCGCTCTCGAGCGCGGTCATCATAGAAGAAAGATTAAATTTGTTGAAGAAGAAACCTTCCGGGCCCATGAGTTTCAATCCATTCCATTCCGGAGGATTGTGACTCGCGGAGATCATGATACCGCCTGCTGCATGTTCGAGTTTGACAGCAGCCTTCACTGTGGGAGTGGGAGCGAGGCCTGCATCCAGAACTTCCTTTCCTTGCGCTCGCAGAGTAGCGCATACAAGATCGCGAATGAGCGGTCCTGAATTTCTCGAGTCCATCCCAATCACGATTTTTTTTCCTGTGACTGTTCCGAAACCAAGCACTGCATCTACGATGACAGAAGGACTCAGGCCAGTCGGGAGTATTCCGCGAATTCCTGAAACAGAGATCATGAGTTGGGGACTTGCTACGAGACGATGTTTGGCCATGGGGGATGTTGAAAAATGGCTGGACCGGGCGCCTGGTCAAAACTTTTCTAGTCTCTCCAAGTTTTCTGCGCCCGGATGGTGGAATTGGTAGACACGCAAGCTTGAGGTGCTTGTGCCGTAATGGTGTGGGGGTTCAAGTCCCCCTTCGGGCATTTCGTAAACCACGTTTCACCCACGAGCACATTTACACGCACACTCACGTTCACGTCACGGGACTAGAACCACCTGAGTTCGCTGCGCGAACATCAGGCACCTCACTCCCTATGGGTCGTTCGGTGGGTTCGCGCCCCCTTCGGGCATATTCCGCGCACGTTTTCGGACACCGCACACATCACTGCTCGTCACGTTCACGGCACGGGACTAGAACCACCTGGGTTCGCTGCGCGAACATCAGGCACGTCGCTCCCTATGAACTATGAAAAGACGAAACTTCGGCATACAATCTGAGAGTCTCTAAGACACGCGCAGTTAGCTGCAGCGTCCGGGTGCAGTCCACAGCGGCATTCGGAGCGTCCGAGCGTCGCAACGGCGCGTCGCGAGGATGGACTGCATCCGGGCGTTTGAGCGTTCGAGCTGCGCGAAGTCGTCAGAGACGTCACTCAACGAGTCCGGCCAGGAAACTTACATATTCACGCAGCTTTGTCTTTCGTAGATTTTCCACTCTTTCAGCGCCGCCCAGGGCGAGAGCAGGCGTCAGAGCGTACACTTCGTCTGCGGAGATTGGTCCGTATTCCTTCAGTGCTTTTGCGAATAGAGATTTTCTGAAGACTTTCTTTTGTATGTTCTCATCCAGCAGGAATCCATCGAAGAATTTTTCCACACTCGATATGACTTTTGTAACTGCACCGCGCTGCACATTCAAGTAGTAAGCGGCCCCTTCCTGCCATAGAAACAATTCGCCAAATGCAGTGCGTGCAAACGGAACTGCATTTTCCGGTTCATCCAGCCATTCTTCCAGTGTGTCCTGCATGAAGAATGGATCCATGGTCCAGATCAATCCTTTCGCGTATGAACAAGCGCCTTGCTCGGATAAGAATTCGATCAGCGATCCCGGGAGTCTTCCCTGATACTCTTCAAGGGACTTACTCATTGGCTGGCAAGAATCCGGTTTGGGGAATTTCTTCTGGAAACCAGGGAAGTGGGCCATACCCGGAGAAAATGGTTTGTAGGTTGCTTGTCAAATCGCTCCCGACGAACCGCTGAATTTTTCGCATCGGCAAGAAAAAGTCTGAATCCTTTTGCAATCCAGGTGTCTCTTCATCCATATGCGCGAAAGCGCGAAGGAGAAAACATGATTTATCAAAAGAACGTTCCGGGCTGGGAAAGAGCTATGCGCGTAGGCCTGGGCTTGCTGCTTGTTGTTGCGGCTGCGGAAAGTATTTACTCTGGCAGGCCAATGCTTCTTTCAGTGGGGCTCCTGTTCTCCGCTATTGGAATTGTGGCGACAGGTTTCCTGGGCTGGTGTCCTGCCTGCGCGATGGTTGGGAGAAAATTGAAGTTCAAGGAATGAATACGCAATACGACAAGAACATCGTAGAGGCCGCTCGAAGCGGAGACATGCAGGCACTGGAGCGACTTTTGCTACAGTGTCAGCCGGACATTGCAAGGTTTGCTAGAAATGTTTGCGCCACTCCAGAAGATGTGGAGGACGCAGTCCAGGAGACTCTCTGGATTGTTTCCCGCAAGATTGGAACGCTTCGCACAGTCTCTGCGTTTGCATCGTGGGCGTTTCGCGTTGTAAAACATGAATGCTATCGTCTGTTTAGACGAGTCAGGCGTGAACTTTCAACAGACAGAGTTGCCGAGCAGTCCTATCTGGACCCGGGCGTAGATGTTCCTGCGATGATGAGGCAAGAGACGATTCAGGCGCTGGCAAACATGCCGGATCTATTTCGTAAGGTGATTGTGATGCGCGATATTGAAGGAATTCCTGCGGTTCAGGTTGCAAGTGAACTGGGACTTTCCATCCCGGCTGTGAAAAGCCGCCTTCATCGCGCGAGGAGTTGGATGCGTCTTACCCTGGGACATTGGATGGAATCTTGATGTTTTCCTTTTTGACAGAAAGGATGATAGAGTTCAATTCTTACGATCACCGTCTCGCAAACGTTTCAAATCAGCAAGGAGTCGAGGAAAATCACCCACGCCTCGTGCACGATACACGCCTCGCAGATATCCTTCCTTATCCAAAAGAAATACGTTCTCAGTGTGCACAAAATCAACGAGGCCAGCTTTGCCTTCTTTGATCTTGATTTCTCCTGCGAATTGCTCTCGTGCCAGACTTTCCGTTGCTTTCTTGTCTCCCGTAAGAAGAATCCAATTCGTCTGCGCTATGCTGTGTTTTGCGCGAAATTTTTGAAGAGCTTTTACGTCGTCTATTTCCGGATCAATGGTGATGGAGATGAACTGAATGTCAGACTGATCTTCAATTCGTGAAGATAGATTCTTCATGTTCTCTGCGATCAAAGGGCAGAGTCCAACGCAGGAAGAGTAGAAGAAAGTAACGAGCGAGTATTTGCCCTTCGCATGATCCAGTGCGCTCGCCGGTTTATCCTGTTCTGTGCGAAAGATCGCGTTGTTCATTCGTCTCAGATCCGCCGGCCGATCTTTGGAGTGCGGCCAGAAAGGATCCATTCTCGTTCCTTGAAAGTAAGGCAGAATTCCTTGGACGGGTTCGGAGTATTGTGTGAGCTCAGAAGGAAAAGACGGTTTTTCTTTGCAGGCAGTCCACGCGTTCAAGCTCAAGAGTACAAAAACGACTGCGGTTCTCAAGGTGCGTTTTCCTTTTTTTCGTTTGAGGATGCCGGCTGATCTTTTTCATTCTTTGCAGGATCGCACAATTTGCTGCCTGGCATTCCAATCGCTTCGCCGTTTTGAAATACCTGATTCATGTAGATCTGGCCGTCTTCGCGCCATTTCCTGGATAGAAGTAGTTCTCCCTGGTCATTGTATTTTCTGTAATCAAAAGGTTTGCCACTCGGATACCAGGACCATGCTTCTCCAGCGTACTTCCCATATTTGAATTCAACAAACGTTTTCATCTGACCGTTTTCATGCCAGGTTTTGTGAATTCCGTGTTTGGCTCCCGCGTAGTAAGGGCGTTCCGCAATCAATTTGCCGTCTAACGTTTGTTCGCGCGTGATGCCGTGTTGAAGTCCTGCGTGGTACTCGGCCAGCTCTACCTGGTCCAATGCTGGAATCTTCGAGCGAAGGATTCCTGTGAATGGCTTACCTTGATAGAAGAGTTGAATGCCCTTTGGTTCAAAACCTGGTGAACCTGCGTCTATTACTGGTCCTTGTTTGCTGCAGTCTTGTAAGAGAAGAACTGCCGCAAACAGGAACACAAATCTGGATCGAATCAATTGCTGACTTGACCAATCACTCCGTAGAAGTAGGAACCCATGATGGTCGGAATACCAGCCGTCGCATCGTTGCCTGCGCCTGTTCCTACACCGGAGCCGTTGCACGTAGTTCCAGAAGCTCCTCCACCGTAGTGATAGTGGTAGGTTGCAGTAGAGAATTCCGGTGTAGTAGTGATGTGGCCGTGGCATGCATCCAGGCCAGTTGCTTGCGTGTTCTGACCGGACGTTGCATCTCCGCACCATCTTCCGTAGATTGCATATCCATCCAGGGCGATTCCGATGAGTGCACTGGAACCTTGCGTTGTTAAGTTCACGCTCGCCGGTGTGCCGCCGGTGCCGTCTCCATTGATTAGTTGCGAATGGTGATGGTAGCTCCCGGTCATTTCTGGATGACCTTGCTGCTGGTCGAAAGTGGAGGCCTCAGTCGAAAGGGTGTCGGGAGGGTTTGCCGCATTGTTGAAGATGGCAAGTCCGTTCACTGCAATCCCAATGGATGCAAGACCATTCTGCGTACCTGAAAGTGTACTGTTGTTCTTGGCAGGCGTCATTGGAATTGCATAAAGTAGATTCTGGTTGGCAATAAAGTTTGGGTTAGGTGTGCCACTCCCGCCGTTCAATCCGGTGGACGCCTTGTAATAGGGACTTCTTGCATTGAGCAGGTTCTTTGATTTGAAACAGTAGTATGTGCTCTGGACATAACCCACGGAGCATTTGAAGTTATTCTTGATCCACGTAGGAAGATTGGAGTCCATCGAGCTCGTTGCTCCAGTGACGCAACCACTACTCAGACTCAGCGTTGAGGTGGTGACTGCTGTCCCGGAAGAATAAGCAGAGTTCGTACATGGATTTGTAGAGCGTGTCAGCACATACGCCGCGCTCAACAGAAGGAGAGTGTTATCGTCGTCTTTATCTCCCATTCCCACTGCATTCTTGATCGCAGTGCACGAGGACGATAGAATCAAGAGCAGGGCCAGGCCAATGATCCAGAATTTCGATTTCATATGTCAGACTCCTTCGCGGCCTCGCATCGCCGCCGAACGTCTCTATAAGACGAGATGGCGTCTCAGAATCAATAACAAATCGCAATAAAAAATGAACGCCGCGCGAAAATGAGCGTCACCGCTTGCTTTCGGAACCAATCGGTCCCAGTGTAGTTGCTCTTGTGCGACACTGCAGGCTTACCCTCCAGGTTCCTGGAAATTCCACGCTCCTGGAATCCAGGGATTCGGAATTCTTGGCCTAAGCTTCCGATTCATAGGCGATTCTATTGCCCCGGAATGGATGAATCTGTTTTTTGACCGCACGGTTCCGATCGTCATTGGCAAATACTGTTCGTTTTTGCGGCGCATTCTGTTAGGCGTTAGTTGTACGCTCGTTCTTCTCAAAATTGTATGTTTTCCCGGCTTTGTGGTACAATCCGTGCTTTCCTCATGTCCAGTGTGATTTCGCACAGGAGGAGTTTAGAATGAAGAAAGCCATTTTCTTCGGTCTTGCATTGAGTCTGACCGGGATCATGACATCAGCCAATGCCACAGTCCGCAAAACAGCCAACCCGGTTGTATTCGCGCACGGCCTGGCAGGCTGGGATAATATTCTGGGGGCATTCTATTTCGGGGACAACAACGGGAATTTCGTAGGAGATCCATGCGACGAGTTGCTTGAAGTATTGTGCAATGGTGGTTTGAATTCGGCGCAAAAGGCTTACGCGGCGTCTGTTCAACCGTTTCAGAGTTCAGAGGTTCGTGGAACACAGCTGGCTGACAAGATCCAGAGTTACATGACCAGCGTGGGCGCAACTTACGTGAACATCATTGGTCATTCGCAGGGCGGAATCGATGCGCGTAAAGCGGCCGTAGTTCTGAAACAAAGAAAGGGATTTGCGGTTGTGAAAACGCTCGTGTCTGTTTCGTCGCCTCACCGCGGTTCGCCGGTAGCAAAGTACATTCTGGATTTGAAACCAGGTGTCGTAAGCGTTGTGGATGCTCTGGCTCAGATTTTCGGTAACGTGATCTATGGCTCAGGAAATGACGGATACGCTGCGGCAAAGCAGCTGGTTTACAACGACTACAGTTCTACTGACGGCGTTACCACCGGCATGAAGGCATTTAACACTGCGTATGCGAGTTACACAACTGCAGTTTCCAACAGACTGGCATCTGTCATCACGGCACAGCAAGGACTGGATGTAAATCCTGCACTCTACATCCTGAGCAAAGGTTTCTACGATGTAGATGGCGATGGTGCGTCGTGCGCTGTGGCGTCCGATGACTGCGATAACGATGGAGCTCTGGGTAAAGGGAACGGTTCCAGGACAGACACAGATGACGATGGACTGGTCGGAATCAATTCCCAGCAGATGGGCTACCGCCTCAAATACACTGAATGCTTCGCCTGCGATGATTACGTAACGCAAGATACAAGCCTTGGTTATCTGACGGACTTGAACAATCCGACGTCTGCCCAGCAGTCATCGCATGCAGATGTTCTGAATCAAGATCACCTGGACGTAACAGGTGTTGGTCCAGATACAATGGATGAAAATGAATTTTACGCGGCCATATTTGACTATATGTCAGCGAACGGCGGCTAACAAATAATCCCCCACTCAGCATCGCCTGTTCGCAGGCGGTGCTTTTTTGTGTGATCCTTCCGCATTTGGGCAGTTAACTGTTTGCTTTTTTCGGCAGCCGCGGCATTAGAATGCCATGCTACGTCGCCTCGTTCTTCCTCTGGCAGTTTCAATCATCCCGCTACTGGCTGGCTGCATGGCGGCCTTCGGTGGTTCACCTACAGGAAACATACTCGATCGAATTCGTTCCTCGCCTCAATACCATGAAAAGAAATTCGAAAATGAACCTCCGGTTGCGATGATCGTGGAAGGAAAGTATTTTGAGATGCTTCGCGGGGAAGCATTCGGTGGTCAGGTGCGCACGCCGCCCAGGCCTCTGCCTGTGGTTCATCCGGATGTAAAATCTTTTTCGGATCCTCCAGCGCCCGGGCTCCGTGCCATATGGTTCGGGCACGCATCCGTCCTCCTGGAAGTGGACGGTGTGCGAATCTTCACAGATCCAATTCTTTCCGATCGAGCGTCTCCTTTTGAAAACATTGGTCCGCAGAGGTTTTTCTCTCCACCTCTCTCTCTGGAAGAACTTCCCAGGATTGACGCGGTTGTGATTTCGCATGATCACTATGATCATCTGGACATGAAGACAATCAAATTCCTGGCTACGCGCGGAACCATGTTCTATGTTCCTCTCGGCGTGGGTGCGCATTTGACTGCGTGGGGGATTGCTGATTCACAAGTTCATGAGATGGACTGGTGGGAGCGTCTGCCTTTGAAATCGGTTGAGTTCATTTGCACGCCTGCCGTTCACTACTCCGGCCGCGGATTGTTTGGAGGGAATCAAACTCTCTGGTCCTCATGGACGATTGTGGGCCCTCAGCATCGAGTCTTTCACAGCGGCGATTCTGGTTTTTCACCGCATTTCAAAGAAATTGGCCAGAGGTTTGGGCCTTTCGATTTAACACTCATCAAAATCGGAGCCTACGATCCAACCTGGATCTACATACACATGGATCCGGAGCAAGCAATGTCGGCTAACGTTGCACTTGGTGGAAGAAGAATGCTGCCCATTCACTGGGGAACATTCAATCTGCAAATTCACTCATGGGACGAGCCGATCCTTCGCACGAAGGCTGCCGCTGAATCGTCTCATCAGGATCTGGTCACACCCAGACCCGGAGAAATCTTAGACGCCGACAAGCCGTACAGTTCGGCGGAATGGTGGAAATAGGGATCGGGTTTATTTTGCGGTCGTGTCCGAAGTCCTGCTGGCCTGCATGATTTTTTCCACGGCCCGCACTGGATCCGTCTTTGAAAGCGCAGGAGCGTCTTCTGGTTTGCCTTCTGCAGTTTCTTTCAAGAGTGTCAGAGCTTCTGGCATTGCGAATTGTTCTCCCCAGGCTTCGCGGATGAATCTTCCGCCGCGGATTTCTCCCTGCATTTCGAGACGGCGCAGAGTTCTCACCAGTATGCTCCACGGCAGATTGAGAGTTTCCTTTTCTGCCAGGTAGCGAAAGATGACTCCGTATCTGCGCAGCAAGATTCTTGCGATCATGATGTCCTGATCCTGTGGCGTTTCATTCTCGCGCAGAAGGGACCATCTACCGGAAGCCGCGATCCCCACGCCGCGTCGCAAGTATCGGGCCTTTTTTCTGTCCGGAAAAAGAGATGAGAGAGAAGCCAGACTGTCCGCGGTGAGGAGTCCGCGCGCCACCAGTTCTTTCATCCCGGAGATCAAGTGATCTTCAAAAAGGCCAGCCTGCGCTTGCAGATCAAAAAAGAAAACGGCACCCTGCCGCCGAATGAATTCGAGAACAGTCTGGGCATAGTGCGAAAGCCCAGAGGTCTCGGGATTCTTCACTAGAGATAGGTTGGCCCGCGAAAGGATCATCAGAGGAACAAATCGAGAGATTGTCTTTCTCGGCGGATCTCCTGGAGTGATGGCGCGAATCCAGACGAATCGGCCTGAAAGAAACATGGAGTCGAGCATGCGAGGATTGTAATCTGTTACCCTCATTTTCAAGACGGCATGCCATGCGTCCGCGGACATACTCAATCCTTGCATTTGCTCGAGAACGAGTGCCAGACCTTCTTCACCGGCTACAAACGTATCAGGATGGGCATGTTGCCATTTGATCAAGAAACTGCTGTATTGCGAGAGAGTGAATTCCTGGCGGCGGCCGTACGCTTTCTGGTAATGCCGGAGGCGTGCAAGAAAGCTTCTCTCACAGAACACAATGCCGCCTGACGTCTTCATCTGAAAGAGCCAGCCTTCATTTTCGAATCGAATCATTGCCTGCGTCAACAGAGGAGTCGAGAATGGTAGGCGCTGCCCGAGATCCACGACAGACACAGGCCCGACTGTCTCCAGGTGTCCGCGAAGAATTCGATCAAAGATGGGCTGCGAAATGGCGGACTCCAATGAAGTCACCTCGGAAGGTTGCCGGGAATCTTCTAGATCGCTTAACGTTCTGGCGTGAGGCGCCATTTCTGCGCTCGCGTAGAATTCTCTGCCGCCGATCATCATTCTCTGGATGCGTCCGGCTTCTTTCAGTTCCTGAAGAAATGGGGAGTCGCAAGCATCCTCCGCGCGAAAAATACCCAGGGAGCACAGCTGGTCGTAGCATTCCGCCTGGCTTCTGGGGGCGGGTGAACAATCCGCTCTCACAAGATCGATGATCTCCTGCGATGGCAGATCCACTTCTTGTGTCGTATGCATGTCCGTTCGGACGGCGCGTGTTCTTCTCTCTTCGAGAGGTGCGTCATCCAGAAAAGCATAGGGTCGAGCGTTGATGATTTCGTGCGCGAAGACGGAGGGCGCTGCAGTATCGACTGGAATTGTTTCAATCACTGACGATTCAATTTCAGCGAGCAGTTTCTTCAGGCCGGCCAGATCCATTGCTTCCGTGAGACAATCACGAATGGTCTGTTCTACCAGGGGATGATCCGGCACTTCTCTGTCTCCCGCCAGGTTTTCTGCGCATGCGATTTGATCCGGGAAGACAAGTGCGACCAGGTCCTGCGCCTGGCTTTTTTGAATTTGAGGAGGAGTGCGCCTGCTTCCGTATTGTCTGAGGATGGCAAGAGCACGTGATGCGTTCCATCTCCAGCGAATTTCAAACATGGGTGCGGCAAGTAGTGCCTGCACCAGGATCTTCTCTGCAATTTCACTTTTTAAATAGGAGAAGACTTCACCAAGCGCGAAGCTATGTGTCTTGCTCAGAGAAAAAAGTACCGCGTCATCTGTGGCCGCCGCCTGAAGTTCGAAATTAAATTTTCTGCAGAATCTCTTTCTTAACGCCAGGCCCCACGCTCGATTGATGCGCGTGCCGTACGGCGAATGTAGAACGATGTGACTGTCTCCTGCCTCATCGAAAAATCGTTCTAGAACAATCTTGTTTCGCGTGGGCATTTGTCCGAGAACCAGCACGCCTTCTCTCAAATATTCAAACAATGTAGTGGCAGCAGCGCCACCGAGGCCCGTCTCTTCCTCCAGCCATTCTGCGAAACCTTCCAGACCTTCCTGCATGCGCGGCTGCGAGTCGGAGCGCAGATTGGAAACTGCCACGGAAAGTTCATCGCTCCTGCCCGGTGCCTCTGCGATCCAGAAAGGCATAGTGGGAGTACTGTTCGGAGCGTGCGATACCAGGACTTTGCCTGTGGTGATGCGGTCGATTTTCCAGAACTGGTTTCCAAGTTGAAAAACATCTCCGGCCATACTTTCGATCGCGAAATCCTCATGCACCGTTCCCAGGAACGCGCCTTCGTCTGCCAGAACTACTTCGTATTCAAAATTATCTGCAATCGCTCCGCCATTGGTGATCGCACTGAGGCGAGCGCCTCTCCGGGCTTCCAGTGTGCCTAGAGCTCGATCGTAAAACACATAGCGCGATCGCCTTCCAAATCTAAGGGAGTACCCATCACTGAGCATTTCGAGTATTTGCTCGAACTTGTTGCGCTCCAGTGTCTTGTAAGGGTTCGCGCTTCGCACAAGATCAAATGCCTGATCCGCTGTCATGCTTCTACACGCAAGCTCTGCCACTAGCTGTTGCGCCAGAATGTCGAGCGGTGCTTGCGGGATTTCGATTTCTTCCAGTTTTCCCTGCTTGATGGCGCGAAGGAGAGCTGCGCATTCTACCAGGTCATCTCTGGTTAAAGGAACAAGAACGGCTCGCGATACGCCGTCTTTGTGATGTTCTGCGCGCCCAATTCGTTGTAAAAATCCGTGAATGGATCTGGGAGAGGCGATCTGCACTACCAGGTCCACAGATCCAATGTCGATCCCCAGTTCCAGGGAAGACGTAGCCACCATCACTTTGAGGGTTCCTGCTTTCAGAGCCTGCTCTGCATTTCGCCTGCGATCATGTGCGAGAGATCCATGATGCGCTCCTACCAGATCCTGACCGATCAGATCGCTCAATTGTCGTGCGAGTCTTTCGCAGAGCCGTCGATTGTTTACAAAAATCAAGGTGGTTCTGGCGGACTTCATGAGTTCGATTAGCTTTTCATGGATCTGCGCCCATCCCTCTTGCGTCATCACCGCGTCGAGAGCAACATCCGGAGTGATCATCTTCACATCCATGGGTCGGTTGTGGCCTTCGTCTAGAATTCGTACTTCTTTTTTCGCGCCCAGAAACTCCGCTACACGGTCGAGAGGTTTCACAGTGGCGGAGATCCCGATTCTCTGGAGAGGTTTACGCGTCAGCGCGGCCAGTCTTTCAATAGATAGTGCCAGGTGCGAGCCTCTGCGAGATGAGACTATTGCATGGATCTCATCCACAATGAGCGTGTCCACGGTCGAGAGCATGCTGCGCCCGCGTTCGCTCGTGAGCATTACGTAGAAGGATTCTGGAGTGGTTACAATGATGTGCGGCTTCTGCTTCATCATGCGCGCACGCTCTGCTGGAGTCGTATCTCCAGTGCGAACCATGACTTCGATTGGCGAAGAAAGAGGAGTGCCCCTGGCTGCCAACTCTCTCGCAATGCCGTCTAACGGTATCCTCAGATTTTTCTCAATGTCATTGGAGAGAGCTTTGAGAGGGCTGATGTAAAGTACGGTGGATTCTTGCGCGAGATTCCCGGCGAGGCTCTTTCTAAAAAGATCGTCCAGGATGGAAAAGAAGGCGGCGAGAGTCTTGCCTGATCCAGTGGGTGCAGAAATGAGAGCAGGAGCTCCTGACTTCAGTGCCTCCCAGGAGCGTTCCTGAATGCGCGTGGGTTGGCCAAGCGTTTGTTCAAACCAGCTGGAAGCCGCCGGTAGAAACTGATCCAGTCCGGGCTGCTCCATCTGGATAAGCTAACGCCCCGGCCGTTGAATAGAAATGATTTTTTTCGAATTTTATTGGCACTTCCAGTTGTCCACGTATACTGCTGTTCCGCAATACTGGTTGTGATTCTGGGCGGTTGGATCGCATGGTCCTACTTTTGCGTCCAGTCTACCCGTAACCACGATGCCTGTTTTGCAATCGATTGCGTTTTTGCTCACGAAGATCCAGTCGCGGCCATTGACGTCCCAGTAGGATTGCTTATCTGGACTGATCACAGGATGTTGCTGAATCCTGTCAGAATGATTTGCGGTGACTTTGATTGTTTTGCCATCGCAGGTGTCCAGACTCTGGCTTGTTATATCGCAGTAGTAGGAATCCTTTTTGTTTGGGCCGCAATGCACGATGGCCAGAATGGTTAGAGCAAGCAGTAATGTTCGCATGGGAACTCCTGAGATTTGGTTCAGGGGCTCCTTCGTTGGTGGACAGGCAATCAAAAAAACTGATTTGCCTGCGGCGACTGGCCCACGCCGATCATCAGGACTTCGCTGTCTGGCTTTTTAGAAATCTGCTTTGATTTTCTGGAGTGGGCATCATGCAAACATCGCTTCTTCCAAAGAACCTGTAACGATTGTGTGCGATGAAGTTATAACATGCGTTGCGAAAGAAGCGCGGGACGATCTTTAGAATTCGCGCTAGCGACCAGGGAAGGCCAAGCTGACCCATCACTTCGATGAAAGCGTCGCTCCTGGTATACGCTGTGTTATTGGAAACATAAAGCATGGTATTTACGTCATCTACGGGAATGCCAGCCCAGGCAAGAATATCGAGTCCTTCCGGACTCTGAATGCTGCAAAGTAGAAACTTATGATTTACGTCGTATCGAGTCAGAAATCTGGTCCACCAGGTGCATAGCACGCAGACTCCGTCAAAGAGCACGACGCGCTCCTCTGGTTTCAGATGCGGTGCGGGATTCATCTCTCTGAATCAATTGCTTTCATGAGGAGAGTGCAACTCTTTTCCATGAAAAACTTTTCATTCGAGTGAAGGATGTTCAGAGCTTTGATGCTTCACGAAATCGAGGCAACGGATTCAGATTGCGTGACCAACTTTTCTCTGGTTTTCTTTCGCGCACGCGAAAGGTCATGCAGCAGACGTCTCGAGGCTTCCGTTCCGAGGATATCCACCATTTGTTTTTGAGCCTGTTCCCAGAGTTTGTATGCTTCCGCGAGTTTCTTCTGTCCTTTCGCGGATAGCTTCAGTCTGCGCAGGTTTCCTTGCTCTGCCTTCTCCACTGTGATCCACAGGTTTCTTTGCATGATTCCTATACTTCTCTGCACCGTCGTGCGATCCGCATCCACCCAGTCTGCCAATTGCGCAATGCTCACGTCCGGGTTCACTGCAACGGTTGCAAGAATCGAGAACTGAGTGGACCTGAGCCCGGACGGTCTGACCGCATCATCGTATGCAGCGCTCACAAGTCGCGCAGTTCTTTTCAAATTCAATGCAAGGCAGCTCAACCAGGCGAGCCTCAGGTCGCGGCTGTCTGGGATTTCTTTCGCGCTTCTTCTAACCATCAGCCGCCTTCTTTCAATGACAGTACGGTGGACGTCGATTTTGCCACAAGTCTGCCGCGCGAATCGAAAACATCTGCTTCCAGATGAAGCACTCTTCTTCCACGTCCGGTTACGCGAGCCTCCACTCGCACACGGTCCGGGCATTTTACCGATCGCAGATAGTTTATGGATAGGTTGAGGGTAGTGGTTGGTCCGCGTACTGCCGCAAAGCTGAGCGGGCCCATCGTATCATCTATGAGAGCACCGATAATTCCTCCCTGGAGCATTCCCAGAGGATTGGCGTGTTTCTCCTGAGCGGGGAATTCAGAAACGAGTCTGGTGCGCGATTCATACTCAAGAAATACCGCACCGGATTCAAGAATGGAGTTCGGCGGAATCTGGACTCCTGCGGCTGCAGTTTCTTCCAAAAAGGAGTCAAACATCTTGTGAAAGATTTCGGATCCTGTGCTATCCTGTCCCTGGACAAGTTCCTTTGATTCTGTAGCAGGCAAAATGCCCTCCCGAGTGCATATGCACTATATGATGTATATACACTATGTCGGCTGGCCCGTCCAGTATTTTTTCATCGGCCGAGTTGGATTTGACGCAATTTCATAGAGAGGCCAGTAAGGGTGATGAAAAGAACCCTCTTAGCATTGTTGCTTGTTTTCGCATTCGTCGCGTGTCAGAAAAACCACGTACGAGGTGAGGAAGTGACTTATAAGTTTGGCGATCAGACCTTGAAGGGCTTGCTCGCCTATGCTCCGGAACAAACCGGAAAACGCCCGGCCGTACTTGTTGTGCACGAATGGTGGGGCAACAATGATTACTCTCGCAAGCGCGCCATGCAGCTTGCTGAGCTTGGATATGTTGCGCTGGCCATCGATATGTATGGAGACGGCAAGATCGCGGCCAATCCGGACGAGGCCGGGAAGATGGCCGGTGGTGTGATGAAAGATTTTGAAAAAGGCAAAGGCAGATTTGCCGCAGCTCTCGATTTTGTCAAACAGCAGCCTCAGGTAGACCCAACTCGCATTGCTGCGATTGGGTATTGCTTTGGTGGAGGTGTCGTCCTGAACATGGCTCGCCAGGGCGCAGACCTCAAGGGTGTCGTTAGCTTTCATGGCGGGCTCGATCCTGTGAAACCTGCAAAAAAAGGAGAAGTGAAAGCTCGCATACTCGTTGCTCATGGCGGCGCGGACAGCTTTGTCCCTATGGAAAAAGTGGACGCGATCAAGAAGGAAATGAGCGAAGCAGGTGCCGATTTGACCGTTACGGTCTATCCGGGTGCGACGCATGTGTTTACAAATCCAGATGCGGACAAGTACGCGAAAGAGTTTAAAATGCCAATTGCCTACAACGCAGAGGCAGACAAAAAATCCTGGGAAGAAATGGCAAATTTCCTTTCCTCCGTTCTAAAATAATCCTCTCCGATTTTCAACGTCAGGCGCGCATTCGCGCGCCTGAATCTCGCGCTTACCTGGATCCTCCTGTCTCCTTTGACGCGATCATTCGAAAGAATTCCTGATAGCAAGTTTGCATCCTGCTCGCGGCACGATTGTCAAGGGAATAGAAGGAGCGCAACCCTTCCACATCCAGGCGAATCAAGCCACCCGAAGTAAGTTCTCTCAAGTGACGTGAGACGGTTGCCTGCGCGAAAGGAAGTGCTTCCACAATCTCTCCGCATGTCATGAATTCGCGCTTCGCAAGAAGCTTCAAAATCCTGGGTCTCGCAGGGTGCGACAAAAGCCGACCGAAGCGTGCAATATCGCGGACTTGTTCTGAGAAATGAGCTGACGATGCTTTAATCACATATCGACTATATGCGATATATTGTTTTCAACAATCAGAATTTCTTTCGTAAAGTATTTTTTCCTGACAGAACAGTCAAAAACTGATTGCGCGAAACGCATTTATTGGAAAGAATTTATCGAGAATATATAGTTCCTCAACTATTCAGGATTGTAAGGGATTACGGCAATGAGATTTACGACGCTCTATTTTCTCTTCTTTTTCGCGCTGGTCTACGTCGTTTTCTGGATCATTCCGCGCAGATTTCGCCCGTATTTAATCTTCGTCGCTTCTCTTGGTTTTTATGCCGCCTGGTCATGGCAATTCGCTGTCCATCTACTGCTCGTATTGCTGGTGAACTATCTGGCCTTGATCCGGCTCCTGGGTCGTCCACGGCGTTCCACTCTGGCTTTGATCGTATTACTGAACGTTGTAAACCTGGTGTTCTTTAAGTATTTCTATTTCATACTAGGGACAGCATCGCAAGCAGTGGGAGTGATCGGGCCGGAGCGTCTGGACGCGTGGCTGGAACACAATCTTGGTGTGTCTCACATTGTACTGCCATTGGCCATCAGCTTTTATACATTTCAGCTGATCGCTCTCCAGGTGGATGCTTACCGCGGAAAGATCCCTGAGAGGCCATCCATCATTGAGTATTTGATGTTCAGTCTCTATTTCCCGCATTTCGTAGCCGGGCCCATCATGAGGCACTCGGATTTCTTCTATCAACTTCGAAACCTCAAGCCCGACGAAACCAGAATGCTTGACGGTCTCTTGCTCGTTGGCGCAGGTCTGGTAAAGAAAGTAGTGATTGCGGATAACGTTGATTTTGTTCTGAAGCCAGTGTTTGCAAATCCTGGCGGATACGATTGGTCAACGAATTTGATGGCGGCCCTTGGCTTTGCTGCGCGCATCTACTGCGATTTTTCTGGCTACACGGATATCGCGCGTGGTTCCAGCAAGATGCTTGGCCTGGATATTCCGGAAAATTTTAAAGCACCCTTTTTGTCTGCGTCGGTAGGAGAGTTCTGGAATCGCTGGCATGTAACTCTGATGATGTGGTTGCGAGACTACGTTTATATTCCTCTGGGTGGGTCCAGGAGATCGCCTGCGCGTAATTATGCGAACTTGATTTTGACCATGGCTCTTTCAGGCCTCTGGCATGGAGCAAGTTTTACGTTTCTGCTCTGGGGGCTCTGGAATGGAGTATTCGTGAGTATTGAGAAGCTTCTGGGCGTGCGCACAGAGTTCGAACCCGGATTCATCAGAGATGGATTTGTTTCAAGCGTCGCCCGACTTGCATTCCGGTTTGGCGGAATGGTATATGCTTACTTAGTATTCGCGTTGGGGTTGATCCTGTTTAATTCGCAAAGTCTCCAAAGTGCGATGAACATGTACGGACAGATTTTCTTTTTGCGTAGTGGCGCGGAATGGCCACACACGGAGTATGTGTTCAACATCGTCGCCATCACTCTTTTGTTTAACATAGTACAATCTCGGAAGCAGTTTCACATACCGGTTGGATGGAAGAGTTATCCGGTGCTTGGGGCTCTGGGTCTGGTTGTATTGCTATTGTTGGGTTCTTTTCCGCCGGGAACCACGGACTTTATCTACTTTCAATTTTGAGGATGCGACATGGAATTTCTGAAGAACCCTTTCCTCGTTCGACCTTTCATCATCCTGGGAATTGTGCTCGGATTGGACAAACTTCTCCTATTGCAAGCCGTGCGAGAATACACTACATCTTACATGCACATTGAAGATCACTTCTATGACACGCGCGAAGACTTACTCAATCACTTGAAGGAACACTATACTGCCAGAAAAGCCGCCGGCGAAAAGCTGGGTTTGATTTTTGGAACGTCACGATCCGGAGAATTTGATAGCGCAGAGATTTCGAAAATAGCACCAAAGACCTATACGTATAATTTTAGCGCGCCTCAGGCTGGTCATTCTTACCATGCGTACTGGTTGCAGAGGATTCTGGAGCAGAATATTCGTCCGGACTTTGTTCTTCTGGAGTCAGATCCAATTACATTGTCGCCTAACGCGAATCGTTTTCCGATCAAGCACTCTCTGGATATTTCTTTTTTGTTGAAGCACATTGACTTTGATTCTGACGCGTCTCCGTGGAGGAACGGAGGAGGATTTTCTACCGAACATTTTGAGAGATTTCTGTTGAGCCGTATGTTTGCGGCCTACAGATTCCCGGTCGATTTGCGTGCCGCTGCCAGGAATCGCGAATCGCACATCATGCCGGTTGGACCAGGAATCCAGATGGTCACAGGTCTTGAGATACGAAGAGCCATGCTTGCTCAGATGAAAGAGGCCAGCATTCGAAATCTGGGCGGAATCCCAAATCCACATGCGCTTGAACTTCCAGAGAATCTCATGAACAGGGATGCAGAAACCATGGCTTCGCTTCACCTGCCTCGGCCGTATCATACTGGCCGTGCGCAGACCAGGTTGTTTCGCGAAATGCTGGAAGGGTTGGCTCGCGAATCCATTCCGACTGTAGTGTTCTGGCCGCCGGTAGTCTCAAGATTTCGCGAAATTATGAGAGAAACGGGAGCTCAGGACATGGCCCGGTCCGGCACGACGGAGATCATCGAGCGGCTGGGGAAGGACTATCCGAAAGCGAAACTGCGTTTCGTGGAGGCGGATTCGAAAGGCATGCAGTGTAGAATCTTTTTTGATTCTATTCACATTGCGGGTAAATGCTACCCCGAGCTTACGAAACTCTTGCTCAAAGAGATCCAGAGTGATTTGTAGGAAAAATGCACCGTGCGATCCTGGTACTGACCATTGCTTGTTGTTCGTGCAACTCAGTTAAACACGAATGCAATCCTCTTCCGCCTGCGCCGCACTCGGTTGCTGTTCTAGGGGATTCTCGCATCTTTGATCCCACTCCAAAGAATTTTGCGGGGTTTGCCAATTACCTGAATCAGGACGCAACTTTTAAATACTTTAGGAATACTACCTTTACTTCTGAAGATTCAGACCCTCGCACGAGCACGAGAACTCCCGGCAGCGACATTTACAGCAGTGTGGGGAACACAACAGCATATGCTCTTCACAATCTTCCGCGCGTTCTGGCCGGTCCTCACGATGCGATGCTCATTCATCTTGGAGTGAATTCAACCGGGGATCCAATCGGCGCTTCGCGTGATCTTGCAGCCATTGCGGAATCTGCGCGTGCAAAGTCCTGGCAGGTATACATTGTAACAGTTGGGCCATGGAGAGGGTATCCAACGTGGACTCAGCTTTACCAGGACGGAACAGACGGCATCAATCGATGGATTCGAGATCAGGGCGTGCGATACTCTGTGATTGATGTGCAGCCTGTGGTGGAAGACAGGGAACATCTTCAATACTTGCGCGCGGACTATACCTGGGACAAGCTCCACTATACATCGATTGCGCACAGCGCGATCGCGGCGGATTGGATTTCACACATCAAGACAAAGGGGTGTGGGTGGGACCTCTGAAGGGTTCGCCAGGTCTGGTTTTAGCCCGGAAAACTCAGTTTTTCACTCCTTTCGCCCCGATTGCCTTCAAATCGGCATGCCCCCGCTCCGAAAATACAAACAGTGAAGTTCCAGTTGCCCGACCTGTCTCCCCTTGCAGCCATCCAAGCCCTCGCGGAGCGCGTGGGTGCAGTTTCGTTTGCCATCCAGACAAGCTGGGGTCCTTTCTTTGTAAACCTGGACCGCATTGTCATCATTTCTATCTTTCTGATTCTAGCCGGGGCTGCACTATTGATTCTATGGGCCGTTATGCGATCTTATGCACCAGCACCTGAAACAGAACCAGAAATAGAATCGATCGCGACTGCAGAACCAGTCGAAGCCCCTGCTGAAATTCCTGAGCTTCAAACAATTTCGAGACAGGATGCACTGAGAATTCGACCTGAATTCTTCATGAGAAAGGTTTCAGACGAACTATCCAGACACCTTTCCTTCGCGTCCAGCATTGATGAATTGCTGCGAGCTTTCTTGATTCACGCCAGTTCCGTATGCGATGGCATTCTAACTGTTTTTCTGCGAAACGAACAGGGCGATATGGTTCCTCGTTTGAGAAGCCAGGGCAAGATAGTTCTCGGTGGCGATTTTTCGCGTGTGCTTTCTGAAACAAACGTGGGTCATACCGGATTTGAGATTCTCGCAAGCGGCAAGCCCGTGATGTCTGAAGATGGACGTCAGGCGGCATTCTCAATCGATTCACCAACGGAGATTGCCGGGTTTTTACTTCTCGAATCTGAACATGCATCTGATCTTAAGGTACTATCCAGGCTGCATGACATGTGCTATCAGTTCAGTCTCTTCATGTATGAAAAGATCCATCAAATAGAAAACCAGGCTCATAGCGGGACAAGCGGTCGACTTCAACTTGAATCTGCGCTTCGCGTTCTTTCGCAAGCATCCGCGGCATTTTCTCTTACAATCTGCGAATTTTCTGAAGGGAAGCCCGATATATCCGGTGATTTGATTTTCTGCGAAGGCAATCGTCTGTATGTGCTTGGCGGAGTTGAATCGGAACGTACTCTTGACGCCAGATTTGCATCCTGGATTCACAGATGCGGTCCTGCGAGTATTGGGATTGCTGTTTCTATGGGCCAGGAAGAGCCTGCGAAAATTTTTGACCGAGCGCTGCGTGCCCTGGAGAATGCGAAAGCCGCAGGACTCAACCACTACCGTATACTCCAGGCTGCCTGATGGATCCGTTGTTAGACGAGAAGGTCGTTCTGACTCTCGGACGCGCATTTACCGAACACATGAAGAACACTCTGTTCGTGAGTGCAGAAAAGGAGGCTTACGGGCCTTCGAAGAATGAAGGAATCTGCGCAGAGAGCTGTAGCGGAATCGGTTTTACCGGCGAACTCAATGGCATGATGTATCTTTGTATGGACGGATATACGAAGATGAAGCTGCTTCCTCGCATTGCGGAGAGATACCAGATCGATGCGGGACAACGAGGCATGGCAGATTCAGTTCTACTCGAATTTTCAAACCAGATCGCTTCTAACATTCTAAGCGAACTTCGTGATGGCGGTTATCATCTTGAACTTCAGCCGCCAGAGAGTCTCAATCATAAGATTGTGCCTATTGATCTCAAACGCAATCGCCAGTACATTCTCATATTCTTCCTGAGAGATCGAAGAATGAAACGATACCTGGGACGGGCGACTCTGGTTTTGACTCTCGAGAAATATTGAAAACGACAACATTTCTCAAAAGCGCTTGACGTTCCTTTTGTATACCTTACTGTGTATTGTATATGAAACAGGTCGCATCCACAGACGAATTGCAACAACTTGTCAATCGATTGAGTCGCGCGCAGGGGCAACTGGAAGGCATCAAAAAACGCCTGGTAGCCGGCGCCCAACCGGATTGCAAGCAGACCATTCATCAGCTCAAAGCAGCTCATCGCGCGATCACGGAGTTTGCAGAAGCATATGTTCTACACTACTTCGAGCAGTGCGTCACTGAGTCGGATCAACCACCGGATCGCAAAGTAGAAAAAAATCTGCGCGAAGCAATCAGCGCGGCGTTCACGCTCTGATCGCCGCTCTTGATTTTCCTATAAACCAGTGGTATAGTACCGGGACCGCAATGCGACTGATCAAAGTCGCAGCCACTTCTCCGAACATCAAACTCAGTGCGAGCCCCTGAAAGATTGGATCAAACAGGATCACGGCTGTTCCCACAACCACAGCTGCAGCTGTTAAAAGCATGGGACGAAATCGCGTGATGCCTGCTTGAATGACCGCTTCTTTCAGCTCCGCTCCTTCTTCGATTTGGTGTTCTATGAAATCCACAAGTATGATCGAGTTTCGCACGATGATCCCGGCCCCCGCAATGAATCCAATCATTGAAGTCGCGGTGAAGTAGGCGCCAAATGCTGCGTGGCCCGGCAGAATTCCTATCAAGCTGATTGGAATCGGTGCCATGATCACAAGCGGAACAGCATAACTCTTAAACCACCCGGTCACGAGAACATAAATCAGGACGAGCACAGCTGCGAAGGCAAGGCCCAGATCGCGAAACACCTCGTAGGTGATGTACCATTCTCCATCCCATTTTACAACGGGCTGGTCCATGTTCCAGGGCACGTCTACTGTCTGAAGCTGGAAGGGAATCTTTGGACCCAGGCTCATGATTCCGTACACAGGAGCTTCTTCCGCTCCGGAAAGTTCTGAGACCACATACGAAACAGGTTTGAGATTCTTGCGATGCAAGGTTTCAAATGTTTTGATCTGTGGATTTCCAAACACCTGGTCTAGATTTGCGGTTCCCGCTTCTCTTGTAGCAATTGTCTGTCCGCGAAACGGAGAAGCACCGGAGCGCGCAGATTGCGCGAGAGAGAGATCTACCGTTTTGATCTCCGGACTGTTGGATTCCGCGAGCGAAACAATGGGCGTTTCAGAAAACGTAAGAAGAGAGGCCTGGGATGCGTCACTTGCGTTAATTCCGAGGAGTGCTCCTCCATTTACATTGAAGTTATACACGCGCCGGTCTCTCTCCGGTCTCCAGGAGTAGTCCAGATCCACGACCGATTTCTCCGCAGCAAAAATCTGCTGCACGGTGCGTGCTGCTTTTTCACGAGAGAGATTGTCCGGACCGTAGACTTCTGCAACGAGCGTTGCCATCACCGGCGGACCAGGAGGAATTTCGAGGACCTTGGATAGTGCGTTGTGCGCGCGCGCGAAATCGGCGATTCGCGGGCGGATTTCCTCGATGATTTCGTGGCTCTTCTTTTTGCGATGATCTTTGTCTTTCAGAACTACTTGCAGATCCGTTTTGTAATCCTGCGCGCGAAGGAAGGTGTGCTTTACCAGGCCGGAGAATGAATACGGAGCACTTTCTCCGGCGAAGATTTGAACGCGTTCCACATCTGGATGCTTCAGCAGTTCCTGAGCAAGCAACACAGACTCTGCGGAAGATTTTTCGAGCGGAGTAGACGCCGGGTAGTCCAGAAGAACCTGGAATTCATTCTTATTATCAAAGGGGAGCATCTTTACTTTCACAGCTTTGCTTGCAATCAGTCCCATGCTCGCAAGCAGTAGGAAAACAGTCACACCTCCAAAAACAAGCGCACTCTTCTTTTTAGACAGCAGTGTTCGCATCACTTTGTCGTAAAGAGCGTCCAGTTTGCTTGCCTTTGTTTCAGAATGCGTATGCTTTTTCAAAAGTCGCACGGCGGCCCATGGAGTAACAATGAAAGCAACGAGCAGAGAAAGAATCATGGCAAAGCTTGCACCAACTGGAATTGGTTTCATGTAGGGTCCCATCAGACCGCGAACAAACATCATGGGCAGAATCGCCGCAATGACCGTGAATGTTGCGAGAATTGTTGGATTTCCCACCTCTGCCACAGCGCGCAGGGTAGCCTGGGCCGCAGAAAGGTGAGGGCTTTCCCGTAGATGCCTCTCCACGTTTTCGACCACTACAATGGCGTCATCCACCAGAATACCAATAGAGAAGATAAGAGCGAATAACGTGACTCGATTCAATGTATAGCCCATGAAATAGTAAATTCCAAGTGTTAGAGCAAGAGTTACCGGAATTGTGAGCGAGACCACGGCGGAAGCCCTGAGTCCCATGGTAATTGCGATCAGTACGCCCACGGAAATGGTTGCAATGATCAAGTGTTCTATCAGTTCACTCGATTTGTCCTTCGCTGATTGTCCGTAATTCCGCATAACGGTCATATGGATGTCCGATGGAAGAGTGGACGCGAATCGTTCAGCGCGCTTCATCACGTCTACGGACAATTCGGCTGCGTTGGTTCCTTTTCTCTTCGCGAATGAGAGAGAGACTGCGTTCGATTTTCCAGTGTGGTCCATGACGTAGGACAGGCGAGATCGTTCCTCCGGGCCATCTGTGACTGTCGCCACGTCTCCGACTCGCACAACCAGGCCGGCCCGCTGGCCTACACCGGTTCGAGCCACGTCCTGAGCAGTAGACAGGAGTCCTCCCGCCTCAACAGAAACAACATTGTCTTTCCCCCAGTTTTTTCCAGATAGAACTCCTTCATGATTCGCCTTGAGCGCGTGTGCGACGTCGAGGATGGAGACCCCCGCCGCTGAACTTCGTGCAGGATCTACTACAACGCGGATGGATTGCTTTCTTCCGCCATAGATATCAACGCGACTGATGTCAGGTGTGCCAGCCAGATCTCGCGCCAGCGGAGAGACAACAGATCGCAATGAGAAGTCATCGCGAGTGCTAGACTGAAATGTGAGAACCAGGAATGGAACATCATCGATGGAGTAAGATTTCACAAGAGGTTGAGATGCTTCCTGTGGGAGTGAGCTACGGATCTCCATGATCTTGTGATGCACTTTTACAAGCGACGGCTCTACAGGTTCACCAACCTTGAATCGCACAGTGACTAGACTGGAATGAGGGCTGGACGCGGAGTAAACATACTCCACTCCTTCTAGACCCCAGACTGCCTTTTCAATCACCTCTGTTACTTTTTGCTCTACTTCATGCGCTTCATACCCGGGTAGATTGGTGCGAATGTCGATCATCGGCACGGAGATTTGCGGTTCTTCTTCTTTTGGTGTGAGGTAGACGGACGCAATTCCAAGCACAAGGCTGGCCACGGCGATGATCGGCGTGAGGTGAGAGTGAAGGAAGTTTCGCGCGAGCGATCCGGCGAATCCAGGATTTGGTTCTTTCACAGGCTGTGCTGATTTCATTTTGTTTCTCCGGAAGGAAGTTTGCCGCTCAGAATGAAGCGTGCGGCGCGTGTACGGATGAGTTCTGCTTCAGATTCGTATCTGGCTGAAATTAGGTCGGCTCGACGCGAAAGAATTTCTGCCATCTGCAGTGCATTGATTGCACCCGAAACAAAGAGTCTCTCCGAAACATAAATCTGCTCCTGGTTCATAATCAAACTATCATCGAGAAGTTTGATGTTCTGTCGCAGTATTGCTTCCTGGGACGTGAGCTGTCTTGCTTGCGCCACTTCAGTTGCGCGCGCTTCTTTTGCGCGGAGGCGAGCCGCTTCTGCTTCTTTCTTTGCCTGTGTTGCCCCTCCGTAATCCTGCGGGGACAGCAGATTCATTCGCACAAAGAAGCCGGCGTAATATGCATCTCCGACGCCTCTTCTTCCTCCGGTAGCAGAGGCCTCTCCGAAGACTCCGGCTTGCGGCAGTAGTTTTGCCTGTTCAAAGACTTCTTTATAGGCGATCGAGTCTGCCATTGCGTCCATCGCACGAACTCTTTCTGAATCGCCCGTTGTATCGCTCAATGCCATATAACGGTCTGCGAAGGGCGTGATTTCTTCAGACTGGATGTTCCAGTCCGCGGGTATTTCGTTTGCCAGGGCTTCCACGAGAGAGCGTGCTGCGTTCTTTCTCATTTTATTGTTTGCAAGCGTTGTCTGGATTCTGTTTCGCAGAGTTTGCATTCCAAGATAGCCGGATCGACCCACGGGGTTTGCGGCGGAGCCAAGCTGGTAGCGCGAAAGGATTGCGGTGAGAGTTTGATTTAGAATTCCAAGATCCGCATCTTCTTTGTCACGAATCAAGATCTCCGCATACGCTTGAGCTACAGCCGCATACTCCTGCTTCACAGTTGCCTGGAGTTCCCATTCGCGAGCTTTCGCCGCACTGCCCGCTGCATCAACACGTGCCTGTCCTGAACCGCCTTCGTACACGGGGAGCTCAATGCCCAGGATCCCGCGATAGAATCCAGATGAAACAGGATGATTCAGAGTGTCCGGCGCGAGGACTGAGAGAGGATTTAGATACGCCTGCGGACTGAGGAGTGGAGAGGGAACACTTAGATCTGCCGATTTCAGATTCCGTGTTTGCAACATGGAAGAGAAAGACATCACCGGATCGTTTGTTCCAAACGCGCGCCCTTCTGCGTAGATTCGCGGGGCCCAGTGCCATTCTCTGCGGTCTTTTTCTATAGAAGACGCCTGCAACTCAAGGGCGGCCGCTTTCTGAGCATTGGACTTACCGTGAACGGAAGCCCAGATTTCGCCTAATGTGAGTCGTTCTTCAGCTCTCAGTGGGAAGGCAACGATGCTCCACAGGATCGCGAGGGGAAGCCAGATCTGTTTCATGGAGGCAAGAATATGCGTTGACGTACCGTCGTCCACTCTTATACTATACCAGGTAGGGTATATGTCGCGAAAGACGAGTGAAAGGAATGGGTCTCCATTCTGCACAACCCTGCGAGGACGGATGAGTATGTATTGTGCACAGACAGGAAGCTGGTATCTGGAACGGATTATCTGGCTTGTGGCGGGTGTTTTTACAAGTGTAGGCACAGCCCTGGCATTTTTTGTAAGCCCATGGTGGTTGATTCTCCCTGCACTGGTAGGTGTGAATCTGATCATTTTTTCTCTGACTGGTTTTTGCATCATGGCAAACATTCTCGTGATGCTTGGTGCGAAGAGCCGCGTCGCCTAACAGAACGCTCAGTAGGAAGGATCCATGAAGAATAGAAAGATTGTGATCATTGGCGGAGTTGCGGGAGGGGCAACCGCGGCTGCGCGAGCGAGACGAGTGGATGAACACGCTGAAATCACTCTTGTAGAAATGAGCGGGTATGTGAGTTACGCGAACTGTGGATTGCCTTACTATATTGGAGGCGATATCAAAGAGCGAAGCAAGCTACTTCTCCAAACGCCCAAAGGCTTTCATGATCGATATCGTGTGCGAGTGCTCACTCATACGGAGGCTCTCAAGATAGATCGTGAAAAAAAAGAAGTGCTTGTTCGCGGACCCGACGGAGAACAAACACTCTCCTACGATTCTCTCATTCTTTCGCAGGGCGGAAGTCCTGTAGTTCCTCCTCTTCCCGGGATTCCTTCGCAGCATGCGTTTACATTGCGCAACGTAGAAGACACAGATGCGATTCATGACTTTGTGGAACAAGCAAAGCCCCGGACTGCAGTCATCGCCGGGGGCGGATTCATTGGTCTTGAAATGGCGGAGGCTTTGCATTCGCGAGGGCTATCCGTTCAAGTCGTGGAGAAATTCAATCAGTTGATGCCGCCACTTGATCCCGAGTTCGCAGAATTCGTTCGACAGGAACTGGAGCGCAATTCGATTCATGTGCATTTAAACACTGGCCTTGCTTCTGTAGATCAGCACGAGGTTCGCCTGGAAGACGGACAGGTCTTGCCGGCGGACCTCGTGATTCTTTCCATGGGAGTCAGGCCTCAGACCAGCATGGCAAAAGAGGCTGGCCTTGAAATCGGCCCAACGGGTGGCGTTCTTGTCAATGGCGCCATGCAGTCTTCTGATCCTTCTATTTTTGTTGTAGGAGACATGGCAGAAATAGTTCATCGCATAACTGGCAAGAAGGTGAGAGTGCCTCTGGCCGGTCCTGCAAATCGCCAGGGTAGAATTGCCGGGTCCAATGCAGCTGGAGCTAGAATGACCTATGCCGGTGCCATGGGTACGTCTGTTGTGAAAATTTGCGAACGCACTGCGGCCGCCACAGGACTGACTGAGAAGGCGGCGAAGGAAGCGGGGATTCAAACATCCTCTGTTTTCGTGCACGCGAATCATCACGCGGGTTACTATCCTGGAGCAAAGCAGCTAACGTTGAAAGTAGTCTTCGAAACAAAAACTGGCCAGGTGCTCGGAGCGCAGGCTTTTGGTTCGGAGGGCGTGGATAAGCGCATTGATGTAATCGCAACTGCGATTGCTGGAAAATTGACCGTGGAAGATCTTGAAAGTCTGGATCTTTCCTACGCTCCGCCATTCTCCTCTGCAAATGATCCGGTGAACACGGCAGGATTCATTGGCGCGAACAGTCGGTCTGGTTTTTCGCCCGTGGTTTCTCCGGACGTGTTCCAAACCATAGACAAATCGGAGATTGCAATTCTGGATGTGCGTGACGACGCGGAAACTGCACGTGGATTTGTGGCAGGTGCCATCAAAATTCCTCTTCCTCAGTTGCGTGATCGTTTGAATGAAATTCCACGAGATCGCCCCGTGTATGCGTATTGTTTTTCTGGAATGAGGAGTTATCTGGCAGCTCGCATTTTGATGCAGAACGGTTTTGAAAAAGTGTACAATGTGGCCGGCGGATACAGAAGTATCATGAGAATGGCGGTTTGAGGAGATGAGATGAGAATGGAATACTGGATCTATTTAATCCCGGTTGCGATCATTCTATGGATGATCGTTCGGCCCGGGCATGCAAAGAAAACAGAGGTAAAAACGATGATTGAAAGTGGATCACTGATTGTTGACGTTCGCAGTCCTCAGGAATTCGCAAGCGGAGCGTATCCCGGAGCGATCAACATTCCTGTAGACCAAGTGCAGGCTAGAATCGGCGAGTTTGGCGACAAGGGCAGACCCATCGTAGTGTATTGCCAGTCAGGCGGCAGAAGTCAGATGGCAAAACAAATGCTCGAAGCTGCAGGATACAAGAAAGTTGTAAACGGCGGCGGATTGCGTGACATGCCTTGACCTGGATTGCGAAAAGACCAGGCGTTGCGGTCGAATTCATTGCGAAGATCTTTCGCAGGTTTTCGCAGTCTGCAGCGCCTCTGGTCGAAATTCTTTCCTGGTCACCGCGGCTTCTTATAGCAGCCGCCTTGTTTGAAGTTTTCGCACCGCGAAACAAGAAGATAGCGCGAGAGCTCAAGCTCATTCGTCTTCGCGTGAGTTTCCAGGTGCAATGTCCCTGGTGTGTTGAAATGAATTCAACAGATTTGAAAGGCGCAAACATCACGGAAGAGGAGCTGCGTTTTCTAAGCCAGGGTGGACCGGTTCCATCTTCCTTGCTTCCGCGCGAAATGAATGTGATTCGCATGGCCGGTGTGATGTCTCAGTCTCCCGTTCGCATGCCACAGGATCTTGCGCATGCACTCGACCGGGATTTCTCCAGGTCAGAGATTGTTACTATGACCTGGACGGCGGCTCAGGTGAATTTCTTTGCAAGGCTGTTTCAATCGTGGGTTCGCAACCCTTGAATTCGCGGCCATGATAGTATAGATACTCTTAGATTTTGACGACTCTTCCTGAGAGACGAGACTCATTTGCTGCGAATGCAATGCGATGGCTCTCCAATGAGGATCTGGCGTCCGATCTGCCAGGATGTCCGTCGAGTACACTCTTGAATTCCAGAACGATCTTTTCATCTCCTTCTGCGTGTCCAAACAAGGAGAAGTTTTCCTTAAAACGAACAATCCTTCCTGAGTGAAGGACCACTTTGAGTGATCCACCGTTCATCGTGGTTGCATGCAGGCAGCCCCGGCTTCCGTCCACTCGCAGAGTGCGCCCCTCCTGTGGCGCAAGTCCATTGAATCGAAACGATGCGGTAGTCCCGTTTTCAAATTCAATCCATGTTTCCTGGTGATCGACCTGATCGTTTAACCCCGAGTAGACGCACTGTCCAAAGGGACCATCTTTGAGCGCGGCGATGGTTTGATCTTTGCTTCCGTCTGAAAAAGTGGAAGTTGGCCAGTGGGTCCACGGGTCTGTCCCTGGAATGAGTCTCTTGAGAAATGGAAAAAGAAGAAGAAGGCGAGCCGCCTTGCCTGCAGCCGAGCGGCTGAGCGCAAAAGACCGCAGCATGGGAGTTGCACGGACGTAGAGATCATAGGCATTGTGCGGGCAAACGCTTCTGCAATCCAGACAGCGAGCTGCTGCGTCGACTGGTTTATTTTCCGGACGGAAATGCGAAATGCCTCCAGCGGAGCTTACGCGAATGGCCCTGGAATCTGCAAACCAAGAAATCAAATCTAGGTCATGCGAACATTTCGCAAGAATGAGAGGAGAACTTGTTTTCGAATTTCTCCAGTTGCCTCGAACATAGGAATGCGCCATATGAAATGGAGTGATGTTCTCTGTATGAAGAATGGATGCAATGTTACCAATGGTTCCGCTCGAAAGGATGTCTTTGATTCGCGCAAACAATGACGTATAACGTAGTACATGACACAGCAGGACGGACTTCTTCTGTTTTTGGGAAATCGCTGCCACTTCTTCGCACTGGCGAATCGTCAGCCCCATTGGCTTTTCCAGCATCACATGGTAGCCCAGTTTAAGCGCCTTCATGGCCGGTGTGGCGTGCATGGAGTCCATCGTTGCAAGGATGGCACCGTCTGCCAGGCGCTTCCCGCGCAGCAGATGCTCCATGGAACTAAACTGCTGCGAAGGCGGGATTTCGTGCAGTGCAGCTATGCGCTGGCGTTTCAAGGGGTCTGGATCCGCGACTGCCGTGATTTTCAGATCGTGCTTCTTCGCATACTTTGCGTAAATCTGGCCGCGGTTGCCCGCACCGATCAACACGGCTGTGTGTTTCATTTTGCAGATAAATTGGAAAGCATTCGCGGAGCGTAGCAAAAAAACGAACAGAAAAGAAAACAACCGGTCTATTCTCTATGCGTTTCGTAACTATTGTTTTAATCACTCTGGCTCTTTTTGGATGCAAACAGAAATCTGAGACGAAGCCTTCCCAGGAAGCATCTGCACCGGTTGCTTCGGAGCAGGCAATGAGTCGAGGGGCCGCTGCCAAATCGGATGACGGCAAGCTTGTACAAGATGAAGATGTTGTAGGTGGACAGCCAGCTCAACCAGGCCAGGCACTTGGACATGTGGGTCTTGTGGCTCCGGTTGGCGCTCCAGGTAGACTGCTTGAGTACAACGTTGCAGTGCATTATCGCTCTGCCGATTTATTAAAGGCCCGGGCCCTTCTGTATTCTATCGCCTCCAGGCGTGGGTTCCTTCGCAGCTCCAGCGCGTCTGCTGAATCCTCTCAGGTTTCTGTTGAGATGGCCGTCCGGTCCACTGAGTTGTACGACACGTTGAAGGATCTAGATGCGGCCGGGGATCTTTTGACAGAAAATATTTCAGTAACTGATCACACAGAAGCGGACTACGGAAACAGCTTGAAGGTGAAGAGGGAGAACCTTCGCGGTGCAAGGCGAACCCAGGCAATGACCGGTGATGCAGCTGCGCGAAACTGGGCGGAAAGAGAGGCAGCTCTGGAGAGAAGCGAGGATTCTTCGGATCAAGCGCAGCTTGAAAAATGGAAGATTCAGGATCATGTGAACTGGGCTACGATTTCTGTGCAGGTTTCAGGACCGGATTTGCCTGCACCGATTCGCGTTCCAAGCTATCGCAATGCTTTTGTCGGTCTGCTCAATGTAATCCTGGAACTTGGATACATTGCAATCTACATTCTGCCGTTCCTTTTGATTGGCCTTTTGCTCATTGCGAAAAGACGCACATGGCTGGGGTGGATCAAGCGCGGTTAACGGGAAAGCCGGCTTCTGTACATAGAAGCCGGCTAACGTTTTGAATTATTTTCAATCAGGGTGCGCGCAATCGATTTGTATTGCGCCCTTGTTTCCTGATTCAGACAGCCAAAGAATTCCTCATCTGCCTGTTCAATAGCGCGGATGGCACTGGAAACAAGCTTACGCCCACGCGCAGTCAGCTTTACAGACACAGCCCTTGCATCCTTTTTTGAATCGCTGCGCGAAACGTATCCGGCGTCCTCGAGAGCGCGAACAGCTTTGGAAAGGGTCATTTTGTCTATCCTTGCATGTTCCACCAGATGGCTCTGTGTGGAAGCTTCCCCTTTCTCTTCGAAATACTTGAGAGACGCTAGAATCGCATACTGCGTCTGATAGATTCCAAATGATGCGAAGATCGCACCGAGCTTCTGCTGCCACAAAACGGTAATTTTGTATAACAGGAAGCCCGGGCTATCATCCGCGGATTCATGCTTGAATGGACTTTCGTCTTTCTCTGGCGATCCGCTATTTTGCATTCGCCGCCTTTTGAATCAACCATTCAGTTTGCGCTTCGAGGCCATTTGCAACATCTTCCGCCACAATTTTTCTCCATAGAAATGCGAGTGGTCCTTCAACGCTCATGGTAGTGGTCATTTCCAGTTCACCATTCTTCTCAACAAACTGGTGCGACCCATACATGCGCGCGAGCGGAAACCTGGTGAGATCCACGAATCCTTGATTTTCGTGGGCTTCCACAATTTCGATGCGCACTTTTGGTCCACCTTTGGGTTTGAGGATGAATGTACTTCCGGCCTGGAAAGGCCCGTCCAGTTTTGCATAGTCTGTATCTTTTTGCCAGGTATGCCATTCGTCCACGTTGGACCATACTTTCCATACTTGAGATGCCTTGATTCCCTTTACTTTCTTACTGTAGGACTTGCTCCACATAAAATTCTCCGTCTTTTGAAATTAGTAAACCGGTTTACTAAATGACCATGATTCCCAGCCCTCGCTTCTGTCAACCCGAATTCGGTCCGGGGGCTGATCCCCGTTTTCGAAGCGGAAACCCGCGCGGATCCATAGCGGCTGGAATCCCCCGGAAAACAGAGGTAAACTATTGACACTAAAATAGTATACTTGGTAAATGGGTCTGTGCGTGGACAAATTCTAAAAACAGGCTCCGGGCGAATCTTCACGGGAGCGGCATTGCTCGTGGGTGCGCTTGCCTTTGCTTCTTTTCAGTCTCGTGCGAAGGAACAGATCGTTTCCGTCCGTCGCTCGACTTTTACCGAAGCAGTCTATGGTCTGGGCACAATCAAAGCGAATCGTGTATTCAGTTTGCGTGTTGGAGTGCCGTCTCGTATCCGAAAGCTGTATGTTCGCGCAGGCGATGAAGTAGGCCAGGGAATGCCCCTGGCCGAATTCGACGAGATGATGCCTGTGCGTGCTCCGTTTTCGGGAATCATCTCTGCTCTGAATTTCAATGCTGAGGAAATTGTTTTTCCGCAAGCGAATGTGATGACCGTGGTCGATTCTAAAGATCGCTATTTGCTTGTGTCTCTTGAGGAACAGGGGGCTATCCGCGTTCGAAAAGGCCAGAGAGTGCGCGCGAGCTTTGAGGGATGGCGCCGCGAAAGATTTTTGTGCGAAGCGGTTGGTCTCTATCCAGAGGAAGGCCAGTTTCAAATGAGAGCGCACTGCAATGATCTGCCGCCTCAGATTCTTCCCGGTATGACTGCGGATGTGCTCATTGAAGTCGGAAAAAGGCCAAACGTAATTCAGATTCCCGTCTCTGCGATTCGAAACGGCAAGGTGAAATTGATCCGGGGATCGAATGATCTGGAAGTCGGTGTATCTCTGGGGGCCATCGAGGGCGGTTGGGCAGAAGTTGCATCAGGTGATGTGAGAGAAGGGGACAGGGTGCGTGTTCCAGAGGAAGCGAAATGATTTCCATTGCACTCCGACAGATGATGGCCAGAAAAAGACAGACCGCTCTGACGTTACTCGGCATTGTATTTGGTTCCACGGCCTACATTGTTATGTCAGGAATCCTTCTTGGCTTTAGAGAATATCTCGTGGATCAGTTGATCAACAACGACGCGCACGTTCGCATTTCTGCTCGCAATGAAGTCATCCATGAGGACTCTCTCGATGACCGGTTGCTTGATCCAGGAGAAAGGATTCGCTGGATTGTTCCGCCGTCCGGGCGCAGAGACCATGCTCGCATAGAGAATCCGTCGGCGTGGTACAATCGTCTGACTTCTGATGCAGACGTGAGTGCATGGTCCCCGCAGCTCGCGGCCAAAGTCATTTTCAGACGAGGAACCATCAGCGAAGCGGGCAAGATGATTGGTATCTTTCCCGGGCGTCAGGAAAAGGTCACCGTGATTCGCAGTCAGATGATCCACGGAGAGTTCCGCGATATCGCTGAAGGGGGCAATCGTCTCATCATGGGGGAGGGACTACGGGAACTTCTGGGTGCTCGCACGTCTGAAGCAGTTCATGTCACAGTAGGTCGCGGAGACGCGGTTCCTTTCAAGATCGTGGGCGTTTTTCAGACCGGCAACAAAGCATTTGATGATTCTACTTGTTTTGCCTATCTCAGCGACGTTCAGCGCCTCAATCGAACTCCAGGTGTGATCACGGACATTGCGGTGCGTTTGCGAGATGTTTCCGCGTCCAGAGCGAAGAGTGATTTCTGGGCGCGGATTTCGCAGGAGAATGTGCGCAGCTGGGAAGAGACGAATGCCAATTTCTTTTCTATATTTCGGCTACAGGATGCGATTCGCTATTCGATGAGCATCTCCATTCTCGTAGTCGCAGGTTTTGGAATTTACAACATTCTGAACATAGTCATCAATCAAAAGAAGCGCGAAATCGCAATCCTGCGTTCCATTGGATTTGAATCGCGCGACATTGTAGTGATTTTCCTGATCCAGGGTGTAATTCTCGGAGTTGCCGGTGGTTTGATCGGAATGATCCTGGGCTATCTGGTCTGTCTCAAGCTCGAGACTCTAAATTTTTCTAACCCGTTGATTCAGACAAAGACGGGCAAGATGATGGTTTCGTATCGCCTCGCAACTTACGTGCAGGCGTATTTACTGGCGCTTGTGTCCACGCTCGTTGCGAGCGTTCTTCCTGCGCGATCTGCGGGACGACTCGCTCCCATCGAAATCATCCGAGGAGAATAGAATGATCCTCAAAGTTCAAAATGTAACAAAGGAATTTGGAAGTCCACCGGCGCATGTGATTCGAGGAGTGTCGCTGGAAGTAGGTTCCGGCGAATTTCTTGCTCTCACTGGGAAGTCCGGGTCGGGTAAGAGCACTCTTCTTTATATCATTAGTTCTTTAGACAGACCGACGGACGGCAGCATATCGGTGGATGGGAAGGACTTTGCGTCCATGACAGAGCCGGAACTCCATCGTTTTAGAAATCGACATATGGGATTCATATTCCAGTTTCACTATCTCCTTCCTGAGTTTACCGTGCTCGAAAATGTGCTGATGCCCGCAGTAAAATCCGGTGAAGTGAAACAAAAACGCGATCGCGCTTTGATGCTCCTCGAAAGATTTGATCTAAGCGAGAGGCTTTCGCACAGACCGGGCCAGCTTTCAGGAGGCCAGGCGCAACGAGTCGCCATTGCCAGAGCTCTTCTGATGGAGCCGGATTTCATTTTCGCAGACGAGCCAACCGGGTCTCTTGATTCAGCGAATGGTAAGATCGTCATGGATATCTTTAGAGAAATCAGCAAAGGCAAGACAGCTGTTATTTACGTCACTCATGATGAAGATTTCGCAAAGCTCGCACGCAGACAAATTCACCTCAAAGATGGAATCATAGTAAGTTGAAGGACAAAATTCTAGAAAGAGTTCGCCTGATGTTCTTCGCCCGTGGATTCGCGAAAATGACTTCAGATGAAATTGCCTCCGGTGCTGGAGTGAGCAAGCGAACTCTATACAAATACTACCCCGAGAAAGATCGATTGATCGAATCAGTGATGGAGAGTGTTCGCGAGGATCTGGGCGCTCTGTTTGCGCAGGAGCTTGCGAAGAAAGAGATAGATCCAATGGATCGTTTTCGCGCGATCGTGCTGGGGATTACCGCATACGGATCTCGTTTTTCAAAAATTTTCATGTCGGATCTTCAGAAAGTCCGTCCGGACGAAGTGCAGAAGATGATCGCTTTTAGGACCGAACGGCTGCGAAGTCTTGGTTCGCTGTTACGCGAAGGGCAAAAAGCCGGTGTTGTTAGAAAGGGACTCGACGCAAATCTATCTGTCGAGATTTTGCTCGCCGCCATGAACGGAGTGATGACGCCCGAATTTCTTGCCGGCGGTAAATACAGTTTTGCGACCGCTGCAGATGGAATCTTTGAATTGTTTTTCCGGGGTGTTCTTGAGCCCGGAGCGGTCCGCGTCCAGAAACAGCGGTACAGGAAGGTCAACAACCGCGCCAATTAGGCATGACAGGTGCACGGGGTGTGACTTTCTTATCGTGTGGAGCAACCACGGGATTTATTCTCCTATAAGAAGTACTGGGCGGAACGCTTTGGTCGAGCGCCGGTTCTGCCTATGTCCCGCGAGGAAATGAATGAGCTCGGCTGGGATTCTTGCGATGTCATCATTGTAACCGGCGATGCGTATGTCGATCATCCGAGCTTTGGAATGGCCATTGTGGGCCGCCTTCTAGAAGCGCAGGGGTTCAGAGTAGGGATTCTCTCTCAGCCGGACTGGACTTCAGTAGAGGATTTCAAGAAACTGGGTAAGCCAAATTTGTTTTTCGGAATCACCGCGGGCAATATGGACTCGATGGTGAATCGTTATACTTCCGATCGAAAGCTTCGCAATGACGACGCCTACACTCCTGGTGGAGAGGCAGGGAAGCGACCGGATCGAAGTGTGCTCGTGTACACTCAACGTTGCAAGGAAGCATATAAAAAAGTTCCAACAGTGATCGGAGGAATTGAGTCGAGTCTTCGCAGAGTTGCTCATTACGATTACTGGTCTGATCAGGTCAGACGTTCCATTCTACTGGATGCGAAAGCAGATCTTCTCGTCTACGGAAACGGAGAAAGACAGATCGTTGAGATTGCACACAGGCTTGCGAACAAAGAGGACATTCAGAGCATTACAGACATTCGAGGCACTGCCTTTCTTCGTGCATCTATTCCAGAAAATTTTACAATCATTGATTCCACTCACATTGATGAACCGGGTGGAAAGGATGACGGAAAAACCAATCCGTATCTCTATGTACCTGGTGTTCCTTCTCCGGGCGCAGCCGAGCCCGCAGCAAAGGCGGAGATTCTCACGGAAGGACACGAATACAAGCATCCTCCCCTGGTTGCGCGAGAAAATACCGTTATACGACTTCCATCTTACGACGCCCTGAAAGAAGACCCGGTACTGTACGCTCATTCTTCGAGAATCGTTCATCTGGAAACAAATCCAGGAAACGCTCGCGCACTTTTACAGAATTATGGAGATAGAGAACTCTGGCTCAATCCACCGCCTATTCCCCTGACTACGAAAGAAATGGACGGTATTTACGAGCAGCCGTTCAGCAGAATGCCCCATCCTTCGTATCAGGGTGCGAAAATCCCTGCCTTTGAAATGATTCAACATTCCGTCACGATCATGCGCGGATGTTTCGGCGGTTGCACCTTTTGTTCCATCACAGAGCACGAAGGGCGAATCATTCAGAATAGATCAGAATCTTCCGTACTGCGCGAAATAGAGAAAATTCGAGATACATCGCCTTCGTTCACTGGCTACATTTCAGATCTCGGCGGTCCTACGGCGAACATGTATCGCCTGGCGTGCAAATCTCGCACAATCGAAAGCGCATGCAGAAGACCTTCCTGCGTTTATCCGGACGTTTGCCCCAATCTAAACACAGATCACAGTTCGCTTGTGAATCTGTACAGACGTGCGCGCGAAATCCCTGGAGTCAAAAAGATACTGATTGCTTCCGGAGTTAGATACGATCTTGCCGTGAAATCGCCTGAGTGGATCAAGGAACTGGCAACGCATCATGTGGGTGGTTATCTGAAAATTGCCCCGGAACATACAGAGAAAGGGCCACTGTCAAAAATGATGAAGCCTGGAATTGGAGCGTATGATCGCTTCAAGGAATTGTTTGATCGATATTCTGCGCAGGCGGGTAAGGAGCAATATCTCATTCCGTATTTCATTGCGGCTCATCCAGGTACCACAGACGAAGACATGCTTCAACTTGCCCTCTGGTTGAAGAAGAACGGATTTCGCGCAGATCAAGTGCAGGCTTTCTTGCCTTCGCCTATGGCGAGTGCTACTGCGATGTACTATTCAGGAAAAAATCCGCTTCGCAAAGTCACGCACACAAGCGAAGAGGTTCCGATTCCACGCGGTCTAAAAATTCGCAGGCTTCACAAAGCGTTTCTCAGATACCATGACGCGAATAACTGGCCCGTTTTGCGGGAGGCTCTCCGTCGGATGGGTCGCGGGGATTTGATCGGTAACTCCAAACATCATTTGATTCCTACTTACCAGCCGCTGGGCACCGGTTTGGCGCACGAAGGAAGGAGAGGACCACGATCCGCTCCGAGCACCAAAGACAGAGGGAACAAGATTCTGACCCAGCATACCGGACTTCCGCCGCGTGCGCACGGGCCTTCCGTTTCGTCCAACCGTGGAGTCTCCCGATCACGACCAAAGAAAAAACGATGACTTGCGCGCGGTTGATTTTGAAACTCGCCTATGTCACTTTTGCATCCAACCAGGGAAACCTGGGCCCAGTTTGACCCTGCGACCCGTAAAATCTTTCAATCCACAGTTCAGTTCTTTGAAACCAAAGGGAAGCGCGCGCTGAAAAAAGAAGATCACGAAGTGATCTGGTACACAGACTTCCTTGATTTCCTGAAGCGTGAGCATGTGTTCCATTATTTTCTGACGCCTTCTGCATACGGGGATTCTACCGAATGTAGATGGGACTCTGCGCGAAACACTGCTTATAGTGAGATACTCGGTTTTTATTCTCTCTCCCACTGGTATACGTGGCAGGTTTCCATCCTGGGTCTCGGGCCCATCTGGATGAGTAAAAATGAGGAAATCAAAAAGAAGACGGCCGCGAAACTGAAAGATGGCGGCATTTTTGCGTTCGGTCTGTCTGAAAAAGAACATGGCGCGGACCTGATTGGTTCTGACATGATGCTGGTTCCAAAAGATGGCGCCTGGATTGCTCAGGGAGATAAGTACTACATAGGAAATGGAAATTGCGCCGCGTATGTATCTGTGTTCGGGAAAACAGCGGACAGACGTGAGGAATTCGTCTTCTTCGCCGTAGAAAGCAACCATCCGAAATATGAGTGCACTCAGAATGTAGTAAGATCACAAAAATACGTGGCGGAATTCATCCTGCACGACTACCCGATCACAGACAAAGAAATTCTATCCAGGGGTCGCGATGCCTGGGATGCATCCCTGGCTACAGTTGCTTTTGCGAAATTCAATCTGGGTCTGGCGGCCATTGGAATATGCACTCACGCATATTACGAAGCCATCAACCACGCAGCGGCGCGCAAACTGTACGGAACATTCGTAACCGATTTCCCACACATTCGCCAGTTGTTTACAGAAGCCTACGCCCGGTTGGAGGCAATGAGGTTCTTCGCATATCGCGCCAAGGATTATATGAAGAATTCCTCTGCTTCTGACAGACGTTATCTGCTCTTTAATCCCATGGTTAAAATGAAAGTAACCATGCAGGGAGAGGAAGTGATCAATCTTCTCTGGGACGTGATTGCTGCGCGCGGTTTCGAAAAAGATATGTACTTCGAGTCTGCGGCGCGCGACATTCGAATGCTTCCCAAGCTGGAAGGAACAGCCCACGTGAACATGGTTCTTGTGATCAAATTCATGATGAACTATATGTTTGAAACGCAGGAGTACGCTGCTGTTCCAGAAAACAATGGGCCCTCCGAAGATGCATTTTTATTTGCGCAGGGTTCTACCACCAAGGGTCTTGAGAAAGTGATCCCCGGAGACTATTCAAAGGTGTACGGTCGATTTTCCAGCCCGAATTTGAATCTTTTCAAATCACAGATGGAAGATTTGAAAGCGTTTCTTTCAAAGTGCGCATCGGACAAAGAACAGTCAAAGGATCTGGATTTCATGCTGACTCTCGGAGAAATCTTTACTCTGGTTGCGTACGGTCAGCTGGTGCTCGAGCAATGCGAAATTGAAATTGCGAAGCATTCGGAGAAGAAAGCAGAATTGGAAGATCTCATCGATTTGATTTTTGATTTCATGGTGAGAGACTTTTCGAAACATGCAGTCACTCTCTATGGAAAGCCGTCTGCAACTGCAGCACAGGTACAGCAGGCCATCAAAATGATTCGCAGGCCTCTGACTGAGACTTCTGTCTTCGATCGCGTTTGCAGTCGAGCCACAGGTTTGAAAGAAGCCTATCGCATGAAAGAGTGAGTTTTACTTTCAAAGAAACTCTCATGAGGATCAGCAAAATCTGGAGCAGACTGTCTCAGGTCGGAGTCTCGTTTGAGCCAGACCCCGAAGAAAGAAAGAGAATCATTCTTGTAAATAAGACCAGTATCACAGTATTTCTGGTGTCTATCGTGATTCCAGTTGTTCCCATTCAGTTCAACCTGGATCGCGTTGCGCTGGCACAATTTACTGCTTCTTTCGCTTACTTGCTGGTTCCAGTTCTGAATTCCTTTCACAGATTCTTCCAGGCAAAGCTTGCTTTGATGATCTTTGGAGTGCTGCACATTGGTGTCTTCGCGCACGTGCTGGGGGAAGTATCCGCCACCCATTTCTTTATCTTCGCGCCCGCTCTGGGAGCGTACGTTGCCTTTTCTCCGCGCGATTGGCGCATTCGCACGTTCTGCACTTTGTTTTCTCTTGCGGTTTTAATTTTGCTGCTTTGCGATTTTGCAGGCAAGCCGCTTGAGTTTAAGGATTTCTGGGCCAGGATCTATTACTATTTCAGCCTGGTGCTTGCCCTGGTTCTTTGTCTTTTTTTGATGCATCATCTGTACTCCACGAGTATGGAGGTGGAAGGCAAACTCGCAGAGGAAAGAAAGAGATCCGACGAACTATTGCTCAACATCCTTCCTGCGAAGATCGCAGAAGAACTTAAAGAATCCGGAGCGGCAGAGCCAGTTCATTTTGATTCCGTGACCATTGTATTTACTGATTTTCAGGGTTTCACCCGATCTGCGGAGAGCATGCCTGCTCGCGAACTCGTGCGCGAACTAGATGAGTACTTTCGCGCGTTTGATGAAATATGTGAGCGCTTTGGTCTCGAAAGACTCAAGACGATCGGAGACAGCTTTATGTGCGCCGCAGGTGTCCCTGAAATTTCGAGCGATCATGCAATCGTCGCTCTTCGCGCAGCTCTCGCCATGCGCGACTATTCTCTTTCGCGCACAAAAGGCCCACGCTGGGGAGTTCGAATTGGAGTTCATTCTGGTCCAGTGGTTGCGGGAGTGATTGGTAGAAAGAAGTTCGCCTACGATCTCTGGGGAGATACTGTAAACACAGCAAGTAGAATGGAGTCTTCTGGAGAACCAGGCGCAGTAAATTGTTCGGAAGCTACAAAGTCGCTGGCGGGAGAAGTGTTCACGTTTGAATCGCGCGGAAAGATTGAAGCGAAAGGCAAGGCACCCATGGAGATGTTTTTTTGTCTGGGAGAAGGGAAAAATTTTCACAGTTTGAGTTGACTCGCAGGGGGTTGGCAATTATGTTGGTATTGTCTGGTGCCAATAGAGAGGGTGGTACACCTGTTCCCATTCCGAACACAGAAGTTAAGCCCCTCATCGCCAATGGTACTATGAGGTTCGCCTCATGGGAGAGTAGGACGGTGCCGACATTGCAATCATCTAGATCATTCCACAAAGGCTCCTGCGGGAGCCTTTCTTGTTTATTCCCGCTTTCTGGCTCTCCTTCAGTGGACCCACTTTCATGATGACATTGCTTGCCTTTGGTGCCGGGCTTTCTTTTCTCCTGGCAATTTCTCGCGCCATCCGCCGCACTCCGGAGTCTTACGCGGCGGCTGCATTGTTTTCGTGCGCAAGCATTGTGTTACTGCATCTCTATCTGGAGTTGACCGCGCGACTTTCTGCCTTTCCCCATTTCGTGTACTGGAATGTGCCTGCTCTTTTTTGCACCGGGCCTCTGACTCATTTTTATCTTTTGATGTTGATGCGATCTCCTGGAGAACGCAAGCCCGGCTGGATTCATTTTTTACCCGCCATCGTTTCGTTTTTTATTTTGATTCCTTTCTTTATTCAGAGTGGAGAGACAAAAACAGCGTTTGTGACTGTGCCTGGATTTGATGCAAGCAATCCGTACCAGTTCATTGGGATGGCTTTGATTAGTCTGGGTGTGCTTGTGAATTTGTTTTATCTTTTGTTTTTGTTTGCGCGAATCTTCAGGCTCAGGTCCGTTCCAGGGAACTGGGACAGATCCGCTCTTTCTCCGTTCTTGATTGTGCTGGGAGCTACCACCGTTGCGATTCTTGCCATGACTCTGGCGCAGTTCTTCTTCAAGGAGATCATGCACGTCGCGGCGGCGAGTCTGGGCGCATTGATTGTAATTCTTTTTTTGTTTGGTGAAACCAGTGTACGCGATGATTTTGCCCGCGAAATCAAGCGTGCAAAATATGCGCAAAGTAGAATCGCGGGGCTGGATGTGAATGCGGTTCTGGCCAGGCTGGATCAAATCATGCGCGAGGAAAGGGCGTATCTGGACGAAGATGTGTCTCTGGCGCGCCTCGCAGACGATCTGCAGATTCGTTCGCAGCAACTCTCAGAGATTCTGAATGCAAGGATAGGTCTTGGCTTTCGCGACTACATCAATGGATTCAGGCTGGAGGAGGCCGCGAGACTCTTGATTGAGGAGCCGCGGCGGTCCATTCTATCGATTCTATTTGCGTCCGGTTTCAATTCAAAATCGTCCTTTCACAAGCTCTTTCAGGCACGCTTCCATTGTTCGCCCGCGGAATATCGCCAGAAACAAACTGAGGTGTAATGATTTTTGAGTCCGTCCGTATCCCGACGGACGACTTTGCTCTTGTTTCGTGTTCCAATGGAGTATGAGCAAAATAAAACAACACATACTGACGGGGACTGCTCTTGCGGCAGCATTTCTACTCCAACTATTCAGCAGCGGCAACTGGATGTCCGCAAGCGCTCCGTGGGTGGGCCTTCCCATCTGGCTTCTTCTTTTTCGATATGGAAACCGCGCGATCGTGTCCGTGGCCGCAGTCGTTTTTCTAGGGGCTTCTCTTGTGGCGTGGCGCGGAATGATAGACGATCTATTTCTGAGGTTCGCCGTGATAGGCGGCATTGGTTCTTTGACTTTGCTTCTATTTTTGATCGATCGGATTTTAGTTCGCAGGCTGGTTGAGTCTCGCGGAGTCTGTGTCGCGAGCTTTGTATTTCCAACCGCTTTGACTGCGATGGAATTGATCCTCACTCGTTTGAGTCCGTACGGAAGCTGGAGCATTCTGGGGTACACACAGAGTTCGAATCTTCCTTTGATTCAAATGGCAGCAGTCACGGGAGTTTACGGCGTTTCTTTTTTGATCGGCTGGGTTTCTTCTGTTCTTTGTTTCCTTGTTAGATACGCGTTCGCGCCAGAAGAATCGTCCGTCTCGCTCGGGTTCCATCGCGTTCGCCTTCTTGTTGTTTCTTGTTTCGTTTTGTCTGGTTCCATTTTCCTCATGGGCACTGTTCGCATGACTCTGTCGCAGGAGACTCCGTCGGTTCGCGTGGCCGGCATCACAGTCGACATGAGCCATTCGCGAGGAGATGTTTTGCATTCTGTGTTTGATGGATCCATTTCGAAGTTCGACTTGAAAACATATGATGCGGAACTCTCCAAAATTCGCGATGAGTTGTTTGAAGCAACGGCACGAGAAGCACATGCAGGTGCGCGCCTGGTTCTCTGGCCTGAAACAAATGGAGCGATTCTCGCCGGACAAAACGATTCTCTACTGGATCGTGCGGCCAGGACTGCAAAAGAACTCAGGATCTATTTGCTCATCACGCCCACTGTGATTCATCCTGGAAAAAACAGGATGGATCTTCGCGCTGCTCTCTTTGGGCCGGATGGTTCTCTTCTCTTTGATTACGACAAAACAACCGTAGTGCCGGGTGATCCAAACATTCCAGGTCCAGGGAAACTTCCTTTTGCGATGACTTCTTTTGGAAAAGTTTCTGCCGCCATTTGTTTCGATGGCGATTTTCCTGGATTGATTCGTCAGGCAGGTCAGGGACGTGCCGACTTACTTCTTCTTCCTTCCTCGGACTGGCGCGAGATCGATCCGGTGCATTCTCGCATGACGGTGTTTCGCGCGATTGAAAACGGCTCGAATCTTTTTCGCCAGACGAATCTGGGCTTGTCCCTGGCCGCAGATTACAACGGCAGAGTCCTGGGGGAAACGGATCACTTTCGCGCAAGCGATCGCTCTCTCGTGGTTCAAATGCCAACGTCCGGTGTATGGACACCGTATTCTGCTGCAGGAGATATGTTCTCCTGGCTGGCAGCAATCGGATTTCTTATTCTTCTGACGCTCGCAATGAAAGCAAACGTTAGGCGATCTGAACCGTAGGCTTCTTGACTACGCGGTCCGCGCGCTCCATGTACGCGCGGGCTGCTTTGTCGTCCGGGTTTGATGCCAGAACGGTTTCGAAATGGCCAATGGATTCGCGGAATTTGCCTGCAGTAAACAGATCGATTCCCTTTTCCATTTCATCATGCGTTTGCAGCTTCTTCTGCATCAACTGCTCTGAATCCCCATCCATGACTTCGTAAACCTTTACAGATTCCTTCTTTCCCTTCACTCGTACGCGTCCCAGGTATCGTGTATGGAACTTGTTGGCACCTTGCACAGCCTGGTAGACCTGTTCGCTAATGAGGATGCCGGATCCAAATTTCTTGGTCAGTCCCTCCAGACGCGACGCCAGATTCACTGCGTCTGAAATCACAGTGCCTTCCATTCTTCGTTCTTCGCCCACGGTTCCCAGCATCAAAAGTCCGCTATGAATTCCAACGCCAATGCGAATGGGGTCCATTCCAATTCGGAAGAGTTCGTTGTATTCGCGAAGTGCCTTGAGCATGGCGATGCCCGCTTCTACTGCATGCTGTGGGCTATCCGGGAAGATCGCCATGACAGCGTCTCCGATGTACTTATCAATGAAGCCTTGATTTTGACGAATAGTCGGGCTCACGACATTGAGGTACTGATTGAGCAGATTGAAGTTTTTTTTTGGTGTAAGTTGCTCAGAAAGAGTGGTGAAGGACCGGATATCGGAGAATAGAACTGTCATTTCTCGCTGAACCTGATCGCCTAACTTTACTTCCACGATACTTGTTCTTTCTAGCTGCTGAAGGAATTCCTTTGGCACAAAACGATAGTAAGCATCGTTCAGTGTCACCATCTCCTTCGCATAATCGCGAATCTCTGTTACCATGCTATTGAACGTGTCCGCAAGCAGACCGAGTTCATCTCTGGTCTTAACGGATACATGCGTGCTGAAATCTCTTTCGCGCACGCGCTCTGCACCTTCGCGGAGCGCCTGCACCGGTTTGGAGAGAATGCGTGCAAGGAGGAGGGCCACGATGATGGACAGAACCAGGGAAGCTACAACCACTGCGATGCAGACTTTGAGTAGCTGGGCTACCTTGTTTGCTTCGCTCCCTGCGTCATAGTCTACTCCGAACACTGCGATGACCGTGCCATCCTTATCTTTAATAGGAACTGCAGCGGATAGAAACGTGCCCCATACGTCGGAGTTAAAATCGTTTTCCGCCGCTGCCTTTCCAAGGAAAGCATCGTGGAAGGCCTGCTGGCGCGCTTTGTATAAAAGGCCTGGAAGAGCACCTTGCTCTTCTCCAATTTTTTCATAGTCCGCATCACCAAGCCAGGCAACCACATCGTGCGCCGGGTATTCCGGCAGAGAAATCATTACGTAGCTGTAGCGGATTTGAGGAGGATCCGTTTCAAAAACCTGGCTCAGGTGAACCGGATAGTCTACGCTTTCGCGCGAACCCGCTTTTACCTGGCGAAGGAACTGAACCATTTCCAGGTAGTCCGGAGATTGGATGATCTTGTCTATTTCTTCCTGAGTGAGAGGGCTTGGAATTGTATCGCCCACTTTCGCGTCCGCGATTGTTTTTCTGAGTTCCGCTGTGATTTTGATTTTGCTGCGAACAACCGTGGCCATTTTTTTCATGCCTTCGCGGTCCTGCGATTCAAGCATGTAAGCCGCAGTTCTTCCCACGTCTTTGAGGCGTCCGGCCATGAGTCGAATCACCATACTGCGTGTGTCCGTGTATAGAAACACAACGCTCAAGCTCGTAACAGAAACAGCGAGCAGTGAAATCGAAAGTGCAAGTTTTACTGCGAATGGAAATCTCACGTCTTAACCCCTCGTCGCACGGATCATCAGCATTCCTTCGTAACCCTGATCTGGATCCACCGCTTTGATCGACTGGATATGAGTCAGAGTAAGGCCCGCATTCTTCAACACGTTTTCCATAATCGTTTCATTTACTGGTACGACTGGAAATCGTCTTTTGCCTACGCGATAATATGTCGCATTCTTCACCATGCACAGAGCCAGGAGACCGCCTGGCCTGAGATAGGATGTCATACGACCAAACTGTCTTTCAAAAACTTGCCGGTCTGTCTGGATGCCTTCAATGCAAAAATTGGACGCGATTATGTCGTATAACGGTTCGCCTTCCACCAGTGGAGGCTCGCGAAACACGTCGTATTGAGTCAACCGTCTCACTGCGCCGCGAACCGTACCTGCGAGTGCGTCTATGTTTTCGCGCGAAGCAGGTCTTCCTTCGATTTCAAGAACGCGTTTGAAGTAGATGTCCCAGTTGAATGATCCTGGTTTTTGGTCTAGCCAGGCGCGGACCATGGCAAGATTCGCGGGCAGATACTCTGAAAAGTCTATGTGTTTGGCAACTCTGCTCGCGCTGATGATCTGATAAATGGTCGGACCGCCGCCGACTTCTAACATGCTGTCTACTGGCCCGAGCTTTGAATAGGTATCGTGGAAGAACTGAAGCAGGCTTTCGTTTTCGTCTGAAACTTCTGTGTAATACTCGTTCAAGTAGTCTTGAGGCGAGAACTCATTGTAGTCTAAAGTGATTTCTGAGGACACGTCTCAGTATCGGCCAGCGCGAGGCTCAAAATTCAATTCCGAACTGCAGTTCTACGCGTGTTCAGACGATTTTGACTCTCCGCGTGCCGATCTTGTACCGACTGGTTCGACCTATGTTTCTAGACCAAAACAGGGCTCCTCTTCTCGACGCGTTGATCGCACACCATGCGGAAGGAGTGCATCCATTTCACGTGCCTGGCCACAAGCACGGAGTGGGCGCACGCGATCTCCTGAGTCTGTTCGGGCAAACCACTCTTTCGTTCGACCTGAATGCAATGCATGATCTCGACGACGCGTGCAACCCGGTGGGGGTCATTGACGAAGCACAGAGACTTGCGGCTCATTTATTCGGCGCGGATCACGCTCACTTTCTTGTAAACGGAAACACTCAGGGAATTCATTCGATGATGCTTTCTGCGGTTGGGCCAGGTGAGCAAATTGTACTTCCGCGAAATTGTCATCGTTCCGCGATCACAGGTTTGATCTTATCTGGCGGCCTTCCTATTTACGTTCCCGTGGAGATTGACGCTCATCTTGGTGTGGCCACAGGTCCAACGGTTCAGAGCGTTCGCGCGACTCTGGAAAAAAATCCATTCGTTTGCGCGTTGTTTGTGGTAAATCCGTCTTACTACGGTTTTGCGACGGACATTGAAGGCATGGTTCGCGCAGCGCACGATCATCGGGCTGCAGCTCTCGTAGACGAGGCGCACGGCACGCATCTTTCTTTTCATCCGGATTTTCCTGCAAATGCCATGAGCGTGGGTGCAGACATGAGTGCAGTCAGCATGCATAAAACGGGGGGATCTCTCACGCAAAGCGCGATTCTCCTTTCCAAAGGTGAACGAGTGCCGCATGACATTCTCAAAGAGTCGATCGATTTGATTCGATCCACAAGTGCGTCTTATTTGCTGATGGTTTCTCTGGATACTGCGCGAAGATCTCTTGCACAGGATGCGCCCGGTCAGTTTGAACGCGTGCTTCAGCTGGCTCGTTTCGCACGAACAGAGATCAATTTGATTGAAGGTCTCTATTCGCCCGGAAAGGAAATTTGCAGGCCGGATAGTTCTGTCTTCAACTACGACGAAAGTAAGTTGCTCATTCATTGTGCTTCAGCCGGGTTCACCGGTTTTGAGATGGAGAGATTGCTGCGAGATCGCTTTTCGATTCAGGTTGAGCTTGCGGACATGAACAATGTTCTTGCTCTCATTACAATCGGAACGCGCGAGGAAGATATACTGCATCTGGTCGGAAGTCTGAAGACAATCGTGCTCGGGAACAATCGAAAGCATTCAAGGCCAACTGTGCCTCCGCCTCTGATGCCAGACGTAATTTCTTCTCCGCGCCAGGCTTTCTATTCGCCCAAGAAGTTCATGCCTCTATCTGGATCGGCTGGACAAATCAGCGGAGAGATGTTGATGTCCTACCCACCTGGCATTCCCATTATTTGTCCAGGAGAAAGAATCACTCAGGATATTATAGATTACGTTCGCGTGCTTAAAGAACAGGGAAGCTTGCTTCAGGGTACGGCAGATCCGCTTGCGGAGAACATTCGGGTGCTGGGTGCATGAAATTTCTTTCGCGAGCTTCTGGCATTACTGAGAAAGAATGGCCTCGTGCTCGCAGCATGATGCTTTTGTGTTTCGCAATCATGGCAGCTCTTGCATTCGGTCGAGCTGCGCGAGATGCATTTTTCATCAAGAATGCGGGAGCGGACAATCTACCGATCGTCTATCTTCTCAATGGCATCCTGGTTGCCGGGATTGCGGCCGTGTATTCGCGCGTCGTGCATCGATTGTCTCTCAGTAGATTCATGGGTTTACTGTGTGCTGCTTTCGTTCTCGCCATCGTTGTTCTCAGGCTACTGATCTCATCCGGCAATGTTGTAATGCCATACGCGGTCTGGTCACTTGCGGAAGTGTACAACATTTTGATGCTCATGCACTTCTGGACCTACGCAAACAAGGTTTTTGATCCGCGCGAAGGGAAGCGCATGTTCCCGATCGTAGGTGCAGCCGGTCTGGTGGGCATGATCGTTGGAAGTTCAGTAACTCCCATGTTCGTAAATGCGTTTGGTAGTAACAATCTGCTACTCGGCTGGGCGGGCATGGTGATTCTTGCGATTCCACCACTTCGCCTTTCTGCAGCAGCTGCGCGAAAGAGCGGAGTCATTCTCGCAGGCACGGACGACAGCGGCGAAACTGTGGCCGAGAACTGGAGATCGCTGTTTCAGATTCCGCTGGTTCGCACACTGGCGATGATCGCCTTTCCAATGTGGATCACAGCGTGGCTGGTTGATTATCAATTCTTTCATGCTTTAGATGAAGTGTACAAAGAGCAGGATTCTCTCGCTGGCTTTCTTGGTGTTTTTAACGGGCTCTCTTCTCTTGCAGGATTGATACTTCAGTTCTTCGTGACCGGAAGACTACTTCAAACGCTGGGAGTGGGTGGCACTTCGATTCTTTACCCGGGAGTAGTCGCAGCAAGTGCAGTGGGGCTTTGTGCTAGAAGTATGATGCCCGTCGTGCCCGGAAAAGTTTATGAGCCGCGCTCCATTCTTGGCATTGCAGGAAAATTTTCGGATGAGACTCTCTTTGGGTCTGTTCATGATTCTGCCATTGCGGTTTTGTTCAGTTCATTGCCGGATGAGAATCGTGCGAGAGCTCGTGCTCTTTTGAACGGTGCGATGGAGCCCATGGCCACTGCTGTGGCTGGTATTTTGCTTCTTGTACTTGGACGATTTCATGCTCCACCCATCGTATTTGCTTCGCTCACTCTCGCGATGTGCCTTGTGTGGATTGGCCTTGCACTTCGTATCAAGAAAGACTACTTGCGGGCACTCGTTGCAAACTTGAATTCGCGTAACATCGACCTTCAGCGCAACGCCTTCTCTCTCTTGAGTACAAATCGGGATCTGGAAACCAGGGAAATTCTGCTGGCCGCACTCTCCTCCAACGACGAAGATATGGCGTTATTCGCTCTTGAGCTGCTCGATCATCCGGATCTGGCCACTGCTCTTCGCCTCAGCGCCGTTCTTCCTCACACTACACCGCGCTTGAAAACAGCCTTGCTCGGGTATCTGGGACGAGCCGGATTCTCTGAAACACGCTCCGCCATTCGAACGGAAGTCTCAGATTCTGATGGACCTGTGCGCGCGGCGGCCGTTCGGGCACTTTCACTTGTAGGCAGCCGCGAAGATGTGCGAAGCATGGCACGGCTGATCAAAGATACTCACGCAAATGTCGCGGCAGAAGCCGTGATCGCTCAGCTGACACGGCCCGGAGGCCAGCGTACAGTCGGAACAAAAGGCCTGGATCGTTTATTGCGATCCCGCGAAGAGCCGGATCGCTTTCAGGCAGCCCGTATCCTCCGGGAAGTGCCTCTGCCCGCGAAAGCCAAAAGCCTGGTTCGTTTGATGGAGCACTCCACTGCTGACGTGCGAAACGAAGCAGTTCGTGCGATGGGGATGCTCAAGACCAGGGAAGCACTTCGTTTGTTGGCCGCTTACTTGCGCGAAGACGATGTGTACCTGTCCGCAAAGGAAGGTCTTTTGCAGTATGGCGAATCTGCTTTGTCTGCACTCCATGCGCAATTGGCCATTGAAACAGAGGCAGAAGCAAAAATAAGCATCGTTGCTTGCATTGGCGAAATCTCCAGCCTGCGAAGCATACCTGTGCTTGCGAAACTGATTGTTCGCCAGCCGATTCTTGTGGAAAACGCGGCGGCGGAAGCTCTCACAAACATTCGAATGAAGTTTCTCGTCGAAACAGGACAGGATGTATCTCGTGCGGATGAGTATTTTACGCGTGAGGTGAAGGATCGCATTCGGGCGTGCTATTTTTCGATCGTGGAAAATATAGAGAAAGACAGGCAGAACGTTGCCATTTTGCAGAAGGCTTCTGATCCTACAGCCGTGCTCTTGATTCTAGACGCAGTGCAGAGATTTGCACGCCAGAGACTTGAGGTGGCGTTGAAGTTTCTGGAACTCATTGGAGATCCTAGAACAATTCGCGCACTCACCGCAGATCTGCAATTTGGCGACGCGCGTGGAAGGGCAGAAGCGCTGGAAGCTCTTGAAGGAAGTTGTACAGAGGCAGGCGTTCTGGTTCGCGTACTCGAAGACGATCCTGCCCAGGCATCTCGAGGCACAGTGGATGAGGTTCTCCGGCACATTCTATGGAAGAATCATCCGCCGTGGATCACATCGTGTGCGGTTCATGCCGCGGGATTGCTCAACATGAAGATGCTTGAGCCTGAGCTGTTCAGTCAGCTTGACGCACCGGACGAGATGGTTCGCATCAACGCAAGCATTGCACTGCGTAAGTTGAAATCAAAAACATTTCGCCTGGCAGTACAGAAGGAACGCAATCATAAGCAATTAGAAAGGGAGCGCAAGAAAATGGACACACGCATGGAGAGATTTCTTTTCCTTCGCAGCGTTCCGCTTTTTTCTGAAGTGGACGGGGTGGACTTACACTGGATCAATGAGATCACGCACGAGCAAAAATTTAGGGCCCGAGCCAATATCTTTCGCGAAGGAGATCCCGGAGAATCGCTGTATATTATCATATCCGGCAGCGTGAGAATCTTCAAAGGACAGAAAGGAAAAGAGCTCACGATTGACATTTTACAGGAAAGGGATTGCTTCGGTGAAATGGCGATCCTGGATCAGGAACCCAGATCCGCCTCGGTGGTCGCAGTGAGGAATACTCGTCTACTTGTGATCAATCGATCTGATTTTCAACGCCTGCTGATCGCTCGCCCCAGAATTTCTTTTGCTCTTTTTAAGACAATGTCGCGCAGAGTTCGGGAAGCCAACGCGAGATTGATTCAATTGCAAAAGGTGGTTTGATGAAAATAATCCGTTCACTGGCAGAACTTCGCGAAACACTTTCTGTAAGAGACAAAGTGCGCAGCCTCGTCCCGACTATGGGATATTTACACGAAGGCCACGCTTCTTTGATCCGAGATGCTCGACGTGAGAGTGAACAGGTATGTGTGAATATCTTTGTCAATCCCCTGCAGTTTAACAATGCGCGTGATTTCGAAACGTACCCGGTCAGCGAAGATCACGATCGAGCGATTTGCGAAGAGGCAGGCGCTGATATAGTTTTTGTTCCGACTGCATCGGAAATGCTGGGTGCGGGTCCTGCTCTTCAAATGGCCATGCCAGCGTTAACAAAGAATCTGTGCGGACCGTTTCGCCCGGGTCATTTTGAAGGCGTATTGTTGATTGTTGCGAAGCTCTTTCATCTGTTTTTGCCTCACAAAGCATATTTCGGGAAGAAGGACTACCAGCAGTTTCGCGTGATCCAGAGAATGGTGGAAGACCTTTCTTTCCCGATTGATATCATAGGTTGCGAGACGATTCGCGAAGCAGACGGTCTTGCCATGTCTTCTCGCAACAAGAATTTGAAACCAGAACACCGCGAGCAAGCAGCCTTGATGATTCGCGGATTTCGCATTGCGGAAAAAGCGTTTAACAATGGTAACGCGAACCCGGCGGATCTGGCAGAGATCGCCCAGGATGTAATGCTGACGGGGCCAGACAATAGAGTGGAATATACTCAGGTGGTAGATCCTGAGACCCTCGAGGTATTGCAGGAAATTGAAGGCGATTTTGTCATCGCAGCCGCGATGCACTGCGGAGAAGTTCGGTTGATAGACAACCTGCTGATTCGAGGCGGATGATGGAAGAGGTCATTGTAATTGGATCCGGTCACCTGGCGAATCGCATCAGACAGGTGCTGGAAAAGAAGTCTTACTCCGTGTGTCACTTGAGCGCGGAAGGAATAGAAAGCTCCCCGGATTATTCAGTCGCCCGTCTTCAAAGCATCAAAACCCAGCTCAAACACGCAGGAGCTGAACGCGCACGCGCTATCTATGTCGTGGATAGCGAAGATAGAAGGAATATTGAATTCGCCCTTGCGGCCATGAGTTTCGAGAGAGATGAGCCTATTTTCCTGGCGTTGTTCAATGAGAAGATAGCGCCGCATTTTCAAATCAATTGCAAGAATTTATTTATCATGAATCCGGCAAGACTCGCCGCTTCCACTTTCGCGGATGCCGTGACTCAGGTGCGACAGGCTCCACTGCCAGCGATGGCTCAGAAACCGGAGGAGGGCGAACCTGACAGTGGCATTTTCAACTGGCTTCGTTCCAACGTTCTCCTGACCGTTTTGCTTTCGGCGTTTCTGCTTCTCTATACAGCTGGCGCGATTTTCTTTCGCTATTCAGAAAATCTTCGCTGGATTGATGCGTTTTACTTCATCACCACTGTGATCACTACCACCGGGTTCGGGGACATTCATCTTCGCTACTCGTCTGATGAAGCAAAACTCTTCGTGATCTGTACAATGCTGACTTCTGTTTCTTTCTTTTCAATCATCTTCGCACTGGTAGTAGACAAGCTCATGGAAAGGAGAAGCCAGGTGCTGCTGGGGAGGAAAACACATCGTCTCAAAGGCCATGTGATTCTTTGCGGACTGGGTAGACTGGGATATCAGATAGCTCTGGAGTTGCGCCGCCGGGGTTTTCAAATCGTTGTCATAGAGAGCAATGAGCACAACCGATTCTTGAATACATTTCGCGCCCGCGGGATCAAGATACTGTACGGAGATGCGACGTTGCTTCGAAATCTGGAAATGGCCGGGTTGCTGCATGCTGTTGCTCTGTTTTCCGTGATCAATGATGATCTCACGAACCTGGAGATAGGCCTGCATGCGCGGTCACTCGACCCGTCTGCCCGCTTGATTCTGCGAATTTATGATAGAGAGACTGCAGAAGCAGTTCGCAGACGATTAAACATAGAGTTTGCGTACAGTACGTCTGCGATTGCTGCAGATGAAATGGTTCGCGCTCTTGAATCTATTGAATTGGCGCGCAATTGATCAAGGAGCGCCCGGCGTGAAGCGATAGACTTCGACTGGATCATTGATTCCTTTAAACATTTCAAATTTCTTGTGCAAGATTGCCTTTCTCTCTTTGAGATACGAAACAACTTCTGAATCCTCGAGCACTCTTTTTGTGAAACGGATGTCGTGATTCTTTACGGATGCCTGCACACGCGCAGCCAGGTTCACAGTGTTCCCAAAGTAGTCTACAGTGTCGTTCAGGTTGACTACAATGGCGTGACCGGTGTGAATTCCCATTTTGATCTGAAGGTAGCCGATGGAGGTCCACTCTCGCTTGTTGAAATCGTCATGCACCTGGACGGCTGCGCGAATTGCATTCACTGGCTTGAGAAAACTTCCCATCACAGCGTCGCCGATTGTTTTTACTACGACTCCGCCATTTTGAACAATCGCCTGGAAAAGGATTTTGAAATGCTCTCGCACGATTTCGTAGGACTTCGTGTCGCCAAGATCTGAATACATTTGAGTGGAGCCCTTTATGTCCGTGAAGAGAAGAGTGATCGTTTCTACGGCCAGGCTTTCCTCTGAGGATAGCACCTGTTCTCCGAAGAGCTGGTGAAATGTTTCATTCACCAGGCATTGAAGACCGGACAAAAAATGCTCCGGCATCTGATAGCGTTTTTCTTTCACTGCAGCGATCGCTTCCGCCTTGATGCGTTCCGGTATTTCCGACGGGATTTCGACGAACGAATTATGAGCTGTGAATGTGACTTCGACGTTTTTGTCTAGAGTGTTGCGAAATCCCAGGTCGCACAGTGGGCAGTAGGATTCTGCTTTCAGTTCGCTGAAACTGTGCTTAAAGTCCGGGATCGCATTGCAGTGAGTGCAGTGGTATTCCCAGGATAGATTGAACAATCCTGCCTCCACCATTTTCAAAAACGCGGAAAGAAGCGTGTCCAGGGGAACATTGATTTTTGTGCTCAGTGTGACCAGATTTACGCGAAAAAGATCTTCCGGGGACGCAGTTTCTATGAATTGGAGCAATTGGGCCGGCACCTCAAATCCCGGGAGAGCCGTGCGAATGCGATCTGTGCGATTCATGGGCTTTTTTGGACCCCCGTTCCGCTGGCGCAAGCGCAACGTTTCTGCTTTACACCGGTACTTGCAGGTTCATATCTTTCAGTACAACGGTATGCAGGCTCCATCTTCAGAAAGCCACTCAGCTCTACTGGCCCAGGAGCTACATATGCCCGGTTTGCTTTGCGGGAACAGCCTTCGCTATGTTCGCGCAAACCTGCCCGTACTCGTTTTCCACTGCACGGATGACGAACTCGCGAAAGCGAGGATCACTACCCAGGCGGAACTTCCCGGGCTGGAAAAAATTTCCATCCAGGGCTCAGCTGTTCATTTGATTCATCGCAAGAATGGCGCAGAGCACAGATGGATCTTTCGCAAGCCTGAGTATTTCTCCACAATAGACACTCTGGTTTATCAAGCCGGCGTTTGGAGCGGATCTGTCGAGGCAATGGAAGACCTGGCACTGGGGCGGATTCGTCTTGCGCCAGGCGTACCTCTCGACGCATGTCATGCGATTCGCCTTGCAGCGGAAGCGGCTCTCCTGGATTTTCAAATCGAGGAAGAACTGCTCGGGGCAGCAAAGCAGGCAATCGCATCGCGCGAAGAAGAACCGACGGACGAATTTCTTGGCAGAGTCTTTCGCGACGTTGTGTCGGGAGCAAAGCCTTCCACCGGATTTGTTGCGCTGCGTGATATGGGAGCTCTTTCTCTTATGGTTCCTGAGCTCGCGGAAGGGCAGAATCTTTCGCAGAATCAATACCACGAATTCGATATATTCTTCCATAGTATTTTCGCATGCGACGCGCTCAAAGAACAGAACCTCGCACTGCGCCTGGCAGCCCTCTTGCACGATGTAGGAAAATCAAAAACTCGTCGCGTTGGCTCCGATGGGCAGGCAACGTTTCACAATCATGAAGTAGTAGGCGCCAGGCAAACAGATCGATTGCTTCGTCGTCTTGGATTTGAGTCTGATTTGATCGCGAGAGTGCGTTTCCTTGTGCGTCATCATATGTTTCACTACACTCCGGATTGGACGGACCATGCGGTCAGGCGATTCATGAGAAAGGTGAATGTGGATCAAATGCGGGATCTGATTGCAGTTCGCATAGCGGATCGCAAAGGAAGTGGTAAAAGGGCAGGCGTACCAAGACCCGTGTATGACTTCCTTGCCCATATGGAGCGAATTCGTGCAGAGGACGCACAGCTCAAAGTCACGGACTTAACGTTAGGCGGAAATGAACTGATGGAGATGGGAATTCCTGCAGGTCGCGGAATGGGAGACGTGCTGAAAAGGCTCCTCGAGGAAGTGAAGTCGGGGGCGCTTGTAAACGAAAAAGAAGCCCTCAGCGCGCGAGTAAGAGAATACGGAGGCGTCCATTGAGAGATCCTGCTCTTTCCGTATTGCTCGAACGGGTCCTGGAAGAAGACAAGCTTCTTCTGACCACGCACAGAACTCCTGATCCAGATGGATTGGGAGCGGAACTGGCCATGCAGGCAATGCTGCAGTGGCGCGGAAAAGATGCGATCATAGTGAATCCAGAACCAGCGCCGGAACGAATCCGCTTTGTAGACCCGGAGCGCAGAGCACTCGATATGCGAAACATGAAGGATCGTTCGTTGCTCGACGGTCGGGCCATTGTGATTCTGGACAATTCTGACCTGAGGCGCATTGACGATTTGCAGAGCTATGTTCTGGAGGATAAGTCCAATCTAATCATCATCGATCATCATGATGGAATGCAAGCGGACCAAAAATCAATCTTCGCTTTTCCCAATTGCGGATCAAGCTGCGAAATCGTTTATGAGTTGCTTGAGATTGCTGGATTCACCATGAACCCGGCCATTGCTGCCGCGCTCTACGCCGGAATTGTTGCGGATACGGGGAATTTCAGATATCGCAAGACTACAGCGCGCACACACGAAATCGCGGCCAAGCTTCTTCGTTTCGGTGTCAATCCTGCGGACATGGCTGAAAAGATTTTTGAGAATACTCCGCTTGCGCGACTTCTCTTAAAGAAGAAACTCTACAGCAATCTAATCATCGAACAGGGAAGGCTTGCTTATTTTAAAGTGAGGAAAGAAGACCTTGAGGCGCTCGGCTTGAGCATGGAAGATACGGAAGGCCTGGTCAATGAATTGATTGAATCGGAAAGCATTTTGACCGGGATTCTTTTTACAGAGCGCCAGCCTCAGTTGACCAAAGTCTCCGTGCGATCGCGCGGAGATACAAACATGCTGGCAGCCGTGCAGAAGTTTGGCGGCGGCGGGCACAAGAATGCGTGCGGTGCGACGCTTTATATGGACATCGATGCGGCGGTGAAGGAATTTGTTCCAGAAGCGTTGCGTTGTCTGGACGAATGCTGATTTTGACCTGCGATGCTCTTTAATTCGTTTTTATTTCTGATATTTTTTGGCTTCGTCTACATTCTATACTGGGCTTTGCGCGGTCGTGCCCGAATCGCGTTTCTAATTGGTGCATCCGTTCTTTTTTATTCTGCGTGGGGTTTGCAGAGTGAAGGCTGGAGTGGTCTTCGCTGGACCTTACATTTCGTAGTCATCACTTTCCTGAACTATTTGTTGATTCACGCGATGTTCAGATACCCTCTTCGTAAGAAGAGCATCATCACCGCGATCATCGTAATCGACATCTTGAACCTGGCTACGTTCAAGTACTTCGCATTCTTTCGAGATTCACTCCACAACCTTTCTCTTAGACTTCCAGAAAAGCTGGATGCACTGAATCTGTTTCTTCCCCTCGCGATTTCCTTCTACACCTTTCAGCTGATTGCGTATGCGATGGACGTGTATCGCGGAGTGATCAAAGAGAAAGTGCCGGTGGGCAGATTCTTTTTGTTCTTTTTGTTTTTTCCTCACTTCATTGCCGGACCCATTATGCGTGCATCGGATCTGATGCCGCAAATTGATAAGCCCTGGGTGGATCGCAATCGCATGATGGGGGCCTGCTGGCTGATTCTGGGCGGTCTTGTGAAGAAGGTGCTGCTTGCAGATCCAATGGGTCAGATCGTCGCGCCTGTATTTCGAGAGCCAGATGCTTACTCCGGCCTTTCCATCATTCTGGGCGGTGCTTGCTTTTCTTTGCAGGTCTACTGTGATTTCTCAGGATACACAGATATAGCTCGCGGTTGCGCTTTCCTTCTTGGGTTTGATATACCGGAAAATTTTTCAGCGCCTTTCTTTGCGAGAAGTGCCAGAGAACTCTGGCAGCGCTGGCACATAACACTGGCTACGTGGTTGCGAGATTATCTCTACATTCCTCTGGGTGGAAGTAGACGCAGTGAAGTAAGAAATCATCTGAATTTGATTATTACTTTTACTCTGGGTGGTTTCTGGCACGGCGCAGATATCAGCTACATTCTCTGGGGATTCTTCTGGGGTGCGCTGTTGTCTCTGGAGCGCTTCCTCGAAAACAACATGGGCTGGAAGACTACTCCGGAGAAATCGCGCGCGGGTATGGTTTTGAAAGGAATGTTCATGTTCCTTTTGTTTTCCATTGGAGCGCTTTTCTTTCGCACGCAGCCCGTTCGTTTCGCGGATCACAGCTACACAACGTGGCAAATGCTTGGACATGTATTTGGAGGGATTTTCACAAATACAGACGGCGAACTTCTATCCACAATTCGTGCTGCGGGAATGGATCCGGCTCAAATTGGAATGATCTTTGGTCCTTCCGCGCTCGAATTGCGTCGCATTGGCCCGATGGACACAATCATCTGGATGTTTCTTGCTCTGGGATTCTTTCACTGGGTGCAGTATTCTCCGGCGCGTTTTGCACGCTTTAAAGAACAGCCCTGGCTTCTGGGCGCGGTGGCGGCCTTGCTCGGTGGAATTCTTATTCCGTCTCTGGTGAGCGGGACGGGGCAGTTTATCTATTTTGTATTCTGAGGGATTTATGAAGCTGAAATTATTCTTTTTCCCTATCGTACTTTTCCTCGGAGCGTTTATCCTCGACAAACAGCTGTTTATCGGACGGTTCGAAGATACGTTTCTGAGAACAGGAACATTTCTGAACTTTGATCACAAAGTGGATATGCTCGATGAGCTGGCCGCATACCTGATTGCGCCCGCTAGAAAGAAGACTCTCGTGATTTTTGGAAATTCTCGCACAATGTCTTTCGAGAACAGCTACATCGAATCCAAATACAAAGACTGGATCTGGTTCAATTTCTCCGTACCTGGTGGGACCACAGACTACTTCCTGTTTTTGATTCAGGAAATGAAAAGAAAAGGAATAAGACCGGATGCAGTCGTATTGACTGTAACTCCTCAAGGTTTCAACACCGCTCCTGCTGTGCCCATGGACGAAGTGTTGATCAGTGGTTTATCTTTCCCGTTCATCGCGCGATACGCCAATCGCTACACAACAGACGATTTGATGAATTACGCGGCCAAGAAGACATTCTGGACATATCGTTATCGACCAAAGGCGGAAGTGATCCTGCATCGCCTCGAGCACGATGGACTACAGATGAGGATTTTCAGACAGTTTCAATTTGATACCGCCACTCGTTTGAAGGTAAGCAGGGGATCCGTTCCATTTCAGTTCCAGGGAATTCCGGCGCAGGATGACGAGTTCTTGATGGCCCATGCGAAGAATACCTGGCAGGATTTTTTTACTCCCTACAAGCTTTCAGAGGGACAATTTGCTTTTACGGATGATTCTCTTCGCATTTTGACGGACGCTCGAATCCCGGTGATTTTGCTCTGGGCCCGCGTGCAAAAGAATCTAAGGCAGATGAAAGACACCGTTGTGGTCACTCCGCGTGGAGAGAAGCCAGAGACGGTTCGTTCTCTGTGGGCACCTCGCATGACAGCGCTCGCGGCAAAGTATCAGGTGCCGTTCTATGATATGAACTACGGCAATTCCATTGCATGCGATCATTTCTTTGATTCCAGTCATCTCGCATCCGTGTGCTTTCCGGAATTCTCTGATTATATCATGCGCGCTGTTCTGGACCAGAAGCCGGAGGGACAAAAGCCCTGAATGAGTCGCGCAAAGTCCATTCTCTTTTTGACGCTTCTGCCGTCCGTGATTGTGCTCGTTCTCTTTGCGTATACGTACGCGAAGAAATGGACTCAGAAGGATGAAATTGTTGCGACAGCCACAGACGGAACACAAATTCACGGCATTCGCGCCATGTCCGGTGCGGTCTCTGGCTCTTCGCAGTCTCTCGCTGTGTTCTTGCCGGATCCTGCCTTTGATCGTTCCTTGAACAGTCGCTCCATTGAAACGAATGCGGGCGCAGAATTGGAAGCTCTCGTTCTAAAGAGGGGAATTCATTTATTGCGCTACGATTCGCGCGGCACCGGTAGAACTCCTGGAGTCTCGCGATTTGTTCCTCCCGGGATTCTTGCGGATGATTTGATGAAGGCGGGGGCCGGTGCTACAACGGTCATCGCTCATGGGGATTCATGCGCCACGGCGGCGCTTGCATGGAAGAAAGGAATGCACGCGAAGAGATGGATCTTTGTGTCGTGCGCGTACAGTGGCAACCCTGTGGATGAATGGGCCTCTCGCACCTTCTATAGTATGGAAAATAGCCTCATGTCGGAAAAGCTGATTCAGACATGCCGTAAAGAGTGGTCTGCTTTTAGAAAGGATCTTCGCCAGACTGTTTCAAGCAAATCTGGTCCGCCGCCGGTTGTGCCGGCAAAAGAGGGAGAGTCACCGGACTTGATGGTATTTCGAGGTGCCATGAGAGAGATGGCATATGATCAGAAGGCATGGACGCGCGAAGCCTTGGATTTTGACGTTATGCGCACAATCGTTCAGATGAATCAGAAAGAAGACATTGTTTGGTTTGTGCCAGAGTTTGACACGGTTACTGTTCCGTCAGAAGTGGAGGCAATGAAAAAGGCCGGGCTGACTCCCAGGCCGCTCTTTCAAACGGATTATTTCTTACTGCAAACGGACAGTCCGCGCCGTACATCCATGGAACGAATTTTCTTTCTCAAAAGCCCGTTCACTCGCCCGAGTTCTTCCGCCCTTCTTGCTATTGCAGATGCTGTAAAATAAACTGAATTGCAGCCGCCTCTGCCTGTCTTGCATAGGGCTTTCTGGATTGTTGAAAATTGTGCTCCGCGCCAGGTACTCCAAGGAAGGCAACGGGTGCGCCCGCGGCATACGCACGCCTGTAGAATTGGACGCTTTGCATGAACGGGATCAGGCTGTCCGAATCTCCGTGAATGAGAAACGTGGGCGCCATTGCGGGGTGGATATTTTCAATGGGAGAAATGTCGTATAACGTTCGTTTTAAGAAAGAGTCTTGCGAAAAGTCGGCCATACTTCGCATGCGCATGGCCCTCTGTTTGCTTTCGTCTCCTTCTTCTCCAGGATTTTTAATTGGTAGATAATTCGCAAGGATGGTGCGAATTTCCGGACCTCCGGTCTTTGCGAGTTCTTCGAGATCCAGAGGAGCGTAGAAAGACACAACCGCCTTGAGATAACTTGCCTGGCGTACACCTAGAGCAGGGTCTTGCTTCGTAAGAGTCAACGCAGTCATTACAGACAAATGGCCTCCCGACGAAAAACCAATCAGCGCAATCTTTTCTTCCGGAATCTTGAATCGTGCCGCATTCTGGTGAACGTATCGCACTGCCTGCGCGCAGTCTTCTACGAGTTCGCGTCCACGATATTCCGGAGCCGTGCGATGCTCGATGGAAAATGCCTGGAGGCCCGCATCTTTCAGAGGTTGTTCCCAATCTTCAAAAAGAGGCAAATCGGTGCCGGGCATCATCCATCCACCGCCATGCACGAAAATGACGGCTCCGCGAATTGGACCGGGAGGAGGCGGATATACATTGATGCCCAGAGATACAGGTTCTTCGCGATAAATTTCTACCGTTGTCCCGGGAGGGCGATAGAATAGTTGCATTTGCTTGCGAGGTTTCGCGGAGAAACAACTGGCGAGAGCCAGAGTCAAAAGGATTATGGACTTCTTATTGGTCATCCGTTCAGTAGATGCCAAGCATCATCCGGGCTTCTTCAGAGGCCATTTCCTTTGGATCCCATTTTGGCGTCCAGACCACTTCCACTTCCGCAGAATCAATGCCTTCTACTCGCGTGCAGGCTGCCTGAACGCCAGCGGTCAATTCGGGGCCAGCAGGACACCCCATCGAAGTGAGTGTCATTTTGACATGCGCAATCCCGTTTTCGGCCAGAACTTCGTAAATCAAGCCAAGATCTCGGATGCTCATGTGAAGTTCCGGGTCTTCGACCGTTGCAATTTCTTCCCAGAGCTTTTGCGTGATTTCGTTTGAATCCATTCTTAATTCCACCGATGCTGGAATTAAGATCGTGCGCAATATCTCTTCGGCAATCATTTTACTGGCAGCGTCAGCGCTTCGTGCAGACAATCTGGACCTCGCTGTACAGGAGTATCGATCTTCTCTTCCCGAACGTGCCAGATACCACCTGGCCGTTGCCAGCCGCGCACTTGCTCCGGGTCAAATCGCCACTGCTCAGAAGCTAGAAGGCCTTCTGTTTTTGTCCAGAGGGGACCTTCCCAATGCTGAGATTTCTTTTCGGAATTCACTGAATCGAAAGCCGGATGCTTTTCTGTTCTATGTTCTTGGTAGAATGATGCTCGATCTGCGTAGATATGACGAGGCTGCGGAATACTACGAGAAAGCTCTGAAGAACTCGACGGATCAAAAAGCAGATTCAAAGACAGATTCTTCCCGGGTGGACTTGCTTCCATTTCATTGTGCGGAAACCAGTGATTCTTCGAGCTGGTCTGCGATGTTTGGCGATCTAACAAAATTCGCTCAAATCTGGGACGCTTCTCTTTCGCGCATGGAAAGAATGGCCGCCGCATCGCAGGCAGGATTGATTCGAAAACAGTATATGAAGCTAAAGTATTCTCCGCCCACGGGCTTTATAAAAGAGATGCCGATTCTGAGTAAATATCTGCTGAACCCTTCGCCTTCAACCTTCGCGGATTGCCACAACTCCCTGGACAAGAGAGAAAACGCACTGACTGGATCCCTCAAGAAGGGGAGCTCACTCCAATCTCAGGAACCCCTTCGCCAGATACAAATGAGGCGCGAAATCTTTCTTCGCAATCATGTGTGGGCGCTTCCTTCTGAGGATTCGTATGATTTTGCGGCGCGCTATCTTCGGGCCCACGATCACAGAGTCGAGAGTCTTCATGCGTTTCGCGGGCTGTTCAGGTTGCGGATTCGCAAGCTCTGGGTGGTAGACGAGCATGAATCCGTTGAATCGCGGATGCTGGTTTTCGCGGCGACGATGCGTGACATGGCGGCGCTCTACGGTTTGCTCGGGCGACTGGCCGACAGAAGTGTTCTGGACCAGATGGCAGACGCAATCGAATCCGTTCGCCCGGTGACTCCGGCGCAGGCAGAAGGGCTCAAGGCCACGCTTTTCAAGATCGCAGGGCAGAATTTAAGAAATAGAGAGGCCCTGGAAGTTTTGTTTTTAGTCGACTCGCCAAAGTCCGATTTCTATCGTCATAAAATAGAGGAAAGGGACACCATTCTGAGCGACAGCGAATTGCTGGAAGTCTTTGGCCCGATGTACAATCCGTTTCCTTGATCTGAGATGACCGAGCATCGCCCGCAACTTTCCCGGCCACTGGTTTTCATTGGTCAGAATCTAGCCATTGCCCTGGCATACGTGCTGGGTGCGCGGGTGGGGTTTTCGCTTGCATTCCTGAATTCTCAGGTTTCGCCCATCTGGCCTCCCGAAGGGATCGCTCTGGCCGCGCTTTTGCTTCTGGGAAGGAGCGCCGT